>NZ_DASPLS010000062.1:0-52196 GCF_035627455.1 Noviherbaspirillum sp.
CTTCATCTTGCGGCTGGTCTTCACATCGCTTGCGATGCGCTGCAGGTAGGCCTCCTTGATGTCATGCGTGCGGTAGCTGCCGTTGCCGCTGGCAAAGTCGGCGCGCACAATGGTCGTGTACAGGCTCTGGATCGCGTCGCCGTAGATCGCCTCGCCGGCCAGCACCATCTTGAAACCGTTGTAGTCGGGCGGGTTGTGGCTGCCGGTGACCATGATGCCGGACTGCGCCTCCAGTACGTGGGTGGCGAAGTAGACCATCGGGGTGGCGACCACGCCAAGGTCGATCACGTCGATGCCGGCGCGCTGCAGGCCGGAGGCGAGCGCGGCCGCCAAGTCCGGGCCGGACAGGCGGCCGTCGCGGCCGATCACCACGGTTTGTTCGCCCTTGATGCGGGCAGCGGTGCCGAACGCCTGGCCGATCTGGCGCGCCACGCCGATGTCCAGGGTCTTGCCCACGATGCCGCGGATGTCGTAGGCCTTGAAGATGCTGGGAGAAAGACTGAGCACGATTCGCAGAAGTGGATAGAGGGTTGGTGGAAACGGAACGCAAGGGGATGCGGCGGGCGCCGCCCGCGCGGCGGGCAGAATGCCGCCGCGCGGTGGTGATGCAGGCAAGACGTTACGACGCCTCGATCAGCGGGGTATTGCCGGCAGGACGCTGGTTGTAGCCGTAGGTATAGCCGTAACCGTAGCGGCCGGGGCGGACCTTGATGTCGTTGAACAGCACGCCCTTCGCTTCCAGGCCAGCCTGCGCCAGGCGCTTCATCGACTCGCTGATCTCGCCCGGCGTGGTCACGCCGGCGCGGGTCATGATGTAGATCGCCCCCGCATGGGCACCGATGATCATGGTGTCGGCCACCGCCAGGATCGGCGGCGCGTCGATCAGCACCAGGTCATAGCGCGACGACAGCTCCTGCAGGAAGGCGCCGAAGTTCGGGCGCAGCAGCAGCTCGGACGGATGCTGCGGCAGCGTGCCGGTGGTGATGAAGTCCATGTTCTCGATCACGCCCGGATGGATCACCTGGTCGAGGCGGCGTGCGCCGGCAATCGCATCCGACAGTCCGTCGTGGCGACCGAAGCCGAAGTACAGGTGCAAGAGGCCGTTGCGCAGGTCGGCGTCGATCAGCAGCACCTTCTTGCCGGTCGCGGCCATGATAGCGGCGAGGTTGGCCGACACGAAGGATTTGCCCATGCCCGGCGTGGCGCCGGTGATCAGCACGATGTTGTTCTTGAACTGCGGCATCGAGAACTGCAACGCGGTGCGGAAATTGCGCAGGCTCTCGACCGCGACGTCAGTCGACGACACGTTCGCCAGCAGCGGCACCTTCTGGTGCTTTGCACTGACCTGCTGGTACAGCTCGCGCTGCTTCTTGCTGTGCGGGATGGTCGCGTAGACCGGGATGCCCGCGATCTGCTCGAGCTGCTCCGGCGAATCGATCGCGCCAGCCAGCGACTTGCGGAAGAATGCGGCAACCACGCCCAGGAACAGGCCGGCCATCAGCGCCAGCGCCAGGATCACCGGACGATTCGGCTTGACGGGCTTCTCCGGCATCATCGGCGTATCAACCAGGCGCACATTGCTGACCTTGCCCACCGTGATCAGGCGCAGTTGCTGGGAGGTGTTCAGCAGTGCGGTATACAGTTCGGTGTTGACCTTCACTTCACGTTGCAGGCGCAGCAGGTTCTGCTCGAGCGCCGGCAGCGACTTGATGTGGTCGTTCATCGCGGAGATCTGGCCGTTGATCTCGCGCAGCTGGCTGTCGATGCCCTGCACCGCGGGATGCTCATCGGTATAGCGTGCCAGCAGCTCGATCTTCTTCTGCTGCAGCTCCATCTTCTTCAGCTTGGCCGCCGACGACTGCTGCAGCGTCAGCTTGGACTCTTCACCCAGGTCCACGGTGCCGTTGGTATTGCGGAACGCGTTGTACTTCGCTTCGGCCTGCTCCAGCTGGGACTTGATCTCGGGCAGCTGCTTGTTCAGGTAGGCGAGCGACTTTTCCGCTTCCTCGGTCTTGCGTGCCGCGTTCTGCTTCACGTATTCCTTGCTGATCTCGTTAAGCACGCTGTGCACCGCGCGCGGGTCGGAGCCGCGCAGGCTGGCGCCGATCACGCCGGACTGCTTGCCGCCGAGTTCTTCCACCTTCAGCGAATTCTGGATGCCTTCAATGGTTGCCAGGCGCGAGCTGCGCGACATCGTGAACTGCGCGCCGGGCTGGCCTTCGAGCTGATCGACGCGGATCTCGATCGTGCCCTTTGGCAGCTCGAAGATCGCGGTCTCGCCGACCTTGGCCTTCAGGTCGATGCCCTGCTCTTCCTGCGTCACGCGGTAGTTGCCATTGCCTTCCGCGGTGAGGATGAACTGGCGGTTGAGCAGCGCTTCCGGCACGTTGAACACCGCGACGTTGATTTTCTCAGCGCCCCAGGTGTAGCCGCCGTAACCGAACAGGCCCGGTGTCGACAGGTCGTTATTGCGCTCGGCCAGCCAGTTCCCGACCACCGGGAAACGCTTGGGAGCGGCATTGATGTACATGCGCAGGTTGTCGATCGCGCGCGAAACCACCAGACGCGACTGGAGCAGTTCCATTTCCGCCAGTGCCGAGGTCTTCACATCGAACATCGACTGCAGGTCGCCGACGATGCCCTCCGATTTGGACTGCCCCTCTTCCTCGACGTGGATCAGCAGGTTGGACTGGTACACCGGCGTCGACATGAATGCATACGCGGCGCCCAGCAAGGTCACCAGCAGTGCGATCGTGGCGATCAGCCACCGACTTTCCCATAGTACGTCGAGATACGTTGCCAGCTCGGCTTCGTTTTCCTGCGGCCGGGAGGGACCGGTCAACTGGGGTATGGATTGAGTCATCATAGGATTGTTTGCTATTGGTTAGTACATGAAGATGCCAGGCGTCGATGCGGTTCCCTGCTGCCCGGGCCGGCGGTTGCAACACCGGGGCGGGATGCCGTGAAAGCCGACCGGCATCCTTTTCCCTTTGCGGCTGCCCGATCACCTCGCCGGGGTGACGGCGCCGACCGCGGACGACAACGCGCCCGGCAGGATCAGGCTGATGGCGCGGTGCCAGTTCGCCAGCGGCGTCGCGGCCACGTACACCACATCCTTGGGCGACAGCTCGAAGCCTTCAGCCATCGCCAGCGCCCCCGGCGCGCGGCCATCGAGCTGATAGACCACCTGCTCGGTGCCGTTCTTGCGGATCACGTAGATCTGGCTGCCGTCGCCGCTGGTCGGATTGACGCCGCCGGACTCGCCGAGCGCTTCGTTGAGCGTCAGGCGGCCGTTGTGCATCGGCAGCGCGCGCGGGCTGACCACCTCGCCGGACACGAATACCTTGCTTTCATCGCGCGAACGCACGCGCACCACATCGCCGTTGGCGAGCATGATGCTGCCCGGGTTGATGCCGCGCTGGACCAGTTGCGGCAGGTTGATGAAGTAGTTGGTGCCGTTGCGGTTGATGATGATCTGGCTCTGGTCGCCGGTTGGCAGCACGCCGCCGGCGCGGTTGATCGCTTCGACCAGCGTCATCGGAATGTCGTTGATCGCCTGCAGGCCCGGGTTCTTCACCTCGCCGTCGATATAGACGCGCTTGCTGCGGAAGGACTGCACACGCAGCGTGACCTTGGGCTGCTTCAGGTACTTGGAGAGCTTCGAGGTGAGCAGGTTGCGCGCCTGGTCCTGGGTCAGGCCGGCCACCTTCAGCGGGCCGGCGAACGGGAACTGGACCATGCCCTCGTGGTCCACCATGAAACCTGCCGGCGGCGCAGTCGTCGCCGAGGTGGATGCGTCCGCGCCGGTGCCGACATTGCCGCCGGCAGCGACCGTCGCGGAATTGGACAGCTCCGGATGATCCCATACGACGATCGACAGCACGTCGCCGGTTTCGATCGTGTACGGCCCGGGGCGGCCGAGCAGCTTCGAGATGTCCTGGCTGACCTGTTTCTCGCGCAGTTCGCGCTCCGCCTTCACCAGCTGGGGCGTAATCGGCTTCAGCACGGCGTTGATGGCCTCCGCGTCAGCGCCGCCGCTGGCGCTCGCGCTCGCGCTCGATCCGGCGCTCGTGCCGGAACCGGCGTTATTGAAGTGCAGGCCCGGTGCGACCGATGCGCAGGCGGCCAGCCACGGCATGACAGCAACCATACTCCATCTCTTCAGAGATGCTTTGGACTTGAAGTGCATTTGATTACCCCACTGATTAATTCAACCCGGCCATGGAAGCCGATGGCATTTCCAATGTTTAGAGAATGTCTTTGAAATGTCGTCGAAACGACGTGGCCATGCGGCAGCGCCACGGTCGTGCGATGAGCGACTGCGCGATTGCGGGTGCTCCCATCCGGGTATGACGGGATTCCCCAGCTCCAACTCTTTCGTTGCCTGTTGACCATTGGCGACTTATCTGATGTACAACTTTACGTAACCCCTCACCGCCTGTTTTGACGCGTATCAACGGCAAACGAGATATGAAATCCGCCCGTCTGAAAGCGTTGTTTTGTTCCCGACGTTGCGGTTTCCATCTGCAGCAAGGGCGCGGACGGCACTGGCACGCCGCAATCCGGAAAGATTTCGTTACGAGGAAATGCCTGCGTGCTGCAAGGAATATAGGAGACCGATGCCGCAAGGATCTTGCGAAAAAGCACGCTCAGGGCGCGCAAGGCTTAAGCTTGATTAAGCCTGCGCATTGGGCGGGGAAAAGAAGGGGAAGACGGTCCGCGCAAAGCGGACCGGGAGGATACAGCTCAGGTGCCGCGCAGCGTCTGCAGCGGCGGATGCTTCAGTACGTTGCGCAGGCCGATCCAGCCGCCGACGAAGGCGCACAGCGAACCGACGAACAGTCCGGCCAGCCAGACCACCGGGCTGAAGTGCCACTCGAAGCTGAACACATAATTGGCAAGCGCCCAACCGACGGCGGCCGCGCCGCTGGCAGCCAGCACGCCGGCCAATCCGCCGACCAGCGCGAATTCGATCCACTGCGCCCGCGACAACTGGTTGCGGGTCGCGCCCAGCGCGCGCAGCAGTCCCGATTCGCGGATGCGTTCGTCCTGTGAGCCGACCAGCGCCGCATACAGCACCAGCACACCGGAGGCGAGCGTGAACAGGAACAGGAATTCGACCGCGCGGATCACCTGGTCCAGCACGGTCTGCACCTGCCGGATCATGCTGCCGACATCGACCACCGTCAGGTTCGGGAAGTCGCGCGTCAGACCGTTGGCGACCGCGGCTTTCGCATCCGGCAGGTGGAAGGCGGTGATCCATGTGTGCGGCATGTCCTTCATCAGCGAAGGATTCAGGATCACGAAGAAGTTCACCCGCATCGATCCCCATTCCAGCTTGCGCAGGCTGGTCACCTTTGCATCCACCTGCATGCCGCCGATGTCGAAGCGCAGGGTATCGCCCAGCTTGATGTTGAGCGTCTTCGCCAGTCCCTCTTCCACCGAGGCCTCCGGCCTGCTGTCATTGAACCAGCGGCCGGCGACCACATGGTTCTGCTCGGGCATGTCGCGCATCGTCGACAGGTTGAATTCGCGATCGACCAGCCGCCGCGCCCGGTCCTCGGTATAGCTGTCGGCGGTGATCACGTTATCGTTCAGCCTGATCAGGCGGCCGCGGATCATCGGGTACAGCATCGGCCGCACCACGCCGTTGTCGGCCAGCCGCTGCTCGATCTCCGCCTTCTGGTCCGGCTGGATATTGATGACGAAGCGGTTCGGCGCGTCCGGGGGCGTCGAGCTGCGCCATGCCGCGATCAGGTCGCCGCGGATCACGGTCAGCAGCAGCAAGGCCATCAGGCCCAGTGACAGCGCCACCACCTGCACCACGGTTGCCGCAGTGCGCCGCTGCAAGGCGGTGACGGCGAAGCGCCAGCTCGGGCTGTTGATCGCCGGCCGCACCAGGCGCAGCCACTTCAGGCCGAGCCAGCCGACGGCCGCGAACAGCGCGAGTCCGCCGAGGAAGCCGGCGGCGGTCATCAGCCCGAGCTTGACGTTGCCTGCCTGCCAGAGCAGCAGGCCGATGAAGACCGACAGCCCGAGCGCATAGGTGGCCAGCGTTACCGGCTGCGGCGGATCCTGTTCGCGCCGGATCACCCGGTTGTGCGGCACGTTGCGCAGTTGCAGGATGGGCGGGACCGCGAACCCGACCAGCAGCAGCATGCCGGTGGCGATGCCCTGGATGCCGGGCAGCAGGGTCGCCGGCGGCAGCTCGTTCGTCACCAGCCGGCCAAGCCAGTCGAGCAGCACGAAGTGCGCGGCGAAACCGACGGCGGCCCCGAGCACGCTGCCGGCAAAGCCGACCGCGACGAATTCGGCCAGGTACATCGTGGTCACCTGGTTCTGCGTCAGGCCGAGGCAGCGCAGCATCGCGCAGGCGTCGAGGTGGCGCAGCATGAAGCGGCGCGCAGCCATCGCCACCGCAATCGCCGCCAGCATCGCCGACAGCAGGCTCACCAGCGACAGGAATTGTTCCGCGCGGTCCAGGGTCGCGCGCATTTCCGGCCGTCCCGATTCCAGCGATTCGACCCGTACGCCGCGCACACTGCCTTGCTCCAGCGCCGCTAGCAGCCATTTCCTATAGGAAGCGACGCTTGCCGCGTCGCCGGCCAGCAGCAGCCGGTAAGTCACGCGTGAACCGTTCTGGATCAGATTGGTCGCCGCCAGATCGGCCAGCGGCAGCATCACGCGCGGCGCGAAATTGATGAAACCGGCGCCGCGATCGGGTTCCAGCGTGATGACGCGCGTTACGCGGAAGGACTTGTCACCCAGCCGCAGCGGCTCGCCCGTCTTCACATTAAGCGCCTGCAGCACGGCGGCATCTGCCCACACGGTGCCGGCCTGCGGCACCTCGCGCGTTTCCGCGTCCTCCCCTTCCGGCCGGTCCGTCACCTTGAGCGCGCCGCGCAGCGGATAACCGGGCGACACCGCCTTGACCGACGCCAGCTGCGAGCGGGCGTCGTCGCCGTCGCCGGCGCTCGCCATGCTGGGAAAGGTGATGGTCTCCGCCAGGACCAGGCCGCGCTGGCGCGCCTGCTCGCGCCAGGCATCCTGGATCGGCTGGTCGGCGTTGATCACGAGGTCGGCGCCGAGCAGCTGGTGCGCGTCGCGATTGAGTCCGGCGCGCATGCGGTCGACGAAAAACCCGACCGACGACAGCGAGGCCACCGCGACGATCAGTGCAACCAGCAGGAAACGAAGTTCGCCCGCCCGCCAGTCGCGCCGGGTCATCAGCAGTGCCTGTTTCAGCATCAGGTGCTCAACTTTCTGAAAAGCCAGCGCAGCCCGCGCCACAACTTGGGCAGCAGCCACAATGCGGCCAGGAAAAAAAGTGCGAGGAAAAAGAACAGCAGCCAGGGATAGAAGAAGGCTGCCCACAGACCACCGAGCACCGCCATATCCTCGGTAAAGGATGCGGCCCAGTTGCTGAACGGCTCGGGCGACGTATTGATCAATGCCCGGCTGCCCGCCTTGGTCAGGTGCGCGCCCGCGGCGAAGGTGCCGCCGAGAATGGCGGCAATGGTCGTCCATTCGGTGCCCATCTGGCCCAGTGCGGCAGCGCCGAGCACCGCGCCGGCCGGCACCCGGATGAAGGTCTGGATCGCATCCCAGCCGGAATCGATGCCGGGAATCTTGTCTGCCAGGAACTCCACCAGCAGCAGCGCGCCGGTAACCGCCATCACCCAGGGGGATTCCAGCACCTGCAGGCTTTCGGGCAGCTCGACCCAGCCGGCACGCCCGAACCAGCCGGCGACAAACAGCGTCATGTACAGCCGGATGCCGCTGGCCCACGAAAGGCCACCGGCAAGCGCTGCAGCAGTGAACGGATCAGCCATGCATCCTCCTGTCCGGATAGCGGCCCGGCGCGTGGATACGGTTCAGTTACTGTTCGAAAAACGCATCGACTTCGTCCAGGCATTTCCGCTTGGCCTGGTTATCGAGGAAGGACGCGGAAAAGCTGTTGCGCGCCAACTGGTACGCATGGTTCTTTTCCAACGGCAAGACCTCGAACATCTGCACGAAATTGTCGTTCACGTAACCACCGAAGTAAGCGGGGTCGTCGGAATTGACGGTCACGGCCAGACCGGCCTCGATCAGCTTCAGCAGGTTGTGGTCGGACGCCTTGTCGAACACGCGCAGCTTCACGTTGGACAAGGGGCAGACGGTCAACGCGATCTTTTCGCGCGCCAGCCGCTGGGTCAGACCGCTGTCCTCGAGACAGCGCACGCCGTGGTCGATGCGCTCCACCTTGAGCAGGTCGAGCGCGGTGCGGATGTATTCCGGCGGGCCTTCCTCTCCTGCATGGGCAACCAGGCGCAGCCCGAGTTCCCGGCAGCGCTCGAAGACGCGCGCGAATTTTTCCGGCGGATGGCCGCGCTCGGATGAATCCAGCCCGACGCCGATGAACTTGTCCCGGTGCGGCATCGCCTGCTCCAGCGTGGCGAACGCCTCTTCCTCCGACAGATGGCGCAGGAAGCACATGATCAGGCCGGTGCTCATGCCCCACTTCGCCTCCGCGTCCCGCAGCGCGCGATGAATGCCGGTGATCGCTGTGGCGAACGGCACGCCGCGGTCGGTGTGCGTCTGCGGGTCGAAAAAGATCTCGGCATGGCGGACATTGTCGGCGCGGGCGCGCTCCAGGTAGGCCCAGGTCATGTCGTAGAAATCCTGCTCCTTCAACAGCACGCTGGCGCCGGCGTAGTAAATGTCGAGAAAGGATTGCAGATCGGTGAACGCGTAGGCGCGCCGCAGCGCCTCGACGGACGGGTAGTCCAGCGTCACGCCGTTGCGTTTCGCAAGCGCGAAAATCAGCTCGGGTTCGAGCGACCCTTCGATATGCATGTGCAGCTCGGCCTTCGGCATCTTGATCAGGATGTCGCGTAATGCTGCGTCCATTTTCCCTCCTCGTTTTATCGTCAATATGCCGATTGTACGGTAACAAGGAGGAAGTGCGGAATCGTTGACAGACCTCAATATGCCACCCGGCACAATTGCCGCTTCAATGCTTACATGGTGGCGCCGCGGCCGCCTTCCGCATGGCTCTTTTCGTATGCCTCCTGGCAAGGCGCGCAGCGTTCCGCGGCCGGCTGCACCTTCAGCCGCTCATACGGGATTTCGGTTTCGCAACTGGTGCAATCGCCGTAGGTGCCGTTTTCCATGCGGTTGCGCGCCGCCTCGATCGCGCGCAGTTCGACAATGTCGCGCGTGATCGCGGCATTGCCGAGATCCACAGACAGGTTGGCGAAGGAGGAATCGCCGGGATCGGGCGCTTCAGTGGCGACATCGAGGAAGCCGTCCTGTTCATTGACTTCCCGGTGCAGCTCCGCACTCAATTCCTTGTAGCGGTCGTCGAGCATCTTGCTCAATTCGGACACTTGCTCAGCACTCAGCGTGGACATGGCGTTCTTTCGCAATCAGGGTTGGATCAATGCCGGTTCACCGGGCGCGGCGGGCACCAGTCGGACTGCATCAGTCGAACTGCGTTTGCGCCTCGGGCCGCAGCCCCCACCAGGCGAGCAACGCAATTCCGATGCCGAGCAGGACGGTGTTGACCGTCTTCGGATGGATCTCGGCGGCGGTGTACAGGCTCGACTCCAGCACGCGCCCCTCATGCCCCTGGCGCTCCTGCAGGCCGGAGCCGGCCTGGTACAGGCTGTTCTGGCCGCGGTCCTTTGCCGGCGTACCGGTTTTCTGCTGCCGGAACAGGAAACGTTTCATGTAACTGTCCAGTGCGCGCGGCGCGTAATGCGCGCCCGCCGACACCAGCTTCGCGGCGCCCCCGACGAAGATGTCGCGCTTGAAATGGGTGGCGGCGTACAGGATCGCATCGGCCGCGATTTCCGGCGCATACACCGGCGGCGGCAGGCGCGGCTCGACCTCGAGGTAGTTCTTCGCGTGCTCGACGAACATGGTGTCGACCGCCGCCGGCTTGATCAGCGTGACCGCCACCGGCGCGCCCTGTTCCTCGAGTTCCAGGCGCAGGGAGTCGGTAAAACCCTTGACCGCGTGCTTGGAGGCGGAATACATGCCCTGCAGCGGAATGGCGCGGTCGGACACCTCGCTGCCGAGATTGATGATCGCGCCGCCGTGCTGCTTCAGGTGCTCCACCGCCACCAGCGAACCGTGCACCACGCCCCAGAAATTGGTCTGGAACAGGCGGCGCTGGTCTTCCAGGGAAATATCCTCGTACCGGCCGAAGATGGAAACGCCGGCATTGTTGACCCAGGTATCGAAGCCGCCAAAGCGCTCGATCGCCGCGCGCGCGACCTTGCGCACGTCTTCCTCGATGCCGACGTCGGCCACCACATACATTGCCGCACGGCCCTGCTTGGACAATTCGAAGGTCAGCTGCTTGAGCGCATCTTCGTTGCGCGCCACCAGCACCACTTTTGCGCCGCGCTTGGCGGCCTTGCGTGCGGTGGTCAAGCCGATGCCGCTGGTCGCGCCGGTGATCACGATCACCTGGTCCGCAATCTTTTTCAGCTGGAATTTCATCTCGGGCCACTCCTTTCCGGCGCTTTATTCAGCGAAAAGCGTGCCCGCTGCCTGCCGGCATTGCTCAGTAGTACAGGGACACCGGAACCTTGCCTTCCGCTGCAATTCTTACCAGGTGTATGCGCATTTTTGCATCGCTTCCCCTCCGCGGCGCCCTCCACCGCACGGCGCGAATGGGCTTACAATCTGCACCATGTGCGGACGCTTCGCTTCCAATACGCCTCCCTGGCAGCTTCAGCAATGGTACGACGCGCTCAGCTACCCCGACACCGCGCCACGGTACAACATTGCTCCAGGCACCATGATCGCCGTCGTGCGCGACAGCCCCGACGGGCGCGCCGGTTCGCTGATGCGCTGGGGCTTCATCCCGGCCTGGGCCAGGGATCCGTCCTCCATGCCCATGCTCAACAACGCGCGCGGCGAAACGGTCGCGGAAAAACCGATGTTCCGGCAAGCCTTCCGCCGCCGGCGCTGCCTGATCCCGGCTTCCGGCTTCTACGAGTGGAAGGCGGTGCCCGGCCAGAGAACCAAGCAGCCATTCTTCATTTCCTTCAGCGACGGCACGCCGATGTCCTTCGCCGGCATCTGGGAAACCAGCCGCAAGGCCGACGGCACCTCCATCGACACCTGCACCATCCTGACCACCGAGGCCAATGCGGTGCTCGCGCCGATTCATCACCGCATGCCGGTACTGGTCGACCGCGCCGACTGGGCGACCTGGCTCGCCGCCGAGCCGGTGCCCGACGCCGAGTTGTTGCAGCTGGTGAAGCCGTTCGACCCGGCGCGCCTGCAGGCGTGGGGCGTGGCACATGCGGTGAACAAGGTTGTCAACGACGATCCATCGCTGCTCCAGCCCATCGCCTGAGAAGGCGCGGAAGCGGGCGCGGCGCAAGAACATGATCCGGCAAATGCTGTCTTCGGATCGACAAGAACAGGAGTCCCGCAATGACTTATCCGAAAAACGATTTTGGCGTGCCGCAATACCCGGCCCAGGACGCCCGTCGCCTGTTCGTGCTGCTGTCCGCGATCGACCTGCTGGAGCGGCCCACGCTGTCGGCCATCGCCGATCTCACCAGCCTCGACCGCGATGCGATCGACGCCGACGTGCAGCGGCTGCGCGAAGAGTTCGGCGTGGTGCTGCACAAGGTGGGCGAGATCTACCATATCGAATCCTGGGGCGATGTGCTCAAGAAGAACGGGGTCAAGCGATACCTGAAAGCCTGATTTCGCTGTAAAGCAAAGACGCGATCGAGCGCACCAGTTTGGGGCATTTGGTATACACTTCGGCAAGTTCCTGTCCGGCAAATGCCGGGTTCGTAGACGGAGTTTGTCTGTGTTGAAGATATTGCAGTGGCTGCGCGAGACCGTGCCCCAAGCTTCCGCCGTCGGCGGCGCGGAACGCCTGCGCGCCTGCTGCGGCACGCTGCTGGGCGTTTTCCTCACGGGCCTGCTGACCCGCCTGATCCTCGGCGCGGACGCGGTTACGCCGGCAATCATCGCCCCGGTCGGCGCCTCCGCCGCCCTCGTCTTCGCGCTGCCCTCGAGCCCGCTCGCGCAGCCCTGGCCCATCATCGGAGGCAACATCGTATCGGCGCTGATCGGCGTCGCCTGCGCCCAGTGGATCGGCGAACCGGTGCTCGCCGCGGCGCTCGCGGTCGCCGGCGCAATCGCCGCCATGTTCGCGCTGCGCTGCCTGCATCCGCCAGGCGGCGCGATCGCGCTGATGGCAGTGATCGGCGGTCCCGCCGTGCAGGCGGCCGGCTACCAGTTCGCCGCCGTGCCGGTTGCGCTCAATTCGCTGGCGCTGGTGGTCATTGCGCTGGTCTTCAACAACGCGACCCGCCATCGCTATCCGCACCGCACGGCGCAGGCCAACAAGCACCTGACCTCCGACACGCCGCCGACCTCGCGCATGGGATTCACCGCGGCTGATCTCGACCAGGTGCTGCGGCAGTACAACGAAGTCCTCGACGTCAGCCGCGACGATCTCGCATCGCTGTTCCTGCAGGCGGAAATGCATGCCTACCGCCGCCGGTTCGGCGAGATCACCTGCGCCGACATCATGTCGCGCGACCTCGTCACCGTCGAGTTCGGCACGCCTCTGGAAGAAGCATGGTCGCTGCTGCGGCGTCACAAGATCAAGGCGCTGCCGGTGGTGGACCGCGCGCGGCGCGTGATCGGCATCGTCACCTTCGTGGACTTCATGAAGCACGCCAATCTTGATGTCTATCCTGGGTTCGAGGCCAAGCTGCGCCACTTCATCCGGCGCACCATGGCGCCGCATTCCGACAAGGCCGAGGTGGTCGGCCAGATCATGACGCGCCAGGTGCGCACCGTCAGCGCAGGCATGCACATCGTCGAACTGGTGCCGCTGCTGTCCGATTTCGGCCTGCACCATGTGCCGGTCCTGGACGACCAGCTCCGGCTGGCAGGCATGATTACGCAATCGGACCTGATTGCCGCGCTCTACCGCAGCGGGCTCGGCGACGTTGCGCAGGCCGCTTGACGGGGCTGCCGGCGCGTTCCGCAATCTCTGCCTATACTGATCCCACCGGCGCGCGCCGCCCAGGGCAACCGTGCATTTCAAGTTAGAAATACGAAAGGAGTCGATCATGGGACAGAAAGCCAGGCAGGTGCGCCGCGCACGCAATGCCGCGTCGGCACGGCAACCGGGAAACGGCCCCTTCGTCGGCAAGCCGATCGATGGCGGGCAATACTTCGATGTGGTCGAGGAACAGGAATACGCCGACCGCAGGCCGACGCCGGAGGAGCAGCGGCCGCGCTTTTCCTACATGAAGGACACGCCGCAGGACCCGCAGGAAAAGTAAGCCCGCGCGCAACGCCGGCGGGTTTGCTCCAGCGCAGAGGTTCGCAGCATGGTGCGCTTTTCCGGGCTTTCCGCTCTGGAAATCCGTGCAGGCGTGAACTACATTGGAACCATCGGCAACTAAGTGTTTGTGACAACATGACGACAATGGATTACATCACGATGCTGCTCTCGGATGAAAAAAACCAGGCCGGCCGCCGCCTGCCCGCCGTTGCCCAGACCTTCTTTTTCATCCTCCTGCCGTTTTCCATCATTCCCCCGGCCATGCTGCTGCTTGCCGGGCACTTCCATCCGGGCGCATTCCTGGGGGCGGCGCCGGAAGCGAGCTGGCGCGAACTGGCACTGATCGTGTTTGCTGCGGAACTGGTCACCGTGCCGCTCATGGCCTGGGTCATGCACGACTTGTCCGGGATGCTCAAGATCGAGGGCAATTTCCGCATGACCTTCCTGATTGCCTCGCTGAGCGCCGTACCGCTCTGGGTCTCCAGCCTCGCGCTGGCCGTCCCGAATGTGGCGCTGCTGCTTGTCATCGGCGCCGCCGGCCTCCTCGTATCCGCCCTCCTGCTGCACCGCTGCCTGCGCAGCGTCTACCGGATCCGCGACGAGGAAGATGCGCAGGCGCTGGCCTCGACCGCCTTCTCGGTGGGCGGCCTGCTGTGGACCGTGCTCTGCGGCGCCGTGGTCGTACCGCTGGCCGGCTGACCGGAGATCCGGGCAGCCCGCGCGAGCGGACGGCCGCGTCCTGCCGCCACTTGCCCGCGCATCATTGCTCCCGCCCGGGCGCCGTCGGGTTACACTACTGCGCAATTGCAATTGCGACCCGGAAGAACCCGCATGCCGCTTTCCAATACGCTGCCCTCCTCCTCCAAGACCATGCCGCTGCGCGCCGGCATGGCTTGTGTTGCCCTGTTCCTGGCGGTGCAAGCGGCGCATGCCGCCCCGCGCCATCCAAAGCCGATCCGGGATGCCGAAGCCAAGGGCGCGAAGGTGGTGGCGACCTTTCCCGCCGCTTCCGGCCTGACCGGCTGGGTGGTATCGCAGAACGGCACGTATTCGATGGCCTTTACCACCGCGGACCGGAAAACCCTGATCGTCGGCGAGCTGATCGACGAAAAGGGCAAGAACCTGAACGATCATTACGCCGACAAATACTTCCCGAAAGCCGCTTCCGCCGGCAATGCGGGCAACGCGGTCAACTCGAGCCCGCGGCCGTCCCGCGCCAGGGAAAACAACCGATAACCCGGGCGGCAGCCGCGCCGCCGCTTATTCTCCGCCGGCCGCACCCTGCGCGAGCCGCTCTCCGCGCGTCAGCCTGTTGCGCATCTGCACCGCGGCCATTGCCGCACTTTTCACTCGGCGAAACGGCGGCCGTGAACAGATCCTGCACGCACCTTCGAGAGCAAGGGCTTTTCGGTGCGCCCCCACCCCGTTGCCAATCCCTCCGACTACCCGGAAGTACGGCATTCCGCAAGAGTCCGGCTCCTGCCATACCGGCGCCGACCAGGGCTGTGCCCGCCCAACCAAAGGAGCAATTCCGATGAAACATCTCGTCTCGACCACACTCGCCCTTGCCCTCTCCGGCATCGCCTTTGCGCAATCAGGAAACAAGGAGGGCGCGGGCGCGCACAATCACGGCCCAACGAATGGCAAGAGCGCCGGCCAGAAGCAGGCGGCGATGTCGCACGAAGCCGAGGGCACGGTCAAATCCATCGACGCGAAGAAAACCCGGGTGACCATCGCGCATGGCCCGGTGCAAAGCCTCAAGTGGCCGGGCATGACCATGGCGTTCGCCGTCAAGGACAAGTCGCTGTTCGACAAGCTTACGGTGGGACAGAAGGTGCAATTCGAGTTTGTGCAGCAAGGCGCGAACTACGTGATCACCTCGGTCAGGTAAGGCCGCGCCCGAACGCATGCGGCCCACACGGCGTCCTTGACCTTCCCATGATGGGAAGGTCTACAGTGGTCACAGGATCACGAAAGGAGAACTGCCATGTTTGAACTGCTTGTGGAAAAAATGACCTGCGGCGGCTGCGCTGCCCGCGTCAGGCGCGCCATCGAGTCGGTGGACAGCGACGCGACCGTCAGCATCGACCTGCGCGGCAAGAAAGTGCTGGTGGAAACGGATGCCGACCCGGCCGAAGTGACGGCCGCCATCACCGCCGCCGGCTATCCGGCCCGCACTCCCCAGCCGGCGGGCTGAAGCGCCGCCTGTCCGGCATGATCGGTGCCGAACAGGCGGATGTGGACCTGGAAAGCCTTGATCACCTCATTTGGCCTTGCGGCCGGGGTTTCCGCGCTTGCGCAGGCGAGCGAGAAACATCGGCGCGCCTGCCGCCACGGAGACCATCATGAACGACCACGCGCATCACCTTCATGACCATCACCCCCACGACGGGCATCAGCGCCGGGAACCGGCGCCGGAAGCGCCGCCGGGAACCATCTACACCTGCCCGATGCACCCGGAGATCCGGCAACCGGCTCCCGGCATCTGCCCGAAGTGCGGCATGGCGCTCGAACCGGTGCTGCCGTCACTGGAAGAACAGGAAAACCCCGAGCTGGTCGACTTCCGGCGCCGCTTCTGGTGGACGCTGCCGCTGACGGTCGCGGTCGCCGTCCTCGCGATGTTCGGCCACCGTATGGTGGCCGGCGGGGTGCCGGCGCAAAGCTGGGTGGAACTGGCGCTCAGCACGCCGGTGGTGCTCTGGGCCGGCTGGCCGTTCTTCCTGCGCGGCCTCGCGTCGATCCGCAACCGCAGCCCGAACATGTGGACCCTGATCGCCATCGGCGTCGCCGCCGCCTACGGCTACAGCCTGGCGGCCACCTTCGCGCCGCAGCTGTTCCCCGCTTCGTTTGCGATGCACGGCCGCATCGGCGTCTACTACGAAGCCGCCGCGGTCATCATCTCCCTCACCCTGCTCGGCCAGATCCTGGAACTGCGGGCCCGCTCGCAGACCAGTGCCGCGATCAAGGCCCTGCTCGGGCTGGCGCCCAGGACCGCGCGCCGCATCCGCGGCGACGGCGGCGAGGAAGACGTGCCGCTGCCCCATGTGCACATCGGCGACGTGCTGCGCGTGCGTCCCGGCGAAAAGGTGCCGGTCGACGGCATCGTGCTGGAAGGCGAAAGCGCGCTGGACGAGTCCATGCTGACCGGCGAGCCGGTCCCGGTCACGAAGCGGCCGGGCGACATGCTGATCGGCGCCACCATCAACACCAGCGGCAGCCTGGTCATGCGCGCCGAGAAAGTGGGCGCGCAGACCATGCTGTCGCAGATCGTCCAGATGGTCGCGAACGCGCAGCGCACGCGGGCGCCGCTGCAGCGGCTGGCCGACGTCGTGGCCGGTTATTTCGTGATGGCCGTGGTCGGCATCGCGCTCCTGACCCTTCTCGCCTGGGGTTTCTTCGGCCCCGAGCCGAGCTGGGTATACGGCTTCGTGAACGCGGTGGCCGTGCTGATCATCGCCTGCCCCTGTGCGCTCGGCCTGGCCACTCCGATGTCCATCATGGCTGCAACAGGGCGCGCCGCCACGCAAGGCATCCTGTTCCGCGACGCCGCGGCGATCGAAGCGATGCGCAAGGTCGACACGCTGATCGTCGACAAGACCGGCACGCTGACCGAAGGCAAGCCCGCGTTCGAGCGCGCCCTCCCCGCGCCCGGCATCACCGTACAGGAGGTGCTGCACGTGGCGGCCAGCCTCGACCAGGGCAGCGAACATCCGCTGGCGCAAGCCATCGTCGACGAGGCGCGCAAACAGAAACTGCAGCTGGACAAGCCAAAGACCTTCGAATCGTCGAGCGGCATCGGCGTGACAGGCGTGGTGGCCGGCCGTCGCGTCGCCCTTGGCAACACGGTCCTGATGGACCAGGAAAAGGTCGACTGGCGCCCGCTCCAGCATGAGGCCGAGGCGCTGCGCGGCGAAGGCGCGAGCGTGATGTACCTGGCGGCGGACGGGCGCCTGCTCGGCCTGCTGGCGGTCTCCGATCCGGTCAAGCGCACCACGCCGGAAGCGCTGCAGGCGCTCAAGGACGCCGGCATCCAGGTCATCATGGCGACCGGCGACGGCGTCACGACCGCGCGGTCGGTCGCCAGGCGGCTCGGCATCGCACAGGTTTACGGCGAGGTCAAGCCGCAGGACAAGCTGCAGCTGGTCGAACGGCTGCAGCAAGAGGGCAAGACGGTGGCGATGGCCGGCGACGGCATCAACGATGCGCCGGCGCTGGCGAAGTCGAACGTCGGCATCGCGATGGGCACCGGCACCGATGTCGCGATCAACAGCGCCCACGTCACCCTCGTCAAGGGCGACCTGCGGTCGATCGCCCGCGCCCGCGCGCTTTCCCTCGACACCGTACGCAACATGCGCCAGAACCTCGGCTTTGCCTTCGTGTACAACGCGCTCGGCATTCCGCTGGCAGCCGGCCTTCTCTATCCGTTCACCGGACAGCTGCTGTCGCCGATGATCGCCGCGCTCGCGATGAGCCTCAGTTCCGTGTCGGTGATCGCGAACGCGCTGCGGCTGCGCGGCGGGGGAAGATGACGGGAAAAGGCGCAAAGAAACCGGTTCTGCCTGCGGCAGAACCGGCGGCGATCGTTGCGTTGCCGGAAAAAAGCTAATCCAGGTCAAGAATCGCCGGGAAGAATTAATCCGGGTCAAGGGATCGCAACGCGGCCCGTTTCCGCCGCCGCCGGCCGCCTTATACTTCGCCCCGATAGCATTATTGAAAGGAGCGCGTACGGGTATGACACTGTCGGCAGACATTTCGAGAGACTATGAGGAAGCACCGCGTAGTGCGCGCCGGAATTCATCGAAGAGTGTGCAACTCCATGACCTGCCGGTCGACGCGCCCCCTCCCGCCGAAAAAAACAGCATGCCCGTGCTCGACGCCCGCATCGCCGAGGACGCCGCTGAAGTGCGCCGGCTTCTTTGCGTGATAGGCATGCTCGCTCCACTCACCACCCTTCTGCTGCTGACCGTCTGGTACCTGGCGGTGTAGCGCCGACATCGTCACAGGCCGGCGCCGCCGGCCCCTCCTTCAACCACAGCTTGCGGCCCGCAACGCAGCGCATGGACCTTCTCGTTCCATCGGCTGGGCATCTATCGAAAACTTGATATAGACAGTGTTCATTCCGCTGTCTACCTTAGCTGGATCCGAGTCTCGTGCCGCCGCCTTTTCCGTGAATAAGTTGCGGATTGCCGTTGTGCTCTGAACAGCAGAAACGAACCCGATTCCGGACTGACATCCGCCACTCGGTTTTTGTACAACCCGGCGCGCCTCGCGCTCCCAACGCAAAACGAACGCATGATCGTCTTGCAGATTCACAGCGGCCTGGGGAATCAGCTGTTCATGTATGCCGCCGCACGCGCGCTGTCAGAGAAACGCCGTGCCGATCTCTATCTCGATGTGGATACCGACTGCATGCTTGGCGTCAATCACGGGCAAGGCGTCGGGCATTCGTTCCAGTTGGACCGCTTCCGCATCAAGGCGCGGCTCCTTGACCGCGCCCCGGTTCTCTCCGGTGCCGCTCTGTCATCTGCCGGCGCCATCAGCACGATCAAGGCGCGGCTGCGCAAGGTTGCAGTACTCAGGAAGGCGGTTCGCCTGTTACGCGAGAACGGCATCGACCTCGTCAACGCGGCAACCGAGGCAGTGGTGAACGATACGCGGCTGTATCGCGAGAAGTATGGCGACTGGGGCTACAAGCCGGAGTTTTTCGAGCTGGAGGACAATACCATCCTTCGAGGATGCTTTTTCTCGTTCAGATACTTCGACTGGATGGAGGAAGACATCCGCAGGGAGCTGTCGCTGAAAGCTCCTCTGTCGCCGCAAAGCGCGATCCTCGAACGCCGGATCGATGCGACGAATTCCGTCAGCATCCACTTCCGGCGGGGTGACGTGATCACGAATCCGGAGTATCGAAGCTGGTACGAAGGTGTCGTCACGGAGAGCTACTACCGTAATGCAATCGAATACATCCGCGCGCGCCTGGACAACCCGCACTTCTACATTTTCTCGGACGATATCGACTGGGTAAGGCATCACTTCGGGATCAACGGCGAAGTCACGTACGTCGATCACAATGGCCCGGAGCGAGGATACGAGGACCTGCATCTGATGAGCCGCTGCCGCCACAACGTTACCGCGGGCTTCAGCTCCTTCAGCTGGTGGGCTGCCTATCTGAACCGGAATCCGGGCAAGATCGTCGTGCGCACTCGCCGCATGAATGCCCTGCCCCACCTCGACCATCCGCACGACTTCTTTCCGGCTGGCTGGATCGCGGTGGATTCATGATGTGCGGCGATCACTGCGCCGGTCGCACCGTGCCGGGCCGCACAAAATTCCTTGGCACTTGAACCGCGCATGGGCAACGGCCTGTTGAGTGCGCCGGGGCTGGCAACGCCGTCGACGGTGGCGGCGAAACGCGTATTCGCGCCTGCCTGATGGGAATCCGCGAGAAATGTGGTCTGATCGATTCCCCCGAGGACACGAAAGAATTGCCGTTTAACTCGCGTCGGCCGTGCCCGCTTTTTGCCGTTCCTGGCTGAAATGCAGGTCGATCACACCTTCGGCTTACTGCCTATTTTCAGGCTTTACCCTGCTGCCGGCCTCAGTTTGCCGCCTCGTTTCGCTCCGTACGCAATGACAGTGGCGTAAGCGACGACGATGGGAAATGCGATCAATCCCATCCCCAGGGTCAATGCCGCCAATGCCAGCATCATGATGAAAACGGGCGCGGCAGCGGCGAGAGAAAGCATGAGGAAATAGCGTTCTCCATATAAGAATCCGTGCAGCAGGCCAATGCAATAGGCGAAGGCAAGAATGATCACGAGCGATGCAATCAATTCGCCATAGGTCAGTCCCTGAATTGGCGTATCGGCGAAATAGGCATTTCCAACTGGAAGCAGCTCTAGTAACCAGCCGGCCAGGAACAGCGCAATACAAGAGCTGATGAAGCTGGTAGCGGCGCCAGCTATTGGCATGAGCGCTTTCATCGCATTCAAGGTTTGGCTTGGGCGGCGGAAGGCAAGCGAAAACATTTGCCGGATCGAAGGGTGAGGCCTCAGCGCTCGGTCAACGCAAGCTGCGCTCCCAGGCCGGCAAACGCGCCTGCGAACCCGCGACGAAGCCAGGCTTGAACGCTCGGCGAATCGATGACAGCCTTACGGAACGCGTGTGCCAGGAACCCATAGACCATGAACACGCCGAAAGTCATCGCCATGAACACTGCGCTCAGGCCGAGCAGTTGCAAAAGCGGCGACGTGACTCCAGGCTCAACGAATTGCGGCAGGAATGCCAGGAAAAATACCGTGAGCTTCGGGTTCAGAATGTTCAGCAGGAATGCCTTTGTCACCAGGCTTGCCGCCCCGGCCTTGCCCTGGTCCAGCTGTACCGCAAATGCCGTGCGATCGCGCCAGGTTACGACCGCGAGGTAGAAGAGGTATGCCACGCCCGCGTACTTCAGCACCTGGAAGGCCAAAGCGCTCGCGTGCATGACGGCGGCCAGGCCAAGAACGGTTGCCATCAGATGCGGCACGATGCCGAGCGTGCAACCGAGGGAGGCGAAGAAGCTCGCCCTGTGCCCTTGAGTCAGGCCGGTGGACACGGTGAATACGACGCCAGTGCCCGGAATGAGCACGACGATGAGGGATGTGATCAAGAATTCGGCAGTAAACACAAGATGTCTCCTTGTAAGGCAGGGAATTCACCCGCTGAACTTTAGCGGGGCATGGCTTGTTATATGAATCGCAAAACCGCAATTTAACATCGTCCCCTGCCGTTTGACATCCCATAGTCATGATCACACGGGAGCAAGACGCCCTGGACCGCGCGGTACAAGGAGAACACGTTTGAGCATGAGCGGTGCCATCTCAGCTGCGGACACGGCGCGCGACACAAGGTGGCCCTGGATCTCGTCACAGTTCAGGCCATGGAGAATGTTGACCTGCTCCATCGTTTCCACCCCCTCGGCAACCACGCAAATGTCCAGCGCCTCGGCCATCGACATAATGGCCTTAAACACCACTTTTGCCTCCCTGCCCTCGCCCAGTGCCGTGGTAAATGCCTGGTCGACCTTGAGGACATCGACATCAAGGCGATGCAGCTGCGCCATGGACGAATAACCGGTGCCAAAGTCGTCGATCATGAGCTTGATTCCGAGCTCGCGCAGTGCCCGAAGCTCGGCCGTCACCACGTTGCTCCTGTCTATCACGGCCGATTCTGTCAGTTCTGCCTCGATCAGTTGCGGCGGAATCCGATGGCGCCGGATGCAATCGGCAAGAAATGTGCTCAGCGTTCCTGCCTTCAGCTGCTGCGGAGAGACATTGATCGACACCGGGACGGCTGTCAGTCCTTGTGCTTGCCATTCGGCTAGCTGGCGGCAGACCTTCTCGATCACACGCTCCCCGAGACGGACAATCAGGCCCATGTCTTCGGCGGTATCGATAAACTCCGACGGATACACAAGTCCGTGCTGCGGCCGCTCCCATCGCACCAGCGCCTCCATGCTGGTCAGGCTTCCGCTTCGGATGCCGACGCGCGGCTGGTAGTGGACGACGAACTGGTCCTCGTCGACCGCCTCTCGAAGCGCACGCTCTTTGCTCAGCCGCAGGATCAACGAATCCGACAGGTGCGAGTGATAGTAGGCATAGCGTCCCTTCCCCGCCGCCTTGGCAGCGTACATTGCCACGTCCGCATGCTTGAGCAGCGTCTCGGCATCCTGCCCGTCCTGCGGATACATGCTGATGCCGATGGAAGCGTTGACCTCGTTGCCGGTCCCGGAAGCAAGCGAATACGGCTTGCCGACAGCCGCGACAATCGCTTTGGCCACGCGCGACACATCTTCTTCCACATGGACATTTTCGAGGATGACGACGAACTCGTCGCCGCCGAGCCGGGTCACCTGATCGCTGGCCCTCACCGCGCTCTTCAGGCGATGCGCCGCCTGTATCAGCAGTTCATCGCCGGCCTCGTGCCCCAGGGTATCATTGATGTTCTTGAAGTTGTCCAGGTCGATGAACAGCACGGCCAGGTGCCCTTCATGGGACGACGCGCGGGTGACAGCTTGCGGCAGGTAACCGTTGAGCCAGTGACGGTTGGGAAGCTTGGTGAGCACGTCGTTGTTCGCCAGGTCCGAGAGGGCCTGCTCCTGCTCCTTGGCACTGGAAATATCGCGGACAGTCACTGCCAGACCGGCGCCGGATCGGACTATGCGCCGGTAGATCCACTTTGCCTTGACGACGCTTTGGGGGGGAACCCGCAATTCCTCTTCGATAAAACCTTTCTTCAAACCGAGATGACAAAGGCGCAACAGTTCGTCCCTCAACCTGTCCGGCTCCATCTCCGACACCTTTAAGCCGACCAGGCGGTCGCGCGTCGTCCCGATGAGTTCGGCTGTCCGGTTATTGCAGTCCTCGAGCCGGAAATCAACGACCTGTCCCTCTCGGTCAAGGATAGGGCGGATCATGTAGAAGGCTTCGTTCGCGGCATCCGTCGCGGCCCGATACGTCTCCCGGGTTTCTTCGACTTCGCGCCGGCGGCGCGTCGCGCGGTAGGTGACATACGCGGTGACGAGGGACACGGCAAGTATGAGGAAACCTTGTATCAGCGCCTGCCGCTGGCGCCGTTCCGCGTCCCGGACATAAGGGGCGAGCGCATCGTCCACCGAAAAGGCGGCGATCGCGACCAGGGGATACTTTTGTAATTTTTTCCAAGCGACAAAGCGCGCGCGATTATCGCGGAATTTCTCTGCGGGTTCCAGCGTGACGCCCGCTGGCGCATCGAACAAAGGATTCTTGCGATAAAAAATAAAAGGAGTGGTCTGGGATTGCGTGCCGACCTTTGACGCGAGCAATGGGCCGGTTGCCAGGCGGACTGACACAAAGTCGTTGTTTCCGGGGACTGCGTTTTCCTGGAAGATAATCAGGAAAGGCGGTTCGACGGAAACGATCGCAACACCGTCAAACGATCCGTCCGGCTTGTTCAGCCGTCGCGTGAAGCGGACGATGTTTCTGCCCATGAACCTGCTTGCGCTCGGCTCCGAAATGAGCAAGCCGCCGCAGCATTGGTCCCGATGGAACTGGAAATACGGGAGATCAGCCACGTTCGTCGGACTGCGACCGGATACCGTGGTGGTCGCAGGGTCGCCGTTCGCATCGAAGATCGACGCATATAGGAGGTTACTTTCGGGAAAAAGGCCACGCGCCTTTTCTTCCTCGAGGTTCAACGCGATATCCGGATCTTCCCAATGGTATTTCAGCCGCAGCGTGATCTGATCAATCTGGTGCACGGTATGCCCAAGCTGCTGCGCATAGGAGTTGGCCACGCCCGCAGCATTTCGGCGTGCGGCTGCTTCACCCTGCGCGCGGATTTCGGCAGCGTCCCGGGAAGCAGAGAACCACAGCCCCAGTGCAATGCAGAGGCCGAGAACAGGCCATAAAACCAGCTGTCGGTTCCTGATGATTTCCTGCCAAGAGATGGCACGAGGCAAAAAGGCAGCGCGGCGCGGCATGAACAAGCGCGAGTGAGCATGTCGATATCAATAAGCAAGGAGAGCAAATCACGTGCCTAAGTTCCATGAGGCATAACCGGGACACTGCTAACGCAGCAACACCCCAAACGGAGGTCCAATCGCCCTCCAGGTTACCTGGAGCTGTCGAACGCGCAGATGCCAGCCGAACTCAAGGTCTCATCCTTTGTTGCATCGTTGGTTCAACGCGAGGCGTCATAACTTCCACTCCGTGCTGTTGCCGCCCGCTTGCCGCTGTGTAGCCGGGTTGAACAGGCGGTCATGCCTTAGTCCTGCGGCAGGAATTGCGGATTCCATACCACCTCCCACAGGTGTTTGTCGGGATCCCGGAAGTAACCGGCATAGCCGCCCCAGAACGTGTCCTGAGCCGGCTTGACGACAGCCGCGCCTGCCGACTCAGCCTGCCTCATCACCTCATCGACTTCCTCTTTCGCGCTTACGTTATGTCCCAGCGTCAGATCGGTGGCGCATGGCGGGCCGAGGGCAAGACCGGTGTCACGAGCAATGCTCTTGCGCGGCCAGAGGGCGAGTTTCAATCCGGCCTGCAAATGAAAAAATGCGACCGCACCGTATTCAAATTCCTTGCCGATAATCCCTTCGGATTCGAAGCCAAGACCATCACGGTAAAACCGCAGCGCGCGGTCAAGGTCGTCGACGCCCAAGGTGACAACGGAGATACGTGGCTTCATGCGTTGACCTTTTTTCGCTGGCCATCCTGCGCGAGCAACTACAGTGCTGGCGGATCCTGTCGTAGAAAGACAGCAACTTCCTCCGGGGTACCCAAGGGAATAACGGAGTCGAAGGGGAGCTCATGCAGATAAACCAGGCCATCCGTCCGAATAATCTGGTTGTACATCGGGGCAATGTATTTTTCCCCCTTTTCAACCCGTGTTGTGTCGCTGTAATAGTCTGCGTACACCTTCCGGTAAAGATCCAGGGAAGAGAACCAATACAAGCCGATCGTTGCGTGCGGCGAAATGCGGACTTTTTCCCTTATCTCGGTAATCCTCTTATCCGGCGTCGCCGCCGCAAAACTCCACCCTTCTCCTTTGCCTGGAAAACAGGGAACCCAACCATCACCCCGTGTGGCATGTGCAGGCAGGGAATCGGGGTGGACAAAAGTGTCGATGTTGTAGATCAGAATGGGATATCCGCTATCCGCGATAAGCGGTCCGGCCAGCATCGCACTTGTAGCCTGCCCGTCGGTGACATGGTCAATCTCGAGAATCTGAACATTGCGAATTCCCAGCTGCGCCGCATGCCTGCGTATGAAGGGTACGGCCTGGTCCTCGGCCCTTACAATGAAGAAAAAGGACGCACCCTGTTGTATGAAGTTGCGCAGACTCAGCATTGACCACTCAAAGAGTGTCTTCCCATGCGCGTCGATACAATATTTCGGGATGTTGTATCCCGCGTCGCGGAACCTTTTCCCCAGGCCCGCCATTGTGATGATTGCGTTTACCATGGCTTACGGACCTGGCACGTCGGCGCCAATCAGGCTCTGGATTTCTTCATATGACAAGCGCAGGAATTCGTCCGGCCGGATCGTTTTGTCATCCACATAGAATCCGCCGCGTCCTGCCCACGGCTTGCCCAGGTGCAGCTCGTCATACGGGATCCTGTGCCGGTCAAGCCATTCCATCATCTGCTTTCCGGTCGTCGCGACAATCTTGCCGACATTCCCGTCGTGCGTGTTCATGTTCCGTGACGAATAAAGGATGATATAAAAGCCCTGGCTCTCATACCATTTGAGCTTGTCGACGATTGCCGCGATCGGCTCGAGCTCGCTATAGCGTTCGTTTTCCTGCTTGACCGGACAAAGCGTCCCGTCGACATCCATCACAATGCACAGTTGTTTGCGGATCATGCAGAGATTCCTCCGTGGACTCTTACGTGATAAACCGACGGAATTTCGATGGCATCCTTGCGCAAATAAACTGCGCTGGCAAAGAAGCCGGTGCCTTGTCACACGCGTGCCCCGGCACTTCAGGCAAACCGGGTGTCTTTCCTCGGATTCCTCAGGTGAAAGAAGGCCATATGGCTGAACCAAGAATTGTCCAGGCCATGGCAATTCGGATGCACCTCGGGAAGGATCCGGGGCCTGCCGTTTCCGCGGTCGTCCGGTCGCCCAAGCGAAATGTCGAAGAACCAGACGTGAACCTCCCCGAACCACCGTTTGAAGTCTTCCATGACGGCCGGAATATCATTGGTGCCGAAAGCGGCGTCGCACTGGCTGTTGGTGCCGGCCGCATCCCATCGATTTTCAAACCACCCTGCCTGGAGGCGGTCGAAATGATGGACGTCGATCAATAAAGCCTCATTGACCGGAGGCGGCGCGGTCCGACAGTAGGGGTAATAGCGCGAAAAGAAAAACTGCAGCGTGGCGCAACCGTCCGGTTTCAATATTCTCGTGATGTCACGGATAATGCTCGACCTCGTGTCATGTACGCAGATGTGGTGAAGTGCAATCGTGCAGAAAGCGAAGTCATACGCGCTTGTCGGCGCATCTCCACAGTCCGTGCCGGAGGCCAGGAAAAGATTTGAGCCCGGCGTGCGCTCCTTTGCGGCGCTCAGCATTTTCTTCGAGATGTCGGCGCCATCGCACCGCTTCAGAATGCGCGCCATCCGGCGGATCATTCTTCCTTCTCCGCAACCAACGTCGAACCCTATCGCATCAGACGGATCTGCGAGCACCGGCTTCCTGATGTCGCCATACAAATGCAGAAGATGAGTTTCGTAGGGAAAGTTTTCGTGATAGTCATAGTTGCCTACGATTTCCTCGACGCTGAATCCCCGGGCATCGTAGAAGTCTTTTTGCATTTTTGCGTACTTGCTCAGGAGATCTCGCATGGCGTTTCCTCATTTGAGAATGGGAGAGATGAAAAGACGCAACCAGTTTTGGCCTTACAACTTCAACGCGATAACTTTATCTAAACATCGTAGTGCTGCATTGCTGAGCACAACTGATCTATCCCAATAAATCGAACCAGCACGAGGGAGTATGCTTGACATGCGTTCTTTGGCGGCACTTCTTCCGGCAAGCCTTTGTGCGCTGCGCCGGATGCAAAATCTGTCGTCGAAAACGTATCTCGCCCGCACTTGAACGCGTCCAATACATGATTGCCTGAACCGAATGATGACCGCTAACTGGCGCGCGCTGGAAGGGGCTGGGATCAAAGACCTCCGCAAGGCAGTCACGCTCCTGCCACTCATCGCGTTCATGGCAAGAGGCGATCTTCGGGCAAGGTATAGACGCAGCGTTCTAGGTCCATTGTGGCTGACGCTCGGCACCGCGATCGGCGTCCTGGGCCTGGGGATCGTATGGAGCGAACTTTTCAAGATGGAGCGCAAGACATTTGTTCCCGCCTTGACGGCAGGACTCATCCTTTGGCAGCTCCTGAGCGGGTGCATTGTGGAGGCAACAACGACTTACTGGAGACAAGCAGCAATCATTCGAAACATCAGTGTCCCTCTTTCCGTTCACCCCATTCAACTAGTCATCAAACATCTCATCAACTTCGCCCATAACTTGCCGGTGTTTGTTGTTGTCGTTGTTTTTTTTGATGTACCGGTTACCCTTCACACCTTATTGATCATTCCCTGCCTGGTTCTCATCGCCGCAAACCTGCTGTGGATAGCGCTTCTTTTCAGCACGCTGGGCGCGCGCTTCCGTGATCTGGAATATCTGGTCGCTGCGGCGATGCCGATGCTGATGTTTCTCAGCCCGGTTTTTTATCGTCCGCATTACGTTCCTATCAGCGGGGCATTCATCTGGCTGAATCCGTTCAGCCATTTCATTGAATTGGCACGTTACCCGCTTCTAGGCGGCGCTCCCCCCGCCTTTGTTGTCTCGACGAACCTGCTGTTCTGCGCGCTTGGCTGGATGTTTACGCTTTACGTTTTTAATGCCAAGCGCGACAGGATCGCTTATTGGGTGTAAGCATGGCAAAACTCTCGTTTGCCAATGTAACCGTGCAGTACCCCGTCTACAACAGCCGCGGAAAATCGCTGCGGAATCAACTGGTCCGGATATCCACCGGCGGACTGATCGAGCAGGAATCGGCCAGGGTGCAAATCGTTACCGCGTTAAAGGACGTGTCGTTCGATCTGCAGCACGGCGACAAGGTAGGCTTACTTGGCCACAACGGCTCGGGCAAGAGCACCATGCTGCGCACAATGGCCGGCATATACACGCCCGTATCCGGCTCAATCGTGAGAGAAGGCAGGGTAGCGACCGTTCTGGAATTGGGCGCCGGCATGGACAGCGAGCTTTCCGGTTACGAAAACATCACCCGGATGGCGATGCTGCTCGGTCTCTCTCTGAATGAGATCAAAAGGAAAACCCGTGACATCGAAGAGTTTACCCAGCTTGGCGATTTTCTGAACCTGCCGGTTCGCACCTACTCCGCCGGCATGGCAACACGTCTGATGTTCGCGATCGCAACCTCAACGGAACCGGACATTCTGCTCGTCGACGAGGTATTCGGTGCAGGCGACGCCGAGTTTCAGGAAAAGGCAAAGAGCAGAATGGAAGCGCTGATTTCTTCCGTTGGAATTTTCGCGTTTGCGTCGCACGATCTGGAAGCCCTGAAACGATATTGCCGGAGATTTTTCCGGCTCGAGCACGGTTCCGTCGTTGAAGTAAGCCTCGACGAGATACCAAAGGTGGAAAACATCAATCAAGTTGTGATCTAGATCAGAAAGGATTTCTCCGCTAACGCCGGGTTTGTCGCTAAGCTGATGTGAACTGCTGGTCACTTGCCTGCCCGGCGATCAGCGGTGGCCGGGACAACGACAAGCGAGGTTGACGTCCCAAGGAAGCAGGGCCGATCGAGTGCTTCGTCGAAAATAGCTGCTGAGCGGTCCAGGCACCGCGACAAAAGCAGCGCTTCTTTAACAGACCAAGGGCGACTGTAGTTCACAAAGGGAAGAGCCGCCCGGCAATGCCACCGTTTGATTTTCGAGCTGCGTCCGATGTTGCGTGGCTTCCTTCTCGCTGCAAAGAAAGGATCGTCCGAGATGCTTCTTATTCTTTCAGGAGCATATGTCGAGTCCGAACTCTTTTCCGAATTCGGCAAGATTCCCCCGTCCTTTCTGCCCGTCGGGAACAGACGCCTGTACTGCTACCAGATTGAGCAGGTCGGCAGGTTCTACAGCGACATCCACCTGACCCTCCCCGACGACTTCGAGATTGGTGAAGCGGACATCAACTATCTGAAGGCCCATCGCGTTCGGGTATATCGCACCAATGCCGGTCTTTCTCTGGGCGAAGCGGTTCGCGCCTATCTCGGAAATACCGAAACCGGCGGCCGCATGGATATTCTGTACGGCGATACGCTGATTACCGATGCGGATCTTGACAGCACTGACTGGCTGGCGGTCGGCACGTCGGACGAGTACTACCATTGGTACCATGAAATGCCGCACGACGGGCAGCCAGGGGGGACCTGGGCGGGCATGTTCTCGTTTTCCGACAGCAAGCTGCTGTACCGGAAGCTGTCCGAAGTCGGCGATTTCATCACGGCGGTGAAATGCTACGGCGAGAGTGTTCCCCGAATGGAGCGCAAGCAGGTCGAAAGATGGCTGGATTTCGGCCATGTTCATACGTACTTCGATTCGAAGAGGTTGATCACTACGGAAAGGCACTTCAATCATCTGACGATCGCCGACGGCGTCCTCACGAAATCGAGCGATGACCCAAAGAAGATCCTTGCGGAAGCAGCATGGTACGAAAATGCGCCGCCGGGGGTGAAGGTCTTTCTTCCCAACCTGATTTCGAAGCAGGAAAGCACGCCGGTGAGCTATTCGCTCGAATATCTCTCGCTTGCCACGCTCAGCGAGCTGTATGTCTTCGGCAGACTTCCCGGGCGTGTGTGGAAGAAGATTTTTTCGGCATGTGACACCTACTTCGAAGCCGCCTCCCTCGTCCCGGTCAGGGCACCGTTGCCGAAAGACTTCGTGGAGATTACTTATCTAAAAAAAACGGTCGACCGGTTGAAAGAATTTTCCGGACAGACCGGCGTCGATTTGCAGTCGTCGTGGACATTCAACGGCATAGTGACGCCATCGTTGCTGACGATGACGTATGAGGCAGCCGCCGCAACGATGTCGCAGGCACCGGTATCGTCATTTATCCACGGCGATTTTTGCTTCAGCAATATCTTTTTCGATTTCCGCAGCGGACGCCTGAAGATGGTCGATCCTCGGGGAATCGACGCCGAAGGAAGGATTACGCAATACGGAGATTTTCGGTACGAGGTCGGCAAGCTCGCGCATTCGATTCTTGGTTTGTACGATTTTATTATTGCAAGGCATTTTTCCGTAGATATCGCCGGCAGTTCTGTTTCGTTCCGTGTGTTGGCGGACACGAGTTCATGCGTACAGGATATCTTCCTGAAAACCCGGTTCATGGGGCGCACTCCAGACCACTGGGACTGCTATCCGGTAATGCTGCTGCTCTTCCTTTCAATGCTGCCATTGCATGTCGATGACCCGGTCCGCCAACAGGCACTCATGGCGAATTGCCTGCGCCTTTACCTGGAGTGGAAGCGTGATGTGAAAGCCGATGAGGCATTGCATGAGCAGCTTGAGGAAGACAAGATGACGCAGGGCGGTCCCGCCATGATTGCCGGGTTACCTCTCTCAGAGGGAGTCAAACGGTGAACGGGCTGACGAACAGCCAGGCATTCGCGGAATTCCTCTGTCCGCGCCAGGTGGCGCTCTGTATTGTGCTGCTGCCAGCCTAGCGGTGCTCCGGTGATATACGTATCGCTTCCCATTCACACGCAACCCGCCGTTGTGGCGAGCCAGCTTAGGAATTTCGCGTTTTTCCTGCCGCAAGCGATCGTCGTTTTACACGTGTCGCCGAGGGCGAAGTTCGAGATGGTTGAATTGACAGAGGCGCTTGCGCGGAGCAGGTGCGAAAACTTCCTGATCAATCCGGAACGGACCCCGACTTCATGGGGGAACATACTCCATGCGCACGTCGCAAATATCCGTCTCATCCGGCAGCTGGGAAACGCGACGAAGATCTGCATGCATGCCTCGAATGACATGCTGGTTCGCGAAGGACTGGCCAAACGGCTCGGGACAGGCGAAAACTTCTTTAACCGGCGAACCGTGCGTCCGGGCACGTACTGGCGGTTTGGCCAGCCGGCCCTCGAAGACGAGTGCCTGTCGAAGCTTCGACAGCGCTTCGGCGGCGCGGACGTGATCGGCTCCCAGATTGAAGGGTCATGCTACCGTGCAGATCTGTTGTTTGAAATCGCCGACATCATCTCGGGGATACCGCGCATTCCGCCCCGCACGCTTTATCCGCGCGAAGAGGTATGGTTTTCCACGCTGGCAAACGCGCTTGGCGCTTTTCCTGCCGGTTGCCCTTATATCTTTTCCGAGTTCCACCGGTTCGACCGCGTTTTCTGGAAAGTCCTGCGCAGGATAAATCCGGTCATTGGCACGAAGTCCGCTGCCTCGCACTTCATCCGGCGGGTGATCGAGTTCGGAATGATCAAGACTGGTTTTCACCGGATCAATACCGGTTGGGTTGACGCGATCGCCAAGAATGATATTGCACGTCTTGCGCCGTACGAATGCCTGTCCGACGGCAATAACGTATGGCGCGTGTTCGACCGCCACGGCCTCTTTGGCGTCAAGCGCGTGCCGCGGCGCGCGACGTCACCGCTCCGAAACTATATCGATGCGATGGCGCGTCTCCCCGAGCCACTATCAAGCATCACCATATCGAATTCAGGAGCGAAATGAGGAATTCGGACATTACCGTGGTGTTTCAAGGCGCCTTCAAACCGTACACGACGCAGGGGAAGGAGTCTTTTCTTTCGAATGTCCGGGCCGTACGGCGTGTTTTGCCGGGCGCTAAAATCATCGTATCGACATGGGAAGGCGCAGAAATCCCGCGCGGCCTCGGAACAAGCGACATTGTTTTCGCCAAGGATCCGGGCGGGCTTGCCCCTCTCAAGCTGATCGACAACAAGATCAACAACGTCAACCGCCAGATCGTATCCACCAGCGCCGGCATGGCCGCAGTGGAGACCGCCTTTGCAATCAAACTGCGTACCGACTGCTATCTGGAACATGCCGGGTTTCTCGACTTCTACGCCGAGCAGCTTAAACGCGACAAGGGACACCGGCGCATCCTTGTGAACTGCTTTTTCACGCTCAACCCTGTCATCTTTGAACGCATCCCTTACCACCTGAGCGACTGGTTCCAGTTCGGCCCCACCGAGCTTCTCCGGGCATACTGGTCGGCGCCATTAATGAGCCCCCAGGACGCCCGCTTCTACGAGTTCAATCCTCATCCTCCGGACTCCACGCTGTTTGAAAAACGGTTCCGCAGCAAACTGGCGGCCGAGCAGCATATTTGCACGCACTACGCCCGCTCGCTTGGGTACGCCTGCCCGCAGTTCCTGAACGATCGTTCGCCGCAAGTCATGAAGGACTTTTACAGGTTCATCGCGGAGGAAACCATCGTTCTCGATCCATGGCAGGCAGGACTTGTATTTCCCAAGTACACATGGGTTAACTCTTCTTTGTTCCAAAAAATTAACAACCTGATGTATCTGGACTGGTTGAAGATCAGTGGCCAGGTGTCGCATGAAGATATCGCTCCCTGGCAAGCGGCGGCAGTGATGAAGCGACGGGAACGTCTGCAGCGTATCGCGGAATATGGATTCCGGCATACGACGCCATTGCACCCACTGATTTTCGAGCCATCCAGACAGGGCAACGTCGTCCGGAGAACGGCCTACCACGTCCTGAAGTTATTTGGATGAACGTGGCGGCGGCGCCGACAGGAAGCCAGCGAATATCGGCGCAAAAGCCAGCAGAACGTTGAAAGCGCTGCGGCTTCGGTCGGCGGATTTCCGGCGACCGCTTCGGGCGTGCTGTCGCAATCAAGCGATACCGACCTTGTGTTTCGTACACGCCCGGTGGGGCGCCGGACAAGTGAGGATGGCGATGCGAATAACTGCCGTTGTCGTTACCTATAGCAGACCGGATCTGCTGCCAAGGGTGGTGGAAGCGTTACTGGAGCAAACGCGCCCGGTGGATCGAATTCTGATCGTGAATAACGCCTGCGAGCTCCCGCCGAAGACTCCACTTCCCCACAGGAGCAATCTGCTCGTGCTGCGTTCGGAAGTGAATCTGGGCGGCGCCGGCGGCTTTGCACTCGGGATGCAAGAGGCGTGCAGGCTGGGCACCGACTGGATCTGGCTTCTTGATGATGACGCGATTCCGCGAACCGAAGCACTTGCGGCTTTGGTCGATGCGCTTCCGGACCTGTCTTCGCCGGTCGGAGGCGTCTGCGGCACCGTCCGGGAGTATGGCGACGTCGCAACAATGCATCGCAGAATGTTCGATTCACTGCTCGGACTCGAGCGGCCTCTGGGGAAGACCGCATATTCGACGGCATCGATACCGATCGACATCGGATCCTTTGTCGGCTTCATGGTGTCGACCTCTGCAATCGCGGTCGTCGGATTTCCGAATCCGGCATTCTTCCTCGCTTATGACGACACGGAATATTCCCTGAGGCTGAAGGCGGCAGGCTTCGGCCTTTGGCTGATCCCCGCAAGCGTCGTCGATCACATCCGGGCAGCAGAAAGCCGTTTGCGCTATTCCCGCTTCGGCCCAAAGCATTACTTCAATATCCGCAATCGCATTGCCGTCAAAAGGTCTTACTCCTACTTCCATAACCTGTCGGTCTTAACCGGAATCTTCTTTGGCTGCACCTTGTGGCTTGCATGCAGGGGCCGGTTCCAATGGAAGACCTTCCGCGTCCTGGTAAGAGCAATTTCGGACGGATTCAGGGGGCGGCTTGGCCCATATCCCGAGACACTGGAGCGTGTTTAAGGATGGAACACGAACGCACTTGCGTTGCGCATCAGTATGGCGTTCCGTCCTTGTGCCTGAATTGCCAGACGCCGTCCTTCAGTTCCGCTTGAATGTCATCATCGGGATAGGCCCCCTGGTCCCCAGGCGTCCTGTCGCCGACTTCCAGGTACACGACGGTTTCAGAGGTGTTGTTGACCAGGTGGTGCGCGTTACCCGTGCCGGCCTTGAAACCGGCGCACATGCCGGGAGCGAGTTGGGTATCGCCTTCGTCGGTGCGAAGCGTCGGATGGCCGGCGAGGATGTAGATGAACTCGTCCTGTCTGGTGTGACTGTGGCGAAGCGCAGAGACAGCGTTCGGTGCGAGACGGGTCAGGTTGACGCCGAAATTGGTCAAGCCGAAAACATCGCCAAGTTGGCGCTTTTCTCTGCCATTCATTCGCGACGCGAAGGGCTCAGGGTAATTCGACGGTTTGGTGCGAGGGACGACTTCGTCCGCATGAACCGCGATCAGGGGCTGGTGAGTGCTCATATGAAGTACCTCGCGGCATGTAGCAGATTGCAACCGGCCGGCGAAAAACGGAGCGTGATTCGCACATGACGCCCGCTGCTGTCTGTCCTGGTTTTCAACCCGGCAGTCATGAAACAACAAGGTAGACAAAACAGCAACAGAGGGATTGCGCTACGACAAACTCTGGTAACGGTATCCGGCAGCGCGAATCATCCTGCCGGATTGGATCGGGAAAGCGGCATCCGCGGGTGCGAAGGCCGGCGCGGGCTTCCCGTATTCGAGCCCGCCGCAAGCTACTCGACCATGCCGCCGGTTACCGCCGCCAGCCACCGCCCCTGCCACGGAAGCCATGGAAGCCGCCGCGAAAGCCGTGCGAGCCGTGGCCCCAGAAACGCCTCTGATGCTGCCACGGGTAGAAGTGACGGCCGCCGCCGCTGCGGTAACTCAGCCCGAAACTGAAGCGAATCGGCGGCCCGACATAGATCGGGGGACCGTATGCGGGCGCGGGAACGGCATAGCCTGGCGCCATCGCATAGGGGGCGTCGTAGATATAGGCTGGGGAGTACGTGCTGTACGGCCGCTCGTACGGGGCGACGACGGCGCAGCCGGACAGCGCTGCAGCAAGCACGACCGGGACGAAAAAGGATTTCATGACTGGCCTCGGCGAAGACAATAGCTTAGATGCTGCCGTTGCCCCCGGGGTTCGTGCATGCGGCGGTTTATTCATGCTGCGGCTGGAGCATGGCACAGGGGGAACGGCTGGCTGTCCGCCTGGCCATGGAGCGCGCTGACTCTCCTGCCCCCGATTTTTCATTGCCACGGTGGCATCAGCAGGCGCATTTCCCCAATTTATGGGAAGCGGTTTGGCGCGAAGTCAGGTTTAATTGAGACACCGAAACTATTGGTGGTTACGAATGGAAAACTTCGAGTACAAACTACTCGTGTGTACCGGCCTTGTACTCGCCGCGGTGGGATACGTCCTGCTGTTTTCTGCGCCGACCTGGATTGGCGCCGTCACGCTCGGCGTCGGCGGTCTTGTTGCGCTGTCCGGCGCTGTCGGCGCGATGTGGAACGCGTAGGGATTTCTCGGCCCGGCACAATAAAGCCCGCGCAATCGCGGGCTTTTTCGTTTCATCAGCGATTGAACCGGCCCCCAGCGCGCGGGGCAATGCAAAACGCGCCGACGCGGGCACCGGCAGCTGTCTGCCAACGGCGTTCCTGATCGTGTTCCTGATCGGCTCGCCCGGCGCCGTCGGCGCTGCCTGTTGCGAGGGATGTCTGCGAGAAGCGTCCGAGATCCTGTCATCGGCGCCTTAGTGCGCGTGCATGAAAGCATGTTTCCCAACGCCCGTCCTTCCGTACCCGGCGGAGCCGGAACTCGGGCTGTATCGCCGGGTCCACCTTACCTGCGCCGACTTATCAAGATTGAAAGGCACCCGCCATGCTTTCCTCCACCGGATATGGCGCCACCAGCGCCACTGAACCGCTCAGCAAGCTGAATTTCCAGCGCCGCGATCTGCAGCCCGACGACGTGCAGATCGATATCCTCTTTTGCGGAGTGTGCCACTCCGACCTGCACACCGCCCGCAACGAATGGGGCAATACGGTATACCCGGTTGTGCCGGGACATGAAATCATTGGCCGCGTCACCGCTGTGGGCAGCCAGGTCACCCACTTCAAGGCGGGCGACCTGGTCGGCGTGGGTTGCCTGGTGGATTCCTGTCAGCAATGCGGCTCGTGCGCGGAGGGCTTGGAGCAATACTGCGAAAACGGCTTCGTCGGCACCTACAACGGCGAAGAGATGCACAGCGGCGGCATGACCTACGGCGGCTATTCCACCAACATCGTCGTGCGCGACAAGTTCGTGCTGCGCATTCCGGAGCGCCTCGATCCCGCCGGCGCCGCGCCCCTGCTGTGCGCCGGCATTACGACGTACTCGCCGCTGAAGCAGTGGCACGTCAGCCCCGGCAAAAAGGTCGGGATCGTGGGCCTTGGCGGCCTCGGCCACATGGGCCTCAAGCTCGCCCATGCGATGGGGGCGTACGTGGTGCTCTTCACCACCTCGCAGGGCAAGCGGGAAGACGCGAAGCGGCTCGGCGCGGATGAGGTTGTCGTATCGAGGAACACGAGCGAAATGCGCGAACACCGCGACTCCTTCGACTTCATCCTGAATACCGTGGCGGCGCCGCATGCCCTCGATCCGTTCATGGAACTGCTCAAGCGCGACGGCACCATGGTGCTGGTCGGCGCGCCGGCGTCACCGCATCCTTCGCCGCAGGTCTTCAACCTGATCATGAAGCGGCGGCGCCTGGCGGGCTCGCTGATCGGCGGCATTGCGGAGACCCAGGAAATGCTCGACTTTTGCGGCGAGCGCGGCATCGTCGCCGACATCGAGACGATCCGCATCCAGGATATCAACGACGCCTACGAGCGCATGCTCAAGAGCGACGTGAAATACCGGTTCGTGATCGACATGACTTCGCTCAAGCAGGAAGCCTGACGGCCGGCGAGGTACGGCCAGCTCATTTCGCGTGTTTGCCGGTGCGGATCTGCGCAGCGACGCGCAGACGGCCGCGGGCGCGAAGGCGGGCCGCTGCGCATGCCGGATCAACGGTTCCCGGGGACGCGGACGTCGCTCCTCTTCGCAAATTCGCTCAGCGCGACGGTACCCGCCACCGTCGCGCCGCCCGTGGCCGGCGGGTACAGCCAGCAGAACAGCCGGGTGGCCGCGGCGGCGCCGAGCAACTGGGCAACGACGAAGCCCGGCACGTCATCCGGCCGGATTCCCGCAAACGTATTGCTTGCTGCCCGCGCCAGCGTGACGGCCGGGTTCGCAAACGATGTCGAGGACGTGAACCAGTAGGCGGCGGTGATGTAGAGGGCGACGGCAAACGGGGTCACGCCAGGACGGCTGCGCGAGCAGCTGATGATGACCGCCAGCAGGCCAAAGGTGGCGATGAACTCGCTCCACCACTGGGCGATGCCGGTACGGACATGCTCAGCCGCGGAAAACACCGGCTGCCCGAACATCAGGTGCGCGGCCGCCGCGCCGGCGAACGCCCCCGCGACCTGCACAACGATGTATGGCAACACCTCCGACGCCGGCATGTTTCTTTGCCACGCTTCCGACAGCGTCACGACCGGATTGAAATGCGCGCCGGAGAGGGTGCCGAACATCAGGATCAGCGCCACCAGGCCGGCGCCGGTCGCAATGGCATTCGCCAGGAGGGCGATGGCAACGTTGCCGCCGGCGAGCCGCTCGCCCATGATGCCGGAACCGATCACGACCGCCAGCAGCAACGCGGTCCCCAGCCCTTCCGCGACCAAACGTCTGGCGCGCGTCATACCCCGGTTTCCCCGATTTTCCGCATCTCGGCGCGGATCGCATCCGCGTCCAGCCTGTCCACCGGCAGGTCCACGAAAGTCTTCATCCTGCCCGCGATCTGCGCGAACACCTTGCCGAAGGCGGCGCGCTTTTCTTCATCGCTGCCCTCCACTGCCGCCGGGTCTTCGAAACCCCAGTGCGCCGATACAGGATGGCCGGGCCATACCGGACACGCCTCGCCGGCGGCGTTGTCGCAGACGGTCACGATGAAATCCATGCGCGGGGCGTCCGGTCCTGCAAACTCGTCCCAGCTCTTGCTGCGCAGGTTCTCGACCGGATAGCCGGCCGCCCTGACCTGCTCGATGGCGTAAGGATTGACACGGCCGGTCGGGTGGCTGCCGGCCGAATAGCCGCGGAAGCGGCTGCCTCCCATCGTCGTCACCAGGGCTTCGGCCATGATGCTGCGCGCCGAATTGCCGGTGCAGAGGAACAGGATGTTGTAGGTTTTTTCAGTCATGCGTCGCCTCCGGGATCACGAGAGCGTCTTGGCCAGGCAGGCCGCGGTCGACGGGCAGATGCCGTCGAACTGCGCGGTGCGTCGAATCGATTCCGGCACCGCGGCGCGTTCGCTGCGTTCATAGCCGTGATGCATGAAGAAGGACTCCGCCGACGTGGTGAGCAGGAACAGGCGCTGCACGCCGTGCTCGCGCGCATGCTCCTCGATCAGCTCCAGCAGACGCGTGCCGAGGCCGTCGCCGCGCATCATCGTTTCCACCGCAAGCGAGCGCAGCAGCGCATTCTCGCCATGCACTTCCAGGCCGACCGAGCCCGCAACCCGGTTCGCTTGCGCCAGGATGACGAAGTGCTCAAGATGTTGTTCGGTCAGGTCGGAGGATGGCAGCGCGCTGCTGTCGAGAAGCGCCTTGAGCGCTGGCAGGTCGTCGGTGCGGGGTTGGCGTATGGCGAACATGGGATTCCTTTGTTGATTCGGCGAATTGTGGGTGGAGGATGCGGCTGTGTTTTCAGGATTTCCCGGCCAGGGCCTGCAAGCTGCCGGCCGGCGTGCAGGAGTTGCCGTTGCAGCAGTTTTCCGTCAAGTAGCCGACCAGCGCATTCATCACGTCGAAATTTGCCGCATAGATGATGAAGCGGCCTTCCTGGCGCGGAACCGCAAGGCCGGCATGCGCAAGCTCCTTCAGGTGAAAGGACAGCGAGGACGGCGGGATGCCGAGCTGCTCGGCGATCTTGCTCGCCGCCATGCCGCCCGGCCCGGCGCGGACCAGCATGCGGAAAACAGCCAGGCGCGACTCTTGCGCCAATGCGCCGAGCGCCGCAATCGCTTCCTTGGTCTGCATGCCGGTTACCTCCTTGATCTGCTTGATGCGCACGATATTTCGAAAATACTGGAAATGTCAAATGAAATCCTTGACATAACCATTTTTTTGGTTTTATAGTCGGGTCATGGATCTCGCCACTTCTGCCAAACGCCTGGCCAGCCTCGGCCATGAAAACCGTCTCGAGCTGTTCCAGCTGCTGGTTCAGGCCGGACCGGACGGGATGACCGTTGGCGAGCTGCAGTCGGCGCTGGAGCGCCCCGCTTCGACGCTGGCGTTTCACCTGCGCGAACTGGTGTCCGCCGACCTGGTGACCCAGGAGAAGGAAGGACGCATGGTGCGTTGCCGTGCCAACTACGCCGCGTTGAATGAAGTGCTGCAGTTCGTGAAGCAGAAGTGCTGTCAGGGAGTCACGCTCCCGGTGTTCGTTTCGAAGTAGCAGGATGCGGGCGGCGGCCTTGCCCCGCCTGTTTTTTTATGATGAATGCAACCACTTTCCTAGGGATATAACACAATGAAGACCTCCGCATCGCAGCCGGCATCCTGCTGCGCCGGGAAGCCCGCACCTGTCCAGCCCTCGCTGCAAGACGCCGTCCGGGCAAGATGGCGCGGCCTCGACAAGCCATCGTTGCTTGCCATCCTGATCGTCCTCGGCCTGGCACTGTGGCGGCCGGAGCAATTGCCCGCCACGCTCGCCTTCACCGGCCGCTCGCTGGCATCCATTGCGCCCTGGATCGCGTTGTCGGTGCTGCTCGCCGCATACGCCAGCGCCAGCAGGGCCGACGCCGTGGTCGCGCGTGCGTTCAGCGGGAGCCCGCGGCGCATGATCGTGCTGGCCTCGCTGTTCGGCGCCCTGTCGCCGTTCTGTTCCTGCGGCGTGGTGCCGCTGATCGCCGGCCTGCTCGGCGCCGGCGTCCCGTTGGCGCCGGTGATGGCCTTCTGGCTAAGCTCTCCGCTAATGGATCCGAACATGCTCGTGATGACGGCAGCGAGCCTCGGTATGGAATTCGCGCTAGTGAAGACGCTTGCCGCCATCGGCATGGGGCTGTTCAGCGGTGCGGCCACCCATGCGTTGACGAAACGCGGCTATCTAGCCGACGCGCTGCGGCATGTCCCGTCCGGTGCCGGCGCTGCGCTTGCTTCCGTCCGCCCGCAATGGAATGTGATGGCCTCGCCCCACGCACGCGGCGCCTTCGTCGCCGGCGCCGCTTCCAACGGCTGGTTCCTGTTGCGCTGGATGACGATCGCCTTCCTGCTTGAAAGCCTGATGGTCGCCTACCTGCCGGCGGACAAGGTCGTCCGCCTGCTTGGGCAGGATGCGTCGGCCATCCCGCTTGCGGTGATGCTCGGCATCCCCGCGTACCTGAACGGCTTCGCCGCGCTGCCGCTGGTGCGCGGACTGGTCGACATGGGCATGAGCCCGGCGGTGGCGCTGGCCTTCCTTGCCGGCGGCGGCGTCACCAGTATCCCGGCCGCCACCGCGGTCTGGGCGCTGGTCAAGCCGCGCGTGTTTGCGCTGTACCTGGCGCTGGCGGTTGCCGGCTCGCTTGCCGCCGCCTATGCGTACAGCGCATGGCTCGCGTTGGGATAACTTTCGTTTTAGAAGGAGAACAGGATGTTTACAGATCACGTTAGCGGACAGGCGCGATTCGCGTTGCAGGAATCGTTCGGCGTGAATGCCGAATGGATGAACAGGGAGTGCGCATGCATCAGCCTGGAAGCAAGCGCGCTGCGCCGCGCGCTGGAACACGAGCTCGGCGATCCCGGCCTGTACGACCTGGTGGCCAGGCACTGCCCCCATGTCTTTGCCGCCCTGCCTGTCTTCGTGTCGGGTGAGCAGGCGGGCAGGATGGCCGATGTCGTCGCGGCCGTCGAAGCGGTAGTCGCCCTGCCCGCCTACCGGGAAGCGGTGCTCGCCGGTGCTTCGCCGATCGCGCGGCACGACCCGGGCGGCACGAAAGGCGTCTTTGCCGGTTATGATTTCCATGTCGGCCCGGACGGCGTTTCCCTCATCGAGATCAATACCAATGCCGGCGGCGCGATGCTCAATACCGCGCTGGCCCGCGCACAGCACGCCTGTTGTCCCGCGGCGGAAAAGCTGCTCCCCCTACCGCGCCCGGGCACCGACATGGACCGCCGCATCATGGCGATGTTCCGCCGCGAATGGTCGGCGTCGCGCGGCCAGTCGGCCTGGCGCACGGTGGCCATTGTGGACGACGCGCCGGCAGCGCAGTACCTTTACCCGGAATTCCTGATGTTCCAACGGCTGTTCGAATGCCACGGGCTGCACGCTGTGATCACTCCTCCGTCCGGGCTGGTATTCCGGGACGGCGTTCTCTGGCACGGCGACACAGTCATCGACCTTGTCTACAACCGCCTCACCGATTTCATGCTCGATGCCCCGTCGAGCGCTGCGCTGCGCGCGGCCTACCTCGCCGACGCGGTCGTGCTGACGCCGCATCCGCGGGCGCATGCGCTGTACGCCGACAAGCGCAACCTCGCCCTGCTGTCCGATCCTGCACGGCTGCAGGAGATTGGCGTGCCGGACGACGTCCGGCAACTCTTGCAGGACACGATCCCCCGCACCGAAATTGTCTCCGACGCGAATGCGCAGCGGCTGTGGAATGCGCGCCGCGCGTTGTTCTTCAAGCCCAGGGCCGGCTTCGGCGGGCGCGGCGCCTATCGGGGCGACAAGCTCACGCGGCGCGCGTGGCAGGACATTCTGGCCGGCGACTATGTGGCACAGTCTGCGGCGCCGCCCGGCGAGCGGCTGATCACGCCGGGGAGACTGCCGCTCAAGTACGACGTGCGCAACTATGCCTACGACGGCGAGGTGCAAGCCCTTGCGGCGCGTCTCTACCAAGGGCAGACGACCAATTTCCGTACCGAGGGGGGCGGCTTCGCACCCGTGTACCGCTGGCCTTGATACTTCAAGGTGCATCTGCGGTTCGCACATGATTGCTTGCAGACAGGCACGAAAAATTCTCATTTTGCGTGCCAACACTGCAACAGGGAAACCAATCCGGGATTCCACTGCCCAATCGGTTCCGCCCCCGTTTGCAGCTCCATATGCTCCGTCCTTATCGGCCCCCGGCCCAGGTAGCGCCGTATTTGCTTGCAGTCTCCACCGTGCTCGCGGCAACGCTGTTGCGCTATGCGCTTGCGCCTTACCTCGGGGAAAGGGCACCGCTACTGCTTTTCACGCTGCCGGTAGTGGCCTGCGCGCTTTTCGGCGGCGTCAGGTCCTCCATCATGGCCACCATTCTCGGCCTGATCTCCGGAGTGTATTTCTTCGTGGAAGAACCTGGCACCCTGCTGGTCAATGATCCCGGCGAACAAGTCCGTGTCGTCCTCTTTACCGTGATCGGCGCCACGATTACGGTCCTGGGTGGCCTGTTCCACCGTTCCCGGGAAGCGCAGCATGACCTCGAGGAGCGGTTCCGCCTGCTGGTCGAGGGCGTCAGCGACGTCGCCGTGTTTTTCGTGAACCCGCAAGGGCACGTCGAAAGCTGGAACAAGGGCGCCGAGCGGATCAAGGGCTACCGCCAGGAAGAAGTGCTCGGCAAGCACATCTCGCTGTTCTACACCGACGACGACCGCAGGGCCGGCGCGAGCGAGAAGCTATTGAAGGAAGCGGCAGCGCAGGGTGTGGCGAAGCAGCAGGCGTGGCGGGTGCGCAAGAGCGGCGAGCATTTCTGGGCCGACGTCACGCTCACCGCCTTGTATGACGTCGACGGCAAGTTGCGCGGCTACTCGAAGATTACCTACGACCGCACGCGCGAACACGCACTGATGCTGTCGCTCGAGGAGAGCGAGCAGACGGCGCGCGCCTTGCTCGAGTCGACCACCCAGGCCGTCGTCGGCATCAACGAGGATGGGCAGATTCGCCTGGTGAACAAGGCCGCCGAGGAGATGTTCGGCTATACGCGCCGCGACCTGCTGGGCAAGACGCTTGAACTCTTGCTGCCGGAGCAATCGCGCGGAAGGCACGTACAACAGCGCAGCGACTACTTCCGCTTTGCCAGGCCGCGCCCGATGGGACAAGGAATGGAGCTGTCGGCGCGCAGGCAGGATGGCAGCATCTTTCCGATCGAAGCCAGCATCAACATGTGCGAGACGCCCGCCGGGCCGATGGCGGTCAGCTTTATCACGGACATCACCAAGCGCAAGGGCATCGAGAACGCGCTGCTGATCGAGCGTTCGCAGCTCAAGAGCATCCTGGATTACTCTCCCCTGCTGGTGAGCATCAAAGACCTTTCCGGCCGTATCATCATCGCAAACCAGAGTTTCGCCGATGTGCTTGGCATCCCGCAGAACGCCGTTCTCGGCCGCGGCGTGTTCGATCTGCTGCCGCCGGACGTCGCCAAGCGCGTATGGCAGCGGGACCAGGAAGCGGTTCGAAGCAAGGGACCGGTACGCGAAGAAGAGCTGGTGCGCCTGAAGGACGGGTCCTCGCGCACTTACGCAACGGTGCGCTTTCCGGTAAGTTACATCAATTCCCTTGAGCCGTTCGGCTTGTGCTCGTTCTCGCTGGACATCACGGAACAGAAGGAAGCCGAACAACGGGCGCTGCATGCGGCGCAGCACGATCCCCTCACCGACCTGCCGAACCGCGCGCTCGTTTATGAGTTCGGCAACCACCTGCTGGCGAGCGCCAAACGCAGCGGCACGATGTGCGCGGTGCTGTTCTTCGACCTTGACCGCTTCAAGCCGATCAACGATACCTACGGGCATGAAATCGGCGACAAGATGCTGCAGGAAGTCGCGCGGCGGCTGACGCGCTGCGTGCGCAGCAGCGACCTGGTCGGGCGCCTCGGCGGCGACGAGTTCGTGGCGATTCTTTCGCACATCGACACCCCGCAGGATGTCGAGCATTCCGCCAAACACCTGCTGGCGGCCTTGCGCGAGCCGTATTTCATCGAAGGCCTGGAACTGCGGACCTCGCCGTCCATCGGCATCAGCCTGTATCCGACCGATGCGTCGGAAATCGACGGCCTCATCCGGCGCGCCGACGCCGCGATGTATCACGCCAAGGCAAACGGCCGCAACACCTTCCAGTTCTTCAACCTGGAAATCGACACCGGCGCAAAGCGGGCATTTGCCCTTGAACAGCGCCTGCGCCAAAGCTTTCACGAGAGTGAATTCCAGGTGCACTACCAGCCGATCGTCGACACGAAGACGATGCAGGTGACCGGCGCGGAAGCGCTGATCCGCTGGCAGCAAAAGGGGGCGGAAATGGTGATGCCGGGCGAGTTCATCCTGGCCGCCGAAGCATGCGGGCTCATCAACCAGCTCGGCGCCTGGGTGATGCACGAGGCGTGCTGCCAGCATGCGCGCTGGCGGAAGGCCGGCCTGCCTCCATTGCGGATTGCGGTCAATGTGTCGCCATTGCAGTTTCGTGCACATGACTTCGACAAGAGCGTTGCGGACGCGATCAACCGGTCCGGCATCGCGCCGCACTACCTGGAGCTGGAAGTGACGGAAAGCATGGTGATGCGCGGGGTGCAGCGCGCAATGGAACAGCTGGCGGATCTCAAGCGTCTCGGCTTGCGGATATCGCTCGATGATTTCGGCACCGGCTACTCCAGCCTGAGCCACCTGTCCCAGCTGCCGATCGACAAGCTGAAAGTCGACCAGTCGTTCGTGCGCAATATGAAGACCGACAAGCGCGCGATGATCATCACGGAAACCGTGATCGACCTGGGGAAGAAGCTCGGTGTCGAAGTGGTCGCCGAAGGCATCGAGTCCGAGGAGGCGCTGAACCTGCTGCGTGAGCGCGATTGCGACCTCGGGCAGGGATACTACTTCAGCGCGCCGCTGGACGGAGACCGGTTCGCGGACTGGTATCGCCACGTGCACCCGCAACGTTTGTACCATTGAGGCGACGGCCGGGCACACCGGCACCAGGGAATGCACGGCAGCCCCATCCCGAATAGTGGCAGCGCCCGCTGCGCGTCCGAGAATGAAACCATTGTTCAGCGTGAAAAAAGAATACGCAGAACTACTTACCTAGAACATGGGATGCCGGTTACGTCGGAATGCGGTTTAATCGCTCGTTTTAAGGGGAATGTGTGGATTTGTCCTGGTACACGGTAATCATGCGGCTTGGCGTGCTGCTGGGTTTGATCGGCGCAGGTGCGCTGGGCATCGATCAGAACGCAACATCCCTGGGACTTTTCACTGGCGGGATTGTCGTTTTTCTTTCGGGGGTCGTGGGTTATCTCTGGAACGAAGAATGATGATGTCCGGCATATTTGCAAAAGCACCATCATTTCCCGGCGCGACCGGACGTCGGACACCGGGCGCTCACCCCTGAAATGTTCATGCCGCGACTGGCGACGGTCTATCCGGGCCAGCGCTTCGTATCCGCCGGCGCCCCGGCCCTGCCGTGGAGCAGGGCCCGCCCCCCCTTGGTCAGGGCGCAGTCTGGAATCCCTCCTGCGCCTGTCCCGCCGTCAAAGCCTTATTTGTACAGCACCCCAGGCAGCCACAATCCGATCGCCGGGAACGTATACAGCAGCACCAGCGCCAGGACCTGGATCGCCATGAACGGCAGCATGCCGAGGAAGATCTGGTTCAGCGTCACGTGCGGCGGCGACACGCCCTTCAGGTAGAACGCCGCCATCGCCACCGGCGGCGACAGGAAGGCGGTCTGCAGGTTGAGCGCCACCAGCAGGCCGAAGAACAGCGGGTCGACGTTGAAGTGCGCGAGCAATGGAATGAAGATCGGCATGAAGATCACGATGATCTCCGTCCACTCCAACGGCCAGCCGAGCAGGAAGATGATCACCTGCGCGAGGATCATGAACTGCAGCGGCGTCATGTCGAGCGACAGCACCCAGTTGTTGATGACCTCCTGTCCACCGAGCAGCGCGAACGCCGCCGAGAAGATGCTCGAGCCGACGAAAAGCCAGCACACCATCGCGCTGGTCTTCGCGGTGAGGAACACGGACTCCTTGAGGACTGCCAGGTTGAGCCGCCTGTACGCCGCCGCCAGAAGCAGCCCTCCGAGCGCCCCCATCGCGGCCGCTTCGGTCGGCGTCGCGAGGCCGAACACGATCGCCCCGAGCACGGCGAGGATCAGCATCGCAAGGGGAAAGAAAGAGCCAAGCAGCATCTTGAAGATTTCCAGCCGGGTAAAGCTGAAGATCGCATAGAACCCGGCAAGGGCCGCAAGCCCGACGCCGAGCACGATCCAGTACGACATGGGCGCTGATTTGGTTTCAGCCGGCTCTTCGCCGCCGACCTCCGTTCTTGCTGCCGGCGCGGTGTCAGCCGGCGCGGCCGGTGCCGGAACAATCACGGCTTCCGGCGATTTCTTCCCGCCATCGTCCGTCGGGGGCTCGGCCAGTCCGCCCTCCGCGGGCGGTTCCGACAGTCCGCCCTCCATTGGCGGTTCTGCCAGTCCGCCGCCGGAGTCGGCGTTTCCGCCCGCGGCGCCCGACTCCATGCCCTCGCCCATCTGCACCGCGCCCCCCGTGTCCTGTGTCTCGACGGTGGTCATCGCACGATAGGTCAGCCCCATCGCAACCGCAAATGCAATTGCCGGCAACAGGGTGATGAGCAGCTGGCCAAGCAGCAGGCCGGTCGAAGCCGGTCGCTTGTCCTTTGCGCGCAATGCGCCCAGCAATCCGGACAACGCATTGTTGCTGCCTTTGCCGGTAATCGCTGCCGCCCAGCCAGGCAAGGGCACACGCCGGTCCTCCACAGACAGCGGCGGCGCATAGTGGGGTTTCAGCTTGGCCATCAGGATGACGTAGCCGAGGTAGAGCGTGGCCAGCATGATTCCCGGGAAAAATGCGCCCGCATACAACTTAACGACCGACACGCCCGCCGTTGCGCCATAGACGATAAGCAGCACCGACGGCGGAAGCAGGATGCCGAGGCAGCCGCCGGCGGTGATAGTGCCCGCCGCCAAGCGGATGTTGTAGCCCGCCTTCAGCATTGCCGGCAATGCCAGCAGGCCCATGAGCGTGACGACGGCGCCGACGATACCGGTTGCAGTGGCGAAAATCGCGCAGGTGACGATGGTGGCGACCGCGAGCGAACCGGGCACGCGCGCCATGGCAAGGTGCAGGCCCCGGAACAGCCGGTCGATCAGGTTGGCGCGCTCGACCAGGTAGCCCATGAACACGAACAGCGGAATGGAGATCAGCACGTCGTTGGCCATCACCGCGTAAGCACGCTGCACCATCAGGTCGAGCGTGAGCCCGATGGCCTGCTCCGGATTTCGGCTGCGGTATGCAAGCCAGGCGAAGAACACGCCCATGCCCATCAGCGTGAATGCGGTCGGGAAGCCGAGCATGATCGCCACCACCACCAGCGCCAGCATCAGCAGGCCGAGATGGCCGTTGGTCATTTCCGAAGGCGCCGGCATCAGGGTGAAGACGCCGATGACCACCATCGCCATGATGGTCAGGCCGAACCAGACTTCCTTCCTCATGACCGCTCTCCTTCCTTCGGGGCGACGAACACATCCAGCTTCGCGATGTCTTCGTCCCTCACGTTCACCATTTCCTTGAGCATGTCGACATCGACTTCCTCGACGTCCTGCTCGCGCGCCGGCCAGTCGCCTTCACGCAGGCAGGCAATGCAGCGCACGATCTCGACCAGTCCCTGTGCCAGCAGGAGAATGCCGGCGATCGGGATCACGGTCTTGAACGGATAAAGCGGCGGACCATTCGCGGTGAGGGTGGAATGCTCATTGATGGCCCAGGACTCGGCCGCGTAGGTATAGCCTGCCCACACCAGGGCGACGACGCCGGGAATGAAGAACAAGAAGTACAGCAGCAGGTCGAGCCCGGCTTGCAGCCGTGGTGGGAAAAAGCCATACAGCACGTCACCGCGCACATGGCCGTTCTTGGCCAGCGTGTAGGCGCCCGCCATCATGAATGCGGTGCCGTACATCATGATCATCAAGTCGAAGGCCCAGGCGTTCGGCGTATTCAGCACATATCGGGAAAACACTTCCCATGCAACCTGCAAGGTGAGCACCAGGATCAGCCAGGCGAAGGCCTGACCGACCCAAGTGCTCACCCTGTCGACGAAATACAGGAGTTTTTGCATGTTCGGAACCTCGTGAACCCGCAGGCGCGCTGCCGCCCGCCGCGGGATTCAGGAAACGCCATCTGCAGCGACGCGGATGGCGTTCTGTACGCGCGCCCTGCGCTCAGGATTTCTTGGGAGTCTGCTGCTTCCGGCCGAAGTAGTGGTTGTAGGCCATGCGGCGCGGGTTGTTGGTGTCCATGTCCCATTTCACCGCGCGTTCGGCGAAACTGCGCATGGATGCCTCGACCTCCCTGAACAGCGGATTGCCCTCGCCCTTCTTCGCCACCACCGCGTCCCAGACAGTGAGCTGCTCCTGCAGGAAGGAGTCCGGCGTCTTGTAGAACTTCACGCCGTTCTTGGTCTGCAACTCCCGATAGTCGGTGGAGTAGCGGTCGACCGCCTTCCATGACATGTCGGAGGACGCTGCTTCCACCGCGTTTTCGATGATCGCCTTCAGCTTGGGCGGCAGTGCGTTGAATTTGGCCTTGTTGAAGGTGATCTCGAACTGCTCCGAACTCTGGTGGAAGCTCTGCAGCATGCAGACCTTGGACACGTCCGGGAAACCGAGGATGCGGTCGGAAGTGGCGTTGTTGAATTCCGCGCCATCGAGCAGGCCGCGATCCATCGCCGGCACGATTTCGCCTCCGGGCAACGCATTCACCGCCGCGCCCATGGAGGTGAAGAGGTCGATTGCCAGGCCGTTGGTGCGGAATTTCAAGCCCTTGAAATCCTCGGGCCTCGTGATCGGCCGCTTGAACCAGCCGAGCGGCTGCGTCGGCATCGGGCCGTAGAGGAAGGAAACGACATTGGCGCCGATCGAATCGTAGAGCTTGGCGAGCAATTCCTTGCCGCCGCCGTACTTGTGCCAGGCCAGCACCATGTTGGCATCCATGCCGAAGGCAGGGCCGGATGTCCAAAGGGCAATGGCGGATTGCTTGCCGTAGTTATAACCCATCACGCCGTGGCCGCCGTCGAGCGTGCCCTTCGATACTGCGTCTAGCAGGCCGAAAGCCGGCACCACGGCGCCGGCGGGCAGCACTTCGATCTTCAATTCGCCACCGGTCATGTCGTTGACCTTCTTCGCGAAGTCGTTTGCGTATTCATGGAAAATATCTTTCGCCGGCCAGGTGCTCTGGAAGCGGAACTGTGTCGGCGTCTGCGCGGTTGCCACCATCGGCATGGCGAGCGCGGTGGCGGTGCCTGCGGCCGCCTTGCCGAGGAAACCGCGGCGTGAAGATTGGGACTGAGGGTTAGGCTTGCCGGACTTCTTCATGGTTTGTCTCCTAGAAGGGATTTTGTATTACCTTCATAGTGTCATCCCACAAAAATGAGCATAGCTTGAGAATAAGCAATGGGACGAACCGGAAAAGCGGGGTTTGGACTCCCGGTCACGGATTCGCTGCCGCGCAACACCAAAAAAGGTGGGAAGGACGCGCTCCGCCTCGCATTGTATGCCCGCCATGACAGCAAAATTTTGAGAGCCGGAATCGACCGGACTTGGCTCTGATTGACAAGCGCCGCGAACGGGCCGGACTGGCGCCGGGTAGCGCGTGCGTACGACAGGTACGCAGAGCAACCGTCCGGGGCGCGCAGTAGCTTGTCAAACAGCGCCTAAAGCGCGTTGACGGGAGCCAGCGCAGCGCGGCGGATCGCTTTGCCCCTCGCAGCGCGCCGGAACACGCCAGGTGAAAAACCGGCCGCAAGAACGGATTCATTTTCGGGACGGGGCGAGCGTGCCGCGGGCCATGGCAGTCCGCAAGGGGCAACCGCCTTTCAATCCGCCGGACATTTTCCGCCCGGGCAAGGCAACACGCGTTGAATAGCGCTGCGTTGTGCTTACGTCGTCGGCTTTCGCTTGGGGTTCCGGGTATTCCGGTCCGCGTCAGCCCCCCCTTTGGCCAGCTGCGCCGTCACCTCTTTCAGGAACCGCTTGCTTGCTTCAATGACGGCCCGCTGCATTGCTTCACCGGGCATGGCGCGGGCCACAAGTATTGCGCCGACAAGCTGACAGATCACCGCCCAGGCGAGGTCGTCGCTACCCAGCCGTTTAACAAGTATTTCCTGCCCCTTCAGCAACTCCTTTTCATAGAGTTCACGGACCGACAAGTCCGCGCGCGCGATCTCCGCCGCGATCGATGGAAGAACGCAGCCCGCTTCCGGATGCTTGACGTGCGCAAGACTCAGGTAGCGGTCGAGCTCGAAATTCATCCATTCTTCAGCGGTCTCATGCGGGTTGCCTGCCCACATTTCGCGGCTTGCCAGCAGCTCGCTTTCAATCAGGGCCTTGAGCAGCTCGGCTTTTGATGAGAAATGGCTATAGAACGCGCCGCTGGTGACGCCGGCGGCCTGCATCAGCGAATCCACACCGGTTGCCGCGAATCCGCTTTTCTTCACGAGTTCGCCGCTGGCTTTGAGCAACTGCTTGCGCTTTTCCTCTTTATGTCCCGGCTTGTACCGCATTTCGAGTCCCATTCCTGTTCGCTTGACACCCGCCGGATGTTAGCATAACGTTCGTTATGGTAACGGTCGTTATTTTATAAAAGGGGTGTGCATGAAAACTGGAAGCGACAAACAGGCGGCGCTCGTCATCGGTGCCGGCGATGCGACGGGCGGCGCGATCGCGAAGCGGTTTGCCCGGGAGGGAATGATCGCGTGCGCGACGCGCCGCGATGCCGGCAAGCTGCAACCGCTGATCGATGACATTCGCAATGCCGGCGGACAGGCGTTCGGATTTGCGTCCGACGCACGCAAGGAAGAGGAAGTCATCAAGCTCGTGGACGACATCGAACGCGACATCGCTCCGATCGATGTCATGGTCTTCAACATCGGCGCAAATGTCCCGTGCAGCATCCTGGAGGAGACGGCGCGAAAGTATTTCAAGATCTGGGAAATGGCCTGCTTCAGCGCTTTCCTGGCCGGGCGCGAAGTGGCGAAACGCATGGTGACGCGCGGACGGGGCACGATCATCTTCACCGGCGCCACCGCCGGCCTGCGCGGTTCCGCCAACTTCGCCGCATTCGCCGGCGCCAAGCACGCCGTGCGTGCGCTAGCGCAAAGCATGGCGCGCGAACTCGGGCCGCGGAACATCCATGTCGCGCATGTCGTCGTCGACGGCGCGATCGACACCGCGTTCATTCGTGACAGCTTCCCGGAACGCTACGCATTGAAGGAGCAGGACGGCATCCTCAATCCGGACCATATCGCGGACAACTACTGGCACCTGCATGCGCAACCGCGCGACGCATGGACTCATGAACTCGACCTGCGCCCCTGGATCGAGCGCTGGTAAGCACAACCGCAAGGCTTGCAAACAAACTTCACAGGAAAAAACAAATGAAACGCGTTGAATTCTACTTTGATGTCGGAAGCCCTTACAGTTATCTTGCCTACCACCAGCTGCCTAAAATCGCGCAGGCCAGGAATGCCGAAATCGTCTGGCGCCCGATGCTGCTGGGTGGCGTATTCCAGGCGACCGGCAACGCCAGTCCCGTCACCGTACCGCTGAAAGGGAAGCATTCCCTGGTTGACCTTGAGCGCTGGGCCCGGTATTTCAATGTACCGTTTACCCCGAATCCCCATTTCCCGCTCAACACGCTCCAGCTCATGCGCGGCGCGGTGGCAATGCAGATGCGCAGCGACGAAGAATTCCATCGCTATCTGTCCGCCGTATTCAGCGCGATGTTTGAAAAGCCGCGCAACCTCAACAACCCGCAGGACATCGCGGCGGTCCTCGAAGAGGCCGGATTTTCACCGGTGCAGGTCCTGGCGCTGGCACAGGACGACAAGGTAAAGCAGAAACTGCGGGAAAACACCGAAGAAGCGGTCGCGCGCGGTGTGTTCGGCGCTCCGACCTTCTTTGTTGGCGAGGACATGTACTGGGGACAGGACCGGCTGCATTTCGTTGACCTGGCGCTCGCCTCATCCGCGCACTGACGTACAACTTCAAAACGAGGGCGCGTTCCTGGATTGTGCGGCCGGCTGTAAAGCGCAGCCGGCGAGGAGGAAATCGGCAGCCTCACGAACTCAACTTGCCCGTGCACGGCGCCATTCCGACTACGTTGACGCCGACGCAGGCATCGATCGGGCATTTGCTCGGCAAGCAAAGCGATCGATATTGAGAATGCCGATTGAGGATGTGGTTCTTAAAGCGCAAGAAAAAAGCCCTGGTTCAGAGAACCAGGGCTTTTTCGTATAACAAGCCTGACGATAACCTACTTTCACACGTGTTGACGCACTATCATCGGCGCAGAGTCGTTTCACGGTCCTGTTCGGGATGGGAAGGGGTGGTACCAACT
>NZ_DASPLS010000063.1:0-3915 GCF_035627455.1 Noviherbaspirillum sp.
GAAGCGTCCTTCCTCGCGGCGATGTACGCGGCGCAGGGCTTCATCGTGGTGGCGCCGAACTACGCCGGCTACGACGTTTCCTCCTTGCCCTACCATCCCTACCTGAATGCGGAACAGCAGTCGAACGACATGATCGACGCGCTGCGCGCAGCCCGCAAGGCATTCCCGACCGTCGGCGCGCAGGATTCCGGCAAGCTGTTCATCACCGGCTACTCTCAGGGCGGCCACGTGGCGATGGCGACCCAGCGCGCGATGCAGAAAAATTACGCCTCCGAGTTCAAGGTGACCGCGCTGGCCGGCATGTCCGGACCGTACGCGCTGGCACTCCTGGGCGACGCCAGTTTCGCGGGCAGCCCGAACGCGGGCGGTACGGTATTCCTGCCGCTGCTGACCACCAGCTTCCAGAAGTCCTATGGCGGCGTCTACAACACGCCGACGGATATTTATGAGGCCGGCTATGCGAACGGAATCGAAACCCTGCTGCCCGGCAGCCTGAGCTACGTTCAGCTGTTCGGGTCCGGCAAGCTGCCGCAGACCGCGCTGTTCGCCGCCGATTCGCTGCCGGGGCCGTCCTCGCCGGCGTTCGCGGCCTTCTTCGGGCCGAACAACCTGGTCAAGACCAGCTACCGCAATGCCTACCTGGCGGACGCGGCTGCAAACCCGTGCAACCCGACCGCAGCCGGATTCACCTGCAACCCGCAGAATGGCTTTCGCAAGGCGGGCGTGAAGAACGACCTGCGCACCTACGTGCCGAATGTGCCGACGCTGCTGTGCGGCGGCAACGCCGACCCGACGGTGTTCTACGCCAGCACCCAGGCCACCCAGGCGTATTTCCTCGCCAACGGCATGCCGCCCGCCGCGCTGACGGTCGTCGATGTCGACTCGGCGCCGAGCGGGGCGAGCGATCCGTTTGCCGCTGCAAAGGTCGGCTTCAGCCAGAGCAAGACGGCGACGATCAATGCCGCCGTGGCCGCCAAGCAGGACCCGGTCACCGCGGTTGCGACTGCCTACCATGGTTCGCTGGTGCCGCCGTTCTGCAACGCGGCCGCGCGCGGCTTCTTCCAGTCCGTTCTGGCGCAAGGCCTGTAAGGGGAGCACGCAATGAAAAAAACCATTCTGTGCCTCGCCGCCGGACTGTTGTGCGCCTCCGCGCAAGCGCAGGTCCACACCGTGCGCATCGGTATCGCGCACCTCGATATCAATTCGAAGTCGGACAACTTCACCACCAACGGCCCGGCATTCCTGACGCCGCAGCCGGCCGGCATCACGGTCGGCGACGCTACCACGCTGGTTGCCGCCTACACCCGCAAGCTCAGCCCGAACCTCGACCTCGACGTGGTGCTCGGCATTCCGCCGCGCCACGACGTGTTTGGCCGGGGCACGCTGGCGCCGTTCGGCGTGGTGGCCAAGGTGAAGCAGGCGAGCCCGACGGTGTTCGTCAACTACAACTTCGGCGACGAGCAGAGCAAGCTGCGTCCCTTCGTCGGTGTCGGCATCAACTACACTCGCTTCTTCAACCGGCAGTCGACCGCGGCGGGAGACCTCGCCTCGGGCGGGCCGACCAGGATCAAGCTGACCGATTCCTGGGGACTCGCGGCGCAGGCGGGCCTGACCTACAAGCTGGACGAACGCTGGTCGGTGTCGGGCTCGGTAGCGGCGGCCAAGGTCAAGAGCGACCTGACCGCTACCACCGGCAGCATCGAGCGCAAGACCAGCATCGACTTCCGTCCGCTGGTGGTCAGCCTGTGCGTCGGCTACAGCTTCTGATGCTGCGACAGGCAGGAAAGCCGCCGGGGCGCTGGCAAGCCGCTTGGCTGAGCTGATCGAAATCGACCGGCGCCCGTGCTGAAGTTGACGTCCCGCTGCAGAAAGTTCCGCAGCGGGACGCGCTCAATAAGAAAACTTTTCAAGCCTGCATCTTCTTCCCTGCGAAATCCGCGAGCGTCTGCATTCCGCGTCTTCTTGTGCACACTGCAAGGTCGGGCTGGGCCTGCCCAGCCTGTGAACCAGCACAGTTCGCGTTGTAAAATCGAACCCCCGCTTTCTCCCTTTTGACGTCCCCCTCGGGGCAAGTCCTACGCCATCGCGAAAACAAACAATGTTGAACTTCCTTCGCACAATACAAACAATCGACGCGCACACCGGAGGCGAACCGCTGCGCATCCTGGTATCCGGCATGCCGCCGGTCCCGGGGAAGAACATCCTCGAGAAAAGAGCCTGGCTCAAGGCAAACCGCGATGACCTGCGGCAGTTCCTGATGAACGAGCCGCGCGGGCATGCCGACATGTACGGGGCATACCTGCTGCCGCCGACGACGCCGGAAGCCGATTTCGGCGTAATCTTCATCCACAACGAGGGATACAGCGACATGTGCGGCCACGGCATCATCGCCTTGGGCAAGGTGCTGGTGGAAATGGGCTATGTGGAGCGCCGCAGTCCGGTCACCCGCATCGGCTTCGATGCGCCGGCGGGCTTCATCGAGGCGCATGTCGAATGGGATGGAAAGCGCGCCGGTGAAGTCACCTTCAGGAATGTACCGTCGTTTATCTTCATGCGCGACGTCGAGGTCGAAACACCGGGCTTTGGCAGGATCAGCGGCGACATCGTCTTTGGCGGCGCGTTCTACTACTACATCGATGGCCGGCAGGCCGGCCTGGAAATCAAGCCGGAGCTGGTCCGGTCGCTGATCCAGCTCGGCGCGGAAACCAAGGCCGCAGTGAAGGAAAAGATCAGGATCGAGCATCCCCTCGAGCCCGGCCTGAATGAACTGTATGGAACGATCATCGACGGGGCGCCGAACCGGCCCGGCGTCGATCAGTCGAATGTGTGCATCTTCGCCGACCGCGAGGTGGACCGGTCTCCGACCGGAACCGGCACTTCAGGGCGCGCCGCGCAGCTCTACCTGCGCGGCCGGCTCGGGATGAACGAACCCTACCTCAATGGCAGCATCGTCGGCAGCGCCTTCAAGGTACGCGTGATTGAAGCGGTAAAGGTCGGCGACCTCGATGGCGCGATCACCGAAGTCACCGGCAGCGCCCACATCAGCGGCTTCAACCAGTGGGTGCTGGAAGACTCGGATCCTTTTCCCACAGGTTTCTTCTTTCGCTGACACCGCCTCGCTGCATCATCGAATGCGTGCAGGCCCGAGAAAGGACAAAGCCACCGGTTCCCCGGTGGCTTTGTTTTTTGCCTGGCACGACGCCCGGCCTTGACTTCAACGTGTTATCCGGTCGCCTCCCGGCTGCGGAGCCCGGACCGGTACTTCAACTTGAGCGTCAGAATCGTCATCGCCAGTACCAGCGTCACGGTGTTGGCGATGATCATCGGCCACGACTTGATCAGTACGCCGAACAGCAGCCAGAAGAAAACGCCGGCGCTGAAGATGCTGTACATGGAAAGCGAGATGCCTTCCACGTTGCGCGTTTTCAGCGTCATCAACGCCTGCGGCGCGAAAGCCACGGTCGTGAGCGTCGCCGCAATCGTCCCGACCCAGTCTGTCATTGTCATGAGAATGCCTGGATACCGGTTTGCGCGCGGCCGAGGATCAGCGCGTGGATGTCATGCGTGCCCTCGTAGGTGTTCACCACCTCGAGGTTCACCATGTGCCGGATCACGCCGAACTCGTCGGAAATCCCGTTCCCGCCCAGCATGTCGCGCGCCATGCGCGCCACGTCCAGCGCCTTGCCGCAGGAATTGCGCTTCATCATCGACGTGATCTCGACCGAAGCGGTGCCTTCATCCTTCATCCGGCCCAGCCGCAGGCAGCCCTGCAAGCCGAGCGTGATCTCGGTCTGCATGTCGGCCAGCTTCTTTTGCACCAGCTGGTTCGCCGCCAGCGGCCGGCCGAACTGCTTGCGGTCCAGCACATACTGGCGCGCGATATGCCAGCACGATTCGGCCGCGCCCAGCGCGCCC
>NZ_DASPLS010000064.1:0-27041 GCF_035627455.1 Noviherbaspirillum sp.
CAAGTTGACGACCTGCTCGCGAAGTATGGCGAGAGCCATCTTCATCCCGTGAACGAAGCGATCCATTGCATCTGCATTCCGGCCATCATGTTTTCCTTCCTCGGCCTGGTATGGGCGGCGCATCCGCTGGCGGCGCTGGCGGTCAGCCTGGCGGCCCTGGCCTACTATTTCCGGCTGTCGGCGCGGTTCGCGTTCGGCATGCTGCTGATGTCCGGCGCGATGCTGTGGATCCTGTCGCTGTTGCCGCAGACGCGGATCCTGGAAATTTCGCTGACGATCTTCGTCCTTGCCTGGATCGGGCAGTTCATCGGCCACAAGATCGAGGGCAAGAAGCCGTCGTTCTTCGACGACCTGCGCTTCCTGCTGATCGGGCCGCTGTTCGTGCTCGGCGTCCTGTACCGGCGCCTGCACATCGCCTACTGACGGATTTTTTCATCGCAGGGCGGTCTCGCGTCCTGCAAACGCCGGTCATGGCCTGACCGCATTCCATGCCGCTTCCGCGAAGATCTCGCGGTAAGCCTTGATATCCGTGTGCACGCGGCCGGACAGCCACAGGCGGGCATAGTCGTGCGACGGCCCGGTGAGGATAGAGCCGTAGCATTCCAGCGGCAGCTTCTTCAGCTCGCCTTTTTCGATGAAGGGCTTGAACCATCCGAACACTTCGCTCATCTTCCTGCGGCTGCGCTCCTGCAGCTCGCCCGCCATGCCGCCCTTGGCCAGCACGCCCCGGTTGTAAAGAACGAAGCGTGCCCGGTCCGGGTTGGCGGACACCCAGTCGATATAGGCGTACGTCACTGCCTTGACGCCTTCCTGCGCGGTACGCGCCTGCGCCAGCAGCGCCTGCTGGTAATCCTGGTAGCCGGCGATCGCGTCGACATACAGCGTCGCGGCAATGATTTCCTTGCCGCCAAAGTGGTGATACATGCTGCCCACGCTGGCGCCGGAGCGCTCGCGGATCATCTCGATCGTGGTCGCCTCGATGCCGTGCTCGTTGAAGCAGGCGAGGGCAGCATCGAGGATTTCCTGCTTTCTGCTTTTCCTGGTGGTGGTCGTCATCGCGATTAGACTGGTTATACTAGAATTATATTCTAGAATAAAGTTCTAGTCCTGCCGGAGCCGCCGGCGGGCACAGCCGTTACCTTATCCGATCGGAAAGGCAGCGGCAAACAACAACCGGATGACGACCACATCAAGGAGAAAACAATGAACCAGGTTCTGGGGATGTACCAGCAGATGGGCAATGAAGCGTTCAGCAAGGCGGTGACGAATCTGGCGCCGTACTTCTCGACCATTGCGCCGACCTTCACCGCGCTGCGCCCGGGCTATGCGGAAGTGCAGTTCGCCAACCGGCGCGAGGTGCACAACCACATCGGCACGGTGCACGCGATCGCACTGTGCAATGCGGCGGAGCTGGCGGCGGGCACGATGACCACGGTCTCGATCCCCGAGGGCCGGCAGTGGATCCCGGTCGGGATGACGGTGCAATACCTGGCCAAGGCGAAGACCGACGTGCGGGTGGTGGCCGACGGCGCGGGCCTGCCGTGGGATGACGCAGGCGATATCGAGGTGCCGGTGGATGCCTTCGACACCGAAGGCAAGCGCGTCTTCACCGCGAAGATCACGATGAACCTGAAATAAGGGTTCCACCCGACACCACTGTCCGGAGCTGACATGGAATCCACAACCATCCTCGCGTCCGACGGCTTCACCCTGGCCGCCACCCGCTTCGTTCCTGCCGCCGCGCCCAAGGCGGTCGTCGTGCTGCCGTGCGCGATGGGCATCAGGCAGGACTTCTATTTTCCGTTCGCGCAGTTCCTCGCACAGCAAGGGTTCGCGGTACTGACCTTCGACTACCGCGGCGCCGGCGCCTCGGTTCCCGAGAAGCACAGACGCTCCTTGCGCGGCCTGCAAGCCGACCTGTTCATCTGGGCGGAGCGGGACTACAACGCGGCACTGCGGGTAGCGAAGGAATGGCAGCGCAACCTGCCGCTGCTGGTGGTGGGACATTCCCTCGGCGGGCAGTTGCCGGGACTGCTGCCGGACCGCGACCTGATCGACGGCATCCTAACGGTTGCCGCCGGCAGCGGCTACTGGCGTCACAACGTGCCGAAGCTCAAGCGCTATGTCTGGTTCATGTGGTATGTGGCAGTGCCGTTATGTACCCCGCTGTTCGGCTATTTCCCCGGCAAGCGGTTGCGGATGGTGGGCGACCTGCCCAGGGGCGTGGTCTACCAGTGGTCGCGCTGGTGCCGCCATCCGGACTACGTGGTCGATGGCAAGGGAAGGCTGATCCGCGACGGCTTTGACAGGATACGCGTACCCGTGCTGTCCCTGAGTTTCACGGACGACGAGTTGTTGAGCCGGAAAAGCATCGATCGCCTGCATGGCATCTACCGCAATGCGCCGGTGGAGCGGCGCCACATCGCGCCGGCCGACGTGCAGGCGCGCCGCATCGGGCATTTCGGCTTCTTCCGGCCGGAATTCAGGACAACGCTATGGCGCCAGGCGCAGGAATGGCTGGAACAGTGCGCCGCGCGCAACGCCGGACGCTGGCCGCATCTGCAAGTCAGGAGCGCATAATGAAATACTATTCAGTCGCCGAGCTCGACATCACCGACCGCAGCTGGGTCGCCGACTATGCGAAGAATGTCACGCCGATGGTGGAGCGCTACGGCGGCCGCTACCTGGCGCGCACGCCCAAGGTCGAGAAAGTCGAAGGGAGCAGGAAGGCGCCGCAGGTCTTCCTGATCATCGAATGGCCGTCGAAGGAGGCGGCGGCGGCGTTCTACGAGAGCGAGGCATACCGGCCCTGGCGCGAGGCGCGCAGCGCGGGTTCGCACGGCGAATTCGCGCTGGTGGCGGGGGAGGATGTGAGCGGGCTGGCGCGCATCGGCTGAACGGCATGCAAGCAAAAAGGGCTGCCGGATGGGCAGCCCTTTTGTGCACGGTCGCGGCGAAGCCTACCTGCCCGCCATCCCCAGCAGCATCTCGTTGAGGCGCTTCACGAAGCCGGCCGGATCGGCCAGCGTGCCGCCCTCGGCCAGCGATGCCTGGTCGAACAGGATGTGCGACCAGTCGGCGAACTTCGTCTCCTCATACTTGAGGCGCTGCACCAGCGGGTGATCCGGATTGATTTCAAGGATGGGCTTGGATTCCGGCGCATTCTGGCCGGCGGCCTTGAGCATGCGCACCAGGTTGCCCGACAGCTCGTGCTCGTCGGCCACCAGGCAGGCCGGCGAATCCGTCAGACGGAAGGTCACGCGCACGTCCTTGGCCTTGTCGGCCAGCGCACCCTTCATCTTTTCGACCAGCTCCTTGTATTCGGTCTCGGTCTGCTCATGCTGCTTCTTCTCGGCCTCGTCTTCCAGCTTGCCGAGGTCGAGGCCGCCCTTGGCGACCGATGCCAGTTCCTTGCCTTCGACTTCATGCAGGAAGGACAGCATCCACTCGTCCACGCGGTCGGTCAGCAGCAGCACTTCGACGCCCTTCTTGCGGAAGATTTCCAGGTGCGGGCTGTTCTTGGCGGCGGTGTAGTTTTCCGCGGTGACGTAGTAGATCTTGTCCTGGCCTTCCTTCATGCGGCCGATGTAATCGGCGAAGGACACGTTCTGCGCGTCACTGTCGTTATGGGTGGAGGCGAACCGCAGCAGCTTGGCGATGCGTTCCTTGTTCGCATGGTCTTCGCCGACGCCTTCCTTCAACACCTGGCCGAATTCCTTCCAGAAGGTCGCGTACTTGTCCTTCTGTTCCTGCTCCTCGCCGTTGGCCATTTCTTCCAGCAGGCCGAGGACGCGCTTGGTCGAACCCTCGCGGATGGCGCGCACGTCGCGCGACTCCTGCAGGATTTCGCGCGACACGTTCAGCGGCAGGTCGTTCGAGTCGATCACACCCTTCACGAAGCGCAGGTAGACCGGCATCAGCTGCTCGGCATCGTCCATGATGAACACACGCTTCACATACAGCTTGATGCCGCCGCGCTTGTTGCGGTCCCACAGGTCGAACGGCGCCCGCTTCGGGATGTACAGCAGCTGCGTGTATTCGCTGCGGCCCTCGACCCGGTTGTGGGTATAGGCCAGCGGCCCTTCGAAGTCGTGCGACACGTGCTTGTAGAATTCTTCGTACTGCTCGGCCGTGATGTCGGACTTGCTGCGGGACCACAGCGCGCTGGCCTGGTTGACCGTCTCGAACTCGTCCTTGATGACGGTTTCCTTCTTTTCCTCGTCCCACTCCTCTTTCTGCATCAGGATGGGCAGCGAGATGTGGTCGGAATACTTGCGGATGATGGATTTCAGCTTCCACACCGACAGCAGCTCGTCCTCGCCCTCGCGCAGGTGCAGCGTGATATCGGTGCCGCGGCCCGGCTTGTCGATCGGCTCGACGGTGAAGTCGCCTTCGCCGCGCGACTCCCAGCGCACGCCGTCGGCGGCGGACAGCCCGGCGCGGCGGGTCTCGACGGTGATCCGGTCGGCGACGATGAAGCCGGAATAGAAGCCGACGCCGAACTGGCCGATCAGCGCCGCATCCTTCTGCTGGTCGCCCGACAGCCTCGAGAAGAATTCCTTGGTGCCGGACTTGGCGATGGTGCCGAGGTGCTCGATGGCTTCCTCGCGGCTCATCCCGATGCCGTTGTCGGCGATGGTGATGGTGCGCGCAGCCTTGTCGAAGGTGACCCTGATCTTCAGTTCCGGATCGTTCTCGAACAGCGCCGCATTGTTGATCGCCTCGAAACGCAGCTTGTCGGCGGCGTCGGACGCATTCGAGATCAGTTCGCGCAGGAAGATTTCCTTGTTGGAGTACAAGGAATGGATCATCAGTTGCAGCAGTTGCTTGACCTCAGCCTGGAACCCCAGGGTCTGTTTTTCGGATGCAGCCATTTTTTCCTCAAGAGTCGATGTAGTCATGTCAGGCGTAATGATGAAAAACGGTAATGTGGCGGGGAGATGGAGGCGGGTTCCCGGATTTCAAGAGCTGTCTTTTGTTGCGGCGCAACAGAGACGGTGCCGCTTCAGCCGGCTTTCCCGATGTGCCGCTCGAGCAAGCGCAGCACGCCCGCATCCGATACCGCGGCGACATTGATCCGCATCCGGGTGGACGGCAGCTGGCTCGGCGAGAACAGCGCACCCGGGGCGAGCAGGTAGCCTTCCTCCAGCGCCTTCTCGGTCAGTACGTTTGTGTCGCAGCCGGCGTCGGCCCACACGAACATGCCCGCCGGCGTCGCGATATCCACCTTCAGCCCGACGCGCTCCAACTGCTTCACGTTCTTGTCGCGCACCGCGTCCAGCTTGCTGCGCAGGCGGTCGACGTGCTTGCGGTAGTGCCCTTCCGACAGGATCTTGTAGACCACGCGCTCGCCGATCTCGGAGGTGGTGAGCGTGGTCAGCATCTTGCGGTCGGCCAGGCGCTCGGCGATCTCGGCCGATGCCGCGATAAAGCCCACGCGCAGGTTGGCCGCCAGCGTCTTGGAAAATCCGCCGAGGTAGATCACCCGCTGCAGCTGGTCGAGCGATGCGATGCGGGTGGCCGGCTGCACGCTGGAGCCGGGATGCAGGTCGCAGTAGATGTCATCCTCGACGATCGTGATGTCATGCTGCTCGGCGATCTTCAGGACCTGGAAGGCCTTGGCCGCCGACAGCGAGGTCGAGGTCGGGTTGTGCAGCACCGAATTGATGACGTAGAGCCTGGGCTTGTGCGCGGCGGCCAGTTCGGCCAGTCTGGCGATGTCCGGTCCGTCCGGCAGGCGCGGGATCCCGACCACCTTTGCGCCGAGCGTGGCGAAGGAGCCGAACATCAGGAACCAGGCCGGGTCGTCCACGAAGATGGTGTCGCCGGGCCGGGTGAAGTGGCGCGCCACCAGGTCCAGCCCCTGGGTAATGCCGGAAGTGGTCAGGATCTGCTCCGGCGCGGCGGCGATTTCCAGCTCGGCCAGCTTGAGCTGCAGCTGCTGGCGCAGCGGCAGGAAGCCCTGCGGATTTCCGTATTGCACCAGCAGGTTCTGGTTCTGCCGGCTGATCGCGCGCAGGCCGTTGGCGATCAGCTCGCCATCCAGCCAGTCGCTCGGCAACAGGCCCGAGCCGGGCGTCTTCTGCGGCGGCAGCTGCTGGCGGAACATATTGCGCACCAGCCACACCACATCCAGGTGCTGCGGCACCGGATCGGCCGGACGGGGGCCGGGCGGCGCCGCCAGCGGCGCGCGCTCGCGCACATAGAACCCGGACCCGCGCCGCGATTCGAGGTAGCCGCGGGCGACCAGCCGGTCATAGGCTTCGACCACCGTGAATCGCGACACGCCATGCAGTTCCGCGAACTGGCGGATCGAAGGCATGCGCGCGCCGCTGCGCAGCAGCTTGTCGTCGATGCGCAACTCGATCGAGCGCACGATCTGGTCGACCAGCGACTCGCCGGCGTCGCGCGACAAGATCTGGGGTGCCGCCAGGTTCAGCGCGGCGGATCTGCGGGCGGGTGCTGTATTGGTCATTTTGCCGTGACAGTGGTCAAGATTATTTGATGAACTGTACTGGTACTGTACCGGTAAGTTCATTTAGGATAAGTCAACCGACAACAAACCGCAACCTTGAACGGCTGCCAAACTTTCCCGAAAGCGAACCATGACCGAGCTGCTTCCCACCCGCGCCGACCTCGACCACGCCGCCGGCATCGTGTATCGCGCGATGCCGCCGACGCCGCAATACAGCTGGCCCCTGCTCAACGAAGCGCTCGGCACCGAGGCATGGGTCAAGCATGAGAACCACACGCCGACCGGCGCCTTCAAGGTGCGCGGCGGCCTGGTGTATCTCCACGAGCTGGCACGCCGCGCGCCGCAGGTCGCCGGCGTGGTTTCGGCCACCCGCGGCAATCATGGGCAGTCGATCGGCCTGGCCGCGCGTCGCCACGGGATGCAGGCGACGATTGTGGTTCCCCGCGGCAACAGCAGGGAAAAGAATGCGGCGATGCGCGCGCTCGGCGTCAACCTGGTCGAGCACGGCGACGAATTCCAGGAAAGCCGCGAACACGCGGCGCGCCTGGCCGAGGAGCAGCGCCTGCACATGGTGCCGTCCTTTCACCGCGACCTGGTCGGCGGGGTCGCGACCTACTGGATGGAACTGTTTGCCGCGCAGCCGGATCTGGACGTGGTCTTCGTGGCGATCGGGCAGGGGTCCGGCATCTGCGGCGCGATCGCCGCGCGCAACGCGCTCGCTCTCAAGACGCGCATCGTCGGCGTGGTGTCTGCCCATGCGCTGGCATACAAGCTTTCCTTCGAGCAGGGACGCAAGCTGGAGTCGCCGGTCGGCACCGTGCTTGCCGACGGCATGGCCTGCCGCGTGCCGGACGACGCCTCGCTGGAACTGATCCGGAAATATGTCGACGAAGTGGTGGCCGTGACCGATGACGAAGTGGCCGCCGCAATGCGCCTGTACTACGTCGCCACCCATAACGCGGCCGAAGGCGCGGGCGCCGCGCCGCTGGCGGCCGCGCTGCAGCGCAGGGACCGGCTGCGCGGGCTCAAGGTCGGACTGCCGCTGGGCGGCGGCAACGTCGACCACGACATGTTCGCGCGGGTGCTTGCCAGCGCCGATCCCCTGCCTTGTTGATCACGGAGGAAAACATGGAATCACTGCTGCCGCTTTCGCTGTTCGCGTTCGTGTCCTCGATCACGCCTGGCCCGAACAACATCATGCTCACCTCGTCGGGCATCCGCTTCGGATTCCGGCGTTCGCTGCCGCACATGCTCGGCATCGTCTTCGGTTTCGGCGTCATGCTCGCCTTGTGCGCGGCCGGCGTCGGCAGCCTGCTGCTGGCGATGCCGGGGCTGCACGTGGCGATGAAGGCTTGCGGTTCCGCCTATTTGCTGTATCTGGCCTGGCAGTTGCGCAACATGTCCTTGGGCCAGGGGAATGACGGCCAGGCACGGCCGATGAGTTTCGGCGGCGCTGCACTGTTCCAGTTCGTCAATCCGAAGGCATGGGTGATGGCGCTGACCGGCGTCTCCGCCTTCCTGCCGCCGGTGCAGCCGGTGTGGCTTGCGGTGGCGCTGTTCTGCCTGGTGTTCTGCGCCATCAACCTGCCTTGCGTAAGCGTCTGGGCGGGCACCGGCGCGGCGCTGCGCCGCTACCTCGCGCAGCCGGAATGGCAACGCCTGTTCTGCGCCGTCATGGTCGTACTGACGCTGTATTCGGCCGTCTCGATCTGGCTGTAAGGGGGGGCGGGGATGAAGCTGTCGATGTCGGAATTGAGCGCCCGCCTGCCAGGGCCGCCGTCGGGGGCGTGGCCGCAGGGAGAGCGCTTCATGCGCGGTTTCGCGCATGGCACGATGAGCGTGGAGCTGTATGCGCCGCGCGGCCACGATCCGCAGACGCCGCATGCGCAGGACGAACTGTATTTCGTCATGCAGGGCAGGGGTGAACTGCGCATCGGCGATGCGTGCCACGATTTCGAGGCGGGCGATGCCTTTTTCGTGCCGGCCGGTATGCCGCACCGCTTCGGGAATTTCACGGACGATTTCGCGACTTGGGTAGTGTTCTGGGGACCGCAGGGAGGAGAGCAATGAACGGATCATCATTGACGCAGGAAACGCGTGGCATGTGGCTGGGCACGATCGGCGTCGCGATCTTCAGCCTGACCCTGCCGTTTACCCGGATGGCGGTGGCGGAGCTGAACCCGGTGCTGGTGGCGCTCGGACGCGCGGTGGTTGCCGCGCTGGCGTCGGCGCTGCTGCTGTGGTGGCTGGACGCGCCGCGCCCGACGCGTACCCAGTTGCGCGCGCTGATCGTCACCGCGCTCGGCGTGGTGATCGGCTTTCCGGTGTTGAGTTCGATCGCGATGCGCTACGTGCCGGCGTCGCACGGCGCGATCGTGATCGGCGTGCTGCCGCTGGCAACCGCGGTATTCGGCGCGCTGCGCTTCGGCGAGCGGCCATCGCTCGCCTTCTGGCTGTCGGCGCTGGCAGGTTCGGCGCTGGTGGTCGCGTTCGCGGTTTGGCAGGGCGGCGGCGCCTTGCATGCCGCCGATCTCGCGCTGTTCGGCGCGGTGGTGGCGGCGGCGATGGGCTACGCCGAGGGCGGCAGGCTGTCGCAATCGATGGGCGGGCAACAGGTGATTTCCTGGGCGCTGGTGCTGTCGATGCCGGTGCTGCTGCCGGTCACGCTGTGGCTGTGCTGGCACTACGGCGTGGAAGCCTCGCCGCGCGCCTGGATAGGATTCGGCTACGTGTCCATATTTTCGATGTTTATTGGGTTCTTCTTTTGGTATAAAGGGCTGGCGCTGGGCGGCATCGCGCGCGTCGGGCAGGTGCAGCTGGTGCAACCTTTCCTGACGCTCATCGGCGCCGCGCTGATTCTTGGCGAAACGCTGGATGCGCGCAATTTCCTGTTTGCCATTGCGGTGATCGCGGTCGTCGCGGTCGGCAGGCGGACCGCGATCCGCCGCTAGCGGTATAAAATCGTCATCCCTTAATTCGATTGCCACCATTCTGGAGAACATCTTGTCCGTCTACGAAAAGCTCAAAGCACTCAACATCGAACTGCCGGCGGTCGCCGCGCCGGCCGCGGCCTACGTGATGTACGCGCAAACCGGCAACACCGTGTTCGTGTCCGGCCATATCGCGAAGAAGGACGGCAAGCCCTGGGTCGGCCAGCTCGGCAAGAACATGACGACCGAGGAAGGCAAGCAGGCCGCGCGCGCGGTCGCGGTCGACCTGATCGCGACGCTGCAGGCGGCCGCCGGCGGCGACCTGAACCGCGTCAAGCGCATCGTCAAGGTGATGAGCCTGGTCAATTCGACCTCCGAATTCACGGAACAGCACCTCGTGACCAACGGCGCATCGGAACTGTTCGGCGAAGTGTTCGGCGAGCAGGGCAAGCATGCGCGCTCCGCGTTCGGCGTGGCGCAGATTCCGCTCGGCGCCTGCGTCGAGATCGAGCTGATCGCCGAACTCGGCTGATCAAGGAAAGGACATGCAGCGCCGCTTCCGCCAGGTCGACGTCTTCACCACCATTCCTTACCAGGGCAATCCGGTGGCGGTCATCCTTGACGGCGACGGCCTGACGACGGCGCAGATGCAGGCGATCGCGCGCTGGACCAATCTGTCCGAGACCACCTTCGTCTGCGCGCCGACGCGGCCGGGGGCGGATTACCTGCTGCGCATTTTCTGCCCCGCCAACGAGATGCGCTTCGCCGGCCATCCCACCATCGGCAGCGCGCATGCGCTGCTGGCGTCCGGCTTCGTTTCGGGGCGCCCGGGCGAACTGGTGCAGGAATGCGGCGTTGGCCTGGTGCGCTTGAAGACCGGCGAGGACGGCATCCGGATCGCGCTGCCCGCAGCGCAGTTCCGGCAGGTCGGCGACGAGGTGCGGGCCGCGGTCGAGTCCGCACTCGGCGCCGCGCTGCTCGACGCGCCGGTGGTGGTCGATCTCGGCGTGGCATGGCTGACCGGGCAGGTCGCGAGCGGCGAGCTGCTGCGCAGCCTGCGCCCGGATATGGGCAAAATCGCTGCGGCGGCAAGCCGGGCGGGCGCCAACGGCATCAACATCTTCGGCATGGATGGCGACGTGGTCGAGGTGCGCTCCTTCGCGCCGCATGAAGGCACGCCGGAAGACCCGGTATGCGGCAGCGGCAACGGCGCGGTCGCCTATTACCTGCACCAGCGGCGCGGCGAGCAGGATTACCGCGCGCGGCAGGGACGCTGCGTCGGCCGCGACGGGCATATTGCCATTGCTTATGAAAATGGCAGCATCTGGTTGTCCGGGCAAGCCGTCAATTGCATCGAAGGTAGCATCGCCGCTTAGTTTAGAATCGAGGTTCGGGCGGCGTGTACCCGACGCCGCCCCAGGGTCGGTTTGCCACAAGCAGACCGGAAAACAAAGAGGCGTCCATCGCCGTACATTACAGTGAGACAAGCATGAAAATGGAAAATCCTGCACCCATCCAGTGGCAATTCTCCGAGCGCGCACAGCAGCTGCAGAGCTCGGTCATCCGCGAAATCCTGAAAGTGACAGTCCGTCCGGACGTCATTTCCTTCGCGGGCGGCCTGCCTTCCCCGGCCACCTTCCCGGTCGAGCGCATGCGCGCCGCCTTCGACACCGTGCTGTCGAACCAGGGCAAGGTTGCGCTGCAATACGGTCCGACCGACGGCTACGGCCCGTTGCGGGAATGGATTGCCGAATCGCTGTCGGGCGAGGGCGCGAAGATCCTGCCGGAACAGGTGTTGATGGTCTCCGGCTCGCAGCAGGGCCTGGACCTGCTGGCCAAGGTGCTGATCGACGAGGGCAGCAAGGTGCTGGTGGAAACCCCGAGCTACCTCGGCGCATTGCAGGCGTTTTCCGTTTACCGTCCGGAGTTCGTGTCGGTGCCGACCGACGACCACGGACTGATTCCCGAACAGCTCGCCGGCGTCGCACAGGGCGCGCGCCTGCTGTATGCGCTGCCGAACTTCCAGAACCCGACCGGGCGCACGCTGTCGGTCGAGCGCCGCGCCGCCCTGGTGGAAAGCTGCGCGCGCCTCGGCCTGCCGCTGATCGAGGACGATCCCTATGGCGCGCTCAGCTATCGCGGCGAGCCGCTGCCGAAGATGCTGACCATGAATCCGAACGGCGTGATCTACATGGGCTCCTTCTCCAAGGTGCTCACGCCCGGCATCCGCCTCGGCTACGTGGTCGCGCCGGTGCCGCTGATCCGCAAGCTGGAACAGGCCAAGCAGGCCGCCGACCTGCACACCGCGCAGCTGACGCAGATGGTGGTGCATGAGGTGGTCAAGGACGGCTTCCTGAACGAACACATCCCGACCATCCGCAAGCTGTATGCCGACCAGTGCGAAGCCATGCTTGCCGCGCTGGCCGAATTCTTCCCGTCGTCCGTGACCTGGACGCGGCCGGAAGGCGGCATGTTCATCTGGGTCACGCTGCCCAAGCATATCGACAGCATGAAGCTGCTGGATGAGGCGGTCGCGCAGAATGTCGCATTCGTGCCGGGCGCGCCTTTCTACGCGAACGCGCCCGAGCAGAACACGCTGCGCCTGTCCTTCGTCACCGTTCCGCCGGAGAAGATCCGCGAGGGCGTGGAACGCCTCGGCAAGCTGATCGCCGCCAAGCTGTAACAGCCGCGCCGCCGGCCCTGCGCCGGCGGCTTTCCTCTTCCATTGCATTTCATTCCCGACCGGGCTGACCATCGTTGGCGCCCCGGTTTTGTCCGTTCGTGTAAGCCCTGCGAACTTCCCGTTGTAATTAGGCATTTCAATCGAAAAATTTCCTTTTGGTCATCAAGGCGATTGCTTTATGTTGAAATTCTTTTGCTAGACTTGCCAAAAAAACATTTTGGAGCAGCACGCAGCAACTGAAATCGGGGAGGGCAGAATGACGAGGATCACCGGTACCAATGGCGCCGACCAGCTCGTTGGCGGAAGCGCGGACGATGTGATTCTGGCGGGAGACGGCAATGACACGCTGGACGGCGGCGCCGGCTGCGATGACCTGTACGGCGGCGGCGGCAGCGATTACTACATCATCCGGGATCGTTACGACCATGTGTCCGACGCCGACGGGGATAACGGCGGCCTGATCTATGCCGACTTCTACAAGCCCGCCTACAGCATGGCGTACTGGCGATGGGCCGATGGCGTCGCGCGCCTTCCGTACTGGCTGGATGCGATGCTGCCGGAGGAGGCGTCCGGTTTCACCAAGCTGCTCGGCAGCGGCAAGACCTTCAACTACTGTTTCGCGACGTCGGCGCCGATCTACTTCGACGAAGGCGTCTCGGCCGGTTTCGCCGCCTTCAACGCCCAGCAGAAGGCGTTCGCCCGGCAGGCAATGGATTACATTTCGCGCGTAATCGACGTGAGCTTCGTCGAAACCGCCAGTCCCGATGCGCACAACACCATCGTATTCGCCAACAACGACCAGGGATCGTCCTCCTCCGGCTATGCCTATTATCCGGACGGCGCCACCTACTACGGAAACGACATCCTGCTCAACAACGGGCAGGAGAATACCGTTCCGTCGGCGACCGGGTATTCCGCGCTGGTGCTGATCCACGAACTGGGCCACGCGCTCGGCCTGAAACATCCTTTCGACGATGGCAACGCCGAAGGCCCCTACCTCGAACCCGGCGAGGATTCCGCGCCGTGGACGGTGATGAGCTACGACTCCACGCCGGATGCCTACGCGCTGCGTTTTGCGCCGCTCGATATCGCGGCGCTCCAGTATCTGTACGGACCGAGCAAGGCCGCAACCGGCAATGATGTGTACACGCTGACCGCGAATGCCGCCAACTTCATCTGGGATGGCGCCGGCGTCGACACCATCGACGGTTCCGCGCTCACGCATGGGCTGAACCTTTTCCTTGAGCCGGGATACTGGGGCTACATCGGCTCGAAATCGAGCAACATCTACGCCGCGGGGCAGGTCACGGTCAATTTCGGCACGGTGATCGAGAATGTGCAGGGCGGCCAGGCCGATGATGTCATTTTCGGCAATGGCGCCGCGAACGGCATCTGCGGCGGGGCCGGCAGCGACACCATCGAGGGCGCGGCCGGAGACGACGTGATCGACGGCGGGGAAGGCAACGACACCGCACTCGGCCTGCACGGCAGGGATCTGTTTGCCGGCGGCGCGGGCGAAGACCGGATGATCCTGAAGCAGTCGGCATCGCAGATGGAGGTCATCAAGCTGCGTGACGGGGCGGCGGTCGTCACCGATGCCGGCGGCGCCAACCTGGTGCTCTGCCGTGATGTCGAGCGCATCTATTTTGCGGATGCGCTGGCCAACCTCGGCACGGCCGCCATCGCCCGCCAGCTCGACGCGACGCTCGCACAAGTCTATGTCGCGGCATTCCGCCGCGCGCCCGAGCTGAGCGGTTACGAATACTGGGCGAAGGAAGTCGCGGCCAGGGGCATCACGGCCGCCGCGGACACCATCTTTTCGCTGGACGGCGTGAAGGCGCTTTACCCGGCCGATATGAGTGCCGGGGAATTTGTCGCGACCATCTACGCGAACGTATTCAACCGGGCGCCCGATGCCGAGGGACTGAAATACTGGTCGGAACAGGTCGCTGCAAGCTCGCGCGGACAGGTGGTGATCGACATGACCTGCGCGGCGCTGCATGCGGCCGACGGCACCCCGGGCAAGGCATACTTCCAGAACCGCGTCGACTGGTCCCTGTATGCGCTCGACTACCAGCATGAGCAGGGCAAGGACATGCCGATCACCCGTCTCGACGAACTCACCGCCGGGATCGGCGCCGACACCGCCGCGCTGATCACGCTGATCGGGCAAGCCGAATCCGGCGCGGCAATCTGAGCACGGCACGGGGCGCGCGCCTACACCATCCTGCACCGCGGTGCCAGCGCCAAATTTGCCGCCTGTCGCCGATTGCCAACCGCGCGCGCAGTCGGTTTTGATAGACTGACCGGACAGGACGCAAGTGCGTCGGCGACAGGCAGCAGGCAGTTCAGATGACGATCAGTGGTACAAGCGGCAACGACAAGCTCGTCGGAACCGCAGCGGATGATGTGGTATACGGTGGCCCGGGCAGCGATACGCTGGACGGCGGAGCGGGCAACGATGAACTCTACGGCGGCGAGGGCAACGACACCTATGTCGTGCGTGATCGCTGGGACCAGGTATATGACAGCGGGGGCACGGATGCGGGCATCGTGCATGTCAATTTCTACAAGACCGACCCCGAGATCGAAAGCTGGTCGTGGGCGTCCGGGGTGCAGAAGCTGCCATACTGGCTGGACGCGCTGCTGCCCGGTTCCGCACCCGGCTTCGTCCCCCTGCTCAACGGCAGCAAGACCTTCTCTTATTGTTTCCCCACCTCGGTCCCGGCCCATTTCTCGAGCGAGGACGCAGCGGGGTTCAAGGCTTTCACCGCGCAGCAGCAGAGCTTCGTGCGGCAGGCGCTGGCCTACATCTCGACCATCGTCGACCTGCGGTTCGTCGAGACCGACAATCCGGCGGCGGTCAATACCATCGTATTTGCGAACAACGCGCAGACCGGCTCCTCCGGCTATGCCTACTTCCCCTTTGACGACTACCAGGGCAGCGACGTGCTGCTCAATTACACAGGCGGCAGCGCCGGCAACCTGACGCCCAGGACCGGCGACTACTCGGCGCTGACGCTGATCCACGAACTGGGTCATGCGCTCGGACTGAAACATCCTTTCGAGACGTCTGTGGCGGAGGCGAACGAAGGCCCCTACCTGCCTGCGGCGGAATCGAATTCGCAATGGTCGGTGATGACCTACACCTCGCGGCCTTCCGAGTATGCGCTGCGTTACTCGCCGCTCGACATCGCCGCGCTGCAGTACCTGTACGGACCGAGCAAGGCGGCCGGCACCGATGACGTCTATACGCTCTCCGCCGGTGCATCCAACATGATCTGGGATGGCGGCGGCAGCGACACCATTGACGGTTCGGCATTGACGCAATCGCTCGCGCTCTACCTCGAACCCGGCTGCTGGGGCTATATCGGGTCGAAAGCGTCGCTGATTTCGGCGGCGGGCCAGGTCACCGTCAATTTCGGGACCGTGATCGAGAATGCAAAAGGCGGTTCCGCCGGCGACATCATCGCCGGCAATGATGCCGCGAACCGCCTCCATGGCTTGGCGGGCAACGATACGCTCGAAGGCGGCGCCGGCGGCGACATTCTCGACGGCGGCGAAGGCAACGATACCTTCGCCGGCCTCCTGGGCAGGGATGCGATCCATGGCGGCAACGGCAGCGACAAGCTGGCGCTGGCCCAGGCTTCTTCCGCCATGCAAGTGACCAAGCTGCGCAGCAATGTCGCGCTGATCAGCGATGCGAGCGGCAGCAATGTCGCCATTTGCCGCGATGTGGAACAGATCCAGTTTTCCGACCTGCTGCAGAATCTCTCCGGCGTCGCGGTCGCGAACGATCTCGATTCGACACTTGCGCAGATTTACGTGGCGGCGTTCCGCCGCGCGCCGGAAACGGAAGGCTACAACTACTGGGCGCAGGAAGTCGCCGCGCGCGGCCTGACCGGCGTGGCCGACGTGATTTTCTCGCTGGACGTGGTCAAGGCGATCTATCCGGCCGTCATGTCGGCCTCGCAGTTCGTCACTACCATCTACAGCAATGTGTTCAACAAGGCGCCGGATACGGAGGGCCTGAACTACTGGACGCAGCAACTTGCCTCGAACTCGCGCGGCCAACTGGTGATCGACATGACGAATGCCGCATTGAACGTGCCCGACGGCACGAGCGGCAAGGATTTCTTCCAGAACCGGCTGGACTGGTCGCTGTATGCAGTCGATTACCAGCGCGAGCGCGGCACCTTGACGCCGGCGCACCTGGCCAGCCTCACCGACGGCATCGGCGCGGATACCGGAGCGCTGGTCACGCTGATCGGGCAGGCCGAGTCGGGCGCGGCGATCTGACAAACAATTCGCGGGAACGCCGACAATTGCAGGGCGGTTGAGAGAAGCGGAATCCGCCTTTGTCCTGTTCGGGAACGCGGCGGGTTTCGCTTCTCTCAACCTTGGCGGCCCCACCCACCCTGCGATCACTCATGTGCAGCCGCCAGGCGCGCTGGCGGTCTGCCTTACCGTACCGCGCTCAGCGCCGCCGGCTTGATCTTCGATTCCAGCGGCTTGCCCTTGCGCGCGCGCTTGCCGATATGCGGCGCAAGCTGTGACGCCGACAGCGTCAGTTCCTGTGCCTTGCCGCCGCGTCCGGTGCCGGAGATGGTCACGCCCTTCTGGCTGATCGGCTGGGCGGCAATCAGCTTTTCATTCTTTTCCAGGTCCATCAGGATCACGCCGCGTCCGCCGCCGGACAGGGTCTTGATCTCATCCAGTCCAAATACCAGCAGGCGTCCCTTTTCCGACAGGCAGGCGATGGCGCTTGCGCCGGCACCCACCATGCGCGGGGCGAGCGGCTCGTCGCCTTCGTCCAGGGTGATGAAGGCCTTGCCGGCCTTGATGCGGCTGACCATGTCGCCCGCCTTCGCGCTGAAACCGTTGCCGGCGGTGGACGCGAGCAGCAGAACCGTGTCGGCCGGGCCGGCGAAGTAATGCAGCAGGCGCGTGCCGGCGGCCAGTTCGACCAGCGAGGTCACCGGCACGCCGTCGCCGCGCGCGCCGGGAAGGGCGGATACCGGCACCGAATAGATGCGACCGTTGGAGCCGAAGGCCAGCAGCGTGTCGACAGTGCGGCATTCGAAGGTGCCGTACAGGCTGTCGCCGGCCTTGAAGGTGAACTGCGAAGCGTCATGGCCGTGGCCGTTACGCGCGCGCACCCAGCCCTTCTGCGACAGCACCACGGTCACCGGCTCGTCCAGCACCTTCTGTTCGAAGACGGCTTTCTCGGCTTCCTCGATCAGCGTGCGGCGCGCATCGCCGAACTGCTTGGCATCGGTTTCGATTTCCTTGATCACCAGCTTCTTCATCGACGCCGGGTTGTCGAGCAGGTCGTGCAGGGTTTCCTTTTCGCGGCGCAGATCCGCCAGTTCCTGCTGGATCTTGATCGCCTCCAGCCGCGCCAGCTGGCGCAGGCGGATTTCCAGGATGTCCTCGGCCTGGCGGTCCGAGAGATTGAAAGCCTTGATCAGCGCCGGCTTCGGTTCGTCGGATTCGCGGATGATCCGGATCACCTTGTCGATGTTGAGCAGGATCGCTTCGCGGCCTTCGAGGATATGGATGCGGTCGTCGACCTTCTGCAGGCGGAAGCGGGTGCGGCGGGTAACGGTATCGAAGCGGAACGCGATCCATTCCTGCAGGATGTGCGACAGGCCCTTCTGGCGCGGACGGCCGTCGCGGCCGATCATCACCAGGTTGATCGAATTGCCGGTCTCGAGCGAGGTATGCGCCAGCAGGATGTTCATGAACTCGGTCTGGTCCTGGTTCTTCGACTTCGGCTCGAACACCAGGCGCACCGGCGCATCCTTGCCGGATTCGTCGCGCACGGTATCGAGCACCGACAGGATCATCTGCTTCATCGCCAGCTGGTCCGGCAGCAACGATTTCTTGCCGAGCTTGACCTTGGGATTGGTCAGCTCTTCGATCTCTTCCAGGATCTTCTGCGCAGAGGTGCCGGGCGGCAGCTCGGTCACCACCGCCTGCCACTGGCCGCGCGCCAGGTCCTCGATCTTCCAGCGCGCGCGCACCTTCAGCGTGCCGCGCCCGTTTTCGTACATTTCCGCGATCGCGGCCGCCGGCGTGATGATCTGGCCGCCGCCGGGGAAATCCGGGCCGGGAACCAGCTGCATCAGTTCGGCATGCGTGATCTTGGGATTGCGGATCATCGCCACTGCCGCCTTCGCCACTTCAGTCAGGTTGTGCGACGGGATTTCGGTCGCCAGGCCGACCGCGATGCCGGAGGCGCCGTTGAGCAGCACCATCGGCAGGCGCGCCGGCAGCAGCTTCGGTTCCTGCGTCGAGCCGTCGTAGTTCGGCTGGAAGTCGACGGTGCCCATGTCGATCTCGTCAAGCAGCAGCCTGGAAATCGGCGTCAGCCGCGCCTCGGTGTATCGCATCGCGGCAGCGCCGTCGCCGTCGCGCGAGCCGAAGTTGCCCTGGCCGTCGATCAGCGGATAGCGCAGCGAGAAATCCTGCGCCATGCGCACCAGTGCGTCGTACACCGACTGGTCGCCGTGCGGATGCAGCTTGCCGAGCACGTCGCCGACCACGGCCGCCGACTTGCGCGGCTTGGCGGTGGCGTCCAGCCCGAGTTCATGCATCGCAAACAGGATACGGCGCTGCACCGGTTTCTGGCCGTCGCTCACATCCGGCAGCGCGCGGCCCTTGACGACCGAGATCGCATAGTCGAGATAGGCGCGCTCGGCAAAGGTCGCCAGCGTCAGCGCTTCGCCGTCGCCGGACGGCATGTCTTCAAACAGGGTGGCTTGTTCAGTCATTGCTTTTCTGTGGATGATTCAAGGGCGGTCGCCGGCATGCTGCGGCGGCCCGGAATGGTCATGCGGATGCGTTTCGCACCCGTTGCGTTCTGGTCGAATGCGGCGACCGACAGGCGTTGCGCGGCCGGTTTGTACAGCCGGTAGAACTGCTTGACGATCTGCACGTAGCTGCGCGTTTCCGGATACGGCGGAATCGCGTTGTTGTACTTCTGCACGGCGCCTTCGCCGGCGTTGTACGATGCGATCACCAGCTCCGGCCGGGAAGGGAAGAGCTTGTGCAGGTCGCGCAGGTAGCGCGCCGCCAGCCGGATATTGGTTTTCGGATCGGCCAGCTTCTGCTCCAGGGTTTTCTTCCGGTCGCCCTGCAGGCCGTAGCGTTCGGCGGTCGCCGGCATGATCTGCATCAGGCCGATTGCGCCCTTGGGCGATACCGCGTTCGGGTTGAATCCGGACTCGGCGGCCATCACCGCCTTCAGCAGGGCCGGATCAAGTTCGAATTCCTGCGCCGCCTCGTGCAGCACCGGTTCCACCTTCTGCAATCCCGGATGCCGTGTCAGGAACCCGGACAGCGGCGTTTCCTCCGTTTGATGGGCGCCGAGCTGCGCGGTATCGAAGGGGCCGCTGCCGCGCATGAAGAGGTGGTAACGCGCGTCGATCTTTTCGGTGGAGAAATGCGCGACGCCGTCCGCATCGACATAGCCATAGATGTCCGCCCGCGCGGGGGCGGACAGGATGGCGAAGGCGAGGGCAAGGACGGCAGGGCGCTTCATCGGCGTCGCTCAGATGTCGGCTTCGGCTTCGTTGCCGTGTTCTTCCAGCCAGGCGCGGCGCGCCGCCGCTTCGCTCTTGCCCATCAACATGTTGAAGCGCGATTCGGAGGCGGCCAGGTCGAAGTCGCCGAGCGACACCGGCAACAGGCGGCGGGTGTCCGGATTCATCGTGGTTTCCCACAGCTGCTCCGCATTCATTTCGCCCAGGCCCTTAAAGCGGGAAATGCCCCAGGCGCCTTCCTTGACGCCATCCTTGCGCAGCTTGTCCTCGATCGCCGCCAGTTCGCCGTCGTCCAGCGCATACAGCTTCTGCGCCTGCTTCTTGCCGCGCGCCGGCGCATCGACGCGGTACAGCGGCGGGCGGGCGACGCAGATGTGGCCGCGCGCGATCAGCTGCGGGAAGTGCTTGAAGAACAGCGTCAGCAGCAGCACCTGGATGTGCGAGCCGTCGACGTCCGCATCCGACAGGATGCAGATCTTGCCGTAGCGCAGGCCGGACAGGTCGGGTGTATCGTTCGGCCCGTGCGGATCGACGCCGATCGCCACTGCGATGTCGTGGATTTCATTGTTGGCGAACAGGCGGTCGCGTTCGGTCTCCCAGGAGTTCAGCACCTTGCCGCGCAGCGGCAGGATGGCCTGGAACTCCTTGTCCCGGCCCATCTTCGCGGAACCACCCGCCGAGTCGCCCTCGACCAGGAACAGCTCGTTGCGCGTGACGTCGTCGGATTCGCAGTCGGTGAGCTTGCCCGGCAACACCGCCACGCCGGAAGATTTCTTTTTCTCGACCTTCTGCGCCGAACGCAGGCGCGACTGCGCCTGCTTGATCACGAGTTCCGACAGCTTGCGGCCGTAATCGACATGCTGGTTCAGCCACAGTTCAAGCGCCGGGCGGATGAAGGAGCCGACCAGCCGCACCGCGTCGCGGGAATTGAGGCGCTCCTTGATCTGGCCCTGGAACTGCGGGTCGAGCACCTTGGCCGACAGCACGAAGGATACGCGCGCGAATACGTCTTCCGGCAGCAGCTTCACGCCCTTGGGCAGCAGCGCATGCATCTCGACGAAGCTCTTGACCGCGTTGAACAATCCTTCGCGCAGGCCGGCTTCATGGGTGCCGCCGGCAGGCGTGGGAATCAGGTTCACGTAGGATTCGCGCACCACATTGCCTTCCTCGGTCCAGGCGACGACCCAGGCCGCGCCTTCGCCCTCGGCAAAGCCTTCGGCGTCGGCGCCGGCATACTGCTCGCCCTCGAACAGCGGGATCAGCGGTTCCGCTCCCGAGGTCTGCGCCAGCGTTTCGACCAGATAGCCGCGCAGGCCGTGTTCATAGTGCCAGCTCTGGCGCTCGCCGGTCTTGCCGTTGACCAGCGTGACCTTCACGCCGGGCAGCAGCACCGCCTTGGAGCGCAGCAGGCGCTGCAGTTCCGCGTTCGGGATGGCGGAGGAATCGAAATACTTCGCATTCGGCCAGACGGTGACGCGGGTGCCCGATTTCTTGTCTTCCCGAGTCTGGGACCGGGATTTCAGCTTTTCGACCACATCGCCGTCGGCAAACGTGATCTGGTGCACGCCGCCTTCGCGCCACACCGTGATTTCCAGGCGCGATGACAAGGCATTGGTGACCGACACACCGACCCCGTGCAGGCCGCCGGAAAAGGAATAGGCGCCGCCCGAACCCTTGTCGAACTTGCCGCCCGCATGCAGGCGGGTAAACACGATTTCGACGGTCGGCACTTTTTCTTCCGGATGCAGGCCGACCGGGATGCCGCGGCCGTCATCCTCGATGCTGACGCTGGCGTCGGGGTTCAGGGTGACGATGATGTTCTTGCAAAAGCCGCCGAGCGCTTCGTCGGAGGCGTTGTCGATCACTTCCTGGATGATGTGCAGCGGATTCTCGGTGCGCGTGTACATGCCCGGCCGCTGCTTGACCGGTTCGAGTCCCTTCAGGACCCGGATGGACGATTCGCTGTAATCGGAGGATTTTCTAGTTGCCATTCAGAGGAGAAGCCACGTATCGGTGATTACCGGAGGGCATGTATTTAAACATAAGTCACAGCATTCTAATGAAAATCGAAGCGGCATTCCCGGGTAAAGTACTCGGGATTCGACTAAGTGGGGGCGATTGGTGCCACTCCAATAACTGTTCGTCAATATCGCGCGACTTGTTGTCTTATGGCGGAAACAAGCCGAAAAAATTTATCTGGTGCAACTTCTGGAAATGTTTATAAAATGAACCGCGATGATCAGCCAGACATTTCCCTTCGCAGTACGCCTCATCGGCTTCTCGCACGAGGAACAAGCGGCGTTTGACGAGAACTTCGCGGCGAAACCCGGGCGCGGCTACGGGTATTTCCGGCTGGAAGAAGACAACCTGCAGGACCCGGACCTGTACGTTGCCAATGCCCGGCAGCTCAAGGCCCTGGTCAGCCTCGCCGACCAGCGCCCGAGCGAGGTCCGTCCGGCGATGCTGGTCGGTCGGCCCGGCCTCGACCTCCCCTATCCGCAAGTCGACAGCCCGATCCGCTGGGCGCAGCTGTTCGAGACGCTCGACGACCTGGTCGAAAAGCGGGCCGACGCGCTGTCCCGGCTGGAGGCGTCCGACATCATCGCGGTGCCGGAGCGCCGACGCCGTGACCGCCTCGACCTCGACCTGACCGATCCTTCGGAATACGAAAGGATGCGCACGCCGGTACCCGAGAATGGCGCGCTGCTGGTGGTGGACAAGGCGCCGGCGCTGCGCGACTACCTGTCGGACCTTCTGGCACGCCAGAAAGTGAAGGTCCTCTGGGTCAACAACGAGAGCGAGGCAGCCGAGATCTGCAAGCAGGAGCGGGTGGCGGTGGTGATGATCAATACCTCCACGCCGGGCGTCGATCCCTACCGGCTGTGCTGGGCGGTGAAGGAAAAGGATTCGCCGCTGCGCATCGCGGTGGTCTTCCTGGTCAGCAAACCATTTATCTACGACCTGGAACAGGCGCGCTACGTGGGCGCCGACGGTTTCCTGAAAAAGCCGCTGGCCAGCCACCACCTGGTCGCGGTGCTGAAGAAATTCCTGCCGTTTTCGCGGTAGGGCAGGCGGGGATTGCGTGTCGCTGAGGTAGGGTGGGTGGGACCGCCGAGGTAGAGCGAAGCGAAGCCCACCGAGCGCTCCAGATGCGGTTGATGGCGGGTTTCGCTTCGCTCTACCCACCCTACGGCCTCTGCCGTTTTCGGGGTGAGGCAGGCTGGCCAAGGCGCGGAGAAATAAGCGCGTGCGGCGGGATTCGCTGCTGCGCGCCTATTGCTATTTGCTCAGCAGCCGCATCCCGCGCTCCAGCCCCTCTATCGTCACCGGGAACATGCGGTTGTTCATCAGCTGACGGATCACCGTGATCGATTGCCGGTACTGCCACAAGCCTTCCGGTTCCGGATTGAGCCAGATGAATTTCGGGAAGGTGCTGGTAAAGCGCTGCAGCCAGGCGGCGCCGGCTTCCTCGTTGTTGTACTCGACCGAGCCGCCCGGCTGCAGGATCTCGTAGGGGCTCATGGTCGCGTCGCCGACAAAGATCAGCTTGGTGTCGGGCGGGTATTTGCGCAGGATGTCCCAGGTCGGGAAACGCTCCGCGTGCCGGCGACGGTTGTTCTTCCACAGGTAGTCGTACACGCAGTTGTGGAAGTAGAAGAACTCCATGTTCTTGAATTCCGTCTTCGCCGCGGAAAACAGCTCCTCGGTGCGCGCGATGTGGTCGTCCATGGTGCCGCCGACGTCGAGCAGCATCAGCACCTTGATGTTGTTCCTGCGCTCCGGCTGCATCTTGATGTCGAGGTAGCCGGCGTTGTTGGCGGTGGCGCGGATGGTGTCGTCCAGCGCCAGTTCCTCTTCCGCCCCTTCACGCGCGAACTTGCGCAGGCGGCGCAGCGCCACCTTGATGTTGCGCGTGCCGAGTTCGCGCTCGTCGTCGTAGTCGCGGTAGGCGCGCGCTTCCCACACCTTCACCGCCGAGCGGTTGCCGCCTTCGCCGCCGATGCGGATGCCTTCCGGGTTCTGGCCGCCGTTGCCGAAGGGCGAGGTGCCGCCGGTGCCGATCCAGCGGTTGCCGCCCTCATGGCGCTCCTTCTGTTCCTTCAGCAGCTCCTTCAGCCGGTCCATCAGCTTGTCATAGCCGAACTTTTCGATCGCCGCCTTCTGCTCCGGCGTCAGTTCGCGTTCCATGCGTTTCTGCAGCCATTCCAGCGGAATCTCCGGATGCTTCTCGAAGATCGCATCGATGCCGCGGAAATACAAACCGAACGCCTTGTCGAACTTGTCGTAATGCGCCTCGTCCTTGACCAGGGTGGTGCGCGCCAGGTAGTAGAAATCGTCGAGCGAGGGACTGATGACGCTCTTTTGCATCGCCTCCAGCAGGATCAGGAATTCCTTGATCGAGACGGGAATCTTCGCGTCTTTGAGCGTAAAGAAGAAGTCGATGAGCATGTTGCCTCCTCAGCGCCCGAGCTTGTGGAGCAGGTGGCGCTTGATGGTCGGCCATTCCGATTCGATGATCGAGAAGACGACCGTGTCGCGGAACGACCCGTCCGGCATGCGCTGGTGGTTGCGCAGGACGCCATCCTGCTTCGCGCCGAGCCGGGCGATCGCGTTGCGCGACTGGTGGTTCATCCAGTGCGTGCGGAATTCCACCGCGATGCATTGCAGCTGCTCGAACGCATGCGTGAGCAGCATCAGCTTGGCTTCGGTATTGATCGGGGTGCGCTGCGCGCTCTGCGCATACCAGGTCGATCCGATCTCGACCCGCTTGTGCACGCCGTCGATATGCATGTAGGTGGTCATGCCGCACAGCGCGCCGCTGTCGTTGCGGCGCACCGCGAACGGCATCATGCTGCCCGCGGCCTGCAGCGACAGGCGCCGCTCGATCTCGGCCTTCATGCCTTCCGGCGCCGGGATCGAGGTGTACCACAGCTTCCACAGCGCGCCGTCCAGCACAGCCTCGCTCAAGCCCGCCGCATGGGACATGTCCAGCGGTTCCAGCGTGACGTGCTCGCCTGCGAGCGTGAGCGGCGTGACGAATGCCATGATGGATCAGCGGTTGGTGCGCGACATGAATACCAGCCGCTCGAACAGGTGCACGTCCTGTTCGTTCTTGAGCAGCGCGCCATGCAGGGGCGGCACCACCGCCTTCGCATCCTTGCTGCGCAGCGCGTCCGGCGGGATGTCCTCGGCCAGCAGCAGCTTGAGCCAGTCGAGCAGCTCCGAGGTGGACGGCTTCTTTTTCAGTCCGGCGACCTCGCGCACCTCGTAGAAGGTCTGCAGCGCCTGCGCCAGCAGTTCCTTCTTCAGGTTCGGGAAGTGGACGCCGACGATCTGTTCCATCGTGTCGCGGTCCGGGAACTTGATGTAGTGGAAGAAGCAGCGGCGCAGGAAGGCGTCCGGCAGCTCCTTCTCGTTATTCGAGGTGATGATCACCAGCGGCCGGTTTTTCGCCTTGACCAGTTCGCGCGTCTCGTACACGTAGAATTCCATGCGGTCGAGTTCGCGCAGCAGGTCGTTCGGGAATTCGATATCGGCCTTGTCGATCTCGTCGATCAGCAGCACCACCTGCTGGTCGGACGTGAACGCCTGCCACAGCACGCCCTTGACGATGTAGTTGTGGATGTCCTTGACGCGCTCGTCGCCGAGCTGCGAATCGCGCAGGCGCGATACCGCGTCGTACTCGTACAGGCCCTGCTGCGCCTTGGTGGTCGACTTGATATGCCACTGCAGCAGCGGCATGCCCAGCGCGGCGGCGACTTCCTCGGCCAGCATGGTCTTGCCGGTGCCCGGCTCGCCCTTGATCAGCAGCGGGCGCTGCAGCGTCAGCGCGGCATTGACGGCGAGTTTCAGGTCGTTGGTGGCGACGTAGTTGCTGGAGCCTTCGAAGCGGGTATCAGGGCGCATGGTACGGAGTCTTCAAGAGGAAAAGAAAAATCAAGTATAAGCGAGATGGCAATCCGGGGTTGGAGGGGCGGGTCTAGCGGGATATTTGCGCTGAATCGGACGGCGTTGCGGGCGGCGTGGACTAAGTGCGCGGTCTTCATGTAGAATTGACCAGCTTTCATGCGTCGGAGCAACACCTACAAGCAAATGGGTATTGCCCCGTCAGAACACCAAGAATTCATCCGTAAATGAATCGCCTGCCCGGCGCCGAGAATCCGAAAGAACAAGCAGTGCCGGGGGAGGGAGACGCCTCGCCGAATCCTTTGCGGATGAGTTCTGACATGTCGTATTAACTTTCCGAGCTACCATGAAAAAACATATTGCGTTTCTCGCACTCGCCGGTATCGCCGGCTATGCCGGAGCGGCAGATATCGTCGGCAATGCCAAGGCCGGCGAAACCAAGGTTGCAATGTGCGTCGGTTGCCACGGCATTCCGGGTTACAAGGCATCCTTCCCCGAGGTTTACCAGGTGCCGATGATCGGCGGCCAGTCGGCCAAGTACATCGAGAGCGCGCTGAATGCCTACAAGAAGGGCGACCGCAAGCATCCGAGCATGCGCGGCATCGCCGGCGGCATGTCGGACCAGGACATCGCCGACGTCGCCGCCTATTACGCACAGCAGAAATAAGGGGACGGACAATGAAGACGATTCTCGCGGGCGCAGCGCTGCTGCTTTCCTTCAACGCTTTCGCCGCAGGCAATGTCGACGCCGGCAAGGCGGCTGCCGAGAAGTACAACTGCTTCTCCTGCCACGGCAAGGACTACAACACGCCGATCGACCCGACCTACCCGAAGCTGGCCGGCCAGCACCAGGATTACCTGGCTGTCGCGATGATCGCGTACAAGCGCGGCGCCGATGGCGCCAACGGCCGTGGCAACGCGATCATGGCCGCGCAGGTCAAGCCGCTGTCGAGCAAGGATATCCAGGACATCGCCGCCTATCTGAGCAGCCTGCCGGGTACGCTGGTACTGCGCAAGTAATCCCGCTCAAGCATGAAAAAGCCACGGCTTGCCGTGGCTTTTTTTTCGCCCGCGCGCGGCGCTCAGCGAAGGTGGGAGCGCGCCCAGCGGATGATGTCCGCTTCACCCAGGGCGCCCGCCTGGCGTGCGATTTCCTGTCCGTGACGGAACAGAGCGAGGGTAGGGATGCTGCGGATGCCGAAGCGGGCGGCCAGGCCGGGCTCCTCTTCGGTATCAACTTTCGCCAAACGGAAATCCGGTTCGAGCCGGGCTGCTGCCTGCTCGAACGCCGGCGCCATCATGCGGCAGGGGCCGCACCATGGCGCCCAGAAGTCGACCAGGAGCGGAATGTCGTTGCGAGACGCATGTTTGTCGAAACTGCCGGCGTCGAGCGCGACCGGCCGGTGCTGGAACAGCGGGCGGCTGCAGCTTCCGCAGGCCGGCGCATCGCCCAGCCGCTGCTCGGGAAAGCGGTTAACGGCGTTGCAGGCGGGGCAAAC
>NZ_DASPLS010000065.1:0-81904 GCF_035627455.1 Noviherbaspirillum sp.
AGAAACTATGTCGATCTGGTCGCGGGACAGCCTTTTCTTCCCGGTACAGGCCGCTTGACCCTCGGCGCCTATCGAAGCCGCTTCATCTATTTGCGGGAAAGATACTGAATACCACCACTGCAGGTAAGGGACTGTTTTACAAGCATAAAATTTATTGACATCAACAAGTTATTGACCTAACTTCGGGCAAATACTTACTTCCGTTCGCAAGATGCGTTTCTTTATAAAAAACAAAGAAATTGACGGTTGGATGGCAATCAATTTTCTGCGAGACGGCATTAGCGCGATCCATATAACGCGGTCCCCGTCCGCGCTGCCGGCAGTGCAGTTGATGGCATTCTATCCGGCTGAAAAGGAGGCAGTGCAACCTGCGCTCGAAAAACTCGCCAAGGAATTGCATACCCAGCGCTACCGCTGCACCAGCCTGCTTGGCGCCGGCGAGTATCAGCTGCTGTCGGTGGACGCGCCTGCGGTTCCGCAGGATGAATTGAAAACGGCCATCCGCTGGCGCCTGAAGGACATGCTGGACTTCCATGTCGACGACGCGACCATCGATGTGGTTGACGTGCCGGTCGAGAAAAATGCGCCGGCCCGCAACCATTCCATGTACGCCGTTGCGGCGCGCAACCAGCTGATCGAACAGCGCCAGGGCATGTTCGTCGATGCCAAGATCCCGTTGAAGGCGATCGATATTCCGGAAATGGCCCAACGTAACCTGTCGGCGTTATTGGAGCCGGAAGGCCGCGGCGTGGCAATGCTGTCATTCGACGATGATGGCGGCCTGCTGACGGTGACATTCTCGGGCGAACTGTATCTCGCGCGGCGTCTTGATGTGACGCTGGCGCAGTTGTCGCAGGAGGATGGCGAGCAGAGGCATGCGATCCATGACCGCATCACGCTTGAGTTGCAGCGCTCCCTCGACCATTTCGACCGCCAATACCATTTCATCCCGCTGGCCAAGCTCGTACTCGGCCCATTCCACATGCGTGCGGCCGGTTTGCAGGAGTACCTGGCGTCGAATCTGTATGTGCCAGTCGAGAAAATGGACCTGGAGTCGGTTCTCGACCTGTCGAAAGTGTCGGAACTCAGGTCGGCGGATGCGCAGCAGCGCTATTTCCTGACCTTGGGTGCCGCATTACGGCATGAGGAGAAGATGCTGTGAGCCAGCAGATCAATCTCTTCAACCCGATCTTCCTGAAGCAGAAGAAGTACTTTTCCGCTGTAACCATGGTGCAGGCGCTTGGCCTGATTCTGGTTGGCGCAATCGCGCTGACTTCCTATGTCAGCGTTCAACTGTTCACGCTGCAAGCAGAGGCGGAGAACACGAACAAGCAGTTGCGAACCGCGCAGGCGCAGCTGGCGAAGGTAACGGCGGAATATGCCCCGAAGCAGAAAAGCAAGGCCCTTGAAAGCGAGGTCAAGGAAGCGGAGGCGAAAGTCCTTGTACTGCAGCGTGTATTCGAGGTGCTGAAAAAAGGCGAGTTCGGCAATACCGACGGCTATGCCGAGTATTTTCGCGCGCTCGCGCGGCAGATCGATGAAGGCGTGTGGCTCACCGGCTTTTATGTGCATGGCGCCGGAACCGAACTTGGCCTGAAAGGGCGTGCGTTGCAACCGGACCTGGTGCCTGCCTATATCTCTCGCCTCAAGCGGGAGCCGGTGATGCAGGGGAAGTCGTTTGCGGCACTGGAGATGCAATCGGGGGAAAGTGCGTCTGCCGGCAAGGAAAAGCCGGGCGGCACCGCGGGCTCCGGCTATATCGAATTTAACCTGCGTTCTGCGGGCATCGACAAGGCGGATGCACAGCAAGCTGGAGCGATCAAGAAATGAAGCAGCATTGGCAAAAACTGGTATTGCGCATCGATGCACTGAGCCTGCGCGAGCGAGCCATTATTTTCGCCATGGCCGCGCTGGTCCTCGTCATGCTGGTCAACAGCGCCTTGCTTGACCCGCAGTTCAAAAAGCAGAACCAGCTGTCCCAGCGCATCAAGCAGGAACAATCGCAGATCGCCGGGATTCAAGCCGAGATCCAGCAAAAGGTAAAGTCGCACGAAGTCGATCCGGACATGGCCGATCGGGAAAGGCTGCGGCAATTGCAGGCGCAGGCTGAGCAATTGAACTCGGCGTTGCAAGACATGCAAAAAAGCCTTGTTCCTCCTGATAAAATGGCCGAGTTGCTTGAAAGTATATTAAAACGCAACAGCAATCTGCGTCTCGTATCGCTGAAATCGATGCCGGCAACGAGCATTACCGAAGCCCTTGCTCATCCAGGCATTGCCGCTTCCGACAAATCGGCCGCTGCGGCAGCAGGCAGCAATTCAAAGACGCTCGCCGACGCAATTTACCGGCATGGCATGGAAATAAAGATGCAGGGCGGATACCTGGATATGTTGAACTACATGGCCGCGCTCGAAGCGGTGCCATGGCAACTGTTGTGGGGAAGGGTCGAGTTGAGCGTGGATGAATTCCCGAAAGCAACTTTGACATTGACCTTGTACACCCTGAGCCTGGATAAACAATGGTTAAACCTGTGACTGCGCTGAAGACAGTTCGCATCACGTTGGCAGCATCGGTTGGAATTCTGTCGCTGGCGGCATTTGCGCAAGGTCTGAAGGATCCGACCCGCCCTCCGGTCATCGCTGCGGCACCGGCGCCGGGAGGCACGGCTGTTGACGCGGCGGCGACTGCGCCGGTCCTGCAGTCGGTAGTAATCGCACCTGGACGGGTGGTCGCAATAATCAGTGGGCAAACGGTTAAATTGAACGATCAATTCGGCAGTGCCCGGGTGATTAAAATCAGCGAAACTGAGGTAGTGTTGCGGGACGGCAAAGAATTGCGGACATTGAACCTGTTTCCAAACATCCATAAAAAAGCAAGCAATGACAAACCCGATGGAAAAGCGGGTAATCGCATGCAATAGAAGGCAAACAGTGAAAAAAATCATCTTATTGATCGTGATAACGGCATTGGCGGCGTGTAGCGCGCCGTCAGCCAATCGCGGTACATACGATCTTATTAATGCCGAACTGACAAGATCGGCCGAGCCGAAAGCGGAAGCCACGCCGCCGGAGGCTGTCGCGTCTGCCTTGCTGCCACCGCTTGCAATCGACATGCCCCAGGTCCGTAAGCCGGTCGAGGAAAGGTTCAGCCTCACATTCAACAACGTGCCGGCGAGCCAGTTTTTCAACGCGATCGTCTCCGGCACGCGCTACAACATGCTGGTGCATCCGGAGGTGTCCGGCACCATATCGGCGAATCTGAAGGACGTGACCCTGTTCGAAGCGCTGGACGCGATCCGCGAACTGTACGGCTATGACTACCAGGTCAACGGCAACAGCATCATGATCCGGCCGCTGACCTTGCAGACCAAAGTGTTCCAGGTGAATTACCTGACGGGCAACCGGCGCGGGAATTCAACGACAACCGTTACCTCGGGCAACGATATCAATTCGAATAACAATAATTCGAACAACAACGCAAATAACAACAATACCAATAACAACAATTCGAACGCGAATAACAATTCGTCCACAGGATCGAACAGCGGATCGCGGCAATCCGGGAGCAGCAGCGTCAATACCATTACTGCAACCGATTTCTGGTCCGAGCTTAGAGCTTCGCTGGAAGCGATTGTAGGAACCGGCAAGGAAGGACGCAGTGTCGTCATCAGCCCGCAGTCAGGTGTCGTGGTGATTCGTGCGATGCCGGACGAGTTGCGCAATGTGAGTGCCTATCTGAAGGCAACACAACTTTCGGTCGATCGGCAGGTGATTCTTGAAGCCAAGATCCTCGAAGTGCAGTTGAACGACAGCTATCAGTCGGGGATTAACTGGGCTGGCTTCAGGCTCGGCGGGAATACCCGTGTGTCGGCAGGGCTTCTTGCGCCCGGCACCAGCCTGGCTTCATCCTCCGCGGTGAACGCATTGACCGCGAACGGAGTCGCGTCGGCCGTCGGTTCGACCCTCAGCAACAGTGCTGCCGGGTCCTTGTTCGGTCTCGCGTTCCAGACCAGTAATTTTTCCGCGCTGATTTCCTTCCTCGAAACGCAGGGCACGGTACATGTGCTGTCCAGTCCGCGTATCGCGACCTTGAACAATCAAAAAGCGGTCCTTAAGGTGGGAACCGATGAATTCTTCGTCACCAATGTCAGTACGACGACGACCGCGGGTACGACTACGACGACCACGCCAAGCGTGACGCTGCAGTCGTTCTTCTCCGGTGTGGTGCTCGACGTGACGCCGCAAATCGATGAGCAGGGCAATATCATCCTGCACATACATCCCTCGGTTAGCCAGGTCAGTACCGTCAACAAGTCCATCAACCTTGGCGTCGGCGGTTCGCTGACGCTTCCGCTGGCTGCCAGCAGCACCTCGGAGACGGACAGCGTGGTGCGCGGCCAGGACGGACAGATTGTCGCGATTGGCGGTCTGATGCGGCAAGCAACTGTGGAAGACCGCTCAGGCCTGCCGGGGGCGTCCAACACGCCGATTTTCGGTAATACCAGCCGCACCGTGCAGAAGCGCGAACTTGTCATCCTGCTCAAGCCGACTATCGTCCACGGAAGCAGCAACTGGGCTCAGAACATCATGGAAAGCCAGCAGCGGATTCAGGGACTGGCGCCCAAGGGCACGTGGGAGTAGGGTTCGCGTATGTACAAGTCTCATTTCGGCCTGCGTGAGCTGCCCTTCGGGATCACCCCGGACACGACGTTTTTCTTTGCCTGCGCCAACTACCAGGAGGCGCTGAACACGCTGCTGATCGCGACGAAAAACGGCGAAGGATTCATCAAGATCACCGGCGAGGTCGGCGTCGGAAAGACGCTGTTGTGCCGCAAATTCATGGCCACGCTGGACAAGGGCTTCGTCACGGCCTACATCCCGAACCCCTTCCTGGAACCGCGCACACTGATGCTCGCGCTTGCGGACGAACTGGAAGTCCAGCAAAACAAGGACGTGGATCAGCACACGCTGCTGAAATCGATCACGCACCGGCTGCTGGTACTTGCCCGCGAAGGAAAACGGGTGGTGTTGTGCATCGACGAAGCGCAGGCGATGCCGCTGGAGACGCTGGAAGCGCTGCGCCTGCTGACCAACCTCGAGACCGAAAAGCGCAAGCTTCTGCAAATCGTCATGTTCGGGCAACCCGAGCTTGACCGGAAGCTGCAGCAGGAAGCGGTCCGCCAGCTCAACCAGCGCATCACTTTCCACTATCATCTCGGCCAGCTGACGAAGGATGATATGGAGTATTACCTGCACCATCGATTGACCGTCGCCGGTTACACCGGAAGCCGCATGTTCAACCGAGGCGCGGAAAAGGCATTGTACGCAGCAAGCAGGGGCGTGCCGCGATTGATCAACATCCTCGCGCACAAGGCGCTGATGCTTGCCTACGCCGAAGGCAAGTCGCAAATCACCGCGCGCCACATTCGAGCCGCCGCCCAAGACACCGGCGCCGCGCAGAAGCGGCGCTGGGCATGGGCTTGGGCCGGCGGCGCCGCACTTCTGGTCGCCGGTTCCGGCATGGCCTGGGCATTCCTGCGATGAGTCTGATCAACAAGGTCTTGCGCGAACTTGACGCCCGACGCGCGGATGCGCCGGGCACAGGGTCGTTCGCCCAGCCCGTGAGGGCGGTGCCGGCCCCGAGGCCGAAACGCACTGTCTGGTGGGGCGTCGCCGCAGTCGCGCTGATGGCGGGTGGCGCACTGGCATGGGAGCAGTTCCGGCCTGCGCATGCACCGGCGCCGGCACAGAAAACGGGCCAGCTGCCGCTGCGCATGGACGTGGACTTGAGCATGGAGCAGCCGGGCGCGCCACCGGTTTCGCCCGCGCAGCCGGTGCCGCCGGAGCCGGCCGCAGCCGCAGTGGACAGGCCTGCGGAAACTGCTGCGCCGGTCGTGGCGGTAAGCGCGCCTGCGGCGCCACCGCAGGCACTGGTGCCGCCGCCGGTACCTGCAGTGCCGGCGGATGCGGGTCAGAGCAAGCGCACCCCGAAGGCGGCTGTACCCAAGGAAGCGGTGCCCCCGGCCCCGGCACCGGAGGTGTCCCAAGCAGCACCGCCGGCGAAATCAACGGCACGCATGCCGAAGGCGTCCGTGCCCGCACCTGAAGGCAGGCCGTCCGAATCAAGGTCTTCCGAAGCACAACCTGCCATCACCAAGCAGGTCAGGGAAATGACGCCGCAGCAGCGCGCCGAGAATGAATACCGCAAGGCGGTGCTCGCGGTGCAGCAGGGCAAGGCGGCGGACGCGCTTCCGGCGCTCGAACTGACAATCCAGCTCGATCCGCAGCATGCGGCTGCGCGGCAAGTCCTGATCGGCATCATGCTTGAACAGAACCGGCGCGAGGACGCGCTGCGCATCGCGCGCGACGGCGTGCAGCTCGATCCCGGCCAGCACGGCCTGGCGATGATTCTTGCCCGCCTGGAGCTCGAAAAAGGCGAACTGCACTCGGCAATCCAGACGCTGGACCGCAGCCTGCCGTACGCTTCCGACCGGGCCGACTATCTGGCGTTCCTGGCGGCGGTGCTGCAGCGGGACGGGCAGCACAAGCGGGCGGTGGATCATTACCTGCAGGCGCTGCAAAAAACACCGCAGCAGGGCGCCTGGTGGATGGGCCTGGGAATTTCGCTCCAGGCAGACCGGCGCCTGGCAGAGGCACAGGAAGCGTTCAAGCGCGCCAAGGCCACCAATACCCTCTCACCCGAGCTGCTGTCATTCGTAGACGCACGGCTCAGCCAGCTTCAGCGCTGACCGGTTTTCCGCTTCGTCGGGTTCGCGCCGCCTACACTATCTTTTTGGCCGTCGCCCGGTCCAGCCACTTGTCATGATGTTGCGGTATGAACGTCTTGAGTCGTTCCATCAATTGCTGCGGCTCGCGCTCGTGGATCAGGATTGATGCCTGCTCCGCCTTCAGGAACCGTTCCGCGACGACATGCTGCAGGAACCCGATCAATCCGTCGTAAAAGCCGTTCACGTTGAGAAGCGCGATCGGCTTGTCATGAAACCCCAGCTGCGACCAGGTAAACACCTCGAACAGCTCTTCCAGCGTGCCGATCCCGCCCGGCATCGCGATAAACCCGTCCGACAGGTCGGCCATCATCGCCTTGCGCTCATGCATGTCCTTCACGATGTATTGGCGCGTCAGTCCGAGGTGCCCGACTTCCTTTTCCATCAGCGCTTTCGGGATCACCCCGGTCGCCTCGCCGCCGAGCCGCAGCACCTCATCGGCGATCACCCCCATCAGCCCGACGTTCCCGCCGCCGTACACCAGCGCGATATTGTTATCGACCATCACCTTGGCCAGCCCGCGCGCCGCATCGGCATAGACCGGCGATGCGCCCGGGGATGACCCGCAATACACACAGAGAGACTTCATTTCGACGCCCAACAAAAAAGCCGGATCATGCCCGGCTTGTAATGACAAAAGCTCCACGGCTGGAACCGGATGACGACAGCATACCCGATCCCGCTCCGTTTTTTGCTCAGTCTTCCAGCTCCGCCTTCGCCAGCTCCACGTCCAGGCGCTCGGTTGCGTCCATCGGTTCGCATGCGGCCGCTTCCTCGTAGAGCTTGACGGCTTCGTCCATTTTCTTCTTGCCTTCAAGCATGATCAAGCCGTTCGCATACTCGACGCGGGAAATCGCCGAATCAGGGTTGAGCTTGAGCGCGGCCTTGTACAGCTTCAGCCCTTCATCCTTCTTCGCGCCATAGGTCAGGCCGCCGATCATCGCGCCGACCTTGTCGATGACTTCGGCATGATAGGTTCCCAGGCCGACATGCGCGTCCGCATGCTTCGGCGCGAGCTTGACCGTGGTGTCCAGGCTTTGCTTGACCTTGTTGCCTATTCCCTGCGACAGCGCCTTCACGATGGAAATGCCCTGCGCATAACGGCCCAGCGCGTACGCATGCCAGTAATAGGCATTCGGGTTCTTCGGCTGCTCGCGCTGCTGTGCTTCGCAGCGCTCGGCGACTTCCTGGAACAGCGCCAGCTTTTTCTTTTCGGATTTCTCGAGGTAGGTCGCGTACATCGCGGTGGCCTTGTTCGCCACCGTATAGCCGTCCACCCCCGCCGCCAGGCCCAGCTTGGCCGCCTTTTCGAATTCGCCGGCATGGAATGCGATCCAGGCGTCGACGATGGCGGGATCTTTCGGGAAGGGTTCGGCGTCGCCCGCATGCAGGCGCGGCCAGGCCTTCTTCAGGCTGGTGGCGGTGTAGACGTAAGCGTCATCGGGATAGGGGAATTTGCTCCATGCCATTTTGTATTTTCCTTATTTGAGTTTTTTCAGGTATTCCTCGGCTAGTTTTTCGAACAGCAGATGCGTCTCGCCCCGCAGATAGGGGCCGATCAGCGAAAGTACCTGGTAGCAGCCGCGCGCCAGTGCTTCGGCCATCGCTTCCTGCTCCGTATATTTGCGCGGGTTGCGCACATATTCATAGGAAAGCCAGTAGGTCGCGACGACCACCATGTTGGTCGCCAGCGCGTCGATGTCGAGGTCGTTCGCTTCCAGCGCGCCGTCGCTGCGCAGGCCCTGGCAGAGCTGTTGCGCGACCTTGATCTTGTGCGCCAGGATCTGCTTGAAGTGCAGCTCCAGCTTGCGGTTGCGCGACAGCAGGTCGGACAGGTCACGGTAGAAGAAGCGGTAGCGCCAGACCAGTTCGAACATCAGGTGCAGGTACAGCCACACGTCCTCGATGTTCGGCCGGCGGTCGGCGGGCACCGCGAGCATGCGGCCGATCTCCGCCTCGAACTGGGCAAACAGCGAGTTGACGATGTCGTCCTTGTTGCGGAAGTGGTAGTACAGGTTGCCGGGCGAAATATTCATTTCTTCGGCAATCACCGTGGTGGTGATGTTCGGTTCGCCGAATTCGTTGAACAGTCGCAGCGACAGTTCAAGAATACGCTCCCGGGTACGCCGAGGGGCTTTGTGTTGCATGCTGGCTGCCTCCCATTTGTATTTTGGAATATTTATAGGGGCTACAAATGGCCGTGCGCGGGAAGGGCGTCCGGATCGGGTCGGCATGGAGCAATACACGCTGGCGGCCAGACCTCGTTCACGTACTCGGCTATTTGTGAGCCGGGGTCTAGCATAACACCGATAAATCGATCCAGTAATGCCGTGCATCAACTATCCCCCGGCGATCTTCAGGTGCCGTTCCAGGCTGTCGAGCGTCTCTTCCAGGCGCTGCAGGCCGAACCGGTCTTCCTTCCCGGGTACCGGATGCTTCACCAGCGTCAGGCTGCTGTCGCGCAGCACGGAAAGCTTCAGGCGCAAGCCGTGGCGCTCGAGCACCGGGCCGATTTCCTTGCGCCGCTGCCACAACATCATGCGTGTGTTCTGGTAGGCGTTCTCGCACATGCGGCGCCGGTTGTTGTAGCTGAACAGGTTGGTGAAGAACATGTCTGCGTCTTCGGTGCTCGGTTCGACCAGCAGGATGTCGGTGGAGGGGTAGCTGACCAGGTAGTTGGACATGCCGACCTCCACCCGGGAATGGATGATCGCCCGCAGCGATTGCGACAGGACGGCGAGCAGGCCGCCCTGGGCGAGCTTGCCGGGCGCATGCAGGGACCGCGCGTTGTAGGGCACGATCGGGTTCAGGCAGAGCAGCAGGTCGACTTCCTCATCCAGCGCGATCGATGCATGCAGGGTCTTGCGCAGCGCGCCGTCGACGAAATAGCGGCCGCCGATCTCGACCGGCGGGAACAGGCCGGGCACCGCCGCGCTTGCCTGGGCCGCCCGGGAGATGGGTACGTCGTCGTAACCCGGCAGGCCGAAGCGGACCGCTTCCCCGGAGTCGAGGTCGGTGGCGACGATGACCAGCTTCTGCTTCAGCTTGCGGAAATCGTTGGTCCGGCCCGCCGCGGCAAAGATCCGCTCCATGAACTCATGGATGCCGTCGCCGGAGAGAATACCGGTTGGCAGCACGCCTTTGAGCCGCTCCAGCGAGCCGGCGACGCTGGTCTTGCCGCGCCGCGTCACGTAATGGAACAGGCCCCCGATCAGGAGGATGGGAAAGGCCGCCGCCCGGACGCTGAACTCTTCCCAGGCCGGTCGCAGCAGCATTTCGGGCTTGAACAGGTTTTCCTCGGCCACGCCGGCGTCGCTTTCGACGAACAGCCGGCACATTTCATGCGGCGTGATGCCGTTGGCCAGTCCGGCGGCGAGGATGCCGCCGGCGCTGATGCCGACGTAGATCGCGGCCTCGTTCAGGTCCAGGCCCTCGATCGATTCTTCCAGTGCGGCCAGCGCGCCGATTTCATAGACGGCGCCGAGCGGGCCGCCGCCCGCGAGCGCGAGGCCGATACGCGAGGAGGGCTTCCTGGCGGGACGCCGGGCGGAAGGTCGGTTGGAAGCAGGGTCGGAAGTGCGCTTGGAAGTCATGGGCCTCGCTGGGCGGCGTGTCAGGCGGTCGTCCGGACGCCGGGCAGCGGCAGCTGCCCGGGGCCTCGAACAAAAAAGGGCTTGTGCGCCGCACAAGCCCCTCGGAGTGCGCGATCGGCGCGGCGTGACGCGGAATTACTTCGCGGCGGCCTTACGTGCCGTGGTCTTGACCGAGGTCTTTTTCACGGCCGGCTTCACGGCCGGCTTTGCGGCGGCCTTTTTTGCGGCCGGACGCGATGCGGTGCGCGACGCGGTTTTCTTGCCGGTCAGCGCTTCGACCGACTTGCTCAGCTCTTCGACGCGCTTGGTGAGGGTCTGGATATCCTCCTGGGTCGGCACGCCCAGGCTCTTGAGGGAGCGGGATACGCGGTCTTCGAACACCTGCTCCAGTTTGTCCCAGGAACCGGCGGCCTGCTTGCTCACGCTGTCGGCCATCTTGACGACCGTGCCGGTGACGTCGTTGACCTTGCCGTTGGCCAGGAACTGGGTGCGCTTCTGCAGCTCGGTGCCTTCCTTGACCAGCTTGGCGAATACCTTGCCGCCTTCTTCCTGTGCCTTCGCAAAAGCGCCCAGGCCCGCTTGCCAGATCTGCTGCGCCGACGTACGCACGGCTTCGGCCAGTTGCAGGTCGTCGGACTTGGCCAGTGCTTTCAGTTTTTTGACCATCTTCTTCTCCATTGTTGGTTAACTCGAGACGCCGGACCAGCCGACGCGCTTATTGATGATGGGAGTGTATGCGCCAAAAGTAGAGATGGCATTCTAAAGCCGTAGAGCGGCCGTTCTAAACGGGCTTTCGGCCCGGCCTGGCGCTTGCAAACCGGCACCGGGCCTGCAATGATCTGTGCTGTCGCATCAAGCTCGAATTTCAAAAATAAGGGGAGTCAGCATGCAATATTTCGTCACAGGGGCAACGGGTTTCATCGGGAAGCGCTTGGTCAAGAAGCTTCTGGCGCGCAAAGGCAGTATCGTCTATTTTCTGATCCGCGAAGGGAGCAAGGACAAGATCCCGGGCCTGATCGAGTACTGGGGCGCGCCCAAGTCGCGCGTCATTCCCGTCTACGGCGACCTGGCTGCCTCCCGGCTGGGCGTATCGAAGGAAGAAATCAAGGGGCTTTCCAAGAACATCGACCACTTCTTCCACCTCGCCGCGATCTATGACCTGAAGGCGGATCCGCAATCCCAGATGGAAGTGAACATCGAAGGCACGCGCAACGCGGTTGCCTTCGCCAATGCGGTCGGCGCCCGCTGCTTCCATCACGTCAGCTCCATCGCGGCGGCAGGCCTGTTCGAGGGCATCTTCCGCGAGGACATGTTCGAAGAGGCGGAGAACCTCGATCATCCGTACTTCGCGTCGAAGCACGAGTCGGAAAAGGTGGTGCGCAAGGAATGCAAGGGCGCATTCCGCGTCTACCGTCCCGGCATGGTGGTCGGCGATTCGAAGACCGGCGAAATGGACAAGATCGACGGCCCGTATTACTTCTTCAAGCTGATCCAGCGCATCCGCCAGATCCTGCCGCCGTGGATGCCCACCATCGGCATCGAAGGCGGACGCGTGAACATCGTCCCGGTCGATTACGTGGTCGATGCGATGGACTACATTGCGCATCAGCCCAAGCTGGACGGCAAATGCTTCCACCTGACCGACCCCGAGCCGATGCGCGTGGGCGACGTGCTCAATACCTTCTGCCGCGCGGCGCACGCGCCGACCATGAGCCTGCGCATCAATGCGGCGCTGCTGGGCTTCATTCCCAGGTCGATCACCAAGGGCATGATGGCGCTTACGCCGGTGCGCCGCGTGCGCTCGGCGGTCATGAAGGATCTCGGCCTGCCGGATGACCTGATGCAGTTCATCAACTATCCGACCCGCTTCGACAACCGCGAGACGGCGGCGGCGCTCAAGGGCAGCGGCATCGCCTGTCCGCGCTTGGAAGATTATGCGTTCCGGATCTGGGATTACTGGGAGCGCAACCTCGATCCCGACCTGTTCATCGACCGTACGCTGCGCGGCCAGGTGGCGGGCAAGGTGGTGCTGGTGACCGGCGGCTCCTCGGGCATCGGGCTCGCCGTCGCGCACAAGCTGGCCGAAGCCGGCGCGGTCACCATCATCTGCGGCCGCGACGAAGGGAAGCTGGCGGAAGCGAAGAAGGAAATCAACGACCGCGGCTTCGACGTCATTACCTATTCGGTGGACGTGTCCGACATGATGGATTGCGACCGCTTCGTACAGCTGCTGAACGAAAATCACGGCGGCGTCGACATCCTCGTCAACAATGCCGGCCGCTCGATCCGGCGCGGCATTGAATCCAGCTATGACCGCTTCCACGACTTCGAGCGCACGATGCAGCTGAACTATTTCGGCGCGTTGCGGCTGACCATGGGCCTGCTGCCGAAGATGGTCGAGAAGCGGAGCGGCCATGTGATCAACATTTCCTCGATCGGCGTGCTGACCAATGCGCCGCGTTTCTCGGCCTATGTCGCATCCAAGGCGGCGCTCGATGCATGGACCCGTTGCGCCGCATCCGAATTCGCGGATGTCAACGTCAAGTTCACTACCATCAACATGCCGCTGGTGCGCACCCCGATGATCGCGCCGACCCGCATCTACCAGAACGTGCCGACGCTGTCGCCGGACGATGCCGCCGAACTGATCGCGGAAGCGATCGTGCACAAGCCGGTGCGGATCGCGACCCGCCTGGGCATACTCGGCGAGGTCATGCACGCGCTGCTGCCGCGCGTCGCACAGGTGATCATGAACACCAGCTTCCGCATGTTCCCGGATTCCGACGCTGCCAAGGGCGGCGACCAGAAGAAGGGCACGCAGATGACCGCCGACCAGATCGCGCTGCAGCAGCTGCTGCGCGGCGTCCACTTCTGATCTGCGCTGTTGCAGGGTGCATGAACACCGCCCCGGTCCGCCGGGGCGTTTGCATTGGCGCTTACCTTTGCGGCAGCACCACCGTGTCGATTTCGTGAATCACGCCGTTGTCCGCCATCATGTCGCTCTGGACCACATTGGCATTGTCGACCGTGACCTTGCCGTTGTCGGATTTCAGGACCAGCTCGTCCCCCTGTATGGTTTTCACTTTGCCCGGCTTCACATCGGCGACCATCACCTTGCCGGGGATCACATGATGTGACAGTATTTCAGCGAGCCGGGCTTTGTCCTTCATCAGGCTATCCACCGTGCCGGGAGGTAACTGGTTGAACGCATAATCGCTTGGCGCGAACACGGTGTAAGGACCGGAATTTTTCAGCGTCTCGGCAATGCCGGCCGCTTTGGCGGCGGCAAGGAAGGTCTTGAAGGATCCAGAGGTAGAGGCAGTTTCGACCAGGTCGGCGGACCAGGCATTGGAAACCAGGAACGATAGTGCGACGGTCGATGCGAGGGTGGCACAGGATCGTTTCATGTAGGCTCCTTTTTCTGGCAATAGTGTCTGCAAGGAATGCGCGGGCGGCGCCGCGCTTTAAATAAGTTGACCTTGCTTCTGAAAAGTTCAAACCGTTTCTGGTGGCCGTACCATCTGGCAAATGCATCCAACATACAGATTCGATACAGGAAGGACCAGGGGCACATGGCAAATTTCCACAGCGAACTCGATCACCTCGTGCTCGTCGCCGCCACGCTGGAGAGCGGCGTGGCATTCTGCGAAAAAGCGCTTGGCGTGCGGATGACGAAAGGGGGCGAACACGCCCGCATGGGGACGCATAATTTCCTGCTCAATCTCGGCGACGCCATCTACCTGGAGGTGATCGCGATCAATCCGTCCGGCGCCGCGCCGGAAGGGGCGCGATGGTTCGGCATGGATCATCCCGAAGAGCGCTCCCGCGCCGCCGTTTCTCCGTATCTGGCGACTTTCGTGGCCAGGACCAGCGACATCGACGCTGCCTGCACGGCACTGCCTTCGCTCGGGGCGGCGCGTGAAATGCAGCGCGACAGCCTGCGGTGGCGGATCACGATTCCGGAGGAGAGCGCGCTGCTGGAGGGCGGGGCGCTGCCCACCGTGATTCAATGGCCGCAGGGAGTGCATCCGACGCAGGCGATGCCGGACTCGGGATGCAGGCTGGAGCAGCTCGAGGTCTGGCATCCGCGGCCCGAATCGGTCGGCGCGATGTGGGAACGGATCGGACTGCACGGCGGCGACCGCCTCGTCCTTCGCCGCGCCGGCGCCGATGCGGGCCCTTGCCTGCGCGCACGCATCGTGACGCCGGAAGGAACGCGGATAATAGGTTGAAAAGCGGCAGCATATCCGCTGCCGATTCCCGGTATTCTTGCTGGTATGGCCGCCGCCGCGGTCGGCCGCTTGCGCCTTGTTTCGGAGAACCACATGCTGATCAATTGCGTCGCCTACCAGGAGGGAAAGCGGCTCGCGGACGTCCCGGTTGAAAACATCGTCGACTTCCTCCATCTGCCGGAATGTTTTGTCTGGGTGGCGCTCAAGGACGCGGTGCCGGAAGAACTCAAGCAGATGCAGTCGGTATTCCAGCTGCATGAGCTCGCCGTCGAAGACGCGCTGCACGGCCACCAGCGCCCGAAGATCGAGGAATACGGCGATTCCCTGTTTGCGGTGGTGCATACCGTCGAACTGGCGGACGGCGAGCTGCTTTGGGGCGAGCTGCACATATTCGTCGAGGAAGACTATGTGCTGTCCGTACGAAACCGCAGCGAGCGCAGCCTGCTCGGCGTGCGCGCCCGCTGCGAGCGTGAGCCGCACTTGCTGCGGCATGGCTCGGCATTCGTGTTCTATGCATTGATGGACGCGGTGGTCGACCGTTACTTCCCGGTGCTGGAACAGCTCGAAACGGAACTGGAAACCGTCGAGGAACAGATTTTCACCAAGGGATCGGAGCGCGCCAACATCGAGCGGCTGTATCAGCTCAAGCGCAAGGTCACGCAGCTCAAGCATGCGGTCGCGCCGCTGATGGAAGCGGTAACCAAACTGTATGGCGGCAGGGTGCCGCGCATCTGCCAGAACACCGAGGAATATTTCCGCGACGTGTCCGACCACCTGTATCGCATCAATACTTCGATCGACAACATCCGCGACACCATCGCCACCGCAATCCAGGTGAACCTGTCGATGGTGACGATCGAAGAAAGCGAGGTCAACAAGCGTCTTGCCGCCTGGGCGGCGATCTTTGCGGTGGCCACCGCTTTCTTCGGCATCTGGGGCATGAACTTTGAATTCATGCCCGAGCTGAAATGGAAGTACGGCTATCCTGTTTCCATCGCGGTGGTCGCCGCGGTGTGCTCCTATCTCTACCGGCGGTTCAGGAAATCAGGCTGGCTTTAGCGCCGGCAGTGGCCGGCGTGGGTGTATCCATGCGGGCGGCGGAGGCCGCGCGGATCTCTCGAATCACGAGCGCCTGCACGGTCGGGTCGAATCCGAGCGCAACATGGCCGACGGCATTCAGCTCGATATTCCTGGCACCTTCGAGATGCGACGAAATCTGCGGCGAGATGATGTTGTCGTGATGCGAGTAAATGGAAACGAAGAGGCGGTAGAGCGCAGGATCCTCGCCCGCTTTCAGCTCGCGCAGCCAGTCGCTTGCAATGCCTTCCTGTTCCGTCGCCGTCCAGCGCATCTGGTGCGTATTCAGGCCGACCCCGAAATGCGCGAGCGCGGTGCCGTGGTGCGGCGTGCCGAGCGTGATCGCCTTCGCCAGCCGCGCCGGGCCGCGGGCGCGCAGGTAAGCGCGGGTCGCCAGTCCGCCCATGCTGTGCGCGACAATGACGATCTTGTCGTAGCCGGTTTCGCGGCACAGCCTTTCCACGGCTGCATCGATCATCGGCACATAGTCGTCGATGCCGCCGATCACCGGCTCCAGGTCGACCGCATGATGGATGATGTTTGCCTTCTGCAGCGCCTTGCTGAGGGGATGCCAGTAGCCGCTGTTGCAGCCGTAGCCGTGGATCAGCAGCACCGGCAATCCCTCCGGCCGCGCCGCGCCGCGCCGCGAAAAGAGGCGGAACGGCATGGTCCATGACGATGCCGTCATCGTCGCGCGGAACTCGCCGAAGAACAGCGTGGCCGCCTGCCACGCGCTGATGCGATGGTGCGCAGGAATGGCGCTGCGATAGCGCCAGGCAAGAAAAAAATTGTTGCAGGTAATCAGCAGCCGGAACAGGACGACGAACCCGATGCCGGTCAAGGCGGCAAGCAGCGTGTTGTCGATATCGAAAACACGCGCAGCGGCTACGGATGCCGCGAAGGCAATCAGCAGCTGAAACAGCAGCAGCAGTCTGGTGATCCGTGCGACCATGCATCAAAGGACATTCAGGGACGGCGCGGGCTTGCCGGTGAGATCCGCCGCCAGCCCACTTGCCAGCTTAGCCGTGATTCCATAGATCGACAACTGCGGATTGGCGCCGATGGAGGTCGGGAACAGTGAACCATCATGCACCGACAGGTTCCCAATGCCGTGATAGCGGCCGTGCGATCCCACCATGCCCAGCCGCGTATCGTCGGACATGGTGCAGCCGCCCATCACATGCGCGGATACGACCCGCGTCAGCAGGGGCTTGTAGGGGAGCTCCTGGATGGCTTTCCTTGCTTCTGCCCAACTGCTGTAACCGCCCGCCAACTCATGCACGGGGTGCACGGTTTTCGCGCCCGCCGCGAACTGGATCTCGGCCATGCTCAGCATCGCGCGCCGCACGCCGTCCCACACGAAGTCCGAGATCGGGTAATCGAGCAGCGGCGACCCGTCGTCGCGCAACTGGACGCTGCCGCCGGCGGATTGCTCGTGGAAGCCGTCGCGCAGCAGCGAGAGCAGCACATGCGAATTGGCGAATTTCTTCATCATCTCCGAATGCTGCGCGCCGAAGCCATTCATCGTGGACGCAAACAGCAGCGGATGCAGCGGCGGCGCTTCGAGCTTGTAGCCGATCGGGCCGTCGATGGGATCGGTCTCGAGGAAGTGGTCGGAATAGATCGTCTGCGGGGCGCCGGCGAACCCGTCCACCTTGTGGTCGAAGATCGATGCCGAGATCACGGTGGGATGCAGGAAGGTGCGCTTGCCGAGCAATCCGTGCGGGTCCGGCGCCTTGGAGCGCATCAGCAATGCCGGGGAATTGATCGCCCCGGCCGCCACCACATAGTGTTTCGCCCGCACCGCGATGGTCTTTCCCGACGGGGACAGTCCGGTCGCATCGAGCGCGACGCAGGAAAGGCCTTCGACCTTGTCGCCCTTGAACAGCAGCTTGTCGGCGCGGGTGCGCGTCAGCAGCGTCGCGCCGCGCGACAGCGCCGCCGGGATGGTCGTCACCAGCATCGACTGCTTCGCGTTTGTCGGGCAGCCCATGCCGCAATAGCCGAGGTTCCAGCAGTCCCTTACGTTGCGCAGGATCGCCGCCGCCGGGATGCCGAGCTTGGCCGCGCCGCGCTTGAGCAGGTCATTGTTCTCATTGGGCGGCGTCGTCCACACGCCGACGTTGAGCCGCCGTTCCATCATCGCGAACCAGGGCGCCAGCGCATCCGGCGCATAGTCCTTCAGGCCATATGCCTTCTGCCAGTAGGCCAGGGTGTTGTCGGGCGTGCGGAAGCTCGAGGTCCAGTTGACCGTGGTCGAGCCGCCGACCGCGCGGCCCTGCAGGATGTTGATCGCCTTGTCTTTCGTCTTGCGCGCGGCGGACTCCTGGTAGAGCGTCGGGTAGGCGTCCGCCTCGCGCATCTTGAAGTCTTTCGAGGACTTCAGCGGTCCTTCCTCGATAAGGACGACACGCAAGCCGGCCAGCGAGAGGATTTCGGCGGTGACCCCGCCGCCGGCGCCGGTGCCGATGATCGCGACGTCCGCGTCGAAATGGCGGTTCTCCTGCAGCGTCGACGCGTCGACGACTTTCCAGCCGGCGGCCAGGCCTGCCTGGATGGGATCGGGGATCGGGCTAGTGGATGCGTTTGTCATGGCAACTTTCAACTCAATTCCTTGATCGGGCCGGGATAGCCGATGGATGCCCAGGCCGATTCATCGGCATACCAGGGACCGGCGATCAGGTCATGCAGCCCCTGATAGGCAGCCTGGAAGAGGGCGACCCGGCTCACGCGCCAGCTCTGCAGGAAGGCGGCGACATCTTCCTGTTTCGCCTGCGGCCAGTCGTCGGGGACGCCGGCAAGGAAGCGCCGCGTCGGCGCCAGCGCGAGCAGGCCGAACAGGTCGCTGACCTCCTTCTGCGCCTGCAGCGTAAGTCCGGCGATCGCATCCTGCACGCGGATGATGGCCGCGCCGATATGGGCCGGGTCCGGAGTGATGCCGTCCTTGAGCATGACCGGGATGATCGCGGCCAGGATCGACCGGGCGGTATCGTCGAGGACGAAACGGCCTGGCGTTTGCGCAGTCATCCTGTACAGGCCGCCGCCCGCGGCAAGCACGACGGCACCGATCAGGCCGGCCTTCAGGAAGCCGCGTCTGGAAAGGGTAGTTGCCATGTCTCCACGTCTTGTATAGTTGTGTGTTTGTCCAGTGTACTCGATGGTCCGCGGCGGCGCAGGTGGCAAAGTAGAGTTCTAGTTCTAGATTGTTTTTAACCGCCCCGCTTTATCCGCGCTCGGGCAGAATTCTCGTATGGACGCATTGCGATTGAACGGACAGGGCCACAGCATGGACAAGCAGGAGATCGTCGCCGTGATCCGGCGCGAACTCGGATCGGTCATTACGCAGCGGCAGGCGGCAAAGAAAGATGCCGCGCTGAACGCGGCGCGCGTTGCGCTACGCACTTTCCAGTCGGAACGCATGGCCGAAACGCATGCCGACCTGTTGCGCGATCCGGGGACTCGTGCCGCGGCGCAGTTCTTCCTTACCGACCTGTACGGCGCGGACGACCTGTCGCAGCGGGACGCGAATCTGGAGCGTGTGATCCCGGCAATGGAGAGGATGCTGCCGGCGCCCGCGCTGGCGACGGTTGCCGGGGCGGTCTCCCTCGACGCACTCTCTGAAAGGCTGGATGCGGCGATGGCAAGGCGCCTGGGCGAAGATTTCACGGAAGCGGATTACATTGCCGCCTATCGCAAGGCGGGTTCGCGCGCCGAGCGTGAGCGGCAGATCGACCAGGTGGCGTCGCTCGGCATGTCGCTGTGCGAACTGGTGCGCGTGCCGCTGATCGGGGCTACCCTGTCGATGATGCGCGGCCCGGCCAGGCTCGCCAATCTCGGCGACCTCCAGAATTTCCTTGAGCGCGGATTCAAGGCGTTCAAGTCGATGAAACAGCCCGAGGACTTCGTCGCGACCGTGGTAAGCAGGGAGCGGGAGATCCTGCGGCGCCTGTATGCGGGCGCGGAAAATCCTTTCCTCTTGCGCGAAGATTCGCACTGAGCGATACCGGCGGCGGCCGGCTTCGTCGTGAGGTCAGTCGGCGGCCACCACGCGGGTGCCGGCGATACGGTCATGCAGGAACTGGCGTTCCGGGTCGAGGAATGCGGTCAGCGCCCACGCCAGGATATTGAGGCCGGGAATCAGCAGCAGTCCCCAGGTTTTCGCGCCAAGCAGGGAAGCGGCAACCAGGCCGGGCAGGAGCCATAGCCAGGCGAGCGCAAAACGCGTGATCGCGCGAGGCGTCCCGAGCGGCTTGCCGTCGCGCGTCACCAGTCTGACCCGCCATGTCTTCATTGCCAGGGTCTGTCCGCCATGCGTCCAGAACCAGACGAAGTACAAACCGAGCACTGCCAGCAGCCATGCCTGCCCGGCGTGGCGCAGCTGCAGCGCATGCCGCTGCTGGAGCAGCGTGGAAAAGAACCAGTCGGCGATGAAAAGGACGGCAAAGAGCAGCATGGCTTCATACACCATGGCGGCGAGGCGGCGCCTCAGGGATGGGGTCGCGAGGGGGTTCAAAATATCTTATTTCGTGTTCGGGGGCGGGACGACAGGCTGCAGCGCGGACTGATTGACCGCCTTCGGCGTGACCGATTGTTCGATCACGGGCTTGGGCGCGGCCTTGATCGGCGGTACCGTGGTTTTCGCCTGTTTCTTCTGCTCGGACGGCGGCGGCAGCGCGGTGACCTTCTTTTTCGCGGCGGCTTCCGCAGCCAGCTTCTCGGCCAGTTTCTTCTTTTCTTCTTCCGGCAGCTGCTGATACTGCTCCCACTGTGCGGATTTCTGGTCCGGGTTCAGCTTGCGCGCGCGGATGTAATTCTCGCGCGCCTGGCGCCGCTGCTCGGGCGTGAGCTTGACCCAGTCGCGCATGCGCTCCTGCACGCGCTGCTGTTCCTCCGGCTTCATCGTCGCGTAGCGGTTGCCGATCGCCAGCCACTTGTTCTTCCGGAACGCGTCGAGCGAGTCCCATTCTGCAGCCAGGGGCGCGAGCGCCTGCTGCTGCTCCGGGGTGAGGTCCGACCAGGCGGGCTTGACGACGGCAGCACTGCCGGCCGCCTGCGGCGCCGCATTCCCGGTATCGGCCTGCATGGCGCCCGCGGTCAACGAGAGCGCCAGAAAGAAGACCGCCCGCAAGGCGCGGGCGGTCCGTGATGTGCGCGAAGGCGTCATGTTCATTCGTCTCGTGATGCCAGGTAGGCATTGAACCCGTGGTCGAGGTAGGCCGACAGCGGCAGTTCATCTGCCAGCACCGCCGCATCCGTTTCGGCGGTGTCGTCGATGCGGCGCTGCTGCTCGAACTGGTAGATGCTGGTCAGGCCGACAATCAGGACGATAAGCGGGACCAGCAGCCCCATGCGCGCCAGCCAGGAGAACGGTTCGTTGAAGAAGCTTCCCGCTTCTCCGGCGACTGCATGGCGTGCCGCGAACACCCGCAGCCGGGATTCCTTTTTCCGGCGCGACAAGGCAAGTTTGCGTGCCGAAGCCAGCTTTTCCGTGGTGGACGCCGGCAACTTGTCGAGATTTTCGTTGAGTGCGTGCCTTACCTTGTACGCGAAATTCAATTCTCTGGTGCTCATAATGTGATTCCTCTGAGCCGCAGTGCCTGGGCCAATGCATGCGTTGCACGGGAACAGTGCGTTTTCACGCTGCCCTCTGAACAACCCATCGCCGCAGCCGTCTCGGCTACATCCATATCCTGCCAATAACGCATGAGGAAAGCCTCCCGTTGACGCGCCGGGAGCTTCTGGATCTCCTCTTCGATGACAGCCAGAACCTGGCTGCGTTCCACCTTGTCGGCGCTCGATTCGGCCGCCTGGCTGCCTTCTTCCGCCTCATAGGTTTCCAGCAGGTCGAAGCCGTCTGCATCCTCGACATCGTTTCCCATTCCGGAAAACAGCGTAACCCAGGTGCCGCGCACCTTCTCACGGCGGAAGTAGTCGTGGATCGTGTTCTGCAGGATGCGCTGGAACAGCATCGGCAGCTCTGACGCCGGCTTGTCGCCGTACTTTTCGGCCAGCTTGATCATTGCATCCTGGACAATATCCAGTGCGGCTTCGTCCTTGCGGACTGCGTAGACTGCCTGTTTGAAGGCGCGGCGCTCCACGTTTTCCAGGAATTCGGAAAGTTCTTTTTCAGTCGCCATGCAATGCTGCTATCGTCTTTTTTTGCTTTGGAAGAGAGTATGTGCGGCGAAAGCGGCGCTTTCCGGTACCGTTTTCAAACTGTGCGCATGCTAGCAAAAAAGGCCCCCGCTGTCCGCAAATTTTGCCGAAACCGCTTGATTCCTAAGGCTTTTGGCGCGAATTTGCTTGACCAAAATGGTGCGACGCATTAACTTATGAGTCCCTTCGCATCCCCGAAGGATTGTCTTTTCATGCGCGGCGCATAATGCCGCCTTCCGATCAGACGCGCTTCAATCTGAAAGCTGTTTGCTCTAACCCGCGCCACAAGCGCGAGAAATCCGTACCGGCACTTCAGGTACCCCGGCTGAACGAGTCGCGTTTAGCGTCGCTTTGAATCGCATCTACGGGTGCGCAACGAACCGGCGTGACCGCACAAAGAAGGGAAGCCCAGGCACTGTCGTTCCGAGCGGTTTCGAGAGGGGAGAGCATCCGATCAATTTCCAATGGACCTTGAAAGGAACCAAGCAATGAGCTTAGAACTTACAGGCGCGGAAATAGCCGTGCGCTGCCTGGCTGAAGAGGGTGTCGAGCATGTGTTCGGTTATCCCGGCGGCGCAGTGCTCTATATCTACGACGCGATCTTCAATCAAGACAAATTCCAGCATATCCTGGTGCGCCATGAACAGGCCGCCATCCACGCAGCCGACGCGTATTCGCGCAGCTCCAACAAGGTCGGCGTCGCCATCGTCACCTCTGGCCCCGGCGTCACCAATGCGGTGACCGGCCTGGCCACCGCCTACATGGACTCGATTCCGATGGTGGTGATCTCCGGCCAGGTGCCCACCCATGCAATCGGCCAGGATGCGTTCCAGGAATGCGACACGGTCGGCATTACCCGTCCGTGCGTCAAGCACAACTTCCTCGTCAAGGACGTCAAGGACGTCGCCGCGACGATGAAGAAGGCGTTCTACATCGCCACTACCGGCCGCCCGGGCCCGGTGCTGGTCGACATCCCGAAGGATGTGAGCGTCCAGAAATGCGTGTACGAGTATCCGAAGGAAATCGAGATGCGCTCGTACCGCCCGGTCGACAAGGGCCACGCCGGCCAGATCCGCAAGGCGGTGCAGCTCCTGCTGGCGGCGGAACGCCCGATGATATATACCGGCGGCGGCGTGATCCTCGCCAACGCCTCGCAGGAACTGAACAAGCTGGTCGACAAGCTCGGCTATCCCTGCACCAATACCCTGATGGGCCTTGGCGGCTACAGGTCATCGAGCGACAAGTTCGTCGGCATGCCGGGCATGCACGGCACCTACGAAGCCAACATGGCCATGCAGCACTGCGACGTGCTGATCGCCATCGGCGCGCGCTTCGATGACCGCGTGATCGGCAACCCGAAGCACTTTGCCAGCCATCCGCGCAAGATCATCCATATCGACATCGATCCGTCGTCGATCTCCAAGCGGGTCAAGGTCGACATTCCGATCGTCGGCAACGTCAAGGACGTGCTGGTTGAACTGCTGTCGCAGCTCGACGCCGCCGAAGCGAAGCCGAACACCCAGGCGCTGGCCGCCTGGTGGCGCCAGATCAATGAGTGGCGCGGCCGCGAGTGCCTCAAGTTCGCGACTTCCTCCGAGGTGATCAAGCCGCAGGAAGTGGTGCGCAAGCTGTGGGAAGTGACCAGGGGCGACGCCTTCATCACCTCCGACGTCGGACAGCACCAGATGTGGGCAGCGCAGTACTACAACTTCGACAAGCCGCGCCGCTGGATCAACTCCGGCGGCCTGGGCACGATGGGCGTCGGCCTGCCGTATGCGATGGGCGTGCAGATGGCCAACCCGGGCGCAACGGTGGCCTGCATCACCGGCGAAGCGTCGATCCAGATGAACATCCAGGAACTGGCGACTTGCAAGCAGTATCACCTGACCCCGAAGATCGTCCTGCTGAACAACCGCTTCCTCGGCATGGTGCGGCAGTGGCAGCAGCTCGACTACGGGTCGCGCTATTCCGAGTCCTACATGGATTCGCTCCCCGACTTCAACATGCTGGTCGAATCCTACGGCCACGTCGGCATGAAGATCGAGAAGCCGGGCGATGTGGAGGGCGCGCTGAAGGAAGCGTTCGGCATGAAGGACAGGCTGGTCTTCATGAACTTCATTACGGATCAAACCGAGAACGTCTGGCCGATGGTGAAAGCCGGCAAGGGCTTGACTGAAATGCTTCTGGGTTCGGAGGATCTGTAATGCGACACATCATCTCTGTTTTGCTTGAAAACGAAGCAGGCGCGCTGTCGCGTGTGGTCGGCCTGTTCTCGGCGCGCGGCTACAACATCGAAACCCTGACCGTGGCGCCTACCGAAGACCCGACGCTGTCGCGCATGACGATCGTGACCACCGGCTCGGACGACGTGATCGAACAGATCACCAAGCACCTGAACCGCCTGATCGAAGTCGTGAAGGTGGTCGACCTGACCGAAGGCTCGCACATCGAGCGCGAGCTGATGCTCATCAAGGTGCGCGCGGTCGGCAAGGAGCGCGAGGAAATGAAGCGCACCGCGGACATCTTCCGTGGCCGCGTGATCGACGTGACGGAAAAGACCTACACGATCGAACTGACCGGCAACAAGTCCAAGCTCGACGCCTTCATCGAATCGATCGACCGTACCGCGATCCTCGAAACCGTCCGTACCGGCGGCTCGGGCATCGGCCGCGGCGAGCGCATTCTCAAAGTTTAATACCAGTACCCACAACATCATAAGTTAGGAAGATCCATGAAAGTTTTCTACGACAAAGACTGTGACCTGTCCCTCATCAAAGGCAAGAACGTCACCATCATCGGCTACGGTTCCCAGGGCCACGCTCACGCCCAGAACCTGAACGATTCCGGCGTGAAGGTCACCGTTGGTCTGCGCAAGGGCGGTGCTTCGTGGGAGAAGGCAAAGAACGCCGGCCTGAATGTCGCGGAAGTCAATGAAGCGGTCAAGGCTGCCGACGTGATCATGATCCTGCTGCCGGACGAGAACATCGCGCAGGTCTACAACGAAAACGTCGCTCCGAACGCGAAGCAGGGTGCGGTACTGGCATTCGCCCACGGCTTCAACGTCCACTACGGCCAGGTCGTGCCGCGCGCCGACCTCGACGTGATCATGGTTGCGCCGAAGGCCCCGGGCCACACCGTGCGTGGCACCTACACCCAGGGCGGCGGCGTGCCGCATCTGGTTGCGGTGTACCAGGACAAGTCGGGCAGCGCCCGCGACATCGCGCTGTCGTACGCGATGGCCAACGGCGGCGGCCGTGCCGGCATTATCGAGACCAACTTCCGCGAAGAGACCGAGACCGACCTGTTCGGCGAGCAGGCCGTGCTGTGCGGCGGTACCGTCGAGCTGATCAAGGCCGGTTTCGAAACCCTGGTCGAAGCCGGCTATGCGCCGGAAATGGCTTACTTCGAGTGCCTGCACGAACTGAAGCTGATCGTCGACCTGATCTATGAAGGCGGCATCGCCAACATGAACTACTCGATCTCCAACAATGCGGAGTACGGCGAGTACGTCACCGGCCCGCGCGTTGTCACCGAAGACACCAAGAACGCGATGCGCCAGTGCCTGAAGGACATCCAGACCGGCGAATACGCCAAGAGCTTCATCCTGGAAAACAAGGCCGGCGCTCCGACGCTGCAATCGCGCCGCCGCCTGACGGCGGAGCACGAGATTGAACAGGTCGGCGAGAAGCTGCGCGCGATGATGCCTTGGATCAAAAAGAACAAGCTGGTCGACCAGTCCAAGAACTAAGCTTGGATCACCGGATGGCATCATGCGGGAAAGGCTTGCAAGCCTTCCCCGCGTTCGGTCGAAAAGCCGTGCGCAGGCACGGCTTTTTTTTCGACCTCGCGTGCCTTGGATCAAAAAGAACAAGCTGGTCGACCAGTCCAAGAACTAAGCTTGGATCACCGGATGGCATCATGCGGGAAAGGCTTGCAAGCCTTCCCCGCGTTCGGTCGAAAAGCCGGGCGCAGGCACGGCTTTTTCCTGGCTTTGGGACAGACAAGCAGACCTGTCGACCAGAGCAAGTGTCAGGAAGAAATACTTGGGTAATCGTTAAGCTTGCTTGAAGTGAGTAAAATGAACGGGGCGCTCCTTTCGCGGGCGTCCCGTTTTCTTTTGGAGAATTCATGTCGCGATTTCTGATTCGCCTGTTGCCTCTCGCCCTGTCTGCCTGGGTCGCGTGCCTGCATGCGCAAGTACCGGTGCAGACCGCCGGTGCCCTCGTCGTCGTGCCGGCCTATGGCGAAGTCAGGCAGCCCAACGACGAGGCGCGCGCGACCTTGATGATCGAGGAGCAGGACAAGGACAAGACCGCAGCCGCCTCGCGCGTGAATCAGAAGATGAGGCAGGGAACCGAAATTGTCAGAAAGGAGGATCCGCAGGCCGTCCTGAAAACGCGCGGCTATTACACCTATCCGGTGTATTCGGATGAACCGCAGCCACGCCAGGGCAGCCGTCCCCCGCAAATTATTGCGTGGCGCGTCGGCCAGTATCTTGATGTGGTCACGCCCAATCTTGAAGCCCTGCCGAGAACCGTGGCGTCGGCACAGCGCGTGCTGGCGCTCAACAGCCTGCGCTTCGGCTTGACTGAAGCCACGACGAGAAAGATCGACGAGCAGCGCATCGCAGTGGCGTACAGGAACCTGACCGACCGCATCGCCGCGATCGCCAAGGCGATGGGCCGCAGTCCGGCCGATGCCGTGATGGATACGGTGGACTTCGAGGCCTCAGGCGCGTATGCGCAGGAAGCCCATGCGTCGAAGGCGATGCGCGCCGCGCCGATGGCGATGCAGGAGTCGGTGGAGGTCCAGGAGCCGAGTTTCGAGCCGGGCGAAACGACGCTGGGCCTGCGCGTGGTCGCCAAGGTCCGTTTCAAGTAGTGGCGCCGCACTACGCTGGGCGACGGGGCAGTAAATGGCGCGCAGATACCTGGCGCTTGCAGGAAAAGCATGCTGAAGCGTTACATTTGCGGGCTGCTCGTCTAGAATAGCCACGCTTTTTGCTTTTCACCATCGAACGGAGCAAAGTTGAACAATTATCCACATCCCGTCATTGCCCGCGAAGGCTGGCCTGTTCTCGGGATTGCCGTTGTCTTCGCGCTGGCCGTCAGCGCGGTCGCCGGCGCGTGGTCGCTCCTGTTCTGGCTGATCGCTCTCGCCGTTCTTCAGGCTTTTCGTGATCCTGCGCGCCAGGCGCCGCAGAAGCCGAACACGGTGCTGTCGCCGGCCGACGGCCGCGTCGTCGTAGTGGAAAAGGCGCGCGATCCCTATGCCGGGCGCGACGCGCTCAAGATCAGCGTGTTCATGAGCATCTTCAACGTGCATTCCAACCGCGCCCCGGTGGACGGGCGCGTTCAGGCACTCCAGTATTTCCCCGGCAAGGCTGCCGAGACATCGTCCGAGAATGAGCGCAATGCGCTGGTGATCGCGGCCGACAATGGTCAGACGGTCACCTGCGTGCAGGTGGCGGGCATGCTCGCGCGCCGCATCCTCTGCTCGGTGAAGGCGGGCGACGTGCTAGAGCGCGGCCAGCGTTACGGCTTCGTACGCTTCGGGTCGCGCGTCGATGTCTACTTGCCGCTGCTCGCGATGCCAAAGGTCAGCGTGGGCGACAAAGTCTCCGCAACCGAAACAATTCTGGCCGAGTTGTGATCTTATCTGCATACCATTGAAACGGATTCGGAATGGCAACTTTCAACCGTCGCAAAGCGAAGACCAACGCCGGCGCATTCCCCAAGGCGGCACGCGCAAACAAGCGCACGCTGCATCATCCCCAGATCGAAGGGGAGGGACCGGTCGCGCCGCCGACGCTGCGGCGACGCGGGATCTACCTGCTTCCGAACGCCTTTACCACCGCGAACCTGTTCTGCGGCTTTTTCGCCATTGTGATGGCGATGAACCTGAAGTTCGACTACGCCGCAGTCGCGATCTTCGCCGCGATGCTGCTCGACAGCGTCGACGGGCGCGTCGCGCGCCTGACCAACACGCAGAGCGAGTTCGGCGCGCAGTATGACAGCCTGTCCGACATGCTGTCCTTCGGCGCCGCGCCGGCGCTCGTGGTCTACGAATGGTCGCTGCGCGGCATGGGGAAGCTGGGATGGCTTGCCGCCTTCGTCTATTGCGCCGGGGCGGCACTGCGGCTGGCGCGCTTCAATACGAATATCGGCGTGGTCGACAAGCGCTACTTCCAGGGCTTGCCCAGCCCGGCCGCGGCCGCGCTGGTGACGGGTTTCGTGTGGCTGATGCACGATCTCGGTTTCGCCGGACCGGACCTGAGCTGGTTTGCATGGACGATCACGCTCTATGCTGGTCTGACGATGGTCACCAATGTGCCGTTCTACAGCTTCAAGGAAATCAACTTCCGCAAGTCGGTGCCGTTCATTGCGATCTTTGTCATCGTTCTCATCTTCGTGCTGGTATCGAGCGACCCGCCGAAGGTCTTGTTCGGCATGTTCGTGCTGTACGGCCTCTCCGGCTACGCCGTGTTCTTCTGGCGCTTGTCGAAGGGCAAGCCCGTCAGCATCGTGCAGACCTCCGAGTCCGAGATGCACGAAGCGAAAGACTGAAATGCAGTCCCGGCGCTTGCCGAAAATGCGGCGCCGCGCCGCAATTGTGTGAGCGGGAGGTGGAAAAAAACGCCGGAATTCCGGTTTTTGCCTGCAGGTTGCACTTTTCCGGGATTCCGCTTATAGTTTTCCACATGTTCCGCGAAATCCACATTTCCGCATCCGTACTCTCCAGCAGCCTCCTGCAAGGCCTGCTGCTGCCGCTGTTCCTACTAGTGCGTTAACGCGCGCTAAATCCCATACCCCCACAATTTGTGCAGTGCCTGGCTCATGTCATCTCGACAAGGGCAGGCGAAGAACCATCAAGAACAAACCGAATTCGAATTTTCCTAAAGGAGAGCAGCATGGCAGACAAACTGATCATTTTCGATACCACCTTGCGTGACGGCGAACAGTCGCCCGGCGCGTCGATGACCAAGGATGAAAAAATCCGCATCGCCCGGCAACTGGAACGCCTGCGGGTTGACGTGATCGAAGCCGGTTTCGCTGCCGCCTCCCCCGGGGATTTCGAAGCGATCAGGGCGATCGCCGGTGTCATCAAGGATTCCACGGTCTGTTCGCTGTCGCGCGCCAACGATCGCGACATTTCCCGTGCCGCCGAGGCACTCGCGCCCGCCGCGCGCAAACGCATCCACACCTTCATCGCAACCTCGCCGCTGCACATGGAAAAGAAGCTGCGCATGACGCCTGACCAGGTGCTGGAGCAGGCCAGGCAGGCGGTGCGCTTCGCCCGCAATTTCACCGACGATGTCGAGTTCAGCCCGGAGGACGGCAGCCGTTCCGACATGGATTTCCTTTGCCGCGTGCTGGAAACCGTGATCGACGAAGGCGCCACCACCATCAACTTCGCCGACACCGTCGGCTATGGCGTGCCCGAGTTGTACGGCAACATGATCAAGACACTGCGCGAGCGCATTCCGAATGCTGACAAGGCGGTCTGGTCGGTGCACTGCCATAACGACCTCGGCATGGCGGTGGCGAACTCGCTGGCGGGGATCATGATCGGCGGCGCGCGGCAGGTCGAGTGCACCATCAACGGCCTGGGCGAGCGTGCCGGCAACACCTCTCTGGAAGAAGTCGTGATGGCGGTGAGGACTCGCAAGGATTACTTCAAGCTCGACGTCGGCGTCGACACTACCCAGATCGTGCCGGCATCGAAGCTGGTCTCCCAGATCACCGGCTTCGCCGTGCAGCCGAACAAGGCGGTGGTCGGCGCCAATGCGTTCGCCCATGCGTCGGGCATCCACCAGGATGGCGTGCTCAAGGCGCGCGATACCTACGAGATCATGCGGGCCGAAGAAGTCGGCTGGACCGCGAACAAGATCGTGCTTGGCAAGCTGTCCGGACGCAACGCGTTCAAGCAGCGTCTCGAGGAACTGGGCATCGAACTGGAGTCGGAGACGGAAGTGAATGCGGCGTTCGCGCGCTTCAAGGAGCTCGCCGACCGCAAGGCGGAAATCTTCGATGAAGACATCATCGCGCTGGTGTCGGACGAGCAGCACTCGCACGACAACGAGCACTACCGTTTTGTATCGCTGCGCCAGCATTCCGAGACCGGTGAAAAGCCGGCCGCGAAAGTGGTGTTTACGATGGGCGGCAAGGAACTTGCCTGCGAAGGGAAAGGCAATGGTCCGGTCGATGCCACGGTGAACGCGATCGAATCGGAAGCCAGGAGCGGTGCCGAGCTGCTGCTGTTTTCCGTCAACGCGATCACGACCGGCACGGAGTCGCAGGGCGAGGTCACGATGCGCCTGTCGAAATCCGGCCGCATCGTCAACGGTGTCGGCGCCGATCCGGATATCGTGGTGGCGTCTGCCAAGGCTTACCTGTCGGCATTGAACAAGCTGCACTCCAAGGTCGACAAGCTCAATCCGCAACTCTGACCCCGGTCGCTCCCGAAGAAAAAGCGCCTGCATCGCAGGCGCTTTTTCATTTGCGCTATCGGGGCGCCAGGCTGAACGGGAAACGCAGGTCAGGATCGAAACGCGGGTCGGGGCCGTTCATCATCTGGCGCACCACGCCGGACCGGTCGAAATGGACGTGCATGATCGAGTTCCAGACATCGGCTTCCTTGTACGGATAGGACCATACCTCGAGGTCGCGCAGCGGCAGGTAGGAGGTGTCGCTCGGGCTTCCAATGCTGCGCAGTACCGTTTCTTTCGTTGCTTCTCCAACCTTGATGGTGCCGAACTTCCGCGTAGTTAAGACTTGCTCAAACGAAACGACTTTCCCGTCCGGGCCGATGCGCGCCATATAGGTTCTCTGCCCCCAGGGACCGAGTGCATATTCCAGCAGCTGATCCTTGCCGTCCTGGTAACGGCGCGTCGGCTGCCCGCGCTTGGCGATCACGTCGGATTCCGCGTCCCCCACGTTCACCGGGGCCGGGAACAAGGTGGCGCAACCGGCAAGCGTGGCAAGCATTAATGAAATGGCAATCGCTGAGCGGGGTTTCATGGCAGGTTCTCCGGCATCGCGGGCAATAACGGCGGCTACCGAAGTCGGCGGCGTAAGTGTTTGAATAGCCGGGCCATTTCCGCTATACTGCGCGTCTTGGTCGATTTGACCAAGGTTTTTTGTCAATTGTTCACGGTGCTTGGGGTTGCGACTCCGTACACCGCATGTGAAAGGTATTCCATGTCCATCGAAAACATCAACAAGGCCGCAATCATTGCGGATAACGCCCGCGGTACGAACGATACCGGCTCCCCGGAAGTGCAGGTTGCACTGCTGACCGCCCGTATCAACGAACTCAACAATCACTTCAAGGCCCACGCCAAGGATCACCACTCCCGCCGCGGCCTGATCATGATGGTTAACCGCCGTAAGCGTCTGCTGTCCTACCTGAAGGGCAAGGACGCCACCCGTTACCGCGCCCTGATTGAAAAACTCGGCCTGCGCAAGTAATTCATTGCGCCTCGCCCGGTTATAGAAAAAATGCCTGCGTCAGTCTCTGATGCAGGCATTTTGCCATTTTGTGGTTTGTAATTCGAAGCGATTCCGCAGCAAGCAGTATAGACGGCATGCCATGCGTGGCGGCCGTTCGTGGTGAGGTGAACGACAGCGCCTGAAAATCTGTCGGCAAAAATAGAAAGGAAACACCGTGTTCAATAAAGTTACCAAGACCTTCCAGTACGGCCAGCATACCGTCACGCTGGAGACCGGCGAAATCGCCCGTCAGGCATCCGGTGCCGTGGTTGTCTCGATCGAAGACACCGTCGTGCTGGCAACCGTCGTTGCGAAGAAGGATGTCAAGCCGGGCCAGGACTTTTTCCCGCTGACCGTCGACTATGTCGAGAAGAGCTACGCGGCCGGCCGCATTCCCGGGGGCTTCTTCAAGCGCGAAGGCCGTCCGTCGGAAAAGGAGACGCTGACCTCGCGCCTGATCGACCGTCCGATCCGCCCGCTGTTCCCGGAAGGCTACATGAATGAAGTGCAGGTCATCATCCATGTCCTGTCCGTCAATCCCGAGATCGATCCGGACATCGCCTCCATGATCGGCGCTTCCGCCGCCATCTGCGTTGCCGGCATTCCCTTCAGCGGTCCGCTGGGCGCTGCCCGCGTCGGCTATGTCGACGGCCAGTACGTGCTGAACCCGACCAGTACCCAGATGGCCAGCTCGCAGCTCGACCTGGTGGTCGCCGGCACCGAGCAAGCCGTGCTGATGGTGGAATCCGAAGCCAACCAGCTCTCCGAAGAAGTGATGCTGGGCGCCGTGGTCTACGGCCACGAGCAGATGAAGGTCGTGATCGACGCGATCCACGAGCTGGTGCGCGACGGCGGCAAGCCGGAAGTCGAATGGGCGCCGGCGGCGAAGAACGAAGCGCTGATCGCGCGCGTGACGCAGCTGGCCGAAGCCAAGCTGCGCGAAGCCTACCAGACCAAGGACAAGCAGGCGCGTACCGCCAAGCTCAATACCGTGTCGGCCGAAGTGAACGCCGCGTTGGCGGCGGAAGCCGCAGCGGCCGGCGCCGCAGCTCCCGATTCCGTCGAAGTCGGCAACATCCTGTTCGACATGGAAGCGAAGATCGTTCGTTCCCAGATCCTCGAAGGCGAGCCGCGCATCGACGGTCGCGATACCCGTACCGTGCGCCCGATCACGATCCGCACCTCGGTGCTGCCGCGTACCCACGGTTCGGCGCTGTTTACCCGCGGCGAAACCCAGGCGCTGGTGGTTGCCACCCTCGGTACCGCACGCGACGAGCAAAAGATCGACGCGCTGATGGGCGAGTATTCCGATCGCTTCATGCTCCACTACAACATGCCGCCGTTCGCCACCGGCGAGACCGGCCGCGTCGGTTCGCCGAAGCGCCGCGAGATCGGCCACGGCCGCCTTGCCAAGCGCGCGCTGCAGGCGGCGCTGCCCGCACCGGAAGAGTTCAGCTATTCCGTGCGCCTGGTGTCCGAGATCACCGAGTCCAACGGCTCGTCCTCGATGGCGTCCGTCTGCGGCGGCTGCCTGGCGCTGATGGATGCCGGCGTGCCGATGAAGGCACATGTTGCCGGTATCGCAATGGGCCTGATCAAGGACGGCAACAAGTTCGCGGTGCTGACCGACATCCTCGGTGACGAGGACCATCTCGGCGACATGGACTTCAAGGTGGCGGGTACCGCCAACGGCGTGACGGCCCTGCAGATGGACATCAAGATCCAGGGCATCACCAAGGAGATCATGCAGGTCGCGCTGGCCCAGGCCAAGGAAGGCCGCATGCATATCCTGGCGAAGATGCAGGAAGCGATGCCGGTCGGCAAGACCGAGCTGTCCAACTTCGCGCCGCGCCTGATCACCATCCGCATCAACCCGGAGAAGATCCGCGACGTGATCGGCAAGGGCGGTGCGGTGATCCGTGCGCTGACCGAAGAAACCGGCACGCAGATCGACATCACCGACGAAGGCGTGGTAACCATCGCCTCGGTGGATGCGGCAGCCGGCCAGGAAGCCAAGCGCCGCATCGAAGAGCTGACGGCATCGGTCGAAGTGGGCAAGACCTACGACGGCACCGTGCTCAAGCTGCTCGACTTCGGTGCGATCGTCCAGGTCATGCCGGGCAAGGATGGCCTGCTGCACATCAGCCAGATCGCCAACGAGCGTGTGAATGCGGTGGCCGATTACCTGAAGGAAGGCCAGCAGGTTCGCGTCAAGGTTCTCGAGACCGATGACCGCGGCCGCCTGAAGCTGTCGATGAAGGCCGCAGCCGCGGAAGAAGGCGCCGCCGCGCAGCAGCAGCAATAAGCGCACCGTCGCAAGAAGCAACGAGCCGCCCCTGTGCAAGCAGGGGCGGCTTTTTTTGTTGCCAGCGTCGGTTCAGGAGAGGCGGCAGGTATTCGCGTGCGCCGGTGACGGCGCCGGCCGCGGTTTCAGCGGCGAGAAGGACTGGAACGCGTTCTTTCCCATGTCCTTCGCGCGGTACATCGCCTTGTCGGCATTCTTCAGCAGCATCTGCCCGTCGCTGCCGTCGTCCGGATAGATCGCGATGCCGATGCTTGCGCTCAGGCTGTGCTCCCGTCCGCCGATACAAACCGGCCTGGCGGCAGCTTCGACCAGTTTTTGCGCGACGTCCGCCGCGTAGCGGCCGTCGTCCAGTTCCTCGATCAGCACGTAGAACTCATCGCCGCCCATGCGCGCGATCTTGTCGGTATGCCGCAGGCAGTCGCGCAGGCGCCTCGCCATTTCACGCAGCACGAGATCGCCGGCATCATGGCCCAGCGTGTCGTTGATTTCCTTGAAGCGGTCGAGGTCGAGGAACAGCACCGCAAACTTGTTTGCGTGGCGGCGCGCGTTGCGCAGCGCCAGGTCCAGGTACTCCTTGAACAGGAAGCGGTTCGGCAGCGACGTGAGGCCGTCGTAGTGCGCGAGATAGCGGATTCTCTCTTCCGACACCCGGCTTTCGATCGCGATGCCGGCAAGATTGGTGCAGATGCCGAACAGCTGCAGGTCGGTCTTCGCCGGGGCTGCGCTTTCCTTGAAGTAGAGCGCGAAGGTGCCGAGCACTTTCCTGTTCTTCCCGATGATCGGCCAGGAGGTGCAGGCTTTCAGGCCGTGTTCGATCGCAAGTTCCCGCCACGAGGCCCAGAGCGGGTCGCTTGCGATGTCGGTGACAATGACCGGCTCCCCGCGAAACGCGGCCGTCCCGCAGGAGCATTGGCATGGGCCGATGCGCATGTCACGCGCCTGCTCGCGGAAGGACGCCGGCAGGCTCGGCGCTACCCGGTCGACCAGCGCGGTTCCGTCGCCATTGCAAAGCAGGATGGAACACAGGCCCCGGCCGGATTGCTTTTCGACGAACAGTGCGATTGCATGCAGGATTTCCGGCAGCGACGCGCCGGTTGCGACCATGTTAAGGATCTGGTTCTGCCCGAGCTGCAGCGCTTCCGCGCGCTTGCGTTCCGTGATGTCGCGCACCACCACCTGCACCGATGGCTTGCCGTTGTAGATCAGGTTGGTGGCCCCGATCTCTGCATCGAACGCAGTTCCGTCCGCGCGCAGCCATACCTGCTCCAGGAATGGCGTGGGCTGCGCTTCCTGCGGTGTCAGGCGCGCCCGCTCGTGATACAGCGGATGGTGGTCCGGATGGATGAAGTCGAACATGCTGCGGCCCATCAGGCCCGCAGGGTCGCGCACACCGAGCAGGCGGCTGGCGGCCTGGTTGAAGAGGGCGATTTTCCCGTTGCGGTACACAAAGGTTGCTTCCGGCGAAAGTTCGACGAGCTGGCGATAGCGCACCGCGCTGTCTTTCAGCATCGCCTGGCTGCGCTTGGAATGGGAAATGTCGCGGATGAAAGCGGTGAACATCCGCTCGCCCTGTACCTGCAGGGCAACCACTGCCAGTTCGACAGGAAAGCTGCTGCCGTCGGCGCGCATTGCGGTCAGCTCGATGCGCCGGTTCAGCAGCGTGCTTTCCCCGGTTGCCAGCACGCGCTCGACACCCTGGCGGTGCTGCTGTCGCCACTCGGGCGGGATGATGATGTCGGCCAGGTCGCAACCGAGAACGTCTTCGCTGCGGTATCCGAAGGTCTGTTCAGCTGCCTGGTTGAAGCTGATGATTTTCCCGCATCCATCGATTGAAACGATGCAATCGGGAGCGGCGGTCAGGATCGCGCTCTTGAACTGCTCGCTGCCGAGCAGCTGCGCATTCTTGTGTTCCGCCTGTTTCCTGTGTTCGATGTCGGAGAAAGTGCCCACCATGCGTCGCGCGCGGCCCGCGTCATCCCGTTCCACGATGCGGCCTGCGACATTGACCCAGCGCCAGCTGCAAAGCGCATCCTTCATGCGCAGCTCGACCTGGTAATACGCTTCGCTTCGGCTGTCCTGTCCCTTCAGCGCCTGGTGGAGCCGTCCGCGGAAAAGTGCGCGGTCTTCAGGGTGGATAACGGCCGGCAGGTCGCGCGACGTCCAGACCCGGGAGGTATCGAGCATCAACGCTTTCAGGTCGTCAGAAAACACGCCGCTGAAATGCAGGCGGTCTTCCGCGATGAACCAGTCGAATGCAACCTGGCGCGAGGCTTCGAGAGCGAGGCAAAGACGCTCGTTCAGCGCGGACAGGAGCGCTTCCGCTTCTCCGGCTGGCTTGTCAATCTGCGCGTCAATTCGGGATGGCATTTTGGCTTGCCTAAAGGTAACGGTGATTGCCTGTTGGAAATTATCGATACGGTTTGGTTCCCGCTTTTTTGTAACTTGGCAAGTAGTCCTGTAACAACTTCAAGCGGTAATCGATTACCGATTCTTCGTCCAAACCCTCTCCCTCATGTTGCGCTCCGTCAACATTATGCTTTCTGTGATTGCCGGGCCGGGCGGGGCAAGCGGCGCAGGCGGCTGACGTACAATGTCGATCTGTCCATACCGAGAAGCGCATCATGAAAGCGATCGAAATTACGAGACCCGGCCCTCCAGACGTGCTGCGTGTGTGCGAAAGGCCGCTGCCCGAAATCAAAGACGGCGAAGTGCTGATCAAGGTGCGCGCCGCCGGCGTGAATCGGCCGGATGTGCTGCAGCGGCTCGGGCACTACCCGGTGCCGCCGGGCGCATCGGATCTGCCCGGCCTGGAAGTCGCGGGTGAAATCGTCGGCGGTAACCTGGCGGGGAGCGACTTCAAGAACGGCGATCTGGTATGCGCGCTGGTCCAGGGCGGCGGCTATGCGGAATACTGCATCGCGCCGCTCAAGCAATGCCTGCCGGCGCCGGCGGGATTAAGCGCGGTCGAAGCGGCATCGCTGCCCGAAACCTTTTTCACGGTGTGGAGCAATGTATTCGACCGCGCCCGTCTTTCGGGCGACGAGACCTTTCTCGTGCAGGGGGGCAGTTCGGGAATCGGTGTGACCGCGATCCAGATGGCTGCGGCATTCGGTCATCGCGTGTTTGCGACCGCAGGCAGCGACGAGAAATGCCGCGCGTGCGAAGCGCTCGGCGCGGCGCGTGCGATCAATTACCGGACTGAGGACTTTGTCGAAGTGGTCAAGGCGGAAACCGGCGGCAAGGGCGTGGATGTGATCCTCGATATGGTGGCCGGCGCGTACGCGGCGCGCGAGATCGATTGCCTCGCCGATGACGGCCGGATCGCGGTGATCGCGCTGCTGGGCGGGGCCAAGGCGACGGTGGACCTGGGGCAGGTCCTGAGGCGGAGGTTGACCATTACCGGCTCCACTTTGCGGCCCCGGACGGTGGAGTTCAAGCACGCGATTGCGGAAAAGCTGAAGGCGCATGTCTGGCCTCTGCTCGAATCGGGGCGGATCAAGCCGGTGGTCTACCGCGTTTTTCCACTTGAAGAAGCGGTGCAGGCGCATATGTTGATGGAGTCCAGCGGGCACATTGGCAAAATCGTGCTGCAGGTCGGCTGACCTGTCGAAGCGCTGCAAAATCCGGAGAATTCGGGGAACCTCGCCGCATCTCTCCGGTCGTAGCAGGTCGCTCGGTTTGACCTGCCTTGTTGCGTCGCGCTAAAATCTAGGGTTATTGCAAATTCGGACCCTCTATGCGTCGCAAACTAATCGCCGGTAACTGGAAGATGAATGGCAGCCAGGCTGCCAATGCTGTTCTTTTGCAAGGTATCAAGGACGGCCTTGGCAACGCGGCATGCGCCGTGGCGGTGTGTGTTCCCGCGCCTTACTTCGCGCAATGCCAGTCGGCGCTTGCCGGCAGTGCGGTCGGGTGGGGCGCGCAGGACCTGTCGGTGCACGAGGCGGGCGCGTATACCGGCGAGGTATCGGCTGCGATGCTTCTGGACTTCGGTTGCGCCTATGCGATCGTCGGCCATTCGGAGCGCCGTACCTACCATGGCGAGAGCAATGAGCTGGTGGCGCAGAAGACGGTGAGGGCGCTCAAGTCGGGACTGACTCCGATCGTTTGCGTGGGCGAATCGCTGGCGGAGCGCGAATCGGGCAACACGGCGGCAGTGGTGGGCGCGCAAGTCGATGCGGTCCTTGCGGCGCTGTCCGGCGACGAGCTCGGCAACATCGTGATCGCGTACGAGCCGGTGTGGGCAATCGGCACCGGCAAGACCGCCACGCCGGAGATGGCGCAGGAAGTGCACGCAATGCTGCGCGCGCGGCTTGCGGCGAAGAACCCGGCAGCGGCGGAGCGTGTCCAAATCCTGTACGGCGGCAGCATGAAACCGGATAACGCAAAAGAGCTGCTCGCAATGCCGGACATCGACGGCGGCCTGATCGGCGGCGCCTCCCTCAAGGCGGCCGATTTTCTCGCCATTGTCGCGGCCGCGTAAGCCGCGATACGGGCAGTCGCACAGAATTCATTTTAGATTGGAAAGCATGCAATGAACGCAATGTTCACACTCATCGTCGTGGTTCAGGTGGTGTCCGCCCTGGCGATCATCGGGCTGGTCCTTCTCCAGCACGGCAAGGGCGCCGACATGGGCGCTGCCTTTGGTTCCGGCGCCTCTGGCAGCCTGTTCGGTGCCACCGGTTCGTCGAACTTCCTGTCGAAGTCGACCGCGGTCGCGGCCGCGATTTTCTTCAGTGCGACGCTGGCACTCGCATTTGTCGGCAACAAGCGCGCGCCGGTAAGCGGCGGCGTGATGGAAAACCTTCCTGCGGCACCTGCAGCTCCCGCGGCTCCGGCGGCAAATGCGCCGGCTCCGGCACAGGGTGGTGCGGCACCGGCGACGGGTGCGCCCGCGAATAACGCAGGGCAGGCGAACCAGATACCAAAATAATTGGAATTCGTCTTGATTTGGAGCAATTGTGCGTTGAACAAAAGCTCTAAAGCAGGGTAAAATACTAGTCTTTAAGCCGACGTGGTGAAATTGGTAGACACGCTATCTTGAGGGGGTAGTGGCGAAAGCTGTGCGAGTTCGAGTCTCGCCGTCGGCACCAATAAAATAAGGCCAGCGAGGGAGTTTCCTGAGCTGGCTTTTTATCGAGGAATCTTGGTTTGATTTGCAAATCATTCAACTAGGCCCCCCATCGTGAACCTCGAAAATTACTTCCCCGTACTCCTGTTTATTCTTGTCGGCATCGGCGTCGGCATCGTTCCGCAAGTCCTGGGTCGCGTGATGGCACCCCACAAGCCGGACGCTGAGAAACTCTCTCCGTACGAATGCGGCTTCGAGGCGTTTGAAGACGCGCGTATGAAGTTCGACGTGCGCTACTACCTTGTCGCCATCCTGTTTATCTTGTTCGATCTGGAAACCGCATTTTTCTTCCCGTGGGGTGTCGCGATGCGAGACCTCGGATGGCCGGGCTTCCTCACGATGATGGTGTTTATCGCCGAATTCGTCGTCGGGTTCTGGTACATCTGGAAGAAGGGCGCTCTGGATTGGGAGTAAGTCATGTCTATTGAAGGTGTGTTGAACGAGGGCTTCGTCACCACGACGGCCGACAAGCTGATCAATTGGACCCGCACCGGGTCGCTGTGGCCGATGACCTTCGGCCTGGCCTGCTGCGCGGTCGAGATGATGCATGCGGGCGCGTCGCGCTACGACCTCGACCGTTTCGGTGTTGTGTTCCGTCCGTCGCCGCGTCAGTCCGACGTGATGATCGTGGCCGGTACGCTGTGCAACAAGATGGCGCCGGCGCTGCGCAAGGTGTACGACCAGATGGCCGAGCCGCGCTGGGTGATCTCCATGGGCACCTGCGCCAACGGTGGCGGCTACTACCACTATTCCTACTCCGTGGTGCGCGGCTGCGACCGCATCGTGCCCGTGGATGTCTATGTTCCGGGCTGCCCGCCGACCGCTGAAGCGCTGCTGTACGGCATCATGCAGCTGCAAAACAAGATCAAGCGCACCAATACGATCGCACGCTAAGAGGGCGCTTAAGAAGATATGACGACGAAAATTGAAACCCTCGAAGCCGCCCTGCGCAACGCGCTGGGCGACCAGATCAAGAGCCTGAAGGTGGCGTTGGGTGAAGTGACGATCGTGGTCGGCGCTTCCGAGTATCTGTCGGCGATGCGTACGCTGCGCGACCACGCCGACCTGCGTTTCGAAGAATTGATCGACTTGTGCGGCGTGGACTATTCCACCTATGGCGACGGCGCCTGGGACGGCCCGCGTTTCGCGGCGGTTTCCCATCTGCTGTCGGTGACGCACAACTGGCGCGTACGCGTGCGCGTTTTTGCGCCCGATGATGAACTGCCGGTCATTCCGTCGGTCACAGACATCTGGTCTTCCGTCAATTGGTACGAGCGCGAAGCCTTCGACCTGTTCGGCATCCTCTTCGAAGGTCACAACGACCTGCGCCGCATCCTCACCGACTATGGCTTCATCGGCCATCCGTTCCGCAAGGACTTCCCGGTATCGGGCTACGTCGAAATGCGCTACGACCCCGAGCAGAAGCGCGTGATTTACCAACCCGTGACGATTGAGCCGCGCGAAATCACGCCGCGCGTCATTCGCGAAGAAAAGTACGGGATCAAATAATGGCTGACATCAAGAATTACACCCTGAACTTCGGTCCGCAGCACCCGGCTGCGCACGGCGTGCTGCGCCTGGTGCTGGAGCTGGATGGTGAAGTGATTCAGCGCGCCGACCCGCATATCGGCCTGCTGCACCGTGCAACCGAGAAGCTGGCGGAGCAGAAAACCTTCATTCAGTCGGTCCCGTACATGGATCGCCTCGACTACGTGTCGATGATGTGCAACGAGCACGGCTATGTGCTGGCGATCGAGAAGCTGCTCGGCCTCGAGGTGCCGCTGCGCGCCCAGTACATCCGCGTGATGTTCGACGAGATCACCCGCCTGCTGAACCACCTGCTGTGGATCGGCGCGCACGGCTTGGACGTCGGCGCGATGGCAGTGTTCCTGTACGCCTTCCGCGAGCGCGAAGACCTGATGGACATGTACGAAGCCGTGTCCGGCGCGCGCATGCACGCGGCCTATTACCGTCCGGGCGGCGTCTACCGCGACCTGCCGGACAGCATGCCGCAGTACAAGGCATCCGTGGTCCGCAACGAAAAGGCGATCAGGCAGCTCAATGAAAACCGCCAGGGTTCGCTGCTGGATTTCATCGAAGATTTCACCAACCGCTTCCCCGGTTATGTGGACGAGTACGAAACCCTGCTCACCGACAACCGCATCTGGAAGCAGCGCCTGGTCGGCATCGGCGTGGTGTCGCCGGAGCGCGCGAAGGCGATGGGCTTTACCGGCCCGATGCTGCGCGGTTCCGGCGTCGAGTGGGATCTGCGCAAGAACCAGCCGTACGAAGTGTACGACCTGCTCGACTTCGACATCCCGGTCGGCGTCAACGGCGACAGCTACGACCGTTACCTGTGCCGCATCGAGGAAATGCGCCAGTCCAACCGGATCATCAAGCAATGCGTCGAATGGCTGCGCAATAACCCGGGCCCGGTGATGACCGACAACCACAAGGTTGCGCCGCCGTCGCGCGTGAACATGAAATCCAACATGGAAGAGCTGATTCACCACTTCAAGCTCTTTTCCGAAGGCTTCCATGTGCCGGAAGGCGAAGCGTATGTCGGCATCGAGCATCCGAAGGGCGAGTTCGGCGTCTATCTGATCTCGGACGGCGCCAACAAGCCGTACCGCATGAAGATCCGCGCGCCCGGCTTTGCGCACCTGCAGGGACTGGATGAGATGGCAAAGGGCCACATGATTGCGGACGCCGTGACGATCATCGGCACGCAAGACATTGTGTTTGGTGAGATTGACCGATAACCCGCGCGACCCCACGTCGTGCACGAATGGCTGACGATATGCTGTTAAGTCAAGAAGCGTACAAGAAAATCGATCGCGAACTCGCGAAATTCCCCGCAGACCAGAGGCAGTCCGCCGTGATGGCGGCACTCGCCATTGCGCAGGATGAAACGGGCTGGCTGTCGCCGGAAGTGATGAAGGATGTGGCCGACTATATCGGCATGGCGCCGGTCGCCGTGCAGGAAGTGGCGACCTTCTACAACATGTACAACACCAAGCCGGTCGGCAAGCACAAGATTTCGGTGTGCACCAACCTGCCTTGCGCCTTGTCGGGCGGCGAGCGCGCCGCGCACTACCTGAAAGAAAAACTCGGCGTGGATTACAAGGAAACCACCGCGGACGGTCAGTTCACGCTGATCGAGGGCGAATGCATGGGCGCTTGCGGCGATGCACCGGTCATGCTGGTCAACAACAAGCGCATGTGCAGCCACATGTCGAAGGAAAAGATCGACGCGCTGGTGGAGGAACTGAAGAAATGACCTGCCTGCACGATCGTCACATCAACCCGCTGATTCTCGCTGGCCTCGACGGCAACAACTGGCACCTCGCGGACTACGTGAAGCGTGGCGGCTATGAAGCGTTGAAGCGCATCCTGTCCGAGAAGATCACGCCGGAGCAGGTGATCGCCGAACTGAAGACCTCTTCGCTGCGCGGCCGCGGCGGCGCGGGTTTCCCGACCGGACTGAAGTGGAGCTTCATGCCGCGCCAGTTCCCCGGCCAGAAATACCTCGTCTGCAATACCGACGAAGGCGAGCCGGGCACGTTCAAGGACCGCGACATCATCCGCTACAACCCGCATGCGCTGATCGAAGGCATGGCTATCGGCGCGTATGCGATGGGCATCACCGTCGGCTACAACTACATCCACGGCGAAATCTTCGCCGACTACGAACGCTTCGAGCAGGCGCTGGAAGAAGCGCGCGCCGCCGGTTACCTCGGCAACAATATCATGGGCAGCGAATTCAGCTTCCAGCTGCATGCTTTCCATGGTTACGGCGCCTACATCTGCGGCGAGGAAACCGCGCTGCTCGAATCGCTGGAAGGCAAGAAGGGCCAGCCGCGCTTCAAGCCGCCGTTCCCGGCAAGCTTTGGCCTGTACGGCAAGCCGACCACCATCAACAACACCGAAACCTTCGCCGCAGTGCCCTTCATCATGCGCATGGGCGGCGAGGCGTATGCGGCATTGGGCAAGCCGAACAACGGCGGCACCAAGATCTTCTCGATCTCGGGCGATGTCGCGCGTCCGGGCAACTACGAGGTGCCGCTGGGCACGCCGTTCGCCAAGCTGCTCGAGCTGGCCGGCGGCATGCGTGACGGCAAGAAGATCAAGGCTGTCATTCCCGGCGGCTCGTCGATGCCGGTGCTGACCGGCGAAGTGATGATGAATACCGACATGGACTATGACTCCATCGCGAAGGCGGGTTCGATGCTCGGTTCCGGCGCGGTCATCGTGATGGACGAGACCCGCTGCATGGTCAAGTCGCTGCTGCGCCTGTCCTACTTCTATTACGAAGAATCCTGCGGCCAGTGCACGCCGTGCCGCGAGGGCACCGGCTGGCTGTACCGCATGGTGCATCGTATCGAACACGGCAAGGGCCGCGCGGACGATCTCGACATGCTGAACTCGATCGCCGACAACATCCAGGGCCGCACCATTTGCGCGCTCGGCGATGCAGCGGCGATGCCGGTACGCGCCTTCGTGAAGAATTTCCGCGACGAGTTCGCATACCACATCGAAAACAAGCGCTGCCTCGTTCCCGCATACGTTTGACGGGGCGCCGCGGCGTCCGACAAGTTGACATGACAGGGCGCGACTTGCGCCCAATAAATACTTAGGCAAAAAAAGCCATGGTTGAAATCGAAATTGACGGCAAAAAGGTCGAAGTGCAGGAAGGCAGCATGGTGATGGACGCTGCCAACAAGCTCGGCACGTACATCCCGCATTTTTGCTATCACAAGAAACTGTCCATCGCGGCCAACTGCCGCATGTGCCTGGTCGACGTCGAGAAGGCGCCGAAGCCGCTGCCTGCGTGCGCGACTCCGGTGACCAACGGCATGATCGTGCGCACCGCCAGCGACAAGGCGATCAAGGCGCAAAAGAGCGTGATGGAATTCCTGCTCATCAATCATCCGCTCGACTGCCCGATCTGCGACCAGGCCGGCGAATGCCAGCTGCAGGATCTTGCTGTCGGTTACGGCCCGTCTGCTTCCCGCTATGAGGAAGAAAAGCGCGTCGTCGATCCGAAGGATGTCGGCCCGCTGATTTCGACGCGCGAGATGGCGCGCTGCATCCATTGCACCCGCTGCGTGCGCTTCGGCCAGGAAATCGCAGGCGTGATGGAGTTCGGCATGCTCAATCGCGGCGAACACTCCGAGATCACGACTTTCGTCGGCAAGACCGTCGAATCCGAACTGTCCGGCAACATGATCGACCTGTGCCCGGTCGGCGCGCTCACTTCCAAGCCGTTCCGCTACACCGCCCGCACCTGGGAACTGTCGCGCCGCCGCTCGGTGAGCCCGCATGACGGCCTCGGCGCCAACCTGATCGTCCAGGTCAAGGGCGGCAAGGTGATGCGCGTGCTGCCGCTGGAAAACGAGGAAGTCAACGAATGCTGGCTGTCCGACCGCGACCGCTTCTCCTATGAAGGCCTGAATAATCCGGAACGCCTGACCGTCCCGATGATCAAGCAGGACGGCAAGTGGATCGAGACCGACTGGCAGACCGCGCTGGAATACGTCGGCCACGGCCTGAACGACATCCGCAAGGATCACGGACCGGACGCGCTGGCTGCGCTGGCGGCACCGTACTCCACGCTGGAAGAGTTGTCGCTGCTGCAGAAGCTGATGCGTGGCCTGGGTTCCGACAATGTCGACTTCCGTCCGCGCCAGTCCGACTTCGCACTCGATGGCAAGGTAACCCCGTGGCTCGGCACCACGATCACCGAATTCGGCAACGCCGACCGCGTGTTCGTGATCGGCTCCTTCCTGCGCAAGGATCATCCGCTGCTGGCCGCACGCCTGCGTCAATCGGCCAAGCACGGCGCGAAGATCAGCGTCCTGCACGGCACCGACGACGACCTGCTGATGCCGCTCGTCGCCCGCATGATCAAGGCGCCGTCCGACTGGCTCGCGGCCCTGAGCGAAGTGGTGGTTGCGATCGCTGCCGGCAAGGGCATTGCCGCCCCGGCAGGATTTGATGGTATCGAAGCCGGTGAAGTCGCCAAGGGCATTGCCGCCAGCCTGCTGTCCGGCGAGAAGAAGGCGGTTGTCCTCGGCAACGCCGCGGCACAGCATCCTCAGGCGGCACTGCTGCACGTCGCCGCCCAGTGGATCGCACAGAACACCGGCGCCACCTTCGGCTACCTGACCGAGGCCGCGAATACCGTCGGCGGCTACATTGCCGACGCGCTGCCGGGCAAGGGCGCCAACGCGCAGCAGATGTTCGCGCAGCCGCGCAAGGGCTACGTGCTGCTGCACGTCGAGCCGGAGCTCGACTGCTACGATCCGCAAGCCGCGCGCGCCGCGCTCGAAAAGGCGGACATGGTCGTGGTGATGTCGCCGTACAAGCACGCGGCCGAATACGCGGACGTGCTGCTGCCGGTTTCGCCGTTCGCGGAAACGGCCGGCACCTTCGTCAACTGCGAAGGCCGCGCCCAAGGCTTCAATGGCAGCGTCAAGCCGCTCGGGGAAACCCGCCCGGCATGGAAGGTGCTGCGCGTGCTCGGCAACATGCTCGACCTGCAAGGCTTCAATTACGAAACATCGGAAGAGATCCGCGCTGAACTGCTGGGCACGGTCAAGGCCGAGGAAGCGGATCTGACGGCGCGCCTGAACAACTTCGTGAACGTTGCGCCGCTGGCGGAAAAGCCGGCTGCTTCCGGGCAGCTCGAGCGCATCGCCGACGTGCCGATCTACTCCAGCGACGCCATCGTGCGCCGCGCGGATTCGCTGCAGCGGACCCCGAACGCGAAGGCGCCGCAGGCTTCCATTTCGGCCATCCTGGCGGAACAGCTCGGCGTGGCCGATGGCGGCCAGATCAAGGTGACGCAAGGGCAGGGTAGCGCGGTCGTGACCGTCGCGGTCGATGCGAAGCTGCCGCAGAACGTCGTGCGTGTTTCCGCAGCGCATCCGTCTACCGCCGCGCTCGGCGGCATGTTCGGCGCAATCAGCGTGGAGAAAGTGCAATGATCGAGACCATCAACGCAACCGGGCAGAACCTGTTGGGCGGCGTCTGGCCGCTGGTCTGGACCCTGGTCAAGATCGTCGTGGTGGTGCTGCCGCTGATGGGCTGCGTCGCCTACCTCACGCTATGGGAACGCAAGATGATCGGCTGGATGCACATCCGCCTCGGCCCGAACCGCGTCGGCCCGGCCGGCCTGCTGCAGCCGATCGCCGATGCATTGAAGCTCCTGCTCAAGGAAATCGTCGTTCCGGCGAACGCCAACAAGGCGCTGTTCGTGATCGCACCGATCATGACCATCATGCCGGCGCTGGCTGCCTGGTCGGTGATTCCGTTCGGCCCGGAAACGGTGCTGGCGAACGTGAACGCCGGCCTGCTGTTCGTGATGGCGATCACCTCGATGGAAGTCTACGGCGTGATCATCGCCGGCTGGGCGTCCAACTCGAAGTATGCGTTCCTCGGCGCGATGCGCGCATCCGCGCAGATGGTGTCGTACGAAATCGCGATGGGCTTTGCGCTGGTGATCGTGCTGATGGTGTCGGGCAGCCTGAACTTCATCGATATCGTGAATGCGCAGAACAAGGGCTTCTTCGCCGACAAGGGCATCCCGTTCCTGTCCTGGAACTGGCTGCCGCTGCTGCCGATCTTCGTGATCTACGTGATCTCCGGCATCGCCGAAACCAACCGCCATCCGTTCGACGTGGTGGAAGGCGAATCGGAGATCGTGGCCGGCCACATGGTCGAGTACTCCGGCATGTCGTTCGCGATGTTCTTCCTTGCCGAATACGCGAACATGATCCTGATCTCGATCCTGGCGTCGCTGATGTTCCTCGGCGGCTGGGCCGCGCCGTTCGGGTTCCTCGACTTCATCCCGGGCTGGATCTGGCTGGGCATCAAGACCTTCTTCGTGGTTTCGCTGTTTATCTGGGCGCGCGCTTCGTTCCCGCGCTACCGCTATGACCAGATCATGCGTCTGGGCTGGAAGGTATTCATCCCGCTGACGCTGGCCTACCTGGTGATCGTGGCCGCCTGGATGCAGACCCCCTGGAATATTTGGAAGTAAGAATAGAGGCGCAACAACATGGAAGCCATTAAAGATTTCTTCGGCAGCCTGATGCTCCGAGAGCTGCTCAAGGGCCTGGCCCTGACCGGCCGCTATATGTTCGCCCGCAAGATCACGGTGCAGTTCCCGGAAGAGAAGACGCCGCTGTCGCCGCGTTTCCGCGGACTGCACGCGCTGCGCCGCTACCCGAACGGGGAAGAGCGCTGCATCGCATGCAAACTGTGCGAAGCGGTGTGCCCGGCAATGGCGATCACGATCGAATCGACGGAGCGCGAGGACGGCACGCGCCGCACCACGCGTTACGACATCGACCTGACCAAGTGCATCTTCTGCGGATTCTGCGAAGAGTCGTGCCCGGTCGACTCGATCGTCGAAACCAACATCCTGGAATACCACGGCGAAAAGCGCGGCGACCTCTACTACACGAAGGAGATGCTGCTCGCGATTGGCGACCGTTATGAAAAGGACATCGCCGCCGCTCGTGCCGCCGATGCCGCCTATCGTTGATTGATCTGGTCCGTGTACAGCTGACTCTCTTGGTCCATTATGGAATTTAAAACTGCATTGTTCTACGCATTCTCGGCGATCCTGGTGTTCGCCGCGACCCGCGTCATCACGGACCGGAACCCGGTGCAAGCCGCACTGTTCCTGGTGTTGTCCTTCTTTTCCGCGGGCGGCCTCTGGCTGCTTCTCAAAGCCGAGTTCCTGGCCATCGTGCTGGTGCTGGTGTATGTCGGCGCGGTCATGGTGCTCTTCCTGTTCGTCGTGATGATGCTCGACATCAACCTGGACAAGCTGCGGGAAGGGTTCTGGGGCTACTTCCCGCTGGCTGCGACCGTCGGCGTGGTGATCGTGCTGGAGATGGCAGCTGTCCTGCTGCAGGGCTTCTGGGCGTCGGATGCGCAGGTGCCGGCGGCCTCGGCCAACATCGGCAACACCAAGGAGCTCGGCAAGCTGATCTACACCGAATACATCTACGCCTTCGAAATCGCGGCCGTGGTGCTGCTGGTGGCGATCGTCGCGGCCGTCGCGCTGACGCTGCGCCGCCGCAAGGACACCAAGTACTTCGATCCGTCCGCCGCGGTCAAGGTCAAGGCCAGCGACCGCATGCGCATCGTCAGCATGAAGGCGGAATCGGCGCGCGCCAACGGCGGCGCACAGCCGGCGGCGCCGGCAGCGGAAAAACAATAAGGGGAAAGCAACGTGGCACTCTCGCTCGCACACTATCTGATCCTGGGCGCAATCCTGTTTGCGATCTCCGTGGTCGGCATTTTCCTGAACCGCAAGAACATCATCGTGCTGCTGATGGCAATCGAACTGATGCTGCTCGCGGTGAACATGAACTTCGTCGCCTTCTCGTATTACCTGGGCGACGCAGCCGGGCAGATTTTCGTTTTCTTCATCCTGACTGTGGCTGCCGCGGAGTCCGCGATCGGTCTTGCGATTCTGGTGGTGCTGTTCCGTAACCTGGACACCATCAATGTCGAAGATCTCGACGCTCTCAAAGGCTAACCACAAAAATAACGACAAGGTCCATCATGGCGGGGCAACTCAACCCTAACCTTCTCTTGGCTGTGCCGCTGGCACCACTCGCGGGCTCTTTGATCGCGGGTCTGTTCGGAACCAAGTTTTTCGGCAACAAGATCGGCCGCGCGGCGTCCCACACGGTGACGATCCTCGGCGTGCTGATCGCATTCCTCATTTCCGTCCAGACGCTGCTGGCGGTGATGGACGGCGCCACCTACAACGGCACCGTCTACAACTGGATGACGGTCATGGGCCTGAAGCTGGAAATCGGCTTCATGGTCGACAGCCTGACGGCGATGATGATGTGCGTGGTGACCTTCGTGTCGCTGATGGTGCACATCTACACGATCGGCTACATGGCGGAGGATGAGGGTTACAACCGCTTCTTCGCGTACATCTCGCTGTTCACCTTCTCGATGCTCATGCTGGTCATGAGCAACAACTTCCTGCAGCTGTTCTTCGGCTGGGAAGCGGTGGGCCTGGTGTCCTATCTGCTGATCGGTTTCTGGTACACCCGGCCGACCGCGATCTACGCGAACATGAAGGCTTTCCTGGTCAACCGTGTGGGCGACTTCGGCTTCATCCTCGGCATCGGCCTGCTGCTGGCCTACGCCGGTTCCATGAACTACACCGAAGTGTTCGCCAAGCGCGAGGAACTGGCGACGCTGACGCTGCCCGGCACCGGCTGGATGCTGCTGACCGTGGCCTGCATCTGCCTGTTCATCGGCGCGATGGGCAAGTCGGCACAGTTCCCGCTGCACGTCTGGCTGCCGGACTCGATGGAAGGCCCGACTCCGATTTCCGCGCTGATCCACGCCGCAACCATGGTGACCGCCGGCATCTTCATGGTGGCGCGCATGTCGCCGCTGTTCGAGCTGTCCGACACCGCGCTGTCCTTCGTGCTGGTGATCGGTGCGATCACGGCGCTGTTCATGGGCTTCCTCGGCATCATCCAGAACGACATCAAGCGCGTGGTCGCGTATTCGACGCTGTCGCAGCTCGGCTACATGACCGTCGCGCTGGGTGCATCCGCCTACTCCGTCGCGGTGTTCCACCTGATGACCCACGCCTTCTTCAAGGCGCTGCTGTTCCTTGGCGCCGGCGCGGTCATCATCGGCATGCACCACGACCAGGATATCCGCAACATGGGCGGCCTGCGCAAGTACATGCCGATCACCTGGATCACCTCGCTGCTCGGCTCGCTGGCGCTGATCGGCACGCCGTTCTTCTCCGGCTTCTACTCGAAGGACAGCATCATCGAAGCGGTGCACGCGTCCAATATCGCTGGCTCCGGCTTTGCCAACTTCGCGGTGCTGGCCGGCGTGTTCGTCACCGCCTTCTACTCCTTCCGCATGTACTTCCTGGTGTTCCACGGGGAAGAGCGTTTCGGCAAGGCGCATGACCACCACCACGGCCACGACGACCATCACGATGACCACCACCACGGTCTTGCCCCCGGCCAGAAGCCGCACGAGGCGCCCCTGGTGGTGACGCTGCCGCTGATTCTGCTGGCGATTCCTTCCGTGGTGATCGGTTTCATCGCAATCGGTCCGATGCTGCACGGCGACTTCTTCAAGAACGTGATCTTCGTCGGCGAGAACCACCAAGCGATGAAGGTACTGGGCGAGTCCTTCCACGGCGCCTGGGCGATGACCGTGCACGGATTCACCTCGCTGCCGTTCTGGCTCGCGTTGTGGGGTGTCGTTTCCGCGTACTACTGCTACATGATCGACCGTCGCGTGCCGGCCTGGTTCTACAACAAGTTCCGCGCCATCCACTCCATCCTCGAGAACAAGTACTTCATGGACAAGTTCAACGAAGTGGTGTTCGGCAAGGGCTCTGTGCTGCTCGGCCGCGGCCTGTCCGCCGGCGGCGACCGCGCGCTGATCGACGGCCTGATCGTCAACGGCAGCGCCAGGTTGGTGGGCTGGTTCTCGGGATTGATCCGCCATTTCCAGACCGGCTACATCTACCACTATGCGTTTGTAATGATCATTGGCGTGCTGGCTTTCCTGATTTATTTCATGCCGTTCCCGTCATTTGCCAAATAAGTTGGCGAAGTAGAGCAAACAACAATCATGATGCAGTCAACTTTTCCTCTTCTCAGCCTCGCGATCTGGTGTCCGATCGCCTTCGGCCTGTTCGTCCTGGCATTCGGCCGCGACGAAAATCCCGGACTTGTGCGATCGGTGTCGCTGATCGGCTCGATCGTCAGCTTCCTGGTGACGCTGCCACTGGTGCTGCAATTCGACAAGGCGGCGCATGGCATGCAATTCGTCGAGAAGGCTTCCTGGATCGAACGCTTCAACGTCAACTACTTCCTCGGCATTGACGGCATCTCGGTCTGGTTCGTGCTGCTGACCGCCTTCATCACGGTGATCGTGGTGATCGCCGGCTGGGAAGTGATCGAGAAGCGCGTCGCCCAGTACATGGGAGCCTTCCTGATTTTGTCCGGCCTGATGATCGGCGTGTTCTGCGCGATCGACGGCCTGCTGTTCTATGTCTTCTTCGAAGCGACGCTGATCCCGATGTTCATCATCATTGGCGTATGGGGCGGCCCGAACCGCGTGTATGCGGCGATCAAGTTCTTCCTGTACACGCTGCTCGGTTCGCTGCTGACCCTGGTTGCGATCATCTACCTGTACTTCAAGTCGGGCGGCAGCTTCGAAATCCTGGCATGGCACAAGCTGCCGCTGCCGCTGGATGTGCAGGTGCTGATCTTCCTCGCGTTCCTGATGGCGTTCGCGGTGAAAGTGCCGATGTGGCCGGTGCACACCTGGCTGCCGGACGCGCACGTGGAAGCGCCGACCGGCGGTTCCGTGGTGCTGGCCGCGATCATGCTGAAGCTCGGCGCCTACGGCTTCCTGCGGTTCTCGCTGCCGATCGCGCCCGACGCCAGCCACACGCTGTCCGGCTTCATCATCACGCTGTCGCTGATCGCCGTGATCTACATCGGCCTGGTGGCGCTGGTGCAGGCGGACATGAAGAAACTGGTCGCCTATTCATCGATTGCGCACATGGGCTTCGTCACCCTCGGCTTCTTCATGTTCAACGACATGGGGACCCAGGGCGGCATCGTGCAGATGATCTCCCACGGCTTCGTGTCGGGCGCAATGTTCCTCTGCATCGGCGTGCTGTATGACCGCATGCACTCGCGCCAGATCGCCGACTACGGCGGCGTGATCAATACCATGCCGAAGTTCGCCGCCTTCTTCGTGCTGTTCTCGCTGGCCAACTGCGGCCTGCCCGCGACCTCCGGTTTCGTCGGCGAATTCATGGTGATCCTCGGTTCGGTCCAGTACAACTTCTGGATCGGCATGCTGGCAGCCACCGCGCTGATCTTCGGCGCAGCGTACTCGCTGTGGCTGGTCAAGCGCGTGGTGTTTGGCAATGTCGGCAACGAGCATGTGGCGCAGCTGCAGGATCTGAATGGCCGCGAGTTCCTGATGCTCGGCATCCTGGCGATCGCCGTGATCGCGATGGGCGTATATCCGGCGCCGGTCACCGACCTGATGCAGACCTCGGTGGATGACCTGCTCAAGCACGTTGCGGTTTCGAAATTGAACTAAAAATCGATGCGCCCCGCAGCCATGCGGCGGGGCGCATGAATGCGCTTTGCGGGACTGGTGACACCATGCAGAGTGCGGCCCGTAAGGCTTAAGAGTGACGACAACATGAACCAGATTAATTTCGTACCGGTGTACCCGGAAATCTTCCTGCTGATCGCGACATCCGCGATCCTGCTGATCGACATGTTCCTCTCGGAGGCGAAGCGTGGCATTACGTTTGCGCTGACCATCGGGACGCTGCTGGTCTGCACCGCGCTCAGCGCAGCGGCCTTCAACGATCCGGTTGCCTACACGTTCAACAACATGTTCGTGTCGGATCCGATGTCGAACCTGCTGAAGATCTTCTCGTATGTCGCCGTGATCTTCACCCTGTTCTATTCGCGCCAGTACGCGACCGACCGCGGCATGCTCGGCGGCGTGGTCGGCGGCGAGTTCTATGTGCTCGCGCTGTTCTCGCTGCTCGGCCAAATGGTCATGATCTCCGGCAACAACTTCCTGATCATCTATCTCGGCCTGGAGCTGATGTCCCTGTCGCTCTATGCGCTGGTCGCGCTGCGCCGCGGCCATCCGGTCTCCACCGAGGCCGCGATGAAGTACTTCATCCTCGGCGCGCTCTCTTCCGGCTTCCTGCTGTATGGTATCTCGATGCTGTACGGCGCGACCGGCTCGCTGGACCTGACCGAAGTCGCCAAGGCTACCGCTTCCGGCACTGTGAACAAGCCGATCCTGGTGTTCGGCGTCGTGTTCGTCGTTGCCGGCCTGGCGTTCAAGCTCGGCGCCGCACCGTTCCACATGTGGGTTCCCGACGTGTACCAGGGGGCGCCGACCGCTGTCACGCTGCTCCTGGGCGGCGCGCCCAAGCTGGCGGCATTCGCGATTACCGTCCGCCTGCTGGTGGAAGGCCTGTTCCCGCTGGCGTTCGACTGGCAGCAGATGATCACGGTACTGGCGGTGCTGTCGATGGCGATCGGTAATATCACCGCGATCGTCCAGACCAACCTGAAACGCATGCTGGCCTATTCCACCATCGGCCAGATGGGCTTCATGCTGCTCGGCATGCTGTCCGGCGTGGTGGATGGCAATGTCGCGTCCGCGGGCAATGCGTACAGCTCGGCGATGTTCTACTCGATCGCTTACGTGGTGACCACGCTCGGTACGTTCGGCACCATCATGCTGCTGGCCCGTTCCGGTTTCGAGGCGGAAAACGTCGACGACTTCAAGGGCCTGAACCAGCGCAGCCCGTGGTTCGCTTTCGTGATGCTGATCCTGATGTTCTCGCTCACCGGCATTCCGCCGACCGTCGGCTTCTACGCCAAGCTCTCCGTGCTGCAGGCCGTACTCGGCACCGGCCAGGTCTGGCTGGCAGTGGTCGCCGTGCTGCTGTCGCTGATCGGCGCGTTCTACTACCTGCGCGTGGTCAAGGTCATGTACTTCGACGAGCCGGTCGACAACAGCGCGATCGCCGCCTCCGGCGATACCCGTGCAATGCTGGGCCTGAATGGCGTCGCCGTCCTCGCCCTCGGCATCCTGCCCGGTCCGCTGATGACGCTCTGCGCGACCGCGATGGTCAAGACGCTCGCAGCCTGATCGCCGCGGACGCAGCCTGGCAGTGGATGTTTCTCTCGCGAGCTGGTTCGTGATCCTGTTGGCGGCGGCTGCCGCCAACTTGCCGTTCCTGAACGAGCGTCTGTTTGGCGTCCTGTCCCTCGCCAGGCCCGCGAAATCGCCCTGGCTGCGCCTGCTGGAACTCGCCGTACTCTACTTCATCGTGCGCGGTGTGGCCTGGCTGATGGAAGCGCGCATCGGCAACGTCTTTCCGCAGCGCTGGGAGTTCTACGCAATCACCGCCTGCCTGTTCCTCGTCCTTGCCTTTCCCGGCTTCGTCTTCCGTTATCTGCGCAAACATCACGGTTGATGCGCCCGAAAGCGCATTTGCCTGCGCGCAGTAAAATAGCCGTTCCCCTTGTATTGGAGACGGTGCGTGGATCTACATCTGAAAGAAATCCAGGTCGACAGCGAGCTTGCCTATGAAGGACACTTCCTGAAAGTCCACCGCGACAAGGTGCGGCTGCCGGACGGGAAGGAGTCGTCGCGCGAGTACATCAAGCACCCGGGCGCGGTGGTCGTCCTGCCGGTATTCGACGACGGCACGGTGCTGCTGGAGCGGCAGTTCCGGTATCCGCTGCACGACGTGTTCATCGAGTTCCCGGCAGGGAAAATCGACCCGGGCGAAGACCCGCTCGAATGCGCCAAGCGCGAGCTGGAAGAGGAGACCGGATATACCGCGAAGGAGTGGCAGTTCGTCTGCACCATCCATAACGCCATCGCGTACTCGGACGAGCATCTCGACATCTTCCTCGCGCGCGGCCTGACGGCGGGCGCCAGCAAGCTGGATGAAGGCGAATTCCTCGAAACCTTTAGCGCGACGGTCCCGGAAATGCTGGAATGGGTTCGCGCCGGCAAGATCACCGACGTGAAGACCGTGATCGGGAGCTTCTGGCTGGAGAAGATCGCGGCGTCGCACTGGAAACTGTAAGTTCTCCGGTCAACAAAAAAGCCGCAGAGCGGCTTTTTTGTTCTTACATGCCCGAGTAGTTCGGGCCGCCCCCGCCTTCCGGCGTCACCCAGACGATGTTCTGGGTCGGGTCCTTGATGTCGCAGGTCTTGCAGTGCACGCAGTTCTGCGCATTGATCTGCAGGCGTTCCGTGCCGTCATCGTTCTTCACGAACTCGTACACGCCGGCCGGGCAGTAGCGGCTCTCGGGGCCGCCGAACGTCGTCAGGTTGGTCTTCACCGGTATCGACGTGTCTTTCAGCGTGAGGTGTGCCGGCTGGTTCTCTTCATGGTTGGTATTGCTGACGAAGACGCTGGAGAGGCGGTCGAAGGTCAGCTTGCCGTCCGGCTTCGGATAGGTGATCGGCTGGAACTCGCTCGCGGGGCGCAGGTATTCATGGTCGCGCTTGGTCGCGTGCAGGGTCCACGGCGGGGTCGATACGCCCAGCTTCGGCAGCAGCCATTGTTCCACGCCCGTCATCAGCTGGCCGACGGTCTTTCCCTTCTTGAACCAGAGCTTGAAGTTGCGCGACTGGTCGAGTTCTTCCTTGAGCCAGCTCTTCTCGAACGCTTCCGGGAACGCGGTCAGTTCGTCGCCCGCGCGTCCGCCAGCCAGTGCGCCGGCGATCGCGTCAGCGCACATCATGCCGGTCTTGATCGCGGCATGGCTGCCCTTGATGCGCGCGGCATTCAGGAAGCCTGCATCGCAGCCTATCAGCGCACCGCCCGGGAACACCAGCTTGGGCAGTGCCTGCGGCGTGCCGTTGTTGATTGCGCGCGCGCCGTAGCTCAGGCGCTTGCCGCCTTCGAGATGGGCGCGAATCGAAGGATGGGTCTTCCAGCGCTGCATCTCCTCGAACGGGCTCAGGTAGGGGTTCTGGTAGTCCAGGCCCATCACGAAGCCCAGCGTCACCTTGTTGTCCTCGAGGTGGTACAGGAAGCCGCCGCCGAAGGTATTGCCTTCCATCGGCCAGCCGGCGGTATGCACCACCAGGCCCGGCCTGGCCTTGGCCGGATCGATCTCCCACAATTCCTTGACGCCGATAGCGAAGCTTTGCGGATCGCGGCCGTCGGTAAGCTTGTACTTCGCGATCAGCTGCTTGCCCAGGTGGCCGCGCGCGCCCTCGGCGAAAATCGTGTACTTACCAAGCAGTTCCATCCCGAGCTGGAAGTTTTCAGTCGGCTGTCCGTCCTTGCCGACACCCATGTTGCCGGTCGCCACGCCCTTCACGCGCCCCTGCTCGTCGTACAGCACCTCCGCCGCGGCGAAGCCGGGGAAGATCTCGACGCCGAGGCCTTCCGCCTGCTGCGCCATCCACTTCACGACGTTGCCCAGCGCGACCACGTAACAGCCGTCGTTGTGGAAGTTGCGCGGTACCAGCCAGTCGGGGGTGCGGGTCGAGCCGGTTTCGGTGAGGAACAGAATGTCGTCGCCGGTGACCGGCTGGTTCAGCGGCGCACCCAGCTCCTTCCAGTTCGGGAACAGCTCGTTCATCGCACGGGGATCCATGACCGCGCCGGACAGGATATGCGCGCCGGCTTCGGAACCTTTCTCCAATACGACAACCGAAATTTCCCGGTTCTGCTCGGCAGCAAGCTGCTTTAGGCGGATTGCGGTTGCCAGGCCGGCGGGGCCGGCGCCGACGATCACGACGTCGTATTCCATCGAGTCGCGCGGGCCGTATTGTTCTAGGATACTTTGGCTCTGAGTCATGGTCTTCCCACCGTAAAATGATATTATCGAACGAACGTGCTAATTGTCGTGGATTTTGCTTGAGAATGCTAGATTCATCACTCTAATTACATTCCTTCATGCAATGATACCGTCATCGCGTCATGTCACAGTCAATTGCAAGACAATAATCAGCTAACAACCAGGAGATTTTTCGTGGGCATTGAACTCAATTTTGAAGGCAAGATTGCGCTGATCACTGGGGCGTCGAGTGGACTTGGCGCGCGCTTTGCAAAGGTGCTGGCGCAGGCCGGTGCACAGGTGGTGCTGGCGTCGCGCCGCATCGAACGCCTGAAGGAATTGCGCGCCGAAATCGAGGCAGGGGGCGGTGCAGCGCATGTGGTGGCGCTGGACGTTACCGACTACGGCAGCATCAAGTCGGCGATTGCGCATGCGGAAACCGAGGCCGGCCCGATCGATATTCTGGTCAACAACAGTGGCGTGTCGACCACCCAGCGGCTGGTGGATGTCACGCCGGAAGACTACGCCTATGTGATGGACACCAACCAGCGCGGCGCGTTCTTCGTGGCGCAGGAGGCGGCCAAGCGCATGATTGCGCGCGCCAAGGGCGATCCGAAGAAGCAGCACCGCATCATCAACATTGCTTCCGTCGCCGGCCTGCGCGTGCTGCCCCAGATCGGCATCTATTGCATGAGCAAGGCCGCGGTCGTGCACATGACGAAGTCGATGGCCGTGGAGTGGGGCCGCTACGGCATCAACGTCAACGCCATCTGCCCGGGCTACATCAAGACCGAGATCAACGAATCGCATTTCGAAAGCGAACAGGGCAACACCCTGATCAACATGCTGCCACGCAAGCGGCTCGGGCAGCCGGAAGACCTCGACGGCCTGCTCCTGCTGCTGGCGTCGGAAGAATCGCGCTTCATCAATGGCGCGATCGTCGCCGCCGACGATGGCATGAGCGCGCAATAGACATGGCGGCGAAGAAGCTGGTGCACAGCACCCGCATGCCGATCCGCTGGGGCGACATGGATGCAATGGGGCATGTCAACAACACCGTGTATTTCCGTTACATGGAGCAGGCGCGCATCGAATGGTTCACCGAGGCCGGCTGCGATCCGGACCCGCAGGGCGAAGGGCCGGTGATCATCAACGCGCGCTGCACCTTCATCAGGCAACTGAAATATCCCGGTGAAATCGAGGTGAAGACCTATGTCGGGCCGCCGGGACGGTCAAGCTTCGAGATGTATCACGAAATCCGGCGCGTCGACGCGCCGGACATCCTGGCATCCGAGGGCGGGGCAAAGGTGGTCTGGGTTAATTTCCGGTCGGAAAAATCGGTGCCGCTGCCCGATCCGGTGAAGAGGCTGCTGCCCGAGACTCTGCTGGCATAGTGGCCGCAGCGATGGTCCGCACTCTCGCTGCGGCTGCCGGCAGCACCTGCCGCCCGTCGCATCACTTACTGTCAACGAATCAGCAGGTCAGGCGGCTAGCCGGCTACCCCGATCAGCCGGTGCACCAGTTCGCTCGAGGTCGAGGCGCTGAACTTGCGCATCAGCTTGGCGCGGTGCATTTCCACTGTGCGCGGGCTCAGGCCGACCTGGCGCGCGATCAGCTTGCTGGTCTTGCCCTCGACGAGGAGGGCGGCGATTTCCCGTTCCCGCGGCGTCAGCTCGGCGGTTACCGGCCGCTTTGCGCTCAGGTCTTCGAAGGTCCAGATGCCCGCGGCGTGCGGGTCGTCATGGATCAAGGAGCGGCCGCTCACATGGCACCAGAATAGCTCCTGGTTGGCGCGTTTCATGATCCGTTCGTCGGAGTAATATCCCTTCGTGCTCATGATCGGAACGATGCGGGCGCCGGTTCGCTCGAATTCGTCCGTGGTCGGGTAGAGCACGCGGAACGACTGGCCGATCAGTTCGCATGGCCGGTAGCCGAACATCACCGCGAGTGCCTCGTTGCAGGCGTGGATGACGCGGTGCTGGGACACGCACATCCCGACCGGGGCGTTGCGGAAGATAGTTTCGTAATCGATCGCCAGAGGAGCGTTCATAGGGGTTTTTCAGCCTTTGTCAGGGCAAAAATTCGTATTTTTACGGTATTGCACGGGGCGGTCCACCATCTTATGCTGGCAGCCACATTATTACAGCAGCCTTATTTTGGGGCAATTTCCAAGACTAGAGGGGTCGGTATGAATAAAGTGTATCCAGATGCGGCCAGTGCGCTCGCCGGTATCGTCAAGGATGGCCAGACGATCGCCGTCGGCGGATTCGGTCTGTGCGGCATTCCCGAGGCATTGATCGCCGCCTTGCGCGATTCGGGCGTCAAGAACCTGACGGCGATTTCCAACAATGCGGGCGTTGACGGCTTCGGCCTCGGCCAGCTGCTGACGACGCGCCAGATCAAGAAGATGATCTCGTCCTATGTCGGTGAAAACAAGGAATTCGAGCGCCAGTACCTGGCCGGCGAGCTCGAGCTGGAATTCACCCCGCAAGGCACCCTGGCTGAAAAACTTCGTGCCGGCGGCTCCGGCATTCCTGCATTCTTCACCAAGACCGGCGTCGGCACCATTGTCGCCGAAGGCAAGGAAGTGCGTGAGTTCAACGGCGAAAAATATGTGATGGAGCGCTCGCTCGTCGCCGACGTTTCGCTGGTCAAGGCCTACATGGCCGACAAGGTCGGAAACCTGGTATTCCGCAAGACCGCACGCAATTTCAATCCGAACGTCGCGATGGCCGGCAAGATCACCGTGGTCGAGGTCGAGAAGCTGGTCGAGGTCGGTGAGATCGATCCGGACATGGTCCATACCCCGGGCATTTTCGTGCATCGCATCGTCGTCAATGCGGCCCCGGAAAAGCGTATCGAACAACGCACCACGCGTGCAAAGTAAGGCGGAGAACGAACATGGCATGGACTCGTGATGAAATGGCCGCACGCGCGGCAAAGGAACTGCAGGACGGCTTCTACGTGAACCTGGGCATCGGTCTGCCGACCCTGGTGGCGAATTATGTGCCGAAGGATATCGAGGTCTGGCTGCAGTCGGAGAACGGCCTGCTCGGCATCGGCCCGTTCCCCACCGAGGATGAGGTCGACCCCGACCTGATCAATGCAGGCAAGCAGACGGTCACCGCGCTGCAGGGGTCTTCCTTCTTCAGCTCCGCCGACTCGTTTGCGATGATCCGCGGCGGCAAGATCAACATCGCGATCCTGGGCGCGATGCAGGTCAGCGAAAAGGGCGACCTGGCAAACTGGATGATCCCCGGGAAGATGGTCAAGGGCATGGGCGGCGCGATGGACCTGGTGGCCGGTGTCGGCCGCGTCGTCGTGCTGATGGAGCATGTGGCCAAGGCAAAGGACGGCACGACCTCGCACAAGATCCTCAAGCAGTGCGACCTGCCGCTGACCGGCGTGGGCGTGGTGAACCGCATCATCACCGACCTGGGTGTGATCGACGTCACCCCGAACGGCCTGAGACTGGTCGAACTGGCTCCTGGCGTGACCAAGGAGGAAGTGCTCGAGAAAACGGGCGCAGGCCTGGACGTGAGCGCGGTACACTGACCGCCCTTGCAAGGCAAACGAAAACGGCGCCTACCGGCGCCGTTTTTTATGCCGTCACGAACAAGCTTATTGCGAGACCCAGCCGCCGTCCATGTTCCACGCCACGCCGCGCACCTGGCTGGCCGCATCGCTGGACAGGAAGATCGCGAGCTCGCCGAGCTGTTCCGGCGTGACGAACTCGCCGGACGGCTGCTTTTCGGAGAGCAGGCTTTTCTTCGCGTCGTCATTGGACAGCCCTTGCTGGCTGGCGCGCGCATCGACCTGCTTCTGCACCAGCGGCGTGAGCACCCAACCCGGGCAAATGGCGTTGCAGGTGATGCCGGTGTTTGCGTTTTCCAGCGCGGTCACCTTGGTCAGGCCGACGATGCCATGCTTGGCTGCAACATATGCGGATTTCTGCGCCGAACCGACCAGGCCGTGCACCGATGCGATATTGATGATGCGGCCCCAGTTTTTCGCTTTCATCCCGGGCAGTGCGAGCCGCGTGGTGTGGAAGGCCGAGGTCAGGTTGATCGCGATGATGGCGTCCCAGCGCTCCACCGGGAAATCCTCGACGTTCGCGACATGCTGGATACCGGCATTGTTGATGAGGATATCGACTCCGCCGAACCGCTCCGCCGCGAACTGCATCATTGCTTCAATTTCGGCCGGCTTGGACATGTCGGCATTATGGTAAGCCGTTTGCACGCCGAACTCGTCACGCACACTCGCTTGCAATGCTTCAATTTCCTTGATGTCGCCGAAGCCGTTGAAAACGATGTTCGCCCCTTTTGCCGCGAAGGCGCGAGCGATTCCCAAGCCGATGCCTGAGGTGGAGCCGGTGACCAGTGCGGTTTTCCCTTGATGCATATTGCCTTGCATGATGTCCTCTGCGAATGAAATTTGGAATTGGCGACGAACCTGAGCGAGATTTTAAGCGGAACGCCCAGTAAAATGTGAGAATGACAATCGGATAAACTGATTCGCGACAAAATCCCGAGCAAATGACTCAACATCAGATCAGGACCGTGCAATGCCTGTCGCCTGCCGGCTTGCACAACATGGCCTACCAGGAATGGGGCGATCCGGACAATCCCCGGGTGTTGGTCTGTGTACACGGGGTGACGCGCGTTTCGGGTGATTTTGACAACATGGCACGCGCTTTGTGCGATGTCTATCGCGTGGTTTGCCCGGATGTCGTCGGGCGCGGGCGGTCCTCCCGGCTGCTCGACCCGAGACATTATCACTTGGCACAGTATGTGAGCGACATGGTGACCCTGCTGGCGCGCCTCGATGCAGGCACCGTGCACTGGTTTGGCACATCGATGGGCGGGCTGATCGGCATGGGACTTGCTGCGATGAAGGACAGCCCGGTGAGCAAACTGGTGCTGAACGATGTCGGGCCGGCGTTGAATCCGGCGGCGATCGCCCGCATTGCCGACTACATCGGCAAGGACCTGCGCTTTGCAAGCTTCGAGGAAGCGCACCGCTACATCCGCGATATTTCGCTGCCGTTCGGTCCGCATTCGGACGAGGAGTGGCGCAAGCTCGCCGCCGACGTGCTGAAGCAGGACACCGACGGCCAGTGGATCCTGCACTACGACCCGGGTCTGGCAGTGCCGATCAAGGCGCTCACACCGGAGCAGGTCCGGCAGTCCGAGGCAATGTCCTGGATGGCGTACGATGCGATCGCCTGCCCGACGCTGCTGGTGCGCGGGGCGGAGTCGGACCTGCTGACACCGGAGGTGGCGAAGGCGATGACCGAACGCGGGCCGAAGGCCAGGCTGGTGGAGATCCCTGGTGTCGGCCATGCGCCGACCTTCCAGCGCGCGGACCAGATTGCCGTCGCCAGGGACTTCCTGCTCGCATAAAAGGAAAGAATCGAACACTATGGAAATCAAACGCTTGCACGTCGGAAAAACTCTGTCGGAGGTGGCAATCCACAATGGGACAGTGTATCTCGCCGGCCAGATCGCCGAAGACCTGACGCAGAACATTGAAGGCCAGACGCGCGAAGTGCTCGGCCACATCGACCGCCTGCTGGCCGAAGCAGGCAGCGACAAGTCGCGCATCCTGATGTGCCAGATCTACATCGCCGACATGAAGGATTTCGCCGAGATGAACGCAGTCTGGAACGAATGGGTCGCCGACGGCAATTCCCCGCCGCGCGCTACCGTCGAAGCCAAGCTCGCCAAGCCTGAATGGCTGGTCGAAATGGTCGTCACCGCCGCACAGAAATAATCCTCATGGTTTCCATCGTCGCAACGCCCAGCGAGGCGCATGTGCATCTGTCGGCCGGGCTGACGGCGGAAGACAGCGCGCGCGTGCTCGATGCGCTGGCGTTCGTCGAACCGATCTACCGCGGCAAGGCGGTGCCCACCGGACAGGATACCTTCGCGTTTGCGCAGGGAACCGCGCTGACGCTGTCGCTGCTCAACAGCGATGCAGACTCCCGCATCGCCGGCCTGTTGTTCGAGCTGCCGGCGATCGATCCCAAGGCTGCGGAAGGCATCGAGGCGCGTTTCGGCGCCGATATCGCCGACCTGGTCGGCGGCATACGCCAGTTGATGCGCCTGCACGAGCAGACCTTCGGCTACCAGGAAGTGGGACGCGGCAAGAACGCATCGCAGCAGGCGGCGGAGCAGCTGGAGACGCTGCGCAAGATGCTGCTGGCAATGGCCAGCGACATGCGGGCCGTTCTCGTGCGCCTGTCATCGCGCGTGACGACGCTGCGTTATTTCGCCGAGCTCAAGCTGGAGAACGAGCGGACGCACCAGTACGCGCGCGAAACGCTGGACCTGTACGCGCCCCTGGCCAACCGCCTTGGCGTGTGGCAGTTGAAGTGGGAGCTGGAAGACCTTGCCTTCCGCTTCCTCGAGCCCGACACCTACAAGCGCATCGCAAGGATGCTCGAGGAAAAACGGCTGGAGCGGGAAAGCTTCGTCGAAGCGGCGATCGCGCGCCTGAAGGCCGAACTCGCCGCCACCGGCATCAAGGCCGACGTGTCGGGGCGGCCGAAGCACATCTACAGCATCTGGAACAAGATGCGCGGCAAGGCGCTCGATTTTTCGAAGTTGTATGACGTGCGCGCCTTCCGCGTGATCGTTGACGACCTGCGCGCCTGCTACGCCGTGCTCGGCATGGTGCACAACATCTGGACGCCGATTCCGGAAGAATTCGACGATTACATTTCCCGGCCCAAGCCGAACGGCTACCAGTCGCTGCACACCGTGGTGATCGCCGAGGACGGCCGGGCGCTCGAGGTGCAGATCCGCACGCACGAGATGCATCGCTTCGCCGAGTATGGCGTTGCCGCCCACTGGCGCTACAAGGAAACCGGCGGCTCCAGTTTCTCGGCACAGAAGTACGATGAGAAGATCGCCTGGCTGCGGCAGCTGCTGGCCTGGAAGAGCGAAGTCGCGGACGCCGTCGTCGGCCAGGAAGACATGCAGCGCGAGTGGGTGCAGAAGCTCAAGGACGCCGCACTCGATGACCGCATCTATGTGCTGACGCCGCAGGCAAGGGTGATCGAACTGCCCAATGGCGCGACGCCGATCGACTTTGCGTATCACCTGCACACCGAGCTCGGCCACCGCTGCCGCGGCGCCCGCGTGGATGGCGTGATGGTGCCGCTGAACACGCCATTGAAAAACGGGCAGACGGTGGAAATCATCACTGCCGGGCGCAGCGCGGCCAATGCCGGCCCGTCGCGCGACTGGCTGGGGCCGGGGTATGTCAACAGCCCGCGCACCCGCGCCAAGGTGCGGGCCTGGTTCAATGCGATCGAGCAAGAGGAGACCCTTGCGCGCGGCCGCAGCATGGTGGAGAAGACCCTGCAGCGCGAAGGCAAGACCGCGGTCAGCCTCGATGAACTCGCGCACAAGCTCGGTTTTCCGAAGGTTGACGAGCTTTTCCTCGCGGTGGGCAAGGAAGAGTTCGGCCTGCGCAGCATCGAACTGGTACTGCATGCCGATGCCGTGCACAAGCATGCCGCCAGACCGGCGGAAGAAACGGTCATCACCAACAAGAGCCGCGCATCGAGCATTTCACAGGGCGCCAGTTCGGGCGTGCTGGTCGTCGGGACGGAAGGATTGCTGACCCAGCTGGCGCGCTGCTGCAAGCCGGCGCCGCCGGACGAGATCGTCGGTTTCATCACGCGTGGCAAGGGCGTGTCCATCCATCGAGCCAACTGCAAGAACCTGGCGCAGATGCGCATGAAGGCGCTGGAGCGCGTGATCCAGACGACCTGGGGCGAGCCGGGCAGGGACACGGTCTACCCGGTCGATATTTTCATTTTCGCCAATGACCGCCAGGGCCTGTTGCGCGACATCACCGAAGTCTTTTCGCGCGAGAAGATCAATGTGATCGGCGTCAGTACGCAAAGCGCAAAGGGGCAGGCGCGCATGTCGTTTACCGCCGAGATTTCATCCACGTCGCAATTGCAGAAGGCGCTGGGCGTGATCCGCGAGGTGAGCGGCGTGCTCGACGTGCAGCGCCAGTAGGGCCTGCTAGCGCTCTTCCACCATGCCCGGCAGCTCCGCCTGCAGCGTCACATGGTCGATGCCGTGCTTGGCTTGCAGCATGGCCTTGATGTCGCGCAGGACGGCAGGCCATTGCTGCAGGTCGCCGATTTCGAGGTGGCCGATCAGTGCCGGATGGCCCGCCGACATTTCCCATACGTGCAGGTCATGCACGGACAGCACGCCTTCGATGGACGCGATGTCGGTGCCTACCTGGATATAGTCGATGTCGTGCGGCACGCCTTCCATCAGCACGTGGTAGGAATCGCGCAGCACCGCAATGGTGGACTTCAGGATCAGCAGGGACACCAGCAGAGACAGCAGCGGATCGATGGCCAGCCAGCCGGTGAAATAGATGACCGCGCCGGCCGCCAGCGCCGCTACCGAGCCGAGCATGTCGCCGAATACATGCACCAGCGCTGCGCGGGTGTTCACGCTTTTCTGGTCGCGCGACAGCAGCCAGGCGACAATGATATTGACGACCAGGCCGATCAGGGCCACGGTGAAGACCGTCTTGCCCTGCACCGGCTCGGGATTGGAGAAGCGCTGTGCGGCTTCGATCACGATCCACGCCACCACTGCCAGCATCGCGAGGCCGTTCATGAATGCGGCCAGGGCTTCCGCCCGGCCGAATCCGAATGAATGCTTCGGCGACGGCGGCCGCGTGGCGATGTACTGTGCCAGCAGCGCGAGGCCGAGCGCAGTGCTGTCGGTCACCATGTGGCCGGCGTCGGAAATCAGCGCCAGCGAGTTCGACCAGAATCCAGCGATCACCTCGATTGCCGCAAAGCTCAGCGTCAACAGCACGGACAATGCCAGTACGGTCGGCTTGCGGCCTTCGGCAACGTGCTGATGAGCGGAGTCGCCCGCACGGTGCGCGTGCAGGTGAGTTGCGGAGGCGGGACGATGCTTGCTGGGCATGATGTGCGAGGCGACCGGGACTGACCGTCGGATATGAGGTTTTGCTAAGATCTTGCCGGAGGGGGGGCGAATTATTGCCGAGTGTACAGCATCCGTTGTCAATCGCATATTCGATCGCCGTCATCGCCCCGCTTCATTATCCGGAACCCGCCATGCCGAAATTTGCCGCCAACCTGAGCCTGATGTACAACGAGTACGAATTTCTCGATCGTTTCGCCGCTGCTGCAAGGGATGGCTTTACCGCGGTCGAGTTCCTTTTTCCGTACGGTTTCATTGCCGGCGAAATCAAGGCAAGGCTGCGCGACAGCGAACTGACGCAGGTCTTGTTCAATTGCCCGCCGGGCGACTGGGCTGCAGGCGAGCGCGGCATCGCATCGCTGCCGGGGCGGGAGGAGGAGTTCAAGCGCAGCATCGAAAGGGCGCTCGGCTACGCGCAGGTGCTCGGCAACACGCGCCTGCATGTGATGGCGGGATTGCTCCAGTACGGGCAGGATCGCGGGCGCCACCTCGAGGTGTATCTCCACAATCTTGCGTACGCCGCTCAGCAGGCGGCCGCTCACGGCGTCACCGTCCTGATCGAGCCGATCAATACGCGCGACATGCCCGGCTATCTGCTGAACACGCAGGAAGAAGCGCACGCGATCTGCCGCGAGGTGGGCGCGCCGAACCTGAAGGTGCAGTTCGACCTCTATCATTGCCAGATCGTCGAGGGCGACGTCGCGATGACGATGCGGCGTGACATTGCCGGCATCGGGCACATGCAGATCGCCGGCGTTCCCGAAAGGAACGAGCCGGATACCGGGGAGCTGCATTACCCCTATCTGTTCGGCCTGATGGACGAACTCGGTTACGACGGCTGGGTGGGCTGCGAGTACCGGCCGAAAGCGGGCACCTCCGAAGGACTCGGATGGTTCAGGAAAGTGATGAGCAACAAGTACTAGCGCAACTGAAAAATTGCCGCTATAATTTCGCTTCTTTAGGCTCGTAGCTCAGCTGGTTAGAGCACTACCTTGACATGGTAGGGGTCGTTGGTTCGAGTCCAATCGAGCCTACCAACGAACAACACACTGTAAGAGCGAGAAAGGCAGTCCCGGTTATGACACCGCGAACTAACACCGCAGAGGTATTAGTACGGCGCTAGTCGGGGTCTTTTTCGTCTCTGTAAATCGAAAAAACGCGGCTAGTCCGCGTTTTTTTTCGTCCGCAGTTTTTAATACTTGATCTAGCGTCAGTCACAACATTGCGCTGACAAGGAGAGCAAAATGGTAGCAGTCCGACTCCCAGATGGTTCCCAACGCCAATTCGACGCGCCGGTCACAGTCGCGCAGGTCGCCGCCAGTATCGGCACCGGTCTCGCCAAGGCGGCACTGGCGGGCAAGGTGGATGGCAAGCTGGTCGACACGTCCTTCCTGATCGAGCGTGATGCCGACCTGGCAATCGTCACCGACAAGGACCCGGAAGGACTGGATGTGATTCGCCATTCGACCGCGCACCTGCTTGCGTACGCGGTGAAGGAGCTGTTTCCGGATGCGCAGGTCACCATCGGTCCGGTAATCGAGAACGGCTTCTACTACGACTTCTCCTACAAGCGCCCGTTTACGCCCGAAGACCTGCAGGCGATCGAGAAGAAGATGGCAGAGCTGGCGAAGAAGGATGAGCCGGTCACCCGCAAGGTGCTGCCGCGCGACGAGGCGGTCGCCTACTTCAAGTCGATCGGCGAAGCATACAAGGCCGAGATCATCGAATCGATCCCGCAGGGCGAAGACGTGTCGCTCTATTCCAAAGGCAAATTCACCGATCTGTGCCGCGGTCCGCACGTGCCGTCCACCGGCAAGCTGAAGGCGTTCAAGCTGATGAAGCTGGCCGGCGCCTACTGGCGTGGCGACTCGAAGAACGAAATGCTGCAGCGCGTGTACGGCACCGCCTGGGCAAGGAAGGAAGAGCAGGAGGCCTACCTGCACATGCTGGAAGAGGCCGAGAAGCGCGACCACCGCAAGCTGGGCAAGGCGCTCGACCTGTTCCATTTCCAGGACGAGGCGCCCGGCCTGATCTTCTGGCACCCGAAGGGCTGGACGATCTGGCAACAGGTCGAACAGTACATGCGCCGCGTCTACCAGGAGAACGGCTACCAGGAAGTCAAGGCGCCGCAAATCCTTGACCGCGCTCTGTGGGAAAAGACCGGGCACTGGGACAACTATCGCGAAAACATGTTCGTGACCGAGTCCGAGAACCGCAGCTATGCGCTCAAGCCGATGAATTGCCCGGGCCATGTGCAGATCTACAACTCCGGCCTGCGCAGCTACCGCGACCTGCCGCTGCGTTTCGGCGAGTTCGGCCAGTGCCACCGCAACGAATCATCGGGTGCGCTGCATGGGCTGATGCGGGTGCGCGGCTTCACGCAGGACGACGGCCACATTTTCTGCACCGAAGAGCAGATCGAGGGCGAGGTCACCGCCTTCCACCGGCAGGCGATGCAGGTGTACAAGGACTTCGGCTTCTCCGACATTTCGATCAAGATCGCGCTGCGTCCGGATTCCCGCATCGGCTCGGACGAAACCTGGGACCGCGCGGAGCACACGCTGCGCGCGGCGCTCGAGGCATGCGGCGTCAGCTGGACGGAGTTGCCGGGTGAGGGCGCGTTCTACGGGCCGAAGATCGAATATCACCTGAAGGATTCGCTTGGCCGCCCGTGGCAGGTCGGCACGATGCAGGTCGATTTCTCGATGCCGGGCCGCCTCGGGTCCGAGTATGTCGCGGAAGACAATACCCGCAAGGTGCCGGTCATGTTGCACCGGGCAATCGTCGGTTCGCTGGAGCGCTTCGTCGGTATCCTGATCGAAAACCACGCCGGCGCGTTGCCGCTGTGGCTGGCACCGGTGCAGATCGCCGTGCTCAATATCTCCGATGCCCAGGCTGATTACGCTCAAGAAGTTGCACAAAACCTGAAAAAACAAGGGTTTAGGGTGCATGTCGATTTGCGTAACGAGAAAATAACCTATAAAATACGCGAGCATTCGATTCAGAAGCTGCCTTATATCGTCGTGATCGGCGACAAGGAGCGGGATGCGAAAACAGTGGCCGTGCGTGCGCGGGGCAACGTCGACCTGGGTGTGATGCCCGTCGACGCATTGGTGGATCGACTCAGGCATGAGGCCGACACCAAAGCCTGAGAGGGAATTTCCCGGCGCCAGAGCACGGCTTAATTATTTGATTTTTAAAGGAAACTGCAATAGCTACGGACAAGTCGCATCGCATCAACGGCGAAATCAATGCGCCGGAACTGCGTCTCAGTGGGGTCGATAACGAGCCGTTGGGCATCGTGAGTCTGGCCGAAGCCTTCCGCCTGGCGGAAGCAGCAAATGTGGATCTGGTGGAAATCGCACCGAATGCGAATCCGCCCGTCTGTCGCCTGATGGACTATGGCAAGTTCAAGTATCAGGAGCAGAAGAAGGCTCACGAAGCGAAGCTGAAGCAGAAGGTCATCCAGGTCAAGGAAATCAAGTTCCGGCCGGGGACCGACGATGGCGATTACAACATCAAGCTGCGCAACCTGGTGAAGTTTCTGGAAGAAGGCGACAAGACCAAGATCACGTTGCGCTTCCGTGGCCGTGAAATGGCGCACCAGGACATCGGGATGCGCATGCTGGAGCGATTGAAGGCGGACCTGGAGCCGTACGGCCAGGTCGAGCAGTTTCCGAAGATGGAGGGCCGCCAGATGGTGATGGTGCTGGCGCCCAAGAAGAAGAAATAAGGATTTCATTGGTTGTTCCGTCAAGCGAACAACCGGTGCAAATGGCGGCGGACCCGATTTCGCCGCCCAACAAGTGAAAGCAGGCATCCAAGAGCAACGAAGTGTTGCCACCTGCAATCATGTTAAAAATGGAGCTGTCCGAAAGGACAGAACTTGTCATGCCTAAGATGAAGACGAAGAGCAGCGCGAAGAAGCGCTTCCGCGTGCGTCCGGGCGGTACCGTCAAGCGCGGTCAAGCCTTCAAGCGCCACATCCTCACCAAGAAAACCACCAAGACCAAGCGCCAGCTGCGCGGCGCAGTGGACGTCCATGAGACAAACATGGATTCCATCCGCGCGATGATGCCGTTCGCCTAACCTCACATAAGGAGCAAATATGCCTCGAGTAAAACGTGGGGTCACAGCGCGGGCCCGTCATAAGAAAGTCCTCGACCAGGCCAAAGGCTATCGTGGTCGTCGCAGTACCGTATACCGCATCGCCAAGCAGGCGGTCATGCGCGCAGGCCAGTACGCCTACCGCGATCGCCGCAACAAGAAGCGCGTATTCCGCGCCCTGTGGATCACCCGTATCAATGCCGCCACGCGCGAGCATGGCGTGACCTACAGCGTGTTCATGAACGGCCTCAAGAAAGCCAACATCGGCCTCGACCGCAAGGTCCTGGCAGACATGGCTGTGATGGACAAGCCGGCATTTGCCGCGATTGTCAACCAGGTGAAGGCCAACATCGCTGCTTGAGTGTTGTGTACGTAGGCGCCGCTGCGAGGCGGCGCCGCATTGAGCGGGGCAGAGGTGGCACACCTGTGCCCCGTTTCATTTTGAGCGCCTGCTAGGCATCAAGGCAGCCGCTCCCGGGATCAGCGTTTCCGGATCCATCTTTTCGATCTATTTTTTCGGGCGAAAAAGCCGCATGAACTCCCTAGAACAAATCGTCGTCCAGGCGCAGGCCGATTTTGCAGAGGCGGCAGACGCCGCCGCGCTGGAGAACGCGAAAGCCAAATACCTCGGCAAGACAGGACAGATTACCGAACAGATGAAGGGCCTGGGCAAGCTGGCGCCGGAGGAGCGCAAGACCCAGGGTGCCGTGATCAACGCCGCCAAGGAAAAGATCGAAGCCGCACTGAATGCGCGCCGTGACGCGCTGGCCAATGCGCAGATGCAGGCGCGGCTGAATGCCGAAGCGATCGATGTCACGCTGCCCGGCCGCGGCCGCGGCAAGGGCGGCATCCATCCTGTGATGCGGACCTGGGAGCGCGTGGAAGAAATTTTCCGCTCGATCGGCTTCGACGTCGCCGACGGTCCTGAAATCGAAACCGACTGGACCAATTTCACCGCATTGAACAGCCCGGAAAACCATCCGGCGCGTTCGATGCAGGATACCTTCTACATCGAAGGCAACGACACGCAGGGCAAGCCGCTGCTGCTGCGCACCCACACCAGCCCGATGCAGGTGCGCTATGCCCGCATGCACAAGCCGCCGATCAAGGTGATCGCGCCGGGGCGCACCTACCGCGTCGACAGCGATGCGACCCATTCGCCGATGTTCCACCAGGTCGAAGGCTTGTGGATCGCCGAAGACATCAGCTTTGCCGACCTGAAGGGCGTCTACCTGAATTTCGTGCAGGCCTTCTTCGAAACCGATGACCTGCAGGTGCGCTTCCGTCCCTCTTACTTCCCGTTTACCGAGCCGTCCGCCGAGATCGACATCGCGTTCGGCAGCGGGCCGCTCAAGGGCCGCTGGCTCGAGGTGTCCGGCTCCGGCCAGGTGCATCCGACCGTGGTGCGCAACTTCGGACTGGACCCGGAGCGTTACATCGGCTTTGCGTTCGGCTCCGGCCTGGAGCGCCTGACAATGCTGCGCTACGGGATCAACGACCTGCGCCTTTTCTACGAAGGCGACCTGCGTTTCCTGAAGCAGTTCAACTGAAAAAATACACGGGGCGCCGCACGACGATGCCCACGCTGCGCCCGACACCCGCTGTAGAAGCGGGGAAAACGTTTTCTGAAGGTTCTGACTATGCAATTCTCCGAGAGCTGGCTGCGTACCCTGGTTGATCCGAAGATGACATCGGACGAGCTGTCGCATTTGCTGACCATGTCCGGTCTGGAAGTGGAAGAGGTGGAGCCGGTGGCACCGCCGTTCTGCCATGTGGTCGTCGCCAAGGTCGTCGAAGTGGCAAAGCACCCGAATGCCGACCGGCTCAACGTCTGCCAGGTGGATGCAGGCACCGGCACGCTGCTCAACATCGTCTGCGGCGCGCCGAATGTGCGTCCAGGCATGAAGGTGCCGTGCGCAATGGCCGGCGCCAAGCTGCCGCCGGGAGAAGACGGCAAGCCCTTCGAAATCAAGATCGGCAAGTTGCGCGGCGTCGAATCGCAGGGGATGCTGTGCTCGGCGCGTGAACTGAAGCTCTCCGAGGACCATGGCGGACTGCTCGAGCTGCCCGACGACGCGCCGGTCGGCCAGAATTTCCGCGACTACTACCAGCTCAACGACCTCAAGTTCACCATCAAGCTGACTCCGAACAAGGCGGACTGCCTGTCGGTGCTCGGTGTCGCGCGCGAAGTATCGGCGCTGACCGGCACGCCCCTCAAGGCGCCGGGCTTCAAGACCGTGACGGTCAATACCGACGAGAAGCTGCCGGTAAAGATTTCCGCGCCCGACCTCTGCGGCCGTTTTTCGGGCCGCGTGATCCGCAACCTGAATGCGCATGCGCAGACGCCGGACTGGATGAAGCGCCGACTGGAGCGCAGCGGACAGCGCCCGATCTCGGCGCTGGTCGACATCTCCAACTACGTGATGCTCGAACTCGGCCGCCCGAGCCATGTGTTCGACCTCGACAAGATCCATGGCGGCCTCGATGTGCGCTGGGGGCGCCCGGGGGAATCGCTCAAGCTCCTGAATGGCAATACCATTGAACTCGACAACTGGGTGGGCGTGATCGCCGACGACAAGGAAATTGAATCGCTCGCCGGCATCATGGGCGGCGATTCCACCGCCGTGTCGCTCGACACCACCAACATCTACCTCGAGGCGGCATTCTGGTGGCCGCAGTCCATCCAGGGTCGCGCCCGCCGCTACAACTTCTCGACCGATGCGGCGCACCGCTTCGAGCGCGGCGTCGACTATGCGACGACGGTGGAGCATATCGAGCGCATCACCTCGCTCATCGTGGAAATCTGCGGCGGCAAGGATACCGTGGTCGGCCCGGTGGACGACCATGTGGTGAACCTGCCGCAGCGCAAGCCGGTCTCCGTGCGCACCGCGCGCGCGGCCAAGGTGATCGGCGTGCCGGTCTCGGACGAGCAGATCGCCGACATTTTCCGCCGTCTCGGCCTCGACTTCACGCAGGAAGCGGGCACATTCACCGTCACGCCGCCATCGTACCGCTTCGATATCGAGATCGAGGAAGACCTGATCGAGGAAATCGCACGCGTCTACGGCTTCGAAAACATTCCGGCACAGCCGCCCGTTGCGCCGAACATGATGCGCATTGCGCCCGAAAACACCCGTTCGCTGTTCGCGGTGCGCCGCCAGCTGGCCGACCTCGACTACCAGGAAGTGGTCAACTTCAGCTTTGTCGAGGAAACCTGGGAAACGGACTTTGCCAACAACACGAATCCGATCCGGCTGCAGAATCCGATCGCGAGCCAGATGAGCGTGATGCGTTCGACGCTGCTGGGCAGCCTGGTGGCGAACGTGCGCTACAACCTGAACCGCAAGATCAACCGGGTTCGCGTGTTCGAGGTCGGCGCCGTCTATCTGCGCGATGCCGCCACCCAGGACGGACCGCTGACCGTGGCCGGTTACGACCAGCCGAAACATATCGCCGCCATTGCCTATGGGCAGGTCGCGGAAGAGCAGTGGGGCCTGCCGGCCCGCAACGTGGATTATTTCGACGTGAAGGCCGATCTGGAAGCGCTCTTCGCACCCAAGTCACTGCGTTTCGTGAAAGCGGAACATCCGGCGCTGCATCCCGGGCGCTCCGCACAAGTCCTGATGGATGGCCGCGTGGTCGGCTTCATCGGCGAATTGCATCCGCGCTGGCAGCAGAAGTATGACCTGCCGCTGGCCCCGGTGGTGTTCGAGGTCGAAGCCACTGCACTGCAAACGCGCGACTTGCCGGCTTACCAGGAAATCTCGAAATTCCCTGCGGTTACCCGCGACATCGCGGTTGTTGTGAAACAGTCGGTTGCGGCTCAGGAACTTATCGATACCTTCATTTCCGAGAGGAAATCGAACCCGGCCTGTGCTATCATGCAAGCCATTGTTTTGTTTGATGAATATCGCGGCAAGGGGTTGGAAAATGACGAAAAAAGTCTTGCTTTCCGGTTTACCTTGCAAGATACTCAAACTACCCTGCAGGACGACAAAGTGGACGCCGCAATGACCGCTTTCATCGCGTCGGTCGAGAATAGCCATGGCGCCAGACTGCGTGCATGAAAGTAGAAAACGACGTCAGGGCAGCGATAACTACTATGAATGAAGTGAATTCCGCCGAACTTCAATCCGTTTTGGCCGCCGACCTCAATCGTGCCGTGCAGGAGTCCCAGGCTCGCACCCAGGCCGAGAAGGAGCTGCCGACGCTGACCAAGGCGGAGCTGGCCGAACTTCTGTTCGAGCAGGTAGGGCTCAACAAGCGCGAAGCGAAGGATATGGTCGAAACTTTCTTCGACGAGATCCGCAACGCGCTGGAACGCGGCGAGTCGGTCAAGCTGTCCGGCTTCGGCAATTTCCAGCTGCGCGACAAGCCGCAGCGTCCCGGCCGCAATCCGAAGACCGGCGAGGAAATCCCGATCACCGCACGCCGCGTGGTGACCTTCCATGCAAGCCAGAAGCTGAAAAGCATGGTCGAATCTGCAAGAGCCAAGCCGCTCGCCCGCCTCGCCTGACGCCATCCACTGACCCATGACCGAGCGCTCCAACAAATCCGACGCTGTCGTATTGCCGCCGATTCCGGCGAAGCGCTATTTCACGATCGGCGAGGTAAGCGAGCTGTGCGGCGTCAAACCGCATGTTCTGCGCTACTGGGAGCAGGAATTCACGCAGCTCAAGCCGGTGAAGCGGCGCGGTAACCGGCGCTATTACCAGCATCATGAAGTCCTGCTGATCCGGCGTATCCGGGAACTGCTGTACGAGCAGGGCTTTACCATCAGCGGCGCGCGCAACAAGCTCGACAGCCGCATGGCCAACGGCAGCGCCAACGGCAACTCCGAGGATGATCTCGGCGCGGGCTTGCCGCCTCTCGAAATGAACACCGCTGCGATCCGCAACGAACTGTCCGAAATTCTCAATCTTTTGAAGCGCTAGGCAGCCGGTCCCGGCGCCCCTGCAGCGAAACCGCCAATGGCGGTTTTTTTTTGTCACCGTATCCCGGGCGACGCGCCATCCGGCACGCAAAGTAGCTGTTCGAGCCGGCGAATGTCGAGGGGCTTTGCAAAATGGTGGTCGAAGCCGGCATGACGGGCAGTGACCCGGTCGCGCTCCTGCGCATAACCAGTGACGGCAAGCAGCAGCGCCGAGGTCAGGCCGATTTCCGACCGCAGGCGCTGGGCGACCTGGTAGCCGTCCAGGTCGGGCAGGCCGATGTCAAGAATCACCACATCAGGTTGCAGCCGTGCCGCAGCCAGGAGCGCGCTCTTCCCATTGGTTGCGACATGAACATGGTGACCGGCGGCCTTCAGGAACTCGCCGAGCGATTCGCCCGCGTCGACGTTGTCGTCGACGATCAGTACCGTCTTTGGCGGAGCTTGCTGCGCCTTCAACGGCTGCTCGGTTCCCCCATCTTCCGGTGCCGCGCTTGCGGCCGGCTCGAGAGGCAGGGTCACCGTAAACACGCTGCCGCGGCCCGGGCCTTCGCTTTCCACCCGTACCTCGCCGCCATGCATCCGAACGAGGCTGCGCACGAGCGTCAAACCCAGTCCCAACCCGCCGCGCGCGCGATTGAGCGAGGCCGCATCCTGCACGAACAGGTCGAAAATCTTATCCTGCAGTGCCTGCTCCAGTCCGATGCCGTTGTCCCGAACGCGGATGGCGATGCGTTTGCCATCCTGTTGCCCGGCGTCGACGACGATGCATCCGCCCGGATCGGTGTACTTGGCCGCGTTGTGCAGCAGGTTGGCGAGGACCTGCGCGAGTCTCGCGGTATCGCCTCTCAGGGGAACGGGCGGCGCCGGCAACCTGATGTCGAGGCGATGGTTGCGCTCATCGATCAGCGGACGCACGATCTCCACCGCACGCTCGATGACTTGATCGAGCGCGATCGTTTCCATCTTCAGTTCGATCTTGCCGCGTGTAATTCGCGATACGTCGAGAAGATCGTCCACCAGTCGCGTCATGAGCGCAACCTGTCGGGCGATCGTGTCGCGATGGCGCGCGACAAGGGCAGGGGCGTCGCCGTGCATGCGCATCAGCTCAAGCGAGTTCATGATCGGCGCGAGCGGATTGCGCAACTCGTGGCCGAGCATCGCGAGGAATTCGTCCTTGCGCCGGTCCATGTCGGCCAGCTGTGCGAGCCGCTTGTTGAGTTCCTGCTCGAGGCGCACGCGTTCGGTTACATCCCGCATCAGGCAGCGCGTGGAAATGAATTCGCCCTCCGCCACCCGTGCGTTCGAATGGATCAGCACATGCTTGATCGATCCGTCGCGGCAACGCATGCGCGCCGGGTAGTCGTACAGCGCTTCGCCGGCGCGCAGTTTCTCGATGATGTTGTCGATCACGTGGCGGTCGGCATGGAACTCGGCGATATGCCGCCCGACATATTCTTCGTACGCATAGCCGAGCAGGCCGAGCTCGGCCTTGTTAGCCCAGAGAATGATGCCGTCCGGTCCCACGCGGTGCATGCCCTCCACCGCGTTTTCCAGGAAATCCGAGAGCTCCTTCTCCCGTTGATGCAGAGAATGTTCGATCGCCTTGCAGCGTGCGACTTCGGATTCGAGTGCATGCGCTTTTTGCTGGAGCATCGCGATCACGCGATTCTGCTCGTCGTGCTTGTCCGGCGCGAGGCCGTTTTCGGCAGGACGTACATGCGTGTGGGCACCGCACACCGCAGCGAAGGCGTCGCTGTGGCGGGCGTCGGAGAATGCGTGCATCGGGTAGCCGCACAGCAACGAGAATGGAAAACGCTCGCCGAGGCTGTTCCATAGCTGTTCGAGCCGGATCGCCGCATCGCGCTGCCCGTCCGCACATAGCAGCGCGACCATTTCGCCGTAGGCGCGCACATGCCGTTGTCCTTCCCGTGTGGCGCTGCGCATCAGGTCGCCGATTACCGCGTTGAATTGCGCCTCGTCCGGCCAGCCGTTCTTCATGATCGACGTCAGGGTCAGCTCGGCGTCGAGCGCAATATAGGGGCTGGCGTGATGCGGCACGCCGATCTCCGTGAGTCGACTCGGCGCGTACTTCATCTCGATGTCCGCAAGCCTCTCCCGGGACGCAATCACAAGCGCGGTTTCTCCTAGCCGCAGGCAGGGATTGATGAACCGCCATATCTCGTCAACCAGGTGGTTCTCGTTGTCGTAGAACTGAACCAGATGCTCGCCCATGAAATGCCTCCTCATTGCGCTACGGTGGCGCGCCGCGCAAGGCATTCTCCGCACATCGTCTCGCAGCGGCCCTCATTGATAGAGGGGGGAGCGGCGGATACGTTCTGCCGGATGCTTTTATTTTTGCAATGGGAATAGTGATGCTGTTCGGCTGCCGGGATCATGCCAGGCGGTGTCGCGCAAAGTTTCAAAAGAGCATCTATAATCGTCCGAGCCTCGGCGGCGCTTCGATGGAGAGGATATGAAAACGTCTGTTGCCCCTTCCTGGGACGTGGACAGCATCCTGCGGGTGGGGATGCAATCCCTGCTGGACTTGTTCGACGATTCCTGCGAGGGAACGTTGGCCGTCGACGAGGATGGCCGCATTGCGTGGATCAACGACAAGTACGTCGCCTTCCTCGGTCTCAAGAGCCCACTGGACGCACTTGGCAAGCCGGTCGAGGAAATCATCCCGAACAGCCGCATGCGGGAGGTGGTGCAGACCGGCAAGCCGATTCTGCTCGACATCATGATGATCCGCGACCAGCCGCTGGTGGTGATGCGGATTCCGCTCAAGGACGAATCGGGCAAGGTGATCGGCGCACTCGGCTTCGCACTTTACGATCGGCTGCAGCGGCTCAAGCCGCTGGTGTCCAAGTTTGCGGAACTGCAGTGGGCGCTCGCCAATACCAAGAAGGAACTCGCGCAACTGCGCCACACCAAGTATTCCATCTCGAGTTTCATCGGCGTCAGTCCGGTATCGCTCGAACTCAAGCATCGCGCGCGCCGCGCGGCACAGCTCGACACCACAGTCCTGCTGCTGGGCGAGACCGGCAGCGGCAAGGAATTGCTTGCGCACGGCATCCATGCTGCTTCGGGGCGTGCGGGGAAACCCTTCGTCGGGATCAATATCGCTGCTGTGCCGGAATCGCTGCTGGAAGCGGAGTTCTTCGGCGTCGCACCCGGCGCCTACACCGGCGCCGAACGCAAGGGGCGCGACGGCAAGTTCAAGATCGCCGACGGTGGCACGCTCTTCCTTGACGAGGTGGGCGACATGCCGCTGCAGGTACAAGCGAAACTGCTGCGGGTGCTGCAGGAGCAGGAGATCGAGCCGCTCGGCTCCAATACCATCATCAAGGTCGACGTGCGGGTGATTGCCGCGACCAGTCATGACCTGAAGCAGCTGGTCGCCGAGGGCAAGTTCCGCTCCGACCTGTATTACCGCCTGAATGTGCTGCCGATCGTGCTGCCGCCGCTGCGCGAACGGCTGGGTGACCTCGATGCACTGTGCGAGCATCTGCTTGAGCAGATCGCGTCGCGCACCGGCATGCCGCAACGCGAACTGACGCCATCGGCGCGCGCGTTTCTTGCGTCTTACCGCTGGCCGGGGAATGTGCGCGAATTGCGCAATGCGCTCGAGCAGGCTGGCATGCTGACTGACAGCATCAGTCTGACTGCCGAGGATTTCGCGCCCATCCTGCCGGTCGACGCCGGCGTCCCGCCGAATGACAGCGCGGTGACAGGCAGTGGCGGGTCGGGCGTCCGGCATCTCGCCGAGGCGGTGGCCGAGCTTGAAAAAAGCCTGATCCGGTCGGCCTTGGAGAATACGCGTGGCAACAAGGCGCAGGCCGCGCGGATACTCGGAATCTCGCGCGCGACGCTGTACCAGAAGATCGACGAATTCAACCTTCTGTCTGAATAATAGACACCTGTCCGAAATCTGGACATGGGCCAAATCCCATTATATTTCAAGCACATATCAAGATATAAGCCACAGGTGTCCAATTCCCGTACATTTTCACCGGCGTCTTCTGCGGCAAACTCCCGCCGCCTTGTCGGCGTCTGTCTCACAATTCCTTCGAAATCAAGCATTTAGCGTTGTTGGCATGGCAATTGCCATAGCCTGTTATCGCCGCGATGGCGCGGTCCGCACGCCGGGCTCGCCTTCTCAGGCCATAACAACGATTTGGAGACAACGTGAGGCTCACGAACAAGGTGGCGCTGATTACCGGCGCCAGCCGCGGCATCGGCAAGGCCACGGCGCACAAGTTTGCGAAGGAAGGTGCGAAGCTGGTCGTCGGCGATCTTGATGACGCCGTTGCCGAGACGGTCGCCGAAATCCGGCTGCAGGGCGGTAGCGCGATCGGCTTCAAGGTCGACGTCACCAAACCCCATACCGTCGACACCATGGTGCGCGGCGCGCTGGCCACCTACGGCCAGATCGACGTGCTGGTCAACAACGCAGGCGTCGTCGCCGACGCGCAGCTCCGGAAGATGACCGACGAACAGTTCGACAGGGTCATCGACGTCAATCTCAAAGGCACCTACAACTGCACCCGCGCGGTGGTCGACAGCATGATTGAAAGGAAGGGCGGCGTCGTGCTCAATGCCTCCTCCATCGTCGGCATCCACGGCAACTTCGGGCAGACCAACTATGCGGCAAGCAAGTTCGGCGTGATCGGCATGGCCAAGACCTGGGCGCGCGAACTGGGCAGGCACGGCATCCGCGTCAACGCGGTCTGCCCGGGATTCATTGAAACCGGCCTCATCACCAGCATGCCAGAGAAAGTCATCCGCTCGCTCGAGGAGCGGGTGCCGCTCGGCCGCCTTGGCCGGCCGGAAGAGATTGCGAATACCTTTGCCTTCCTCGCTTCGGACGAGGCCAGCTACATCAATGGCGCCGTCATCGAGGTATGCGGAGGAATGACGCTTTAACAGAATCAGGTTCCCGTTGTGTAGTACGAAGTCCCCATAACAGCAACCAGGGCCGGTAAAGACAGCCGGACCGACTTGAAGGAGCGAGACGACATGGCAATGCGCAGGACATTCGGTTTTACTTCGATCATCACCGCCGGCATGCTGGCCGGATGCGGCGGTGGAGGAGGCGGCAGCAGCACCGTACTTGGCGCCGGACAGGCGAACACGACGCCGGCCTTCCTCTCCGGCAGCATCAGCGTCAAGACCTACGATGGCAATAGCGACGACCTGCTGACCGCAGGCCTGGGCGCTGCCGGCCTGGCCAGTGCGACCGCGCCCGCGGTCAGCGCGACGCCGACGGCGGCTGAACTGCGCCGCCTGGCAATCCACCAGAACTACCGCGCGCTGGTCGATACCAGCGCCAACGGCGGCTACGGCACGCTTTACGGCCCGACGGTCGCCAACGGCGGCGTTACCCCGAGCGCGACCGGCAAGATCGCCGGCAAGGAGTACATCGCCTATGCCGACGATGGCAGCGGCGCGCAGAACGTGGTGCTGATGGTGCAGGTCCCGGATACGTTCAGTCCGTCCAGGCCCTGCATCGTTACCGCCACCTCTTCGGGCTCGCGCGGCATCTATGGCGCGATCGGCACTTCCGGCGAATGGGGACTCAAGCGCGGCTGCGCGGTGGCCTACACCGACAAGGGCAGCGGCAACGGTTTCCATGACCTGCAATCGAACAAGGTGACGCTGATCGATGGCACGACCGCCGATGCGTCTGCCGCAGGCAAGCTCGCGCATTTCCGCGCCAATATCAGCGAAGCGGCGCGCACCGCGTATAACGCGCTGTTCCCGAACCGCGTCGCGTACAAGCATGCGCACTCGCAGCAGAATCCGGAAAAGGACTGGGGCCGGGATACGCTGCGCGCGGTCGAATTCGCGTTCTATGTGCTCAATGAGCAGTATGGCAGCACGATCGCCAATTCGAATGTCAAGGTACGCAGCCTCGTACCGTCCAATACCACGGTGATCGCATCGAGCGTGTCCAACGGGGGCGGCGCCGCGCTGGCGGCCGCCGAGCAGGATAACGGCGGCCTGATTGATGCCATCGTCGTATCCGAGCCGCAGGCGCAGCCGAAGGCAACCTCAGGCCTGACTATCCGCCGCGGCAGCAACACGGTGACGACGATCGGCAAGCCGCTCGCCGATTACTTCACCTACGCCAACATCTACCAGCCGTGCGCGGCGCTCGCGGTGCCCAACAGCGCTTTTGCGGCCTCGCTGCCGGCCGCCAATGCGGAGGCGCGCTGCACCGCGCTCGCGCAGAAGAACATGGTCGCCGGCGCGACCACGGCGGAACGCGCCGCCGACGCATTGGCGAAGCTGCGCGCCTATGGCTGGGAGGCAGATACGGATATCCTGCACGCGACGCACTACCGCTTCGCCACGCCGTCGATCGCGATGACGTACACCAACACGCTCGGCCGCTTCGGCGTGACGGACAACCTGTGCGGCCTGAGCTTTGCCAATACCGATGCCGCAGGCAATGTGGCCGCGCAGGCCGCGCCGCAGGCAACGCTGTTCGGCACCGGCAATGGCGTGCCGCCGACCGCCGGCGTCAACATCGTCTATAACGATTCCGTCGGCGGCGCCAAGCTGGACCGTCTCGCGGTATCGCCGTCGACCAATCTCGCCGACTTCGCGCTGGACGCCGCCCTGTGCCAGCGTGCCTTGGTGACCGGTACCGATCCGGTCACCGGCGCGGCGCTGACCGGTGACGTGCTGGCAGCGTCCCGGCGCGTGCAGCAAGGCATCTCGGAAGTGCAGCTGAACGGCAGCGTGGGGAGCCGGCCGACGCTGATCGTGGCTGGCCGCAGCGATACGCTAATCCCGGTCAACCATGCGGCGCGCGCCTACTTCGGCAAGCTGCAGGTGAACAATGGCGGGCCGAATGCGCGTTATATCGAAGTCACCAACGCCAACCACTTCGATTCCTTCCTGACGTTCCCGGGCTACGACACCGCGTTGATCCCGCTGCATTACTACTTCAACCAGGCACTTGACATGATGTGGGCGCACCTGACGGCGGGCGCGGCACTGCCCGGCAACCAGGTGGTGCGCACCACGCCGCGCGGCGGCAGCCCCGGCGCGGCGCCGGCGATCACCAGGGCCAACGTGCCAGACATCGCCGTCACGCCGGCAGCGGCCAACGCCATCACGTTCGCGAACAACACCCTGACGATCGCGGACTGATTACCGGACCCGAGCCGCGCGCGGCGATCGGCGAACCTGGTCGCGCGCGGCGCAGGGTGTTTCTACTGTTCTTATGTCGCCTCCCCGGTGCGCCGGGGCAGCGGGATGCACGCACTTGCATCGGATGAAAAGTGCAAGCAAAGCAATACTGGAGAAAACGGATGGCAAGCGAAGTCATACTCGAAACGCGAAACCTGACCAAGGGTTTCAAGGGATTCATCGCGGTCAATGACGTGAACTTCAAGGTCAAGCGCGGTTCCATCCACGCATTGATCGGCCCCAACGGGGCAGGGAAGACGACGTTTTTCAACCTGCTGACGAAGTTCCTGACGCCGACGGCAGGCACGATCCTGTACAAAGGCGACGACATCACCTCCCTGGCGCCGGAACAGATCGCGCACCGAGGTGTGATCCGCTCGTTCCAGATTTCCGCGGTATTTCCGCACCTGACGGTGCTGGAAAACGTGCGCATCGGGCTGCAGCGCGCGCTCGGCACCTCCTTCCATTTCTGGAAGAGCGAGCGAACGCTCAACCAGCTCAACGGGCGAGCACGC
>NZ_DASPLS010000066.1:0-58771 GCF_035627455.1 Noviherbaspirillum sp.
TGGCGGTTGGCGCCGGCGGCGCGCTTCACTTCGGCCATGTAGGTTTCCACCGATCCCGGTTCACGCTGCATCGCGCGCAGCATGTCCAGGCACTGCACGTTGCCGCTGCCTTCCCAGATCGAATTCACCGGCGATTCCCGGAACAGCCGCGGCATGATGCTGTCTTCCATCACCCCGCTGCCGCCGATGCATTCCATCGCCTCGTACGCATGGCCCGGGGTGCGCTTGCAGATCCAGTACTTGCCGACCGCGGTGCCGATGCGCACCAGCAGCTTTTCCGACTCGTCCTGCTCGCTGCGGTCGAGCGCGCCGGCAATACGCATGGTCATCGCCAGCGCCGCTTCGCTTTCCAGCACCAGGTCCGCCAGCACGTTCTGCATCAGCGGCTGCTGAGCCAGCAGCTTGCCGAACGCGGCGCGCTGCGCGCAGTGGTGCAGCGCCTGGACCGCTGCCTGGCGCATGCCGGCGGCGGAGCCGATCATGCAGTCGAAACGGGTCATCGACACCATCTTCAGGATGGTCGCCACGCCGCGTCCTTCGGCGCCGACCATCCAGGCGAACGCGCCGCGCAGCTCGGTCTCGGACGAGGCGTTGGCCACGTTGCCCATCTTGTTCTTCAGGCGCTGGATCTGCAGCGGGTTCTTGCTGCCGTCCGGCCGCCAGCGCGGCAGCAGGAAGCAGGACAGGCCGCCCGGCGCCTGCGCCAGCACCAGGAAGGCATCGCACATCGGCGCCGACACGAAGTACTTGTGGCCGACCAGTTCATACGGCTGGCCCGGCCCGCCGCTGCCCAGCGGAATCGCGCGCGTGCTGTTGGCGCGCACGTCGGAGCCGCCCTGCTTTTCCGTCATCGCCATGCCGATCGTGACGCCCTCCTTCTGGCTGTCCGGCACGTTGCGTCCGTCGTAGTGGCGGGCGAGGATCTTCGGCTCCCAGAGGGCGGCCAGGTCCGGCTGCATGCGCAGTGCGGGAATCGCAGCGGAGGTCATCGTGATCGGGCAGCAGTGCGCCGCCTCGACCTGGCTTTGCATGTAGAACTTGGCCGCGCGCGCCACATGCGCCCCCTCGCGCGGGTCGGTCCAGTGCGACGCGTGCAATCCATGCTCGATCGAGATCTGCATCAGCCGGTGGTAGGCCGGATGGAAGCGCACCTCGTCCACCCGCCGGCCGTAGCGGTCGTGCGTATGGAGCACGGGCTTGTTCTCGTTCGCCTGGAAACCGAGATCGATCACTTCCTGCGACCCGGTCAGCGCGCCGAATGCCTGCAGGCTGTCCTCCGCCCAGCCGGCGCCTTCGCGCGCGGCTGCTTCCCGCAACGCGCGGTCTTCCAGGTACAGGTTGTAGTCCTGCAGCGGCTGCGGCTGGTTTTCCACCGTGTGGGTGTCGGCGAAATAGCGGTTTTCGGAACGGGTCTCGAGCATGATGTCTCCTCGTGCGGTACGGCGTGGGCCGCCAACTGTGTAGAATGAACAATACTTTGAATTGCGATTCATTTCATTAAGGTGCAGTTCAACATGCCAGCGAACCCCTGTCAAGCCGTTGCTTGCCAGCACTCCTTGCGCGCCGTTACACTGCGCCGCGACATTCCGAAAAAGGCTGAACCATGGCTTACCGCCCGACCGAGAAGACCGAAGCGCGCAAGGCAGCAATCCGCCAGCGGATCATCGACGCCGCGCTGCAGCTGGTATCCGACGGCGGTTTCGGCGCGCTGACGATCGGGGCGGTCGCCCAGCAGGCCGGGATTGCCACCGGCGCGGTCTACAAGCATTTCGACTCCAAGGCGCAGTTGTGCGCCGTCGTCTTCCGCATGGCCACGGAAAAGGAAGTGGAGGTGGTCAGGCAGACTGCGCTGGCCGACGGCGAACCCGATGCCCGCCTGCTGGACTCGATTGCAGAGTTTGCCGCGCGCGCGATCCGCGGCCGCCGCCTGGCGTATGCGCTGATCGCCGAACCAGTCGACGCGCTGGTCGACGCCGAGCGCCTGCGCTATCGCCAGGCCTATGCCGAAATCTTCCGGCAGCTGGTGGCGGACGGCGTCGCCACCGGCGCCTTTCCGCCGCAGTCCGCATCGGTGTCCGCCGCATCCCTGGTCGGCGTCATTGCCGAAGCACTGGTCGGGCCGCTCACCTGGCAGGACGGGCGCGAATCCGACATCGACGAAGCGGATTTGATCCGTGCGATACAGGGTTTCTGCCTGCGCGCCGTCGCATCGAAGAACATTTCCTGATTGCGCACCCAACTGGCCTCTAGAGCATTTCCTCTAAACTTTTGTTTCCGCAAGGCAATTTTGCCTTTAAGATAGATTCCTGATCTTTCTTTTAATTGCCCGGTCCCCGGTTACCCACGCCGGAACCGACCCGACCGCCGACGGCACAAGAGTTGGCGTATTCACGCGGTATTGCTGCCACCCGGGCAATACGAACACTTACGAGGATGGAGATGAGAATCCACAATCTGAAAATCGGTACACGGCTGGGCCTTGGGTTCAGCCTGGTTCTTGCCTTGATGCTGGCGCTGATCGGCGCGGCGTCGGTTCATTTTTCCGAGATCGAGGATGCAACGGCGCACATGATCGACAAGGAATGGGTCAAGTCGGAGGCGGCCAACAAGATCAACGCCACCGTTGCCGGGAATGCCAAGCTGACCCTGGAGCTGTTCGTAGTGCCCGACCAGGCCGGCCGCGACCGGATTCGCGCGCATATCGACGCCAACAAGCATGCCATCACCGGCGCGCTCGCAACGCTGGAAAGCCTGGTCGATCTTCCGCAGGACAAGGCAATGCTGGAAACGATCAAGACCGAACGCGCCCGCTATGTTGCCTCCTTTACGAGAGTGAGCAACCTGATCGAGGCGACGGAGACGGAAGAGGCGCGCAAGGTGATCATGGAGCAGACGCTTCCCCAGCTCGACAAGTTGCAGGCAGCGGTGGTGGCATTGGCGGAGCTGCAGAAGCAGCTTGCGCAAACCAGCGCGCACGATATCCGCGAATCCAGCGCTTCCGGCCGCCACCAGATGCTTGCGCTCGGTGCGTTCGCCGTCGCCCTCGGCATCCTGCTCGCATGGCTGATCACGCGCTCGATCACCCGGCCGATCGCGCAAGCAGTCGACGTCGCGCACACGGTCGCGGCGGGCGACCTCACCAGCGTGATCGAGGTGAACGCGACCGATGAGACCGGGCAACTGCTGGGCGCGCTGCGCGACATGAACGACCACCTCGCGGAACTGGTCAGCAAGGTGCGCGGCGGCACCGAAACGGTGTCGGCCGCTTCCGCGCAGATCGCCGCCGGCAACCTCGACCTCTCCAGCCGCACCGAGGAGCAGGCCAGTTCGCTCGAAGAGACGGCGGCGTCGATGGAAGAGCTGCTGTCGACGGTCAAGCAGAACGCGCAGAGCGCCGCGCAGGCGAACGCGCTGGCGTCGTCCGCGTCCGACGTCGCCCTCAAGGGCGGCACCATGGTGGCGGCGGTGGTCGACACCATGGATGCGATCAACCAATCCTCCAAGCGTATCGCCGACATCATCACGGTGATAGACAGCATCGCTTTCCAGACAAATATCCTGGCGCTGAATGCCGCGGTGGAAGCGGCCCGCGCCGGCGAACAGGGGCGCGGCTTTGCCGTGGTCGCGTCGGAAGTCCGGGTGCTGGCCCAGCGCTCGGCCACCGCGGCCAGGGAAATCAAGGAACTGATCGGGGACTCGGTCGACAAGGTCGATAACGGCTGCCGCCTGGTCGAGCAGGCGGGCAGCACGATGGATGAAATCGTGGTCAGCGTGCGCCGCGTGAGCGACATCATGGCCGAGATCGCCGCCGCGACCAACGAGCAGACCGCCGGTATCGACCAGATCAACCAGGCGATCTGCCAGATGGATGAAACCACGCAGCAGAACGCGTCGCTGGTGGAAGAATCGGCAGCGGCGGCGGCATCGCTGGAAGCACAGGCGCGCGGCCTGGCGCAGGCGGTGGCGCTGTTCAAGGTCAATGGCGAACTCATCGGCAAGGCCGCGGCGGCACGGCCCGCAGTGCCGGCCCTGCCCGACCGCGCCGACACGGCGGCAGCCTTGCCGGCGCCGCGTTACGCGCACGCCGCATAATGCGGGCGGCCCGGCCATTGTGCGGGCCAGAGCGACAACCTGCCTGCGGCGCCGGCAAGCGCCGCCAGGCCGCACTACCGTCAAGGGGGGACACGTGGCTTATTTTGAATGGGGTGACGACCTGAGCGTCGGCAATTCCCTGATCGACCATGACCACCAGCGCCTGATCGCGCTGGTCAACGACCTGCACACCGCAACCACGCAGGGCGAAGGGCGTGAAGTGGTGGGCGGCATCCTGACGGAACTGATCACCTATACGCGCGCACACTTCCAGCGCGAGGAACACCACATGCAGGCGGTCCGATATCCGAAGCTGGCCGAACACCGGCGCCTGCACCAGGAGCTTCTGGAAAAAGTGCTGGAACTGGAAACGCGCCACAAAGCCGGACATGTCACCGTCGCGGCGCAGGTATCGACGCTGCTGCGCGATTGGCTATCGATTCACATCCGACGCGCCGACAAGGAATTTGCTGCATCCAGTGCGGCGCGCGGCCTTGGCTCCACTTATCCGGGTGAGCGCGCGCTTGTCCAGCCGCCCGGCGCCAAGACCCGGATGCCGTAACAGAAGGCGCACCGGCACGAGCACGGCGCGCGAGCACCAAGGCCGGCACAGCCCGTCCGGCCGCAGCGGCGCTGCAATAAAGTCCACGCCTGTTCCAACTCCCGGGAAAAATCCTTTTCCATTTCGGAGAAAGCTGCGCGCCTGCCCTTGTCGCCGCGCCAAGGACTCGCCTGCGTCTCCACTGCGGCCGCGGTGCACACAAGCGCGTGAGCGCAAGGCCTGCGCGGGCTGCAGACATCCCTGGCCATTCATTCAGTTCCTGTCCCTGGCAGACCCCTTGCCGTGGCACCACTCTTGCTCCCAATCAAAAGCAGATACGCAGCGCGAATCACCGCTGCCTGCGGATCGAGCCCATCAGTGAAGGAAATGAAAATGAATACGTGGATGATCAATGGCGCCCTCGCCCTGACAGCCGCACTCATCGCGACTGCCCTCTTCTTCTTTGTCTTTACCCGCGGCGCGCTGGTCGTGCGCGGTTTGTCCCGCACCAGCAACGCCAAGTCGCATGTCTACCCGGTCTACTCCAACAAGTGGCTGATCAAGGCGGTCGATTTCCAGCCCATCATCTCGGCGATCCTGTTGTTCCAGTATCACCGCCTGGTATCGAAGATCGTCGCCGAGATCCGCCAGATGGATTTGCGGGGCAAGAAAGTCCTGATCACATCCTGCGCTTTCGGCAATGTGATGCCGCGCGTGGCGAAGGCGGCGTTCCAGAGCGGCGCGGCGGGCCTGATCGTGGCCGACATCATCCCGAACGAACTGGCGCACGCGAAGGCCAAGCTCGCCGAGTACGGCAGCAAGGTCGAGTATGTGGAAGACAACGCCACCTGCATGCAGCAGGCCGACGCCAGCGTTGCGGCGAACGTGATCTTCTTCCTGCTGCATGAACTGCCGCACCACCTGAAGGAAAAGGCGCTGGACGAAGCCGGCCGCACCCTCGCGCCCGGCGGCAAGATCTTCCTCGGCGAATTCCACCGCCCGAGCGCGCGCGTGCTGCGCGCGCTGAGCTGGGCCTACTTCAAGGTGTTCGAGCCGCTCGGCTTGGCCCTGTGGGACACGCACGACCCGATCAGCCACCTGGAAAACACCGGCCGCTGGGACTGCCAGCGCAGCACCTACTTCTTCGGCAATTTCCAGATCATTACCGCGACGAAGCAGTAACGCCGCGTCGACGGGAGATCATCATGGACATCCTGCTGCAGGTCGCGATCATCCTCGCCTGCCTGTTCTACGGCGCCCGCAAGGGCGGTGTCGCCCTCGGCCTGCTCGGGGGCATCGGCATCGTCATCATGACCTTCGGCTTCCAGCTTGCGCCGGGCAAGCCGCCGGTCGACGTCATGCTGACCATCATCGCGGTGGTGGCGGCTTCCGCCACGCTGCAGGCCTCCGGCGGCCTCGACGTGCTGCTGCAGCTGGCGGAAAAGGTCCTGCGCCGCAACCCGAAGTACATCTCCGTCCTGGCACCCTTCGTCACCTGCCTGCTGACGGTCCTGTGCGGCACCGGGCATGTGGTGTACACCATGCTGCCGATCATTTACGACGTCGCGATCAAGAATGACATCCGGCCGGAACGGCCGATGGCGGCGTCGTCGGTCGCCAGCCAGATGGGCATCATGGCCAGCCCGGTGTCGGTTGCGGTGGTATCGCTGGTGGCCTTCCTGGCCAAGGCGCCCGCCGGCGGCCCCGCGATCGATTTCGTCACGCTGCTGTCGATCTCGATTCCGGCCACGCTGGCCGGCGTGCTCGCGATCGGCATGTTCAGCTGGTTCCGCGGCAAGGACCTCGACCGGGACCAGGACTTCCAGCAACGCATCGCCGACCCCGACACCCGCAATTTCGTCTACGGCGACAGCGCCACCCTGCTCGGCAAGGCGCTGTCGGCGAGCCAGTGGACCGCGATGTGGATCTTCATCGGCGCCATCGCGGTGGTCGCCCTGCTCGGCGCCTTCCCTTCGCTGCGTCCGCTGGTGGCCGGCAAGCCGCTGTCGATGGTGCTGACCATCCAGATGTTCATGCTGCTGGCCGGCGCGGCGATCATCGTCTTCACGAAGACAGACCCGATGGCGATCGGCAAGAACGAAGTGTTCCGGGCCGGCATGATCGCCGTCGTCGCGGTCTTCGGCATCGCCTGGATGGCGGACACGGTATTCGAGGCGCACCTGCCCGCGCTGAAGACCGCGCTGACCGACCTGGTCAAGGCGCATCCGTGGACATATGCGATCGCGCTGCTGCTCGTGTCCAAGCTGGTGAACTCGCAGGCCGCCGCGATCAGCGCGATGGTGCCGGTGGGCCTGGCGATCGGCGTGCCGCCCGGTTATATCGTCGCCTTCGGCGCCGCCGCCTACGGCTACTACATCCTGCCGACCTATCCGAGCGACCTGGCGGCGATCCAGTTCGACCGCTCCGGCACCACCCATATCGGCAAGTATGTGGTCAACCACAGCTTCATCCTGCCGGGCCTGATCGGCGTGGCGACCTCCTGCGTCACCGGCTACCTGCTGAGCTCGGCGCGCGGATTGCTGTAGGCGTGCACATGGATGGCCGCGCCGCTCATTCCCCCTGCGCGCCCGCGGACGCGCAGGCCGGGTTACGCACGTATCGCCGTCACCTTCAGGTATTCGGAGTCCACCGCTGTCGTGTCATCGCGCGCGCTGTTATTCCGCGTCCATAACTGCACCAGCTCTTCCCGCAGCGCCGCCTGGCCGGCTGCATCCAGCGCCGCCAGCGCGCGGTTGGTCGGCCCGTAATAGGTAAAGAAGAACTCGGCCACCTGCTCCGGCGGAAACGGGTAACGCATCGGATACAAGCGCCTCTCGACGTTTACCGAAGCGGTGCCGACCCCGAGGCGGTCGCGCACCGTCGCCTCCTCTCCCCACTTCAGCGGCGACGGCATGAGCGGCGGCGGCGGCACGTGGCGGCCGATGATCTTGAACATCTGCCCCACATGTCCCTCCGGCGTCCAGTTGGCCATGACGATCCTGCCGCCGGGCCGGCAGACCCGGACCAGCTCGGCCGCGACCCGGTCCGGTCGCGGCGCGAACATCGCACCGATGAGGCTGACAACCACATCGAACGAGGCATCGTCATAGGGAAGCGCTTCCGCGTCGCCTTCGTCGAAGCGGACCTCGAGCGATTCGTCCGCCGCGCGCGTCCTCGCCTGTTCGATCAGGTTGGAGGCGATGTCGATGCCCGTCACGCTGACGCCGGCGCGTGCTGCCGGAATCGCGATCTGGCCAGCGCCGCAGGCGACGTCCAGCATCCGCGTTCCCTTCCCGAGCTCAAGCTCCTTCAGGAAATCCAATGCACCGGGCTCGAGATACCTGGCGAAGTGACCGTAGTCACCCGCCATCCAGGTGGCTTTTAGGCGCGCTTTGAGGTTCTGCATTTCCGGGGTCAGGCCGTTCGCGGCGGCAGGTGCGTGTGCATTCATGCTGTTTTCTCCTTGGGCAAATCATGGAAACAGGACGGGCGGCAGCAGGCGGATTGCTCCAGGATCAAAGGCGGACAGCTGCCCTTGCCTCCAGGGAGCAAACGGAGCGTGCCGGCATCCCTCGGAAGGCAAAGCCTGCGCTTGACGCATGCGGGCGTCCAGTCCAGAATCTGAAGCATTCGGGTGGCCGGGCGCTGGCCTGGCGCTGGGGGTTTCCATGGATGACAGCTATGGACAATTCTGCACGGTGGCGCGCGGCGCGGAAGCCTTGTGCGAGCGCTGGACACCCCTGGTACTGCGCGAACTGCTGTGCGGCAGCAAGCGTTTCAACGACATTCACCGTGGCGTTCCCCGCATGTCCACCAGCCTGCTTGCCCAGCGGCTGCGCCATCTCGAGGAAATCGGCGTGGTGCGCCGTCATGCCGCCGGAAAAGTCTGGGAATACAGCCTGACCGAATCCGGCCAGGAACTGGGCCCGATCATCATGGCCCTCGGCAACTGGGGGGCGCGCTGGATGAACAGCAGGTTTCGCGACGACGAACTCGATCCCGCGCTGCTGATGTGGGACATCCGGCGCTCGGTCCGCCTCGCCATGTTTCCCTCGGATCCGGTAGTCATTCAATTCGACCTGCACGATGCGCGGGTTGCGGAAAAATCCTGGTGGCTCGTCGTCGAGCAGGGCACGGTGGATTTGTGCCGCACCGATCCCGGCCGCCAGCCCGCCGTCATCGTGACCTCCACGGTGCGCGCGCTCACGGAAATCTGGACCGGAGACTGCACGCCCGGGGAAGCGATGAACACCGGTCAGCTACGAGTGCAAGGTCCGGGCCGCGTGGCGGACAGGCTGTGGGAATGGATCGGCACGGGCACGTTTGCAGCGGCCAGGAGCGAAGCCCTGCGCATGCGTTCCGCTCGGGGCGCAGGTGCATGAGTCCTGTCGCGCGACGGCGCGGAGAAAAGGGGCCCGCGCGCGCCAGCTAGGCCGGCGTGTCGCGGACCGATGCCTTGCCTTTCCGGGACCTTGCCTGCTTCATTGTGCCCTGGCGCTTACTGCTGCACTTCCTCGCGCAGCGAACGGCGCAGGATCTTGCCGACATTGGTCTTCGGCAGTTCGTTGCGGAACTCGATGTGCTTCGGCTTTTTGTAGCCGGTGAACTGCTCCTTGCAGTAGTTCATCAGCTGCTCCACGGTCAGCGACGGATCCTTGCGCACCACGAACAGCTTGACCGCCTCGCCCGAGTTAGCATCCGGCACGCCGATGCAGGCGCACTCCAGCACCCCGGGATGGGCCGCGACCACACCCTCGATCTCGTTCGGATAGACGTTGAAGCCGGACACCAGGATCATGTCCTTCTTGCGGTCGACGATACGCACGAAGCCGCGCTCGTCCATGATGCCGACGTCGCCCGACTTGAAGAAGCCGTCGGGCGTCATGACCTTGGCGGTTTCGTCCGGACGGTTCCAGTAACCGGCCATCACCTGCGGGCCTCGGATGGCAATTTCGCCCGGCTGGCCGACCGGCACCGGCTTGCCGTCGTCGTCCAGGATCGTCACCTCGGTCGATGGCAGGGGCACGCCGATGGTGCCGGAAAATGCGTTGATCTCGACCGGATTCGCGGTCGCGCCGGGCGAGGTCTCCGAGAGGCCGTAAGCTTCGAGGATCGGACAACCGGTGACCTTCAGCCAGCGTTCGGCCACCGCCTGCTGAACCGCCATGCCGCCGCCCAGCGAGATGCGGAGCGAGGAAAAATCCAGCCTGGCGAAATCGGGGTGGTTCAGCAATCCGTTGAACAGCGTGTTCACCGCCGGCAGCACCGAGAAGCGGTGCTTGGCCAGCACCTTGATAAAGCCGGGAATGTCGCGCGGGTTCGGAATCAGGATGTTCATCGAACCCAGCCGCATCCCCATGATCATGCACGCGGTCAGCGCAAAGATGTGATAGAGCGGCAGCGCGCAGACGATGCTGTGCTGCCCGGTATCCTTCTCCTTTTCCAGCGCCGGCTTGATCCACGCATCGTTCTGCAGCACGTTGGCGATCAGGTTGCGGTGGGTCAGCGTCGCGCCCTTCGACACCCCGGTCGTGCCGCCGGTGTACTGCAGGAAGGCGACGTCGTCGTGTTTCAGCGAAACCGGCTTCAGCGACAGGCGCTCGCCCTCGGCCAGCACCTGCTTGAAGCGGGTCGCGCGCGGCAGGGAGTACGGCGGCACCATCTTCTTCACATGGCGCACCACCAGGTTGACCAGCACACCCTTGGCGCCGCCCAGCATTTCACCCATGTCGGCAACGACCACGTGCTTGACGCGGGTATTGGCGATCACCTGTTCCAGCGTGGTCGCGAAATTCTCCAGGATGATGATGGCTTCCGAGCCGGAGTCGTTGAGCTGGTGCTCCAGTTCCCGCGGCGTGTACAGCGGGTTCACGTTGACCGCCGTGTAGCCGGCGCGCAGCACGCCGGCGACGGCGATCGGGTACTGCAGCACGTTGGGCATCATGATCGCCACGCGCGCCCCCTTCTTCAGGCCGCGTCCCTGCAGCCAGGCGCCGACGCGCCGGGAATAGTCATCCACTTCGGCGTAGGTGATGAACTTGTCCATGCAGACGAACGCATTGCGCGACGCGTACTTGCGGAAGGACTCTTCCAGCAGATGCACCAGGGAGCGGTACTGCGCGGGATCGATTTCCGGGGGAACGCCTTGCGGGTACGACTTCAGCCAGATTTTTTCCATTGTCTGCCTCCAACGTTGTGTGTTTTTTGACGACCTGACGTGCCGTGCGGGTTCTGCGACTCGCTACAACAGGCGTAGTCTCGGCGAAGGCAAGACGGTAAACGTTGACGTGGCGTAAAGTTAAAGCATTTCGGAAGGGGTAGGCGCGGAAGCAAAAGCAGGCCTCGCGGGAGGATTTCGCATTGCACGAAGCCGCTACCGTCTGGTGAAATGCGCTGTCTTCATTTCACCCTGATGCCGCGCCTACCGGCCGCCCGGCGGCGCGGACGTCAGCACATCGAGCAGCGCCGCCGTTTCCGCATCCGGCTCGCCGTCATGACGCGCCGGCCGGTACTTCATCTGGAACGCGGCAAGCACGCGGCGCGTCGCCGCGTCGAGTTCGCCGCTGGATGACAGCACGTAGCCGTGCCGCGCCAGCCTCGCCTGGAACCATCCGATATCCGGCAGTTGCGCTTCGAACGCCGGCTGCCGGCGCAGGACTTCCGCCATGTCCGGCCAGCGGATCAGCCCGGCGGCGGCCAGGCGCCGCCACGGGAACAATGGCCCCGGGTCGACCTTGCGCTGCGGCGCGATATCGCTGTGGCCCAGAATGCGCGCGGGATCGATCCGGTGGCGCGCGACGATCTGCCGCAGCAAGTCGATCAGCAGCGTGATCTGCTGCTGCGGATAGTCGAAGTACACCCTGCCCTGCGGCGTGTCGCGATAGCCGGGATTGACCAGTTCGATGCCGATCGAGCTGGCGTTGAGCTGCGCATCCTTCTGCCATGCGCTCTCGCCGGCATGATAGGCGCGCCGGTTTTCATCGACCAGCTGGTAGATCGCGGCGGGACGGTCAGAGATCAGGTAATGGCTGCTGACCGGGCCGTTCGTCAGCACGTCGAACGCGCGCGCCAGGTCGCCCTCCGTGTAATGCACGATCACATACCGCACGCGGCTTTCCTGCGAGACCGAGGTGTAGCTGCGGTCGATCGGCGGCCCGCCGGCGCAGCCGGCCAGCAGGGCGAGGCCCAGGATGGGGAGAAAGAATCGCATCGGCTTGCGTCAGGCGTTTCGGGCAGGTGTCTTGAGGCGGGGAATCGAGGCGGAAATTGTACCTTCCCTGGGCGATGAAGCGGCAACTGCGAAATTTCCGCCGCATCCGCGCGGCCTGCCCGCGAAAACAGTGCTGCTTGCAGTGAAGCAACGCGACGCCCGGCTGAAGCGCCGCACAGAACTGTTCCGCCTTCCGCTTGCCAAAGAAAGTGCGTTGCCAACAGAAACCGGAGAGAGATGCATGGCCGATGGCGCCCGCCTCAGCAATGACCCGCTCATGCCCGGCGCCATCGCGGTGCTCGCGGAGGATGTTGGCGTCAAGAAAGCCAATCAGGACATGGTCACCCTGTTCGGCCTGGCTGTACTCGGCGGAGCCTTCATCGCGCTGGGCGGGCTGTTTGCCACCGTCACCATTGCCGGCGCCGCCGACTTCCTGCCCTACGGGCTGACCCGCCTGCTGATGGGCGTCACCTTCTCGCTCGGGCTGATCCTGGTCGTGATCGCCGGCGCCCAATTATTTACCAGCGATACGCTGATGGTGATGGCCTGGGCCAGCGGACGGCTGACCACCCGTCGCATGCTGCGCGTCTGGATAACGGTCTGGACCGGCAATTTCGTCGGCGCGGTCGGCACCGCGCTCTTGGTCTTCCTCGCCGGGCACTACGCGTCCGGCCATGCGGAAGTCGGCAGCACCGCGCTCTACCTCGCGTCATCCAAGAGCAAGCTCGCGCCGCAGCATGCGTTCTTCCTCGGCATCCTGTGCAATGTGCTGGTCTGCCTCGCGGTCTGGGTATCGATGGCGGCGCAGACCACCAGCGGCAAGATCCTCGCGATCCAGTTCCCGATCACCGCCTTCGTCGCAGCCGGCTTCGAGCACTGCGTCGCCAACATGTTTTTCATTCCCTACGGCCTGCTGATCAAATGGGGCGCGCCGCAAAGCTTCTGGGCTGCCGCCGGCATCGATGCGGCGGCGGTCGATATCCCTCTCGGCCTGTTCGCGCTGAACCTGGGCGCCGTGACGCTGGGGAACTGGGTGGGAGGAACGCTGCTCGTCGGCAGCGTCTATTGGGTGCTGTTCCGGCGCAACCAGGCGTCCGGCGCACCGAAACAGATCGAGTAGCGCGCTACGCCACCACCATGATCGGCCGCCGCTCAAACTGGCGCTCGAACTGCCGCTCGAACTGCCGCTTCACGCGCTCGATCAGCGCCGCATCCGGCGCCGGCGTATCGGCCAGCTGGTATTTCCTGCCCAGCTCGGCCCATTTCGATTCGCCCATCTTGTGGAAGGGCAGGATTTCCAGCCGCTCCACGTTGCCGAGCGTGGCGACGAAGCCGGCCAGCGCTTCCACATCCTCATGGTCGTCGGTATGGCCGGGCACGAGCACATAGCGTATCCATGCGCGCTTTCCGATGCGGTCCAGGCGGCGCGCGAGATCCAGCGTCGGCTGCAGCTCGAGGCCGGTCAGCGCACGGTGCCGCGCCGGGTTCATCTGCTTGATGTCCAGCAGCACCAGGTCGACCGGGTCGAACCATGCATCCGGAACCGACGCCGCAAGGCTGCCGTTGGTGTCGAGCGCGATATGCAGCCCATAGCGCGCCTTGACCTGTTGCAGCACCGCGCCGACGAAATCCGCCTGCACCAGCGGCTCGCCGCCGCTGACCGTCAATCCGCCCGTACGCCGGTAGAAAGCCGCGTAGCGTCCGATGTCGTCGACCACCTCTTCCACCGTGCGCCAGTCGCCGTCGCGCAGCGTCCAGCTGTCCGGGTTGTGGCAATACAGGCAGCGCATCTTGCAGCCGGCGGTAAACAGCACGTAGCGCAGGCCGGGCCCGTCCGCCGCGCCGAAGGTTTCGACCGCGTGGACGTAGCCGCCCGGCTGGCCGCCGTGTTCCGCGGCCGGCCGGTGCAACAGCTTGTGCAGGGTTCCGCCCATGCTTACGCGCGCTCGTGGAAGGTCCGGCTCAGCACGTCCTCCTGCTGCTGGCGCGTCAGGCGGTGGAACAGCACGCAATAACCAGACACGCGGACGCACAGGTTCGGATACTTCTCCGCGCCGTGCTCCATCGCGTCGAGCAGCGTTTCCTTCGTCATCACATTGATGTTCAGGTGATAGCCGCCCTGCTCCACGAAGCCGTCGATGAAGCCGCCGAGGTTGCCGATGCGGTCGTCCGCCGTCTTGCCGAGCGAGGAAGGCACCATCGAGAAGGTCCACGAGATGCCGTCGCCGCAGTCGTCGAACGGGATCTTCGCGACCGAGAAGCCGGCGGCGACGCAGCCGTTCCTGTCCTGCCCGTTGGACGGATTGGCGCCCGGCGCGAACGGCTGGCCGGCGCGGCGCCCGCCGGGGCCGGCGCAGTCGGGGCTGTTGCCGGTCGCGCTGCCGTACACCACGTTGGACGTGATCGTCAGCGCGCTTTGCGTGATCACCGCATCCTTGTACGCGCGATGCTCGCGCAGTTTTGCCATGAAGGTGCGCACCGCCCACACCGCGATCTCGTCGACGCGGTCGTCATTGTTGCCGTAGCACGGGAACTCCGCGCCTTCGTTGACGAAATCGACTGCCACGCCGGCCTCGTTGCGCAGCACGCGGATCTTGCCGTAACGGATAGCGGAGAGCGAATCGGCCACATGGCTCAGGCCGGCAATGCCGCAGGCCAGCGTCTTGTAGTGATCGGTATCGAGCAACGCGAACTGCAGCGCTTCGTACGCGTACTTGTCATGCATGTAATGGATCGCGTTCAGGGCCTTGATGTAGATCCTGGCGGTGTATTCCATCATCTTTTCGAAGCGCGCCTTGACGTCGTCGAAGTCGAGGTAATCGCCGGTCACCGGTTCCATGTCCTTCGCAACCAGCGCGCCGCTGACTTCGTCGCGGCCGCCGTTGATCGCGTACAGCAGGGTCTTGAGCAGGTTGCAACGGGCGCCGAAGAATTGCATCGCGCGGCCGTTGGCCATCGGCGACACGCAGCAGGAGATGGCCGCGTCGTCGCCATGCCCCGGCCGGATAGCGTCGTCGGATTCCACCTGGATCGCGCTGGTGTCGATCGCGACGCGCGCGCTGAAATCCTTGAAACCCTGCGGCAGCCGCGTCGACCAGAGCACGGTCAGGTTCGGCTCGGGCGAATTGCCGAGGTTGTACAGCGTCTGCAGCACCCGGAAGCAGGTTTTCGACACCAGCGAGCGGCCGTCGTCGCTCATGCCGGCGATCGTCAGCGTGACCCAGGTCGGGTCGCCGGAAAACAGCGCATCGAAGCCCGGCGTGCGCAGGTAGCGGACCGCGCGGAACTTGATGACCAGGTGATCAATCAGTTCCTGCGCTTCTTCCTCGGTCAGCGTGCCCTCTTCCAGGTCGCGCTGGATGTAGACGTCGAGGAAGGTGCTGATGCGGCCGACCGAAGTGGCTGCGCCATTCGACTGCTTGGCCGCGCCGAGGTACGCGAAGTACAGCCATTGCACCGCTTCGCGCGCATTGGCTGCGGGCCGGGAAATGTCGAAGCCGTAAGCGGCGGCCATCTGCTTCAGGTCCTGCAGCGCGCGGATCTGTTCCGAGAGTTCTTCGCGCGTGCGGATCACCTCGTCGCTGAAAGCCACGTCGTCCAGCTTCGCCTTGTCGTTCTTCTTCAGCTCGACCAGGCGGTCCACGCCGTACAGCGCCACCCGCCGGAAGCAGCCGATCAGGCGGCCGCGGCCGTAGGCGTCGGGCAGGCCGGTCAGGAGACCGTAATGGCGCGCCGCGAGCACGTCGGCCGGATAGGCGTCGAATACGCCGTTGTTGTGGTCCTTGCGGTAGAGCGTGTAGATTTCTTCAATCTTCGGGTCGACCTTGCCGAAACCATATTCCTTGAGCGATTGCTCCACCATGTGCAGGCCGCCCTGCGGGAAGATCGCGCGCCGCAGCGGCTCGTCGGTTTGCAACCCGACCACGGCTTCGCTGGCCCGGTCGATGTAGCCGGGCCCGTGCGCGGTGATGGACGAACCGACATCGCCGGACACCGACAGCACGCCGCCGTTGCGCCGCTCCTGCGCGAGCAGGTCGTCGAACACGGACATCTGCTTGCGGGTGCGTCCGGTCGGGCCGGTCAGGAAGCGGTCATCGCCGCGGTACTCGGTGTAGTTCTGGTTGATGAAATCCCGCACCGCCACGTCGCCGCGCCAGTTCTCGCCGCGGAAACCGCGCCAGGGGTTCGTTGCTGCGGCTGCCGCCTTGTCAACTGCTGCCGCCTTTTCAATCACTGCTGCGTCAAATAGCATGTTCATGTGCATCTCCAAAAGCGCAGGTTCGACTCTCTGCCTTGGGGCAAGTTCCTATGGTTTTTTCGCGTTGAATGCCTGCCAAAAGGCTGGCGCCCGGAGAAGACGCGGGCCGTGCATGCGGCCCGTTTGCATGCGGCACAAGAAAGGGATCAGCGGCCTGGTAAAGCGTCCGAATGGTTTTGACAGGTGGAGGACCCGTTGGTGGGTGGGGCCGCCGAGGTGGGGCCGCCGAGGTAGAGCGCAGCGAAACCCACCGTGCGCCTCGGTGGGCGAAGCCAGAACGGCGGGTTTCGCCGGCGGCTCTACCTCGGCGGCCCCACCCACCCTACTATTCTCTGAATTTATCTGGATGCTCTGCTAGTAGATCATCCAGATGATTTTGATGACTGGAGGACCGTAGGGTGGGTTGAGCAACGCGAAACCCACCATGCGCCTCGATGGGCGTAGCCAAAACGGTGGGTTTCGCCTGCGGCTCTACCCACCCTACGATCCTGCCAGATTCATCTGGATGCTCTGCTAGCCGCCGATCTGGCGGAATGGATCGAGCGCCATGTCGATGATGCGCCGCTCCCGCACCACCACTTCCGCGGTCGCGGTCATCCCGTAGCGCAGCGGATAAGTCGTCTCGCCGACCTGGTAGTGATCCTTGTCGAGCGCGACCCTGCCCTCATACACCGGCTGCTTCTGCTGCGCGGACAGCTTGGTCGCCGGCGAGATGTGCTCGAGCCTGCCGGTCACCACGCCGTGACGCTGGTAGGGGAAGGCATTGAATTTCATCTTCACGCCCTGCCCCTCCTTCAGGAACGCGCGGTCACGCTCGGCGATCTCGATCTTCAGGATCGGCCGGGCATCGCGCGGCGCGATGCCGCCCAGCGGCGAGTTGGCCTGGATCTTCTCGCCCGGCTGGGTCGAGGTGACGTCGGTGACCACGCCGTCGACGGGCGCCAGGATGAGCAGGAAATTATCCTTGTCGATGTTCTCGAAGCGGATGCGCGCCGCCGCCTCGGCCACCAGGCGTGCGGTCTGCAGCTGCAGCCGCAGCTTTTCCTCGGTGCTCGCGATTTCCTTCGCCGCCGCCTCGTACTGCAGCTGCAGCTTGGTGAATTCCTGGCCGCTGGTTTCCAGCTGCGCCTTGGCCTGCGTGAATTCCTGGCTCTGGCGCGCGGCGAGCTCGGTCAGCCGCGCCTGCGCCTGGCGCATCGCGTTCTCGGCCGCCAGCAGCGCATTCTTCTTGCTTTCGACCTGCAGCTGCGACACGCCGCCGCCGCCCGTCATCGAGAACAGCCGCGCATACTTGTCGGCTTCGTCCCGCGCCGCGTCGCGCGCGCGGCGCGCATCCTCGACCGCGGTGCGCGCCTGCTGCAGTTGCGCGCGCTGGCTTTCCGCCAGCCTGTCGGTGCCTTCCGCCACGCGCTTGGCATGCTGGTGCTCTTCGAGCTCCATCGCCTGCTTCAGCGCGGCCACCTTGCGCTCCATCAGCGCCTTTTTTTCCGGGAACAGCTTCCATTCCCGTTCCGCGTCCTCCAGCTTCAGCTGCGCTTCCAGCGCGTTCTTGGCGGCCTCGATCGCGCCGCGCGCATTGAGGCGGGCAACCGTGTCTCCCTTGTTCACCGGCTGCCCTTCGGCCATGTAGATGTTGGCCAGCTCGCCGTCGATCGGCGTATAGAAGCGCCGCACTTCCGACTCCGGCTGCAGCGATCCCTGCGCCGTCACGATCACGTCGGCGCTGCCGATGAAGGACCAGCCGAGCGCCGCCACCACCAGCGCCAGCATCGCGATCACGGTCGCCTGCGTGAAGCGCCATGGCTCGGAGGTCAGTATCGCGATGCCCTCGGCGCTGTGGTCTTCCAGGGCTTCATTCAACGGCCGCAGGCGTGTATCAGAAACCATTGCCCCGCCCTCCTATCAATGCGAGTTTTTCCTTCAGCAGGTTGGGATCGAGCACGGTGCGCAGGTCCTGCAAGTCCTTGCGCTGCTGCGCGGCTTCGGCATCGATCTCGCTGCGCAGCGTGTTCCACTCCGCCGGCGTGTCGGCCTTCAGCTGGCGGGCGATCAGCATGCCCTGCTGCGCGCTTTGCTGCGCTTCGGTCAGCAGCCTCGCCTGGCTGCGGAACTGGCTCGACACCGCGCCCTCCAGGCGCTGCGCGCCTTCAATCGCGCCGTTGTCCCGGTACTGGCGCCAGCGTGCCAGCGCCCTTGCCATCAGGTCCTGCGCGCGGGCCATCGCCTTGTCCCGGTTGCGGCCGATGTCCGCTTCCGTCGCCCGGATGTAGTGGATGTCGTCGTCCGGGTCGAGCGAGCCGTAGAAAGCCAGCAGCCGCTCGTCGTAGTCCTTGCCGCCCTGCGCCTTCTGCAGTGCGGCGAACTGCTCGACGAGCGCGCGCCGGCGCTGCAGCTGCGCCGCCACCGACTTCTCCCACGGCCCGGTCTGGAGCTTTTCCAGCAGCGCGAACGACTGCGCGGCATCCCCTTCGCGCCAGGCCTTGTTCGCCGCCTGATATTGGCGGACGATGTCGGGCGGCGGAAACAGGCTGCCGGTGGACAGGGTGCGGAAGCGCTCCTGGAACGGCGGCGTCTGGAACTTCGCCTTCTCGAGCTTCGCCATCAGGCCGCCGAGGTTGCGCGCTCGCGCGTCATTGTCGATTTCCATGTACAGCCGCAGATCCTGCCGCAACGCGTCCAGCCCGCCGATGCGCGGATATTTTTCCGCGTATTCCTTGAACACCGGCTCCAGCGCCTCCGGCCGGTCGCGTTTCAGTTCGTCGTTCACCGTGATCTTCAGGCGCTCGATCGCCGCGAGGTAGACCGCTTCGTCGCTTTGCAGCCGGCGCACCTGGCTCAGCGCGTCCGCATACGCCGCCTCGAACGCCGGCACCGCCTGCGCGATCAGCGCGAACGCGCGCTGGTGGCGCTGGGTGCCGTCCTCCCAGTGTTTCAGCAGTGCCCTGATCCGCTCTTCGTCGCCGTAGATCCGGATCGGCGCTTCGGCGCCGCCGCGCGCGGCCATGAAGCGTGCCAGATTGCCCATCCACTCCAGTTCGGCCAGCAGCGGCTGCGCTTCGTCGTTGTGCCGCGCCGACTCCTTCATCCGGCCGAGGATGGCGCCGGCGCCGTCGAAGTCGCGCGCCTTCAGCCTGGCCATCCAGTCCGGCAGGTGCGCCTTGAGCAGCGCCTCGGTGCCCAGCGTCTTCAGTTCGGCATTGCTGGCGTCCTGCTCCAGCCGGCTGCTCGCGATCGACGCCGCCTTCGCATAATCGCCGCTGGCGAGCAGATCCCGCAGCTCCCGTTCCGGCGCCTGGTTCAGGTACAGCGCCAGCCCGGCGCCCCCGAGCACCACCGCCGCGGCCGCGCCCATCTTCAGCGGGCGCTTGCGGTCGCCGCGCGCGCCGCCGGAGAACGCGCCCGCCAGTTCGGACAGGAAAATCGCCGCCCGTCCGCGCGGCTTGCGCCGGCCCGCCTCCCGGCCCGCCTCGTGCGCCGGGCCGGCCGCGTCGTCATTGACCTCGTCGTCCGCGGCCGGGGCCGGATCGACGCAGAAGATGTCGAGAAAGGAGTCAGGCGCCGCCACGAAGGTGGTCTTGTCCGGATTGCCGGCCGCCCTGGCCACGCTTTGCGCCAGCGGGCTGAGCTTGGTGACGGTGGGGTCGACTTCCCGTTCTTCCTTGTGCAGGCTGACGCGGTAGACGAAATGATGGCCGCCGAACGCCAGCGAATCGCCGTCGCCGAGGGGCACCGCATGCTCGTCGAGGCGGCGGCCGGCGACGAAGGTGCCGTTGGTGCTGCCCAGGTCTTCGACGAAGGCCTGGCCGCCCTTGAGGAAAATATGCGCATGGCGGCGCGACAGATAGTTCACCTGGTGCGGAAAATCGTCGCGGTAGCGCGCAAAGGCGTCGTCGGCCTTGCTGATCAGGAAGGGAAAGCTGGTGATCACGATGGGCTGCAGGCCGAGGTCTTCCCGCTCGGGATTGAGCACCACGCCGACCAGTTTCGACGCGCGCACCGTGTTTTCCTTGCGCTTGCCGAGGCGCACCCGGTAGGTCAGCCGGCCGCCGAAGCAGATCTCGTCGCCGTCCTGCAGCCGCGTGATCTTCTGCTGCACGTCGATGCCGTTGACCGCGGTGCCGTTCTTGCTGTCGAGGTCGGCGATATAGACCGAGCCATGCTCCGAAAAGATGCGGGCATGGCGGCGCGACAGGTCGGCCACGATTTCCGGCGGATAGTCGGAAAACGGCGGCTCGGTGCGGCCGATCGCGAACAGGCTTTCGTCGATGCGGATGTCGCCGGTCTCCGGGTGCGACACGGGCTTGAGCACGATGTCGAATGCCAGGTCGGCCGTCTGCATGCCGACGGTGGCTTCCGGGTCGCGCATGCTCCTCCTCACGTTCATTGGCTTGCGTTCCCGACCGCGACGGCGGGCCAGCCGCCGCCCAGCGCCTTGTACAGAGTGACGGTATCGGACAGGATCTGCTGATGGTTGGCCAGGAGCGCCAGTTCCGCCGACAGCAGCGAGCGCTGGGTCTCGAACACTTCGAGCTGCGATACCACGCCTTCCTTCAGCTGCGCCTCGATCTGCGCCGACACCGTGCGCAGCTGGTCGACCTGCTGCTGCAGTTCCGTGCGCTGCTTCTTGTGCGCGTCGAGGTTGACCAGCGCATTCTCGACTTCCTCGAAGGCCGCCATCACCGTCTTGCGGTACTCTTCCTCCGCGACCCTGGTCTGCGCCTCGGTGGTCTTCACGCGCGCCTTCACGCTCGGGTCGAGCAGCGGGATGTTAATGCTGGGCAGCAGCCCGAAGGTGAACGACTTCAGCAGGTCGGTCAGCGCGAAACTCGAAGTGCCGCCGCGCCCGGTCAGGCTGATCGACGGCAGCTGAGCCAGCTTGGCTTCGCCGACCAGGTCGTAGGCCTGCAGCACGCGGAATTCGGCGGCGACGATGTCCGGCCGGCGTTTCAGCAATTCGGCGGGCAGCCCGCCCGGCACCACCGGCAGGCGGACCCGGTCGCGCAGATGCCCGGGCGGCACCTTGAACTCGCCCGCGGGCACGCCGAGCAGGGTCGCCAGGGCGTTGCCGGCGAGGTCGCGCGAGCGGCGCAGCTCCAGCAAATCGTTGGTCAGCCGGTTGATTTCGGCGCGCTGCTGCAGCACCCGGGTACCGGGAATCAGGCCGTTCTTCTCCATCGCCTCGTAGATGCCGAGGATTTGCCTGTTCTTGTCCAGCGCGCGCTGCTGCTGGTCCAGCTGCTCGTCGAGCTGCAGGATCTGGAAATAGGTGGTCGACACATTCGACACCAGCGTCAGGTAGCCGGCGCGCCAATCCGCCTCGGAAGCCTGGTAGGCGGCCTTCTGCGCCTGCACGCCCTTCTCCACCTTGCCCCAGATGTCGATGTCCCAGTTCACCTGGGTGCCGAGATTGAACTGCTTGTTGAATTTCTGACCGGTGCTCTTTTCGAAGCTCGCGCCCGCGCCCGCGGCAAGCGAAGGCAGCGCGCCGGCGCGCGCTTCGCCTATTTCCGCGCCCGCCAGCTGGATGCGGGCGGCGAGGATGCGCACGTCGATGTTGCCTGCGATCGCACGCTGCACCAGCGTGTCGAGATACGGGTCCTGGAATTCGCGCCACCAGTCCGGGGCGATCGTCTCGGCGGGCGACACCTGCGGCTGCTGCGACCAGCTGGTCTTGAGCGGCGTCTCGGGACGCTTGTAGTCCGGCATGCTGACATCGGCGCAGCCGCATAACAGGGTTGCGCAAACCGCTCCCGCGAGGGAACGCCGTACCGGTGAACGGGAGCGGACTGGGAGGGAATCGATGGACATTTGTGTGCAGTTTCCGTGGTTGGTGTCGCCCTGCTGCCGGGTTATGCGGCGGCCCAGACCCGGGCTTCGACGAAGACCCGGAACAGCCTCTGGTCGAGATGGCCGGCGCGGCACTCGGCGCCGATCAGGTCGAGCGCCTTTTCGACCGGCACCGCCTTCTTGTACGGCCGGTCGCCGGCGGTCAGCGCGTCATAGATGTCGCAGATCGTCAGGATCCGGGTCTGCATGCTGATCTGTGGGCCGCGCAGCCCCATCGGATAGCCGGAACCGTCGAGCTTTTCATGGTGGCCGTGCGCGATCGCCGGCACGCTGGCCAGGTCCCGGGTCCAGGGAATCAGGACCAGGAAGGAATACGAATCGGCGACATGGGATTCGATCTGCCGCCGCTCTTCCGCCGTCAGGCAGCCCTTGGGCAGGCTGAGCGCGGAGAATTCATGTTCGTGCAGCAGCGCCGCGTCGCATCCGTCGGCGTCGCAATACGCATAATCGAGGATCGCCTGCAGGTCGGGCAGCACGCCGCCGTGCGACACCGCCGGCTCGTTGGCCTGGCGGATGGTGCCGAGAAAGTGCGCGAGGCGGGAAAACTCTTCCTCCAGGAAGGCTTCGATCTTGCGCTTTTCACCGCGAAATGCGCCGATCGACAGGTCCTGCCGCGCGTGCAATTCCACCAGCGCGCGATACGCTTCCCGTTCCAGGCAGGCGCGCGCATGCTTGAAGCGCTCTTCGAGCATGCGCATTTCGTAATGGTGGAGCTTCTTTTCCTTGCGCAACACATGCTCGCGCACGCCGACCTTGCCGAAATCGTGCAGCAGCGCGGCATAGCGGATCTCGCGCAACTGTTCATGGCTGAAGCCGATCCGGCGCAGGTCGGGCGCGTCGTCCCGGTCCACCGCCTGGGCCAGGCCTTCCGCATAGCCGGCCACGCGGAAGGAATGGCCGGCGGTCGCCGGGTCGCGCTCTTCGATCGCCTGCACCGACGCCCGCACGAAGCCGTCGAGCAAGCGTTCGATGTCGGAATACAACTGGAAATTCTTCAATGCCACCGCCGCTTCGGCGCAGACGCCGGTCAGCATCTCGAGATCCTGCTCCTTGAATGCATACGGGTCCGATGACGCATCCACCTGGATCAGCCCGAGGCATTCGTTTTCGTGCACCAGCGGCACGCACATCACGCTGCGGATCGCCTGCGACACGATCGATTCCTGCGCGCCGAAATGGCGGTCCGACAAGGTGTCCACCGAAAGGATCGCCTGTTTCTTGTTGAATACCTCGTCGACGATCGTGCGCGACAGCCGCACCCGTTCAAGGTTCTCGACACTGCCGTCGCGCCGCCGCACCGCGAGCGGGCGCGGCTCGCCGCCGCCGCCGGCTTCGGTCAGCAGCACGAACGCGCGGTCGGCGAGCGGAAACAGCTCGAAGATGAACTTCATGATCTTTTCGATCAGCGTTTCCCGGTCGGTCACCGCGCCCAGCGCGATCCCGACCTGCGCCATCGCGTGCAGCTTCTGCACCGTCTGCTGCATGTCGCTCTGGCTCGCCTTCGGCAGCGGGTCCATGATGCGGGTCAGCTCGGAGGCGTCAACCATCTTGGTGATAATGGTCGGCATGTTGTCCCGCGCGGGAACCATCAGCGAATGGAACACCATCTGCGCCGACGAGATGGTGAGTTCGTCGCCATCCTTGAGCGCATGCCAGGCGCCCGGCTTGAGCTTGTTGCCGTCGACGAAAGTGCCGTTGAAGGAATGCAGGTCTTCCACGAAATAGCTGTCGCCGCGTCGGCGGATGCGCGCATGGCGCCGGCTGACCGTGTGTTCGGGAATGCAGAGGAATTTATCGGATGCAAGGGAGTCCTGCGGATCGCGACCGATGAGGACTTCATCATGAATCGGGAACACGGTGGGCCGGACGGCTTCGCCGCTGGTAACTTCAAGATAGGCGGTCACGGCGCCGAGCGCTCCGGCCGAGGTCGCTGCGTTTTCCATGTCATCTCCATGTGCCGGCTGCTGCTATCAGTATCGGCACCCGCACGGCAATCCGCCACCCCGGCAGCATGGATTCTTCGGATATGCCCGCGTCACTTGACGGTGATCGTGATCTTCCTGGAATAAATCGGCGGATTGTGCGGCACGTGCTTGTCGTCGCCCATCAGCAGTTGCAAGGTATGCCTTCCCGGTGGCAATTCCAGCATCGTTTCCGTCTCGCCGCCGCCGAAGTGCAGGTGCTGGCGGTCTGACGGTATTTCCTTATCCGCCGGCGGCAGGTCGGTGTCGATCAGCAAATGGTGGTGTCCGGTATTCGGAAGCTTGACGTCCTTCGGCGCCACGCCCATGTCGCGCAGGCCGAACCAGACGCGGAACGGCTTGCCGGCGGCAATCACCTCACCGTTGTTCGGCCAGCCGATGTACAGGTAGGCGTGCGGCGGCGCCGGCGTATCGCCGGCGAGCGCAACGCCGTAAAGCAGGAATGCCGCGACGGCAACGGATAACCGGCTCATGGTTGTTGCTCCTTCGTCCTTGCGTGAATGAAGCATGGCCATCCTCCTGGTCCATATTTCAGCGGACGGTGATCGAGATCTTTCTCGAGTGCACCGGAGGGTCGTGGGGCACGTGGTTGTGATCGCCGAGCAGCAGCTGCAGCGTGTGCTTTCCGGGCGGGAGTTCGATCCGCGCCTCGGTTTCTCCCGCGCCGAAATGCAAATGATTGCGGTCGGATGGAATTTCCTTGTCCATCGGCGGCAGATCGGTGTCGATCAGGACATGATGGTGCCCGGTGCCTTCGCGCTCGACGCCCTTCGGCGCGATGCCCATGTTGCGCAAGCCCATCCGCAGCCAGAACTTGCCGCCCTGGATGACCGCGCCATTCGTCGGCCAGATGATCGTGACTTCGGCATTCTTCGGGGCCGGGGTGCGTTGCGCGTGGACCGGCGCAGCCCCGAGACATGCCGCCGCTACGACGGAGACGGCGGTGAAATTGGCAAGTCGCGGCATCGAGGCGTCCTCCAGCAGAAAGTGCGGCGTCGAATCCGAGCGGCATTCCAGCTGCATTCAACCGTATGCTGCCGGCCGGCGCCCTGCCTCGCGGCCCGCTGCCGGAATCCTTCCGGCGCCGGAAAAGCGAGTGCTCTCATTTTCGGAGAAGTTGTACACCCTCGTTTGTGCTTTCGCAAATCGCTTCGACTATTGGAACAGATGATATGAAAGAAAAGCGGGTCGCCGCCATGCAAGCGCCGCGGCTAGGCGCGGTGATGCGGCCATGGCAAACATTCTCATCTTGAAGGTCTTGCTGTGTGGCGAAAACTCTTGATAGCGTGGGCCTGTACCGCTTTCGCATGGAGCGCGTCCGCGCGCGACACCTCGCCTGCGACCGCCGGCGTGACGCTGTCTTTTACCGCAGGCAAGGAATTGCACCGCGACAGCAATGCGCGGCAGGCACGCGGTCTTGCGCTTGTGATCGGCAACAGCAGCTACGCCGGCGCGCCGCTGCGGAACCCGGCAAATGATGCACAGGCAATGGCTTTTGCGCTGCGCCGCGCCGGGTTCGAGGTCATGCATTACGGGAACCTCGATCGTGCCGGGATGGAAGATGCGCTTGAGTCATTTCAGGCCCGGCTCGCCGGCGGCGGCACCGGCCTCTTCTATTTCGCCGGCCATGGGTTTCGGGTCGGCGACAAAACCGTGCTGGCGCCGCTGGACATCGACCTCGCCGCACCGGCCACGCTGCTGCGCAGGGGAATCGAGCTCGACAGCGTGCTGGAACGCATGTCACCCGCGCGACCGGGTGGCCACAATATCGTGCTGCTCGACACTTGCCTGAACAATCCCTTTGGCGGCGCCAGCGCCCCGCTGCCGCCGCAGCCGTCCGCGACCACAGTGCTCCATGCAACGACGCCCGGCGGTTTCGCTGCGGAGAATGGGAGCAACGGTGCATTCACCTCGGCGCTGCTTGCCGCATTGCAGGCAGCATCAGGAGATCCCGTACAAGCCTTGCTAGGTGCCGCACCCCGCAGCGGCACTCTCCAGCCACCCGTGCTTGCGGCGGCGGGCGCCGGCGGCAGCCGCGCGATCCTGCCCAAGGACAGCGCCGAGCAATACGAAATCACATTCTGGGAATCGATCAAGGACAGCAAGGACGTCGGCGACTACGAAGCCTATCTGCAGGCTTATCCGAAAGGCCGGTTTGCGGCGCTGGCGAAAAGCCGGATCGAGCGCCTGCGCGCCGCCGCGAAACCGGAGGCACCGGCGGAAGCCGCGAAGCCTGCGCCGCCGCCAAAGGTAAGCGCACCGGAAAAGCCGCGCGCGCCCAAACCGGCCCCGGAACAGGCGCGGCCGGCACCGAAGGAAAAAACCGAACCGCCGCCACCGGTTGCACGACCGGAACAACCGGCCCCGAAAGTGGCGCGCGGCGCGGAGGTAAAGGATTGCGAAGCCTGCCCGGTGCTGGTTTCCGTCACGCCCGGCGCGTTTACGATGGGCAGCAACAGCGGCGACCCGTCGGAAAAACCGGCGCACCAGGTCAGCATCGGCACGCCGTTTGCAATTGGCAAATATGAAGTCACCGTCGAACAATGGAATGCCTGCGTCGAAGGCGGCGGCTGTCCGCGCATCGCCTCGGCTGGCGCGCCGGGCACGCCGATACGCGACGTCAGCTGGGACGATGCGCAGCAGTATGTGAAGTGGCTCTCCAGCACCAGCGGCAAGCCCTACCGGCTTCCGACCGAGGCCGAATGGGAATATGCCGCGCGCGGCGGCACCACATCGCGCTTCTGGTGGGGCGAACAGATGAAGCCCGGCCATGCCAATTGCAAGGATTGCGGCGAACCCTGGAGCCAGGACGGCCCGGCCAAGGCCGGCTCGTTTGCGGCCAATCCGTACGGCCTGCACGATGTGAACGGCAGCGTCTGGGAATGGGTCGCGGACTGCTGGCACAATTCCTACAAGGGCGCGCCGTCCGACAGCCGCGCCTGGGATGCGGCAGGCTGCCGCGAGCGTGTGATCCGCGGCGGTTCCTGGCGCGACGGCAGCGGCTACATGCCCTCTTCGACGCGCTTCAAATATGGCGCCAGCGTGCGCCATTCGCAGAACGGCTTCCGCGTGGCGCGCGACCTGAAGTAGGCGCGCCGCGCATCCGGTGCAAGACCTCGACGTTCATTCCCGCGCAGGCGGGAAGCCGGCGAATGCCTGCGCCAGATCCACCTTTCTTCTCTTACGCCGTGCACGGACGATCTCGCGATGCGCGCGCAGCGTGTTTCACGCCACGCCTGCGGCAACCTATTTCTTTTCCTTCGTCGTGATCTGCAGGAAGTCCACCAGGATCTTTTCCTTGCCGTATTTCGCGGCGATCTGCTTGAGCTGCCGTTCCACCGCCTGCAGGTAATTCGCCGCCGTTTCATGCTCCGGCCGCAGTCCGTCGAACAGCGGCGCCGGCGTGATCAGCAGCACCGCGAGGTCGGTGCCGAACGGCGGCGCGACCACCCAGTTGCCCATGCTGCCGATGGTCGCCGAATAGTTCGGCGGCGCCTGGTTCGCTTTTGCGCGGGGACTGGGCAGCATGTGCAGCACGCTGCCGTCGAACGCATAGTAATCGACGTTGACGAAGGAATCGTAGGCCGGCGTGCTGACATCGAGGACCAGCGATTCGCCCTCCGCGAATTCGGCGCGCCCCTGCTTCGGCCGCAGCGTCGCGTTGCCGCCCGCCGTCTTGTTGCGGGCCCAGTATGGCGCGAGCATGTTCACGACTGCGCATTTCTCGTCGCTGATCTGCTGCACATCGAGGTTCACCGATTTTGCGCCGGGCAGGCTGGCGAGCGCTTCCTTCAGTTTCGCGGTGCCGTAGCTCGCCTGCAAGTAGCCGCGCACCTGTACCGCGCCGTCGCGCACCGCCGGCACCAAGGCGGAACAGGGAATGCCGGCAAGCGCGCGCGAGACCGCATCGAGCGTGAGGACCGGTGCAGGTGCAGGCGCAGGTGCAGGTGCCGGCGGCGGAGCGGTCCGGGCAGAAGGCGCTGCCGGCGCGGATGCCGCGGGCGCCGGCGCCGGCGGCGCTGGCGCGGCCGCTTTCGGCGGAGAGGTATCGGCGATCACCGCAGGCGGCGACGGCGGGAGTGCCGCCGGTTCACTCCGGTAATAATGCAATGCGAGGGCGACCAGCACGGCCGCCGCGAGACCTGCGCTGCCATATGCGGCGTAATGCATGCCGCGCCGCTCCCCGGTCATTTGCTGCAGGAATTGCGCAATGTTCGGCGTGCGGGATTCGCGCTCGAACGATAGCGCGCAGCGCAGCGCCCGCCATTGCCGGTGATTCAGGTGTTGCGGCCGCACCGGCTTCAGGCCGGCGTTGCGCGCCTGCGTGGCCGGCAGGCGGTCGAACGGATGGCGGCCGGTCAGCACTTCATAGGTGATGCAGGCCAGCGCATACATGTCGTCGCGCGGGTCGGTTTCACGGTTTTCCAGCATCTCCGGGCTGGCATATGCCGGGGTCATGGCACCCAGGCTGCCAGGGTCGAACACGGTCGCCTCCACCTCCTCCTCGGGCTTGTGGAAGACGCGGGCAATGCCGAAGTCGATGACTTTCACCTCGCCGGAGTCCGTGAGGAAGACATTGGCGGGCTTCAGGTCGCAATGCACGAAGCCGCGCTCATGCGCGTACGCGAGCGCATTGCCGACACCGCGCACGATGTGCATCGCCTCGTCATACGGCATGCCCTTGAATCCCGGCGCGCGCAGCACCCGGCTCAGGGGGCCGCCCTGCAGGTATTCCATCGTCAGGTACACCATCGGGCCGTCGCGGTCGAAGTCGTACACGCGCACGATGTTCGGATGCGCGAGCGCCTGCGCCTTCTTCGCTTCGCGCTGCAGCGCGATGAGGGACTTCGGATGCCCGCGGAACTGCACGTTCAGGACCTTGATCGCGATGTAGGGATTGCGGTCCGACGCTTCCAGCTTGCGCAGGTCCAGCGCGCGGTACACCGTTCCCATGCCGCCGAACCCCACGCATTCCTCCAGCACGAAGCGGTTGTTCAGCGTGTCGCCCACGCCCTTGATGCGCTCGAGTCCGTCGGTGGTCCCGGCGGGAGAGCCGGTGTCGACGGCTGACGGCGGCACGACGCGCCTGCCCGGCTGCGGCTGCATGCTCGGCCGCATGCTGGGATGGGTGTGCTGATGCATGCCGGGCTGCATGCCGGGCTGCATGCGGGTGGGATCCGATCCGAAGCTGCGCGTGGTGGCTTCCACCACGCGTTCGACGCGCCGCTGCAGCTCGGCATAGACTTCCGGCGGCAAATGCCCGCGGGTCTGCTCGTCATCGAGGATTTCGAGCAGCTGCGTCGGTTCGACCCGGTCAGCCGACAGCGCGCGGTCGACCTGCGCGAAAAACTCGTTGTGCGAGACGCCGCCGCGCTGATACATGCGGATGGCATTCGCAAGACTCGGCATTGGTGTCGCCATTCGATTCCCCAAGTCATCGTCCGCCTGCAGTGCTCCGGCGCTGCTGCGGCGATCCCGGGTTCAATACTGCTCGCCCTTCTCTTTGTCGTTTTAATATAGTACAAACCGTTACCTTGCGGCGGCGTGCGCGTTGCGTTACCGGCACTCCCTTGCACACAGAACATACGCGCCTGAAAGCAACATCGCCGCGGGCGGTGCTACCCGCGCGCGGCGATGCTCGAAACGGAAAACGGATTATTCGCCGAGCAGGCCCTGCTTCAATGAACGGTCCACCGGTTTCTCACCAAGCCAGATTTTCAGGAACGCGTTATAGAACGCAAGATCGGGCAGCACGTCGCCCACACGCTTGCCGTTGACCAGCACATGCATGCCGGACCCGGGGATCCAGTCGTTGGTGATGGTGTCGCCCTTGCCCAGTTTCGGAATGGACGCGAAAATCTCGCCCATCTTCACCGTCTGGTTCACGAATTTCGCCTTTTCCGCCTTGTCCGAATTGGCGTTCAGGCCATCCATGAAGGCTTGTCCGAGCTCTTCGCTGTTGACGTCGCGCAGCAGCACCATGTGCATGCGGCGCGCGCCGTTGAGCGCCAGGACTTCCGGAACGGTCTTCTTTTTCTCGGGCAGGTAGAGCCCGGCCGCGTACACCTTGAACACCGCCCAGCTGCGCACGCCGGCGCCGTTCAGTTTCAGGTCCTGATTCGCGACCTTCACATTGTCGTCGAGCCTGACACCGCCGACTTCCGCCGCCTGCGCGCCGATGCAGATGCCAAGCGCAAGGCCCGCGAGGGTCGCGAACCGCCTGATTGTGTTGCCTACTTTCATGGTATCTCCAGATGCATTAAAACAAGAATCGGTTTAGAACTCTTCCCAGCCGTCGCCGGCATTCAGCACCGGGGCGGACGGGGCCGCCGCAGCCTTGCGCGGCGGCTTCGGGCGCGGCGCGGCAACCGGTGCGCGTGCAGCGGCCGGCGCCGCGGCGACGAGCGCCAGGCCGGCCTCTTCTGCGGGTGCGCGGCGCGGGGCGCCGGCGCCGTCGATCTTGAACACGCTGACCAGATCGGCCAGCGTCGCCGCCTGCTTCTGCATCGATTCCGCGGACGCCGCCGCCTCCTCCACCAGCGCGGCGTTCTGCTGCGTCACGCCGTCCATCTGGACGATCATGTGGTTGAGTTCCTCGATGCTGCTGCTCTGTTCCTGGTTGGCTTGCGTGATCTCGTGCATGATGCCCGTCACCCGCTTGACGCTGGCGACCACTTCATTCATGGTGCTGCCGGCCTGATCGACCAGCTTCGCGCCGGCATCCACCTTGTCCACCGAGTCGCTGATAAGGGCCTTGATTTCCTTGGCGGCCGACGCCGAGCGCTGCGCCAGGTTGCGCACCTCCGCCGCCACCACCGCAAAGCCGCGGCCCTGCTCGCCCGCGCGCGCCGCTTCCACCGCGGCGTTCAGCGCCAGGATATTGGTCTGGAATGCGATGCCGTCGATCACGCCGATGATGTCGACGATCTTGCGCGACGACTCATTGATCGAGCCCATGGTCTGCACCACCTGCGACACCACCGCGCCGCCCTTTTCCGCGATCTGCGAGGCGGCCGCTGCGAGCTGGTTGGCCTCGCGCGCATTGTCCGCGTTCTGACGCACCGTCTGCGTCAGCTGGCCCATCGATGAAGCGGTTTCCTGCAGCGCGCCCGCCTGCTCCTGCGTGTGTTGCGACAGGTCCATGTTGCCCATCGCAATCTCACGCGAGGCCGAAGCGATGTTATCGGTGCCGTTGCGCACCTCGCCCACGATCTTGCGCAGGCTCTCGTTCATGTGCTGCAACGCATTCATCAGCTCGCCGGTTTCGTCGTGCGTCTTGATCTTGATTTCGCTGGTCAGGTCGCCCGCCGCCACCCGCTTGGCAATCCCTACCGCTTCATTCAGCGGCCGCGTGATCCGCCTCGTGGTCAGGAAGCCGACCAGGATGCTGAGCGCGCCGGCGCCCAGCGCCAGTGCGAGGATCAGCATGCCGGTCTGCCGGGCGATCGCGTTCGACTCCGCGCCGGCCGTTTCCATTTCGGCGTTCTGGTGCTTGATGAAGGCGTCCAGCTGTTCGAAGTACTTGCCCTGCAGCGGCCGCACCGAGAACATCAGCTTGATCATCGCCTCGTCCTTCCTGTCCTCGTTGATGAGCGCAACGAACTTGGCCTGGGCCGGCAGGAACTTGTCGCGCAGCTCGACGATCGCCTTGACCTGTTCACGGCCCGTGTCGTCGGTGAGGACGGCGTTGAGCGTGGTGATGGACGCGTCCACGCTGCGGTTGCGCTCATCGATGTTGGCCAGCTCTTTCTTGATCTGCTCGGGATCCGACATGATCAGCACGTTGAGCATGCTGCGGATGCTTTCGTCGACGTCGGACTTGATTTTGTTGGCGAGAATGGTCTTCGGATAGCGATCCTTCACCATCAGGTCGACCTCGCCGGTCAGGCTGCCAATGCGCACATAGGCCAGCGCCGCCAGCAGCATCAGCAGCGCGGTCACGACGCCGAAACCAAGGGCCAGTCGCTGGCCGATACGTAAGCGGTTCAGATTCATCTGCTGTGTCCTTTTTATATGTCCGCCGCGTTATCCGGCAATCCTTGTCTCCTTCAGGACTATCCGGCACCCCAATGTTGCATCAGGGCAAGACGAAAGGATGATAGCGTGATCAGGAAAAACTTTCTCGGCGCAAATTAGAATTTGCGCTCTAGCAAATTGGCAACTTTTGTTGCGGTTCGTCAGGCGAGCGCGGCTGGCGCGAGCCATAAGATGTTCCCGTGCCCGCCGCTGCGGGCGAAGAAAACGCGTGGCCGCCTTGGCATTCGGCGGCCGCTGACTATACTGTACATATATACAGCGAGAGATTGATCATGCACGCTGAAGTGTCAGAACTTGCGGTAGCCGAACGTCGTCTGCGCGAAGAGATAGACGCGATCGTGAAACGACGCACAACGGCAGAAATGCGCCTGAGCTGGCGCCTGATGTTCGAGATCGAGGATGAAGCGGTCACGCGGCTGGAGCATGAAGGACTCGACATGCGCTACATCAACCTGATGGTGTCGCCATCCGCGCAGCGCCCGGTGTTGGACGCTGCCTGCCTCGCACGGGCGGACGTGTATCCGACGTACACCGCGCTGCGCATGATCCAGCAAGCCTATCATCACAGCGAACACTGAGCCGGCTGACCGGGTCACACTCCATGTGTGCAACCGGACATCAGCGATCCGCTCTCCATGAACCCGACCATCTGCAATGCGATCACCGGAAGGCGCGTTCTCGAACTGCGCTACCACGGCTATTCGCGCATCGTCGAGCCGCACATCTACGGAACCGATCGACACGGCGACGAGGTGCTGCGCTGCTACCAGCTTGCCGGCGGCAGCGAGAGCGGCGAACGCGCCGGATGGAAAATGCTCAAGGTTCGCGATGCACAGGTGGTGCACCTGACCGAGACGCAATTCCTGGTCCGCCCGGAATACCGGCGCGACGACAAGGTGGTCAGGAATGTGTTCTGCCAGGCTTGAGGCGCGCCAAGGCGCCGGAACTTCGATAACCGCGGCCGTTCACATCAGCAGCGCATTTGCCGATCGAGGTCTGCCTTGCCTGCCAGCCGCTCCCCCTCGCCGCCCTGCATCGTCCGCCCCTCCCCCGTCCATGGCAACGGCGTCTTCGCCCGCCGCCGGATTGCCGCCGGCGAATGCATCATCGAATACAAGGGGGAACGCATCGACTGGGATGAAGCGCTGCGGCGGGCCGGAACCCGGGAGGGGCCGCTCAACCATACCTATCTCTTCAGCCTCGCCGATGGCCGCGTGATCGACGGCGGCGCGCGCGGCAACGATGCGCGCTTCATCAATCACTCCTGCGAGCCCAACTGCGAACCCCTGGAGCATGAAGACGGGCGCGTTTTCATCTATGCATTGCGCGACATCGTGCGCGGCGAGGAATTGAACTATTACTACGCGCTGATCTATGACGGCCGCCATACCGCCGCGGTCAAGCGCGCCTTCGCCTGCCATTGTGGCGCGCCAAGCTGCAGCGGCGTGATGCTCGCGCCGAAACGCCGCAAGTCCTCGTCGTAATCACATCGCACTGGCGCCGCACTGTCGCCGCCAGCCGGACACCGGCCCCGGATCTGTTGGCTGCAGCCCGTCATCCCGCACGCCGCAAGGTTTGCCCGCGCTTCCGCCCCGCCTGCTCCAGGCCAAAACTTTCCCTTTCGTTTCAATGACTTGCTGCGTAGCGCAGCGACCTGCGCGGCGACTGGCACAGTCCCTGCTGTATGTCTGGCGAGCGCAACGAAATGCTCGCCATCCAACCCAACCAACCACCAGGAGAATTACCATGACCAAGCTGATGATCAAAGACCTCGCCGTCGCCGCCGACCTCGACCGCGCCGCCATGTCCGCCGTACGCGGCGGCACCTCGAAGGGCTACGGGTACTGCGCCCCGTCCTTCTGCCTGCCGCAGGTAAGCGTGAAGGGCTACGCGCCGCAGGCAGCCCCCGAGCTGAACTTCAACGCCTCGCAAATGATCGGCCAGAGCCAGAACGTGATGAACAACAACGGCAACAACGTTGCGTTCGCAAGCGGCATCCATTCGACCGTGAACCCGACGCAGACGGCCAACAACAGCATCAGCTTCTGAGCCGCCCATTCTTTTTGATTGATTGACTTGCCCGATTCCAGGAGACCCAGCATGACCACACTGACCATCAAAGACCTCGCCCTCGCCACCGAACTCGGCGGCGCCGAAATGTCCGCCGTCCGCGGCGGCACCAAGAGCCTGCCGTCCTATTCGTACTGCCCGCCGGTGTACGGCTGGCCCGGATCCAGCGCGCCCGCCGGCAAGCTGTCGGTCGACGCATCGCAGATGATCGGCCAGAGCCAGTGCGTGGAGAACAACAACGGCAACAACGTCGCGTTCGCCAATTGCATCAGCTCGACGGTGAACCCGACCCAGTCGGCCAACAACAGCATCCGTTTCTAAGCAAACGCCCTGCGGGGAGGAGGCCCTGTCCTCCTCCCGGCCTTGAAGGAGAACACACATGTCAAACCTCACCATCCATGACCTGCCGCGCAGCAAAGAGCTCGACAGCAAGGCGATGACCGAAGTCCGCGGCGGCAATTCCTGGCTTGCCGGCCTCGGTCCTGTCGCCAACGTCAATGTCGGCGTCAACCAGAACATTGCGCAACTTCAGAACATCGAAGTCAATGCGCTCAACAATGTCGGTGTCATCGGCGCCGGATTCGGTCCGCTCAAGCTGGACATCAATCCGTCGCAGTGGGCGTACGCGCAAGCGGCGTTCTGATCCCGGCCGGAGCGCCCCCGAAGCCTCCGCCCGTTAGCAGCCTGCACCGCGTCGCCCGCCGTGCGGGCTGCACCCATCCGCACTTCACATTCTCAGGAGGATCAAGCCATGGCTACCATCGTGATCAAGGACTTGTCCGACAACGTGGAACTCGACCGCGAGGCGATGAAGGCAGTCGTCGGCGGCGCACGCACGCGCGGCCGCCAGACCTTCCCGGCGCGCACCATCCTGCGCAGCGACCGCATCGTGAACTACCCGCGTGGATTCGCCGGCAACATGCCGCCGGAAGAAACCGGCACCCGGCTGACCGCCAGGACGGCGAAATAAGCCGCCGGATGCGCCGCGCAGGCGCATCCGTTCAATGCGTCACTGGATGACGCCGCAGGCCACGCGTGCCCCGCCGCCTCCCAACGGCGCCGGCTGGTCCGCATGGTTGTCTCCGCCCGCATGGATCATCAGCGAGCGCCCTTTCACATCCGACATTTTCAGGCGCGGCGCGAGCACCGGATTGTTCGCATTGCCGGACGCATCGACGAACAGTGCCGGCAGGTCGCCGAGATGGCCGTCACCCCATGGCGCGCCATGACGCTTGCTGCCGGCCGGATCATAATGCCCGCCCGCGGCCAGCGCCGGCACCATCTTGCCGCCCTGCTCCTTTGGATCGCAGCTCGGGTTTTCATGCACGTGGAAGCCGTGCACGCCCTGCGTGAGGCCGGATAGCGCAGGCGCAAACACCACGCCATACTGCGTTTCCCGGATCGTGACCTTGCCCAGCGAGGCGCCGGCGCCGGATTCGCTCGCCGCCTTCATCTCGACCGTCATTTCTCCCTGTCCGCCTTGCGCCAGCACTGCTGTGCAAAGGGGCAACGACATCGCTGCCACAAACGTCCTGATGTGCAATCGCATGATCTCTTCCTTCTTTGCAGGTGGTTGATGCGGGTGGGCGGCCGATGGCTCCAGGCTTCTGCCCGGCGTCCCGTGCAATGACTGTATCAGCGGGTACTTTCTGTTACTTGATGAAAGTCAGTCCACCGCCGCGCACGGCCGTCGGCGCTCCGTCCCGCGCCCTGGTGTCGCATGCCTTCATACACCGGGCCGAAAACTGTTGGCGGCGCACCGTCATCCTCCGCGGCGCCGGGGCCGTCAATGATGCCTGGCGAAGTGACAAATATTCTTACATTTGCCTTTGTTTTCAGAGACTTAGCTCCACATGACTGCGTCTGGAGCGGCACTGGCACAGTCCCTGCAGTATGTCATCCGAGCGCAACGAAATGCTCAATTTAACCCACCAACCTTTAGGAGATTTTCCATGACCACCCTGACTGTCAAAGACCTCGCCACCGCCGCCGACCTCGATGCTTCCGCCATGTCCGCCGTGCGCGGCGGCTGCACCAGCAAGCCGTCCTATTCCTGGTGCGGCCCGGCCTACACCGCGCCGTCCTACTGCCCGCCTGTCTATGGCGCACCCGCCGCCGGCAAGCTGTCGGTCGACGCCTCGCAGATGATCGGCCAGAGCCAGAACGTGGTGAACAACAACGGCAACAACGTTGCGTTCGCCAGCGGCATCAGCTCGACCGTGAACCCGACGCAATCGGCCAACAACAGCATCGGCTTCTGAGCCTGACCCAACCCATTTTTAATCGACTCACTTATCCCATTCCAGGAGACCCAACCATGACCACACTGACCATCAAAGACCTCGCCGTCGCCACCGATCTCGACGCTTCCGCCATGACTGCCGTACGCGGCGGCACCAGCTACAAGGGCACGCTGCCCGGCTGGATGAGCTCGCTCGGATTCGGCGAAGCAAAATTCGATGTCTCGCAGATGATCGGCCAGAGTCAGAACGTCGTGAACAACAACGGCAACAACGTTGCCTTTGCCAGCGGCATCACCTCGACCGTGAACCCGACGCAATCGGCTCACAACAACATCCGCTTCTGATCCGGAACGCGTTTTCAAATTTTCGACTGACACTTTTACTTCAAAGAGAGCAACCATGACTACCCTCATCATCCAAGACCTCGCCATCGCCGCCGACCTCGACGCTTCCGGCATGGCCTCCATTCGCGGCGGCACGTCCTTCAAGGGCACGGTCCCGGGCTGGATGCCCACCTTCGGCGGCTACGGCTACGGCAACGCCACCGTCACTGCTTCGCAGCAGATCGGCCAGAGCCAGGACGTGATGAACAACAACGGCAACAACGCAGCCTTCGTGTGCGGCATCACCTCGACCGTGAACCCGACGCAGACCGCCAACAACAACATCAGCTTCTAACAACGCGACCCGGTGGAGGCCGCAGCGCCTCCACCCCCACCATCCAAAGGAGAACTTTCATGTCGAACATCACCATCCGCGATTTGTCCCGCAGCGACGACCTCGATTCCCGTGCCATGGCAAAAGTACGCGGCGGCAATTCCTGGCTCGCCGGCCTCGGCCCGGTCGCCAACGTCAACGTCGGCGTCAACCAGAACATCACGCAGATCCAGGACATCAAGGTCAATGCCTTGAACAACGTCGGCGTGATCGGGGCCGGGTTCGGACCGCTGGCGCTGAACATCAATCCCAGCCAGTGGGCGACCGCGCACGCCGCATTCTGATCTCGCACCGCAAAGGAGAACGCAGGGTCTCCTTTGCCGCGCGACATCCGACTGGCATGCCGCTTGCAACGCAAGGAACAAGCGCGGCCCGGCCGCTTTCACCGCACAACGAAACGGAGACACAACATGGCATCCATCACCATCAAGGACCTGCGCACCGATCGCATCCTCGACCACGAGGCAATGTCGGCCATCCGCGGCGGCGGCGGCGCCGGCTGGGTGTACGGATGGATCCGGCCGCACTCGACGCCGTCCTTCGGCGCCGCCAGCGTGATCAACTTTTACCAGGTCAACAACTACGCCGACCAGATGATCAACCAGATCCAGGTGGTCGACATCAACAACAGTGCGGCCAATGCCAACATCAATGTCGCCCTCGCGGAGAACAGCAACAACGCGAAGCATTAGACGTACAACAATCCCGCTGCGTGCGAAGGGTCATATCGGATGGCACAGGTTCTATACTCATCGCAGCGAGCACAGTACGACATCAGCCCGGGCCAGGAGGTGACCGTGACGCACACCACGCCATTCAGTTGGACGTCGTCCTCCATTTCCCATGTCGGACTGGTCCGCAGGATCAATGAAGACTCCTGCCTTGACCGGCCTGAACGCGGCATCTGGGCGGTGGCCGACGGCATGGGCGGCCATACCCTGGGCGATGTCGCCAGCGGCGCCGTTGTCGATGCGCTCGACCGGCTTGCCCCGCCCGACAATCTCGACTCATTCATTGCTGACGCGCGCGCCTGCCTGCAGGCGGTCAACCACCGGCTGCGCGAGGAAGCGATCAAGCGCAGTGCGCAGATCATCGGCAGCACCGCCGTGGTACTGCTTGCCTGCGGACGCCGCTGCGCCTACCTGTGGGCCGGCGACAGCCGGATCTACCTGTGCCGCAACGGCCACCTGATGCAGCTCAGCCGCGACCACAGCCAGGTGGAAGAACTGCTCGCGTTCGGCGGCCTGAGCGCCGAGGCGGCGATCCACCATCCAGCGCGCAACCTGATCACCCGCGCCGTCGGCGCGGCTGACGCGCTGGACGTCGACAGCGAAGCGATCGAAGTCGCCGACGGCGACGTTTTCCTGCTGTGCAGCGACGGCATCAGCAATGAAGTGAGCGAGCAGGAAATCCGCGGCGCGCTGGTGACCGGCGATTGCCGACAGGCAGCATCGGAACTGGTCGACATCGCGCTCGCCCGCGGCGGACGCGACAACATCTCCGCGGTTGTCGCCCGCGCCGACGACCTTAACAGCAACGACAAGACAGTGCTCAATCCCGCCCTCTGACAGCATGTCCGGAAAGTGGACGAATCGCGATGCAGATCAACGACTGTGCCACCTGCAGGACGATGATGTCCGGTGCGGCGCAGCCCCGCCGGCAAGACGCCCGCAGCCGGTGTTGGCGACGGGCCGACTGCGCGCCCGGAGACACTATGGAAGTGTTGGATGCAAGCCGACGGGTTCAGCGGGCCGGCCGGGCCAAAGGTGACAGCCGCGGCACGCGCACAGGGCGCAACCGATGTTTTCCTGCGTGTTCCGTCGCCCGGCGCGGGGATTTTCATCCTGCTTCATCGCCCTGCCCGTCGCATTCAGCACAGGCGTGCAGCTGGCACCAAAGGTGCTTGTACAGCCTGCAGCAGCCGCCCGCGGGCGGCATCGGAGCACACGCCTGGCACGACTGTCCAGCTCGAAAGATTCGGTAGATTTTCATGACGAACGAATTCAATCAAAAGACCACATTGCGCACGCGCCGCACGCCGTTCAAGCCGTCCGCGGCGGACAGCGACGCGGACCACGGCGCCAACGTGCTGCCGGTCGGCACCCACCTCGGCGAATTCGAAATTCTGGACCTGATCGGTGAAGGCGGCTTCGGCATTGTCTATCTTGCCTACGACCACTCTCTGGAGCGCCAGGTCGCGCTGAAGGAATACATGCCATCTGGCCTGGCCAAACGCACCACCAAACTCGCGGTGACGGTGCGCTCCGAGCACAATGCCGAGACGTTCACCGCCGGCCTGAAGAGCTTCATCAATGAAGCGCGGATGCTGGCGCAATTCGATTCGCCATCGCTGGTCAAGGTCCACCGTTTCTGGGAAGGCAACGGCACCGCCTACATGGTGATGCCTTTCTATGACGGCATCACCCTGAAACAGGCGCTCAAGCAGCGCCGCGTGACGCCGAGCGAATCCTGGATCCGCATCCTGCTGGCGGACCTGATCGATGCGATCGAAATCATTCACGAGGGGCATTGCCTGCACCGCGACATCGCGCCCGACAATATCCTGCTGCTCAAGGACGGACGGCCGCTGCTGCTCGACTTCGGTGCCGCGCGGCGGGTGATCGGCGACCTCACGCAATGCCTGACCGCGATCCTCAAGCCCGGCTATGCGCCGATCGAACAGTATGCCGACATCGCCGGCCTGCGCCAGGGACCGTGGACCGACATCTATGCACTGGCCGCCGTCGTCTATTACCTGGTCGCCGGCAAGGCCCCGCCGCCGGCGGTCGCGCGCATGGTGCACGACGAACTGGTGCCGGCGCGGGAAGTCGGCAAGGGCCGCTACAGCAGCGGCTTCCTCGCGGTGCTCGACAAGGCGCTCGCGGTAAAGCCCGAGCAGCGCTACCGGTCGATCGCGGAACTGCGCAATGCGCTTGACATCATGGATACCGCGCCGCGCACGCTGCCGCAGGCGGACGGCGGCTGGGCCACGACCGTACTGCGCACCGCCCATCCTGCGCGCCGCCAGCCGCCGCCGGCGCTGAGCCAGCCGGATCCGATGGCCGACATGAAGACGCGCATGGCGCCCGCCGCCGCCGGCCGTGCGGCGCCGAAACCGCAGCGCGCCACGCAGCAGCCCCCGCGTCCCGCCGCACAGGCGCCGAAGCGGCGGCGCGAATGGCCGCTGCTCGCGGTCCTGCTCGCCGCCGGTGTTGCCTCGGGGGTCTACCTCGGCATCAACCGCACACTGCTCGATGTGCCGCTGCCATGGATGGCAGGCACCGACCGCGGCGTCACCTATGAATCGTCCGGCGCGAGCGAGGTGCCGGAACAGGACGCGGAACGCCCGCCGCCGGAACCGGCACCATCGGCGGCACTGCCTGCGCCACCGGTGACACCGCCGCCGGCGCCGCAGGCGAGCCTGCCGCCCCCGGCACCATCCAGCGCCGCGCCGTCGCCGCCACCTGCCGTCACCGAACCGCCGGCGCGGGAAGCGGCACCACCGGTACAGGAAGCGGCACCACCGGCACAGGAAGCGGCACCACCGGCACAGAAAGCGGAACCGGCGGCACAGGAAGCGGAACCGCCGCCGCCCGTCGCAAAGGCAGCGCCGGCTGAACCTCCGGCCGCTCGGGCGCCGGAAACACCCGGGAATGCCGCCCGGCCCGGCACGCCGGCGCCTCCGGCGACGGCCGCTGCAGCGACCGCGCGCTCGCGCGAGGACGCCCTGTGGCGGCAGGCCGGCAATTCCGACAAGGCGGGCGGCTACGAAAAATATCTGCGCGAGTTCCCGCGCGGCCGTTATGCAGAAATCGCACGCCTGCGGCTGGAAAGCATCCGTCAGCCGAAGCCGCCGGCTTCGCCGGAAGAGGCGCGCTGGACCGAAGCGACCGCCCAAAACAGCGTGTCCGGTTATGAAGGCTATCTGCGACGCTACCCGAAAGGCCGTTATGCGGCGCTGGCGCGGGATCGCCTGGAGAGCCTGCGCCCTCCCGCGCTGCGGGCTGAGCGCCCCCAGCCGGAGGTCCCTGCGCTGCCGGCACCTGCAGCTTCCGTGCCGCCGGCAGCGAAATCCGACACACCCGCGGCGGTGCCGGCCGCGGCCGCAGCAGCTGCATCCACTGCATCCGCTGCACCGGCTGCACCCGCGGTGCAGGATGCGCTCCCGAAGCAGGCCGGCATCAAGCCGCCGGAGCCGGCCGTCCCTGCGGAATCGAAGCGGCCTCCCGAGCAGAGCACGCCGCCGCCGGCGCTGGAAGCGTCGCCTGCCCAGGTACCTGTCCCGTCGCCCGCACCGGCATCATCCGGCAAGCGGACAATCGTGCTGGCTGACCAGACAATGTCCGGCAACTTCACCACCGATCCGAAAACCGGGAGCGTTTCCGGCACCGGCAAGATTGTCTGGAACAACGGCAACCAGTTCGAAGGCACCCTGGTGCGCGGCAGCAAGGAGGGCCGGGGCAAGTTCATCTGGGCCAACGGCCAGCGCTACAGCGGCGACTGGGCGAACGACGCACCGAACGGGCACGGCATCATCGTCTTCGCCGACGGCAGCCGCTACGAGGGCGATGTGCGCAATGGCGTTCCGCACGGGCAAGGCAGCACGCGGTTCAAGAGCGGCGACGTCTATGAAGGCAGCTGGGTGCGCGGTAAGAGCCAGGGCCAGGGCCGTTATACCTGGGCCAACGGCAGCTTCTGGGAAGGCGAGTTCAGGGACGACAGGCGCACCGAAAACGGCAGGATGGTGTTTGCCGAAGGCGTGAAGGCGGGCCCGGCCGGCACTAATGCGGCAGCTCCGGGCGGCCGGGAAGCGAGCGGCCGCTGACGCAGATGGTTTCCTGCCCTAGTGTTTGTGAGACGGGGCCTGATTGCTCAGATACTCCATCTGAACCCACTCTGCCACGGTGCCGTTCGGGATGCCGTTCTTCGCATTGCACTCGTTATAGCCGGCCTTAACGAGGCTGCTGCGCCCATTGACGCACTTCGCGTCATATTGCTCGGTGATCCGTCCAAAGCCGGATTTCACTTCAAGCACTTCCAGCTTGCTCCCTTCACGTAGAGAGCCAAGAACACCGCAAGCCGAGGACGCGCATGTGTAGCGCACGGACTGAATTTCGACCCAGTAGGTTTCGGCCGCGGTGGCCGCCTGCATCACCGACAGCAGGAGCACCGGGGCGATGCATCGTTTCAGGACGGTAGTCTTCATTGTCTCCCCTTTGTTATTTGGTCGCGGCGCTGTCCGCGACGGTTGATAATTCTTGTATCCAGGCAGGATAGTGAAATCATGCGGCACTCCGAGCGACCGGGAAGCGAGCGGCCGCTAATGCAGATGGCTTGCTGCCCTAGTGCTTGTGAGACGTGGATGACGTTTTTTGCTTGCTCAGCTCTACCTTCCGAACCCACTCCGCCAAGGTGCCGTCCGGGATGCCGTTCTTCGCATTGCACTGGTTGTTGCTGTCCTCAACGAGAGCTGTGCGTCCGTTGACGCACTTCGCGTCATATTGCTCGGTGATCCGCGCCCAGCCGGATTTCAGTTCAAGCACTTCCACCTTGTCCCCTTCACGCAGGAGGCCGACACTGCCGCACTCCAGAGATGGGCACGTGTAGCGTTGGGTAACCGGGACTGCGACCCAGTAGGTTTCGGCGGCGGCAGCAGCCTGCATCACCGACAGCAGGAGCACCGGGGCGATGCATCGTTTCAGGACGGTAGTCTTCATTGTCTCCCTTTTGTTATTTGGTCGCGGCGCTGTCCGCGACGGTTGATAATTCTTGCACCCGGGCAGGATAGTGAAATCATGCGTCAGCTTCCGGCGGCCGGGAATCAAGCGGCCGCTGACGGAGATGGCTTCCTGCCCTACTGCTGGTGAGACGTGGATGACGTTTTTTGCTTGCTCAGCTCTACCCTCCGAACCCACTCTGCCAGGGTGCCGTTCGGGATCCCGTTCTTCGCATTGCACTGGTCGTTGCCGTGCTTAACGAGGCTGCTGCGTCCGTTGACGCATTTCGCGTCATATTGCTGAGTGATCCGCGCCATCTCGGATTTCAGTTCAAGCACTTCCACCTTGTCCCCTAAACGCAAGTTGCCAACAATGCCGCATTCCACCGACGCGCACGTATAGCGGGAGGAAACCTCGGCTGCGACCCAGTAGGTTTCGGCCGCGGTGGCCGCCTGCATCACCGACAGCAGGAGCACCGGCGCGATGCATCGTTTCAGGACGGTAGTCTTCATTGTCTCCCCTCAGTTATTTAGTCGCGGCGCTGTCCGCGACGGTTGATAAATCTTGCACCCGGGCAGGATAGTGAAATTCAGGCAGGAAGAAAAATGCGGGGTTTTTATGGTGCCATGCAAAACTTGCATGAGCAGCTGCACGCGTGAATGTGATATACGCGCGAACGGTGGCAGACGGATCGGAGTCCCGCCGTTTCCGGGCCCGCCGGACGTACACGATGCGATCGGGTACGCCGTCCCATTGCAGCGCTCGGACGGATCAAGGCACGGCAAAAGCGGCAATGCAGCGCACCGTTCCTAGTGCGCCTTGCTCTTGTCGTCTGCGTTCCCGTGATGCTGGCGGAAGTCTTTCGATCGTATGCCGTGCTTCTTCAGCAACATCTGCAGGTGGGAACGGTTCATGTCGCAGCGCCGCGCCAGTTCCGCGACCGTGCCCCCGACCTCCTTCAAGCCGCGCTCGAGGAAGGCGCGCTCCGCTTCATCGCTGGCGGCGCGTTTGGCATCGGAGAGCGAGGTCAGCTTGAAGCCGCCGTTGTCGAGTCCGGCGATCGCATCGTACGCGGCGCGCGCCGGCGCGGACGGCCGGATATCGTCCGGCAGGTGCACGATGTCGGCTACGTCGCCGCCCAGGCAGGACAACCGGTAAATCAGGTTGCGCAGTTCGCGGATATTGCCGGGATAGGGATAATTGAGCAGGAAATCACGCAGGCGCGGCGTCATCTTCACCGGCGTGCGTTTCAGCGCCTCGGCCGCCTCGTCGCCGAAAAAGGAAATCAGAAGCGGAATCTCGTCGCGCCGTTCGCGCAGCGGCGGCAGCGTCACCTGGATCACGCTCAGCCGGTAAAACAGATCTTCGCGGAAGCTGCCCTCGGCAATCAGCTTGCGCAGGTTCTTGTTGGTCGCGGCGACGATGCGGGTATCGACGTGGATGATCTCGTCCGAGCCGACGCGCTGGATCTCGTGCGCCTGGAGCACGCGCAAGAGCTTCACCTGGCCGGCCAGCGGCAGCTCGCCGATCTCGTCGAGGAAAATGGTGCCCTTGTGCGCGCTTTCGAACTTGCCCTTGCGGTCGTTCGCGGCGCCGGTGAAGGCACCCTTGCGGTGGCCGAAGAGTTCGGATTCGAGCAGGTTTTCCGGGATCGCACCGCAGTTCACCGATATGTAGGGCTTGTCGGCGCGCGAGCCGTTCGCATGAATCACCTTTGCCATCAGTTCCTTGCCGGTGCCGCTCTCGCCGTCGACCAGTACCGGCAGGTCGGTGGGCGCCGCCTTTTCCGCGATTTCCAGCGCTTCGAGCAGCTTCGGATTGTCGCCGAAGGTTCCCTCGAAAACGAAGCTGCGGTCGAGCAAGGCACGCCGGCGTTCTCCGCCGCTGCGCTCCATCGGCTCCACCGGCTCGGCCGAACTCGCCGCGCGCACGAAGCGCTCCTTGTGCGACAGCTGCATCACTTCATCGCGCAGCGCGCTCGACTGGCGCAGCAGCTTTTCGATTTCCGGACGATCCAGGCGCGAGGCCCAGCGCAGCGCGGAGCGCAGGATTTCTATCTTTTCCAGCAATCCGGCATAGGAGATCGCCGAACCGCCTGCGATGGGCTGGTCGAGTATCTTCATGCCGCGCTCAACTGCTTCTGCACCAGTTCGTAATACATGCCGCGCCGGTCGACCAGTTCGTCGTGCCGGCCCTGTTCGACGATCGCGCCCTCATACAGCACCAGGATCTTGTCGGCGCGCATGATGGTGGACAGGCGGTGCGCGATGACGACTGCGGTGCGCCCCTCGAGGATGTCTTGCATGTTGCCCATGATGTTGCTCTCGGACTGCGTGTCCAGCGCCGACGTCGCCTCGTCGAACACCAGCAGGCGCGGATCGTGATAGAGCGCGCGCGCGATGCACAGCCGCTGGATCTGCCCGCCCGACAGGCCGACGCCGCGCTCGCCCACCACCTGCTCATAGCCGAGAGGCAGCTTGCAGATGAAGGCATGCGCGTCGGCCATCTTCGCCACTTCCTCGATGCGCCTGCGGTCCGGGCTGTCATCGCCGCTGGCGATGTTTTCGGCGATGGTGCCGGAGAACAGCAGGTTGCTTTGCATGACATAGCCGACCTGCGCGCGGTAGTAATCCTTGTCGATCACGTTCATGTCATAGCCGTCGACCATGATCTTGCCTTCGGTCGGCGTGTAGAAGCCGACCAGCAGCTTGGCCAGCGTGGTCTTGCCGGAGCCGCTGCGGCCGACGATGGCGACCAGCTCCCCGGGCTTGATGTCGAGGCTGATGTTTTCCAGCACATAGGCGGTGTCGTTGCCGCCGTAGCGGAAGTAGACGTTTTCCAGCCGGATCTCGCCCTGCAGGTCGGGCAGCACCACGCGCGACGGCCGGTCCGCCGGCTTCTGCTCCGGTTCCATGTCGAGCACATCGCCGAGGCGTTCCATTGCCACCGCCGCGTCGTTCATCAGGTTCCACAGCCCGACGAGCCCCATCAGCGGCGCCAGCACGCTGCCCATCAGCGCGTTGAAGGCGATCAGTTGCCCGATGCTCAACTCCCGCGCCAGCACCAGGCCGGTGCCGACCCAGAGCACCGCGATGGTGGTCGCCGCATTGAGCACCTGGCCGGCAAGCGAGACCCAGATGTTGAAGGTCTGCGCGCGATACTGCACTTCCAGCGATTTCGCGTACTTGCGCTCCCATTTCAGCCGCACCGGGCGCTCGATGCCCATGCCTTTGACGGTTTCCACGCCGCCCAGGGATTCCATCAGAAAGGCCTGGGCGTCGGTGCCCACGGCAAAGGCTTCGCGCGCGTAGTTCTTGATGCGCGGCGATACGATCACCGTGAGCGCCAGGATCGGGATCACGAAGGCGATCAGCACCAGCGTCAGCTTCACGTTGTACAGGAACATGATGGTGAAGTAGATGAACACCATCAGCAGGTTGAGCATCGTGGTGATGGTCGACTCGGTCAGGAACGCGCGGATCGTTTGGTTTTCCTGGAAGCGCGCGAGGATGTCGCCGGTCTTGCGCTTGGCAAAGAACGAGAACGGCAGCGACATGGTGTGCTTGAAGAAGTGCGACATCATCGCGAAATCCAGGTTGCGCACCATGAAGCTGGCAAGGAAGGAGCGTATCGTCGCCATCAGCTGGGTAAACACGTTGGAGATTACCAGCCCGACGATCAGCAGGTGCAGCAGGCTGACGTTCTGGTGCACGATCACGCCGTCGAGGATGTTCTGGATGATCAGCGGCGGCACCAGTCCCAGCACCTGGATCACGAAGGTCGCCATGAACAGGTGCGCGAGGATTTTCTTGTACGGCTTCAGGTAGCCGACGAAGCGTATCCACGGCGACCGCGTTGCCGCCAGCTGCGCCATGTCCTGCCCGGGCGTGAAGACCAGGCAGGTGCCGCTCCAGCCGCGCTCGAATTCCTCCACCGTCATCTTCTTGAAGCCGACCGCCGGGTCGGCCGCCCAGACATGCCTCTTCGACACGCCGTACACGATGATGTAGTGATAGCCCTCCCAATGCGCGACGAACGGCAGCTGGAAGCCGAGCAACGCTTCATAGGTGCACTGCACGCCGCGCGTGGCGAAGCCGAGCGAGTCGCCGACGCGCGCCAGGCTGTCGAGCGTCGCGCCCTGGGTTGTGACGTTGGCCATTTCGCGCAGCTTGCCGAGGGTCATTGGAATGCTGTAATGCTTGCAGATCATCGCCAGGCAGGCGGCGCCGCAGTCCATTTCTTCCGCCTGCTCCACTAGCGGGAAGCGCTTGATCACCTTTTCGCCGCTCTCCGGCTTGGTCTGCAGGTCGAGCAGGATCGGGCGCTTGCGCCGCTCGGCGAGTTTCTTCTGGCGCTGCAGTTCGCGCTCGATGATGCGGATGCGGTCTTCCAGCACCTCGCGCAGCTTCGGGTTGCGTTCCAGGATCTGGTGGATGGTCTTTTCCGGAATCACCAGCAGCGTGGTATCGGTGACCGCGGTCACCGTCGCCATCTGCTCCTGCCGCATCAGACACGCCTTCTCGCCGAAAATGTCGCCCTGGCGCAGCGTGGCCAGCGGATATTCGGTGTCTTCCTCGGTGCGCAGAAGCTTCACCTCGCCATGCCGGATCACGTACAGGCGGCGGTCCTCGCGCCCGTCCTGCTTCAGGATCTCGCGCCCGGCCGCGACGCGCTTGACGCCGACACTGCGCACGAACTCTTCCAGCTCCGCCTTGTTCACCTTGCCGCGCAGGTCGAACAGGCGCGTCACCAGGCCGCCGGCGGAACTGATCGCGACATAACTGGCGACGAATTCCAGCGCCGCCGGATTGCGTGCGATCAGCGGCTCGATCACCTTGCGCGGGATGAACAGCAGCTCGGTCTTGAGCGAGGCGCGCACCGAGGATTCATGCCGGTAGTCGCGCAGCATCGCGATTTCGGCGATCACCTCGCGCTCCTTGCGCACGCCCATGCTGATTTCCTTGCCGTGCTCCTCGGTAAACACCCGTACCGAGCCGGACTTCACCACGAACATGCCTTCCGCCGGGTCGCCCGCATTGCACACGGTGTCGCCGAACGCGAAGAAGCGCGACTCCGCGTGCGCGGCGAGGCGTTCGATTTCCTCGCGTGAAAACGGCGACAGGATTTCGACGGACGACAGGAAGTCCGCCAGGGATTGCTGCGGCTTTTGCGCGGCGTCCATGATGCGGTCCGGCTATCGGACTTCGATGATGTGCTCCTGCGCGCGGGCAAACAGCCACTCCTCGCGCAACAGGCGGCGCACTTCGGCGGCGGTTTCCTCGTCGAGGGACGCGGGATGCTTGGCGTTGACCCTGAAGATTTCAAAGAAGGAACGATCGGCGGAAGGGAACGGCCCGAGCAGGTCGCCTTCGGACGCGTTGAACACCTTTGCCTCGATGTCGGTCTTGAGCGAACCGCGCAGCACCTTGCCGATCAGCCCGCCCTGCTCGCGCGTGTCGGCTACCGAATGCTCGCGCGCCATTTCCTCGAAGCTGTCGGGATCGTCGCGCAGGTAGGAAATCATTTCCTTGGCCTTGCCCTCGCCGTCGAGCACGATATGGCTGACTTCGATGCTGTCGAAGCGCGGCGAATTCAGCTTGAAATATTTCTGCACAGCCTGGTCGCTGCACACCTCGGCCATCATCTTTTCCTGATACAGGCTGTCGGTAACGAAAGTCTCGAACTCGTCGAGGGAGACGCCCATCGCGTTCAGGTAGTTGTTCATGTCGGCCGCCCGGTGCAGGCCCTGTACGCGGCGGAAGTTGTCGGCGCGTTCCTGGATGTCGTCCGGACTCACCTTGATCCCGTGTTTCTTCGCCGCCCTGACCGTCAATTTGTCCCGCACAAGTTGCTCGATAAGGCTTTCGAACTGTCCGGTAAGCTTGAGGGTCCTGACGAAATCCGCCATGCCGACCTCTTCATCGTCGATGCGCACAATCGCCGTCATTTCTTCTCTCCGTGGAGCGCGGGCGGCGGCCTTCTTGGACGTCCGGTAAAACAGCGATTCAAGGCGGCCGGCCCAGTGGTTGGAGATTGCGCAAGATCGCTGCGATGCGGCTTTCCTGACAGGAAAGGGAATGGCTGCGGGAAAGGGAGGACTTGCGCAGTCGAGTGCTACAGCAACCTTAGGATGTTGGCGCGGGAGACGTTTGCGGCGCCTCAAACCCGGCGCGAAAGCGTGACGATTGCGGCGGCCCGGGGGCATGCCCGCCGATGATTTGCGAGCCGCGTTGTCAGGAAGGATTGATCCGGTATTGATTCTTGCCGGATTTCTTTGCCTGGTACATCAGGCGGTCGGCGGTTTCCATGATGCGGGTCTCGTCGCGGCAATCGTCGTCCGGCAGCAGGCAGATGCCGATGCTGGCGCCCAGCTTCAGGTCTTGCCGGCCGGCGACCTGCATGCCGGATACGGCATCGATCAGCGATTGTGCCAGCCGCTCGAGTTCCGCCAGGCTGGACGCGTCGGCCACCACAATGCCGAATTCGTCGCCGCCGATGCGCGCCACCCGCCCGGTGCCCTCGGTACAGTCATGCAGGCGGGTTGCGACATGCTTGAGCACCTCGTCGCCGGCCGCATGGCCGCAGACGTCATTGATCGCCTTGAAACCGTCGAGATCGATCAGCATGACCGCGCTGCGCGTGCCGTTGCGAGCAACATCGTCAATCAGTTTTTGCAGGCATTGGAAGAAGCCGGAGCGGTTCATCAGCCCCGTCAGGGAATCGGTAAGCGACGCGGACTCGAAACGGGCGGCACGCTGCTGCATCTCGCGCTTGGCCTGCGCAATCTGCTGCGACAGCATCTGGGTGTACGCGGGCAGCACGAGGATCGACAGCACGATGCCCTCGATCACGAACTTGCTTGTATGCCAGTACGGCGACAGCGACAACGCAATGCCGACCGAGACCCCGCCCAGCACCGACGACAGGCGGGCGTAACCCGTCCCGTTGCGCAGGCCGTTGCCGATCGCCATCACTACCGATGCCCAGATCACCGACGCGGCGGCATCGCCGGCATGGTAGATCGCAAAGGCAAAAACCACCTGGTCGAGCACGATGGATAGCATGCGGCGGGTACGGAAAGTCAGCAGCGACAGGCCGACCACCGCGATCCAGATCGCCGAGAACGCGAGGTAGGCCGAGACGCCGACCACCGCATTGTTCAGCGAGCCGAGATGACCTGAAAAGTACGCCAGCGCGAGGTAGACGCAAAAGGCAACCGTGCCGGTAAGGCGAAAGCATGCGTGCCCCATCTCGCTGCCGAGATTGAGCGGAAAGACTTTGGACTGCGAGGCCGTTACTGGAATATCCATACCCACCCTGCTTTTCTCGCGGCTGCCGCTAACGCGCCCCGGCTTGCAGCCCGGTTCCTGTACGCGCCGGCATCCGGCCTGGAATCGAATCCTATTTCCCCGGTGCAACTTTAGCAACCAATTATAAACATGCCGTTTTATTCGATCTTCACTATGTTTAGAGGCTTTCCACTAAAAATCGAACGCCCGTGCTTTCCTGCAGCCAGGCGCTCTCGTGCTTCTTTTTCCATAAGAAATTTTTCCTCCAGGGAACAAGCGCGCGAAATCCCGGTCTAGGGAATACCGAGCAGCTTTTGAACAGGAAGAAAAAATCCATGATGCTAGACGAGCAACACAGCGAAGAATTGCGCGCCTTGCGTAACCTTGAGCGGGCCGTCCGCGCGTATAGCGTCACGGCCCACATGATCCCGCCGACCCGGCGGCAGGAAATGCTGGCGGCGGCATTGCGTGAGGTGGTCGAAGCCCGCAAGACCGCGATCCGCAAATCCAAGTGCGTTCCCTTCCGCTGAATCCCCCTGCGCTTCATCCCCGGCCGGCGTCCCGTCCCGGCCGCCGGTCCCCCGCCCTCCGGCCCCTGATTCAAAGATGAAATACGGGGCTCCGGCTCAACTCTCCACATTTGACCCCGGTCCGCAAATAGCCTCGACGCTTGCTTGAGGCGCGCGCCTTGCCTTCCTGTCCGCGAGCCTGGCTTCCGCCACCAGACTTTCCGTCTAGTTCTTTCCGGTAATCAACAATATCGGATCGTTGGAGTAACATGTTCTCCAACTCCACAGAGCTCGACTGCCCATGCCCGCTGTACCGCTTCTTTCCGTCGATCTGCTTGCCGATAAAAACCGGAAACCCGCCGCTCTGCTTCTCGGCATCGGCGACGGCGCGCCCGGACTGCTGCAGCCCCTGCTGGAGCAGGAAGACTTCGTGCAGTTGGCGCAGCGCTTTCCTTGCCTGGCTTACCGCCCCGGGCTGGCGGCCGAAATGGCTTCTGCCCTCGCCGCCGCCGGCTGTACCCTCGTCGAGCCGGAAGTGATATTGCATGCCGACGCAGCGTGCGCCCCGGGGTTGCCGCCGCAAGTCCGGTGGCTCGCCGGCCGCTGGTATCTGGCGCCGCCGGCCAAGCCCGGCCGCGGCCAGGCGGCATCCCGTGCGCTGGCGCTGCAACTGGTGCAACTGGTGTCGGCGGACGCCGACACCCATGAAATCGAAGCGGTGCTGCGCCGCGATCCCGCGCTTTCCTATCACCTGCTGCGACTGGTCAACTCGCTCGGCATGGGAATGAGCCGGCAGATCACGAGCTTCGCGCAGGCGATCCTCATCCTCGGACGCGCGCAGCTGCGCCGCTGGCTCAACCTGATGCTGTTTTCGGCGCGTTCCGGCGACGAGCGCTCGCCGATGCTTCTGGCGCGCGTGGCGGTGCGGGCACGGCTGATGGAGCTGCTGGCCAGGGAGACCGGCCTGGACAAGTCCGGACAGGAAACCGCCTTCATGGCCGGCATGTTCTCCCTGCTCGGCATCCTGTTCGGCATGCCGCTCGAGGAAGTGCTGCGGCCGCTGAAGATCAGCGATCACCTGATGGGCGCGCTGCTTCGGCATGAAGGCGACGTCGGCCGCCTGCTGACCCTGGTGGAAGCGGCCGAGCGATCCGAGCTCGACGTGCTTGCGGCCGGCCTGGCCGCGGTCCCGGTTGCGCACACGGATTTCAATCTTCTTATCGTGCAGGCGCATCTCTGGATGCTGGACGTCGTGCGCGAAAGCGGCGGGGGCGCACATGCCTGACAAAAGTGCCATCGACCGCTGCATTGCGCTCTGCCGCAACGCGCGCGACCTCGATGGCGCGGCGCAGCTGCAGGCGTTGAGCGCCCTGGAAGCCGCGCTCGCCGCACTGCGGGGTACGGAAGACGGCGAGGCGGCAAAGCCGGCGGAACCGGTGATCACGATGGACCTGGCCGGCTATGTGACAGGCTGGAACGAGGGCGCCGAACGCCTGTTCGGCTACACCGCTGCGGAAGCGATCGGCCAGCATGTGCTGTTCCTGTATGCAGACGAGGACCAGGAAGTCGCCGAACTCTTCCTCGAGCAGGGCGATTCCCTGATGGAAGTCAGGCGACGCAAGAAATCGGGCGAGATCTTCTGGGCCAGCCTGGCGCTGACGATGACTACCGATGAAGCCGGCAACCCGGCCGGCATGGTTGCGCGCATGTCGGAAATCACCGAGCGCCTGTCGTACCAGGACAAGCTGCGGCTGCACGCGCGTATCATCGAAGACAGCGACCAGGGCATCCTGATTACCGACGCCGAGGAACGGATCGTCTCGGTCAATACCGCGTTCACCCGCATCACCGGCTACTCGGCGGCGGAGGCAATCGGCCAGACGCCGGACCTGCTGCGCTCGGGCAAGCATAGCGCCGACTTCCGCGCGCAGGTGCGCGGCGCGATGAAAGGCGGCGGACCCTGGCACGGCGAAATCATGGGGCGGCGCAAGAACGGCGAGGTGTTTCCGCAATCGGTGACGATCAGCGTGGTGCGCAACGACAAGGGCGAGACCACACATGCGTTCTCCATCTTTTCCGATATCAGCGTCTACAAGGAAGCCGAGGCGCGCATGCAGCGGCTGGCCAACTACGACACGCTGACCGGCCTGCCCAACCGCGCGCTTTTGCACCAGCTGGTCGGCCAGGCGCTGACCGCCGCGCGGCGCAGCAAGTCGCACGGCGCGCTGCTGGTGGTCGAGCTGCAGCGCTTCCATTCGATCTACGACACGCTCGGCCCGGAAGTCGGCGACGCGCTGCTGTGCGAGATCAGCGGGCGTTTCCGCCAGGTGCTGCGCGACGGCGACGTGCTGGCGCGCATCGACGGCGACAAGTTCGCTGTCGCGCTGCTCGACATCCAGAAGCGCGAACACGCGGGCATCGTCGCCAACAAGATGCTGGCCACGCTCGACGATCCGTTCGAGATCGACAACCACCACCTGCGCATCGGCGCCTCGGTCGGCATATCGGTCTACCCGGAAGACAGCATGGAGACGGCGGCGCTGCTGCGCTTTGCCGATGCCGCCCGCACCCGGGTACACGACAACGGCGAAAACGGCTACATGTTCTACAGCCCCGAAATGAACCAGCGGGCAAAGGAACACCTGTGGTTCGAGAGCGAGCTGCGCCGGGCGCTCGCCGGCGATCAGCTGCTTCTGCACTACCAGCCCAAGGTCAGCCTGCGCAGCGGACGCATCGTCGGCGCGGAAGGGCTGCTGCGCTGGAAGCATCCGGAACGCGGCATGGTATCGCCGGGCATCTTCATCCCGGTGGCCGAGGAAACCGGCCTGATCCTGGAACTGGGAACCTGGGTGCTGGAAGAAGCCTGCCGTCAGATCCGGCAGTGGCAGGATGCGGGCATCGAGGTGCCGCCGGTCGCGGTCAACCTGTCCTCGCGCCAGTTCGACCGCCACCTGCCCGACCATATCCAGGACGTGCTCGAGCGGCACCGGGTGGCGCCCGATCGCCTCAAGCTGGAGATCACCGAAACGCTGCTGGTGCGCGGGCCGGAAGCGGTGATTCCGATCATGAACGATCTCGCCGCGCGCGGGCTCGCGCTCGCGCTCGACGATTTCGGCACCGGCTATTCCAGCCTGGCCTACCTGAAGAAATTCCCGATCAGCACGCTCAAGATCGACCGCGCCTTCGTGATCGGCCTGCCGCACGAGGAGAACGATTGCGCGATCGCGCGCGCGATCGTAACGATGGGCCAGCAGCTGCGCCAGGAAATCGTCGCCGAAGGCGTCGAGACGCCGGAACAGATGGCCTTCCTGCGCGATCTCGGGTGCGACCAGTTGCAGGGCTACCTGTTCAGCCCGCCGGTCCCGCCGGCGGACTTCGAGCGCATGGTGCGCGAGAACCGGCGGCTGGACCTCGGCGCCGGCGACACCGCGAAGGTCAAATGAGGGTGGTCGCCGCGTAACGGGCGCCGACCTGCCGCACCGGCCGACACCGCAGGTCGCCTACCGCTCGAGGAAGCGCCCCACATCGGCTGCGAAAGTCTTGATATCGAACGGTTTGCCGATGCAGCCGTCGAATCCGGCAGCCAGCAACCGGTCTGTTTCCCCTGACCGCGCCAGGCCCGTCACCGCAATCACCGGCACGCGCGCCAGGCCGGCGTCTGCCCGCACGCGCCCGATGACTTCGAAACCGTCAATGTCGGGCAGGCAGCCGTCGCACAGCACCAGGTCAGGCAGGTCCTGCCGCATCGCGGCCAGCCCCGACTCGCCGTTCGCGGCGCCGCTCGCCCTATGTCCGGCCGCATTCAACAGCAACAGCATCAGCCGCAGGTTCGCGCTGTCGTCCTCGATCACCAGAATCCGCTTACCAGCCATATGTCTTGGTCCAGTGCGACAGCGTTCCGGCGTCGGTATCGATGACCTCGTACTGCGGGTAAGGCGCGACCGTCATGCAGGCATGATTGGGAAGGATGCGCACCCGGGAGCCGACCGGGAAACGGTCGAAGGGAACGGGGCCGCCGCTGCTGCGTACGAATCCGTGTTCCTGGTGGACGTCGGCGACATGCAGCCCGGGAACCGGCCGGCCGTCGATGTCGCACACGGCGCCGAAGCCGGTTGCCGGCGCAAACTCGCCGGCGCTGGTGTCCTTCGACAGCGCGAGCGCGCCGGCATCGACCAGCAGGTGGCCGGCCTCGCGGTGGTGCCCGATCACGGTCGCCAGCACGCTGACGGCGATATCCTCCGGCCTGCACACGCCGAGCCCGGCCTGCGCGAGGTCCATGAACATATACACACCTGGCCGAATCTCCGTTACGCCAGTTAACGGAATGTCGGTTAGTGCGGTGGGCGTGGAACCGATGCTGACGGTGTGGCATGCGTACCCCGCATCCCGCAACCGGCGCGCCGCGCACACCGCCGCATCGCGCTCCGCGCGCGCGATCTCGCTGCGCACGGCGGCGCTGGCGGCATGGTAGGCCTGGCCGGCATGCGTCAGGACGCCGTCCAGGACCAGTCCGGGCGCCTCTTCGATATGGCGCGCGATCGCCAGCAGCGCGTCCCCGTCGGCAGCAACGCCGGCACGGCGGCCGCCGCAATCGATTTCGATCAGCACCGGCACCTCGAGCGCGCTGCCTCGGGCCGCCAGATCGGCGACCGCCTGCACCGAGTCGAGCAGGATGCGCACCTGCGCGCCGCGCCGGATCAGGGATTCGATCGCGTCCATCTTGGCGGCAACGATACCGACCGCATAGGTCAGGTCGCGGAAGCCGGCCTCGAAAAAATAATTCAGCTCGGCCAGCGTCGACACCGTGATGCCGCCGGACTGTCCGGACGTAGCCAGGCGCGCCACCTCGGCGCACTTGGCGGTCTTCAGGTGCGGCCGAAGCCTGACCCCGGCGCTGCGCGCGCGCTCCGCCATGCGGGCGCAATTGGAAAGCAGGCGCTGGCGGTCGAGAACGATGGCCGGCGTGGCCAGTCGGGAGAGCAGCTCTTGTGAAGTTGTCACGATTGTCTTCTGCAATACGAGGAAAAAGATGCCACGGCGCACGCCGCAGCGATAACGTCGATGTTAACATGCAACGCCTTGGCCTATTTTACGTGAGCCGTTCCCCCAGGATCGCCTGACCATGACGCTGTCCCTTACCTTCCATCGGAATTTCCTTTGCGCTACACCCCGCGGCGCGAGCCGGGGCTGACCATGCTGAACGGCCTCTGGCTCGGCTTCTTCGTTGTCGCCGCCGCAAGCGCATTCGGGCGCTGGCTGGCGGGCGGCGATGCCGGCATATTCGCTGCGATGGTGGAAAGCCTTTTTGCGATGGCGAAACTGTCGGTGGAAGTCATGATCCTGCTGTTCGGCACGCTGACGCTGTGGCTCGGCTTCCTGCGCATCGCCGAGAAGGCCGGACTGGTGGAAATGCTGGCGCGCCTGCTGTCGCCGCTGTTTCGCCGGCTGATGCCGGAAGTGCCGTCCGGGCACCCGGCGCTGGGACTGATCACGCTGAATTTCACGGCCAACGCGCTCGGCCTCGATAATGCCGCGACCCCGATTGGATTGAAGGCGATGCGCGCGCTGCAGGAACTGAATCCGACGCCGGCTGCGGCCAGCAATGCGCAAATCCTGTTCCTGGTGCTCAACGCCTCCTCGCTGACGCTGCTGCCGGTGTCGATCTTCATGTATCGCCTGCAACAGGGCGCCGCCGATCCGACCCTGGTATTCCTTCCCATCCTGCTGGCAACCAGCGCCTCGACGCTGGCCGGATTCCTGGCGGTGGCCGCCATGCAGCGGCTCAAGATCCTCGACCCGGTGGTGATGGCATGGCTGGGCGGCGCCGCGCTGCTGCTGGGCGGATTCATCGCGCTGCTGGCCGGCATGACCGCGGCAGCGCTGTCGGCCTTCTCTTCCCTGCTCGGCAACCTCGTGCTGTTCTGCCTGATCCTGCTGTTCCTGCTGGCCGGGGCATGGCGGCGCGTGCCGGTCTACGAGAATTTCGTCGAGGGCGCGAAGGAAGGGTTCGAGGTCGCGAAGAACCTGTTGCCCTACCTGGTGGCGATGCTGTGCGCCGTCGGCGTGCTGCGCGCATCCGGCGCGCTGGACGCGGCGCTGGGCGGACTGCGCCACCTGGTGGAGTTCGTGGGCTGGGATACGCGCTTCGTCGACGCGCTGCCGACCGCGCTGGTCAAGCCGTTTTCCGGCAGCGCCGCGCGCGCCCTGCTGATCGAACTGATGAAGACCACCGGTGTCGACAGCTTCCCGGCGCTGGTTGCCGCTACCGTGCAGGGCAGCACGGAAACGACGTTCTACGTGCTGGCGGTGTATTTCGGCGCCGTCGGCATCCAGCGCGCACGCCATGCGGTGGGATGCGCGCTGGTGGCAGACGCGGCCGGGGTGCTCGCGTCCATTCTCGTCTGCTACTGGTTCTTCGGCTAGTAGATCATCCAGATGAATCTGGCAGGATCGTAGGGTGGGTAGAGCCGCAGGCGAAACCCACCGTTTTGGCTACGCCCATCGAGGCACATGGTGGGTTTCGCGTTGCTCAACCCACCCTACGGTCCTCCAGTCATCAAAATCATCTGGATGATCTACTAGAAGCTCATCCAGATGAAGGTGTAGGGTGGGTGGGACAAACGGACGCCGCGGCCGCCACGCCTCCGGCTATCCGGCTTCCTTGTCCCAGGCGTCGGTTGCGAACGCCTCATGCAGCAGTTTTTCCAGCCGCGCTGCCGGCAGCGGCTCGCTGATGCATGCCCCCTGGATCTCATCGCAGGCGGTGGTGCGCAGGAAGGCGAGATGCTCCTCGCATTCGACGCCTTCCGCGACCACGGACAGGTCCAGCGTGTGCGCGAGGTTGATGATGGCTTCGGCGAGCTTCCACGGGCTGACCTCGTCGGCCTGGTTCCGCAGCAGGAAAGAGCGGTCCAGTTTCAGGCTGTCGAAGGGAAAGCGCCGCAGGTAGGCGAGCGACGAGTAGCCGGTGCCGAAATCGTCCACCGACAGGCGCAGCCCGAACGATTTGAGTTCCTTCAGCAGCCGGGCCGCGGTTTCCGTGTCTTCCATCAGCGCCGACTCGGTCAGCTCCAGTTCCAGTTGCGCCGGCCCCAGTCCGCTGCGGGCCAGCGCGCGGGCGACGGAACCGAGGATCTTCCTGTTGCGCAGCTGGCGCGCCGACAGGTTGACGGAAACAATGAACGGCCGCCCGAAGCGCCGGCTCCAGACCTGTACCTGCCGGGTGGCGCGCTGCAGCACCCAGTCGGTGATCTCGTCGATCATGCCGCTTTCCTCGGCCAGCGGAATGAAATCTGCGGGCGACACCGGACCGAGCTGCGGATGCGTCCAGCGCAGCAGCGCTTCGACGCCGGCAACCTGGTGCGTGCGCAGGTCCACGCGTGGCTGGTAGTAGACGGTGAATTCGTTTCGTTCGAGCGCATGGCACAGCGCTGCCTGGCGCAACATCCGGGTGCGCGACGCGGCCCCCATTTCCGGCGTGTAGAAGCGGAAGCTGTTGCCGCCGGCCGCCTTGGCGCGGTACAACGCGGTGTCCGCGTTCTGCAGCAGCGCCTCGCTGCTGTCGCCATCCTGCGGATACATGCTGATGCCGATCGACGCGCAGACCTTGACTTCATGGCCTTCGATCATGAAGGGCTGGTCGAGCGCCGCGCACAGGATTTCCGCCAGGCTTACCGCGGGCAGTTCGCCGGCCCGGCACTCCGCGAGCACCACGAATTCGTCGCCGCCGAGGCGGGCGACGGTGTCGTCCGGGCGCACGCAGCGCCGCAGCGTGCGCGCGATGTCCTTGAGCAGCGAATCGCCCGCCGCATGTCCGAGCGAATCGTTGACCTCCTTGAAATTGTCGAGGTCGATGAAAAACACGGCGAGCACTTCGTCCGCCGCGCGCTCTTCCAGACGCTGCTTCAGGCGCTGCTGCAACAGCGCGCGGTTCGGCAGTTCCGTCAGGGTGTCGCGGGTGGCAAGGATTTCAAGCGCATTCGCCGTCCTGACCTCATGCGTGACGTCGCGGCTGACGCCGCGGTAGCCGCAGAACACGCCATTCTCGCTGAACGGTTCGCCCGAGATACGCAGGAAACGCACCACGCCCGGTTCGTTCAGCGACCAGATGGGATAGATCAGGTCGTGGAAGGGCCGGCGCGACGTGATGCAATCGGCACAGGCAAGAAAGCCCGGCGCTTTCGGATCGGCCACGTGCTCCCCGAAACCGGTGCCGAGCAGTTGCCCGGCGCGCAAGCCCAGCCGCTGGTAGATGCCTTC
>NZ_DASPLS010000067.1:0-61004 GCF_035627455.1 Noviherbaspirillum sp.
CAGCCCGGATAGGACGCGAGCATGCGCGCGTAAGACGCTGCATGCTGCTCCAGCATGTCATCGTCCACGCGCCGCGCGCCATGCAGGATCAGCGGCGGCAGCCAGCGCATGCCGCAGAACAGGACGGTTTGCTCGATGGGCGGCAGGAAATCGGAAAAAGGCCGGTGGTGATAACCGTCGGGCGCATAGGACGACTGCGTGCCGCCGGTGGTCGCCACCAGCCAGAAATCCTTGCTCCTGAGCGCATCGCCGCCGCGCCCGTATGCCCAGCCGTGTTCCAGCACCGTGTCCACCCACTCTTTCAGCAGCGCGGGCATGCTGTACCACTGCACCGGGAACTGGAAGACGATCAGGCTGCTTTCTTCCAGAAGACGCTGTTCATGCGCCACATCGATGTGGAAATCGGGATAGCTTTCATACAGGTCGTGCACCTGCACATTGTCGACCGCGCGCGCCGCCTCGAGCAGGCGGCGGTTGCCGCGCGAATGGCGGTGGCCGGGATGCGCGTACAGCAGCAGGATGCGGGGCTTCGAAGACATGATGGCGGCATATTCCTGAACAGTACCGCCCTCCGGCGGCGTCACCAGCAACAATACCAGCAAGCCGCCGCCGCTGCCGCGGCAGCCGTTTCGCGTTCAGTCGTCGGCGCTGTCGTTCAGGCCGGGAAACAGCACGTCGACGAAGCCGAAGCGGGAAAAGTCCTTGATGCGCATCGGATAAAGGATGCCGGAAAGATGGTCGCATTCATGCTGCACCACCCGCGCGTGGAAACCTTCGGCCTCGCGCACCACCGGCTTGCCGTACTGGTCCATCCCCTCGTAGCGCAGGCGGGTCCAGCGCGGCACGACGCCGCGCATGCCGGGCACCGACAGGCAGCCTTCCCAGCTTTCCTCGGTTTCCGCGGACAGCGGAGTCAGGGTTGGGTTGACCAGAATCGTTTCCGGCACCGGCTCCGCGTCCGGATAACGCGGGTTGTGCTTGAAACCGAAGATCACGACCTGCAGGTTGACGCCGATTTGCGGCGCGGCCAGGCCGGCGCCGTTGGCCGCACGCATCGTGTCGAACATGTCCTCGACCAGCGCATGCAGCGCCGGCGTGTCGAACTGCATCACCGGCTCCGCCTGCCGCAGCAGGCGCGGGTCGCCCATTTTCAGGATGTCACGAACGCTCATTTCCGTTGCTCCAGGTAACGTGCGAATGCCGCCCCCATGTCCGGGTGCTTCAATCCCATTTCCACGGTGGCCTGCAGATAGCCGAGCTTGGAGCCGCAATCGAAGCGGCGCCCGGCGTAGCGCAGGGCGAGCACCTGCTCGTGTTTCATCAGCTCGGCGATACCGTCGGTAAGCTGGATTTCGCCGCCGGCCCCCTTGCCGACGCCTTCCAGGCAACCGAAGATCCTGTTGCCCAGCACGTAGCGGCCGACTACGCCCAGCGTCGACGGCGCTGCCTCGGGCGCCGGCTTCTCGACGATGCCCTGCACCTGCTCCAATCCCGCCTTGTAGGGCGTGGTGCTGACGATGCCGTACTGCCGGGTCTCTTCACGCGGCACGTCCTGCACCGCAAGCAGGCTTGCGCCCTCGCGATGGTAGGCATCGACCATCTGCGCGAGCACCGGTTTTTGCCCGGCATCCACATCCATCAGGTCATCGGCAAGCAGCACGGCGAACGGTTCCCGGCCGATCACCGGACGCGCGCACAGCACCGCATGGCCAAGGCCGAGCGGTGCCGGCTGGCGGATGTAAATGCAGTGCACGTTGGGCGGCACGGTATTTTGCAGCGCTTCGAGCAGCTTGGTCTTGCCGGCGGCCTCGAGCTCGTCTTCCAGTTCCTGCGCCGCATCGAAATGATCCTCGATCGCGCGCTTGTTGCGCCCGGTGACGAACACCAGCTCGGTGATGCCGGCGGCGACCGCCTCTTCGACCGCATACTGGATGAGCGGCTTGTCGACCACCGGCAACATTTCCTTCGGCTGCGCCTTGGTGGCGGGCAAGAAACGTGTGCCGAGGCCGGCAACCGGGAACACCGCTTTTCTGATCCTGTTCATTGTTCTTCCAGCAGGCGCAGCAGCCCCGCCTCGTCGATGACGGGCACGCCCAGTTCCTGCGCCTTGGTGAGCTTGCTTCCGGCTTCCTCACCGGCAACTACATAGGTAGTCTTCTTCGACACCGACCCGGACACCTTGCCGCCAGCAGCTTCGATGCGCGCCTGCGCCTCGTCGCGCGTCATGTTCGGCAGCGTGCCGGTCAGGACGAAAGTCTTGCCCGCCAGCCGTCCCTCGTCGGCGGCGCCACCTTCCGGCAACTCCGCCAGCAGTGTTGCGCGCATCCGTTCGAGCGCATCCACTTGCCGCCGGTGACGGTCTTCCGCCAGCCACGCGGCGATCGACTCCCGCACGTTGTTCGGCACGACTATCGTATCGGAACGCGCGAGTTCGTCCAGCGCCGCGATGACCGCGCCCTTTTCCGCCGCCTGCCGGCAGCGCGTCTCGGTAAACTTCGGGATGCGCAGCGCCGCAAGCAGGGACGCCTGCGCCAGCTTGTCGCGCAGCTTCGCATTCGGCGCGCGCTCGTCCCGCGGCTTGACGTTGGCGGCGAGCAGCTTGTCAAGCGCCTGCTGATTCCGCTCTTCCGCAAAGAATTCGGCAATCGCTTCGGCCACCGTGTCGCCGATGTCGGGCAGCACGCGCAGCAAGGCCGCCGGCGCATGCCGTATGTGGTCGAGGCGGCCGAGCCAGTCCGCCAGCGTCTTCGCGGTGGTCTCGCCGACGTGGCGGATGCCGAGCGCGAACAGCAGGCGTTCCAGCGGCGGATTCTTGCTGGCGCCGATCGCCGCCAGCAGGTTTTCCGCCCACTTGGTGGCGATCTTTCCCTTCTGCACAGTCTCCGGCGTGATTCCGTCGCGTTCGTCCGCACGGCGCTTCATTTCCAGCAGGTCGTCAAGCGTCAGACGGTACAGGTCGGCAATGCTGTGCACATAGCCGAGGTCGACCAGGTTCTCGATGTAGCGGTCGCCGAGGCCTTCGATGTCCATCATGCGGCGTCCGGCGAAATGCGCGATTGCCTGTTTGCGCTGCGCCGCGCAGACCAGTCCGCCGGTGCAGCGCCAGTCTGCCTCGCCCTGCTCCCGGTCGATGTGGCTGCCGCAGACCGGGCACTTGCCCTGCAGGCGCTGGAACATGTCGAACGGCTGCCCCGCGTCTTGCGGCCGCCGCTCCAGCACCACGCCGACCACCTCGGGAATCACATCGCCCGCGCGCCGCACGATCACGGTGTCGCCGACGCGCACGTCCTTCCTGCGCGTTTCGTCTTCGTTGTGCAGCGTCGCGTTGGTCACGGTCACGCCGCCCACGAACACCGGCTCCAGCTTGGCGACCGGGGTCAGCTTGCCGGTGCGCCCGACCTGCACGTCGATGTCGCGCACGACCGTCATCTGCTCCTGGGCCGGGTACTTGTGCGCAACCGCCCAGCGCGGTTCGCGCGACACGAAACCGAGGCGCCGCTGCAGCGCGTAGCTGTTGACCTTGTAGACGACGCCGTCGATGTCGAACGGCAGCGTGTCGCGGATCGCGGCAACATGCGCGTGAAATTCCACCAGGCCGGCGGCGCCGACGGCCACGCGGCGCTCCTCGCTGACCGGCAGGCCCATGGCTGCCAGCGCATCGAGCGTGCCGCTGTGCGAGTCGGGTGCGTCCCAGCCCTGCACCGCACCGAGCCCGTACGCGAAGAAACTGAGGGGCCGCTGCGCAGTGATCGAGGAATCGAGCTGGCGCACCGCCCCCGCCGCCGCGTTGCGCGGGTTGACGAAGGCCTTCTCGCCCTTTTCGCGCTGGCGTTCGTTCATCCGTTCGAAGGCATCGCGGCGCATGTAGACTTCACCTCGCACCTCGAGGACAGGCGCGTCGCAGCCTTTCAGACGCAGCGGAATCTGCCGGATGGTGCGGATATTCTGCGTGACGTCTTCCCCGGTCGCGCCGTCGCCCCGGGTGGCGGCCTGGACCAGGACGCCGTTCTCGTAGCGCAGATTGAGCGCCAGCCCGTCGAACTTGAGTTCCGCCGCGTATTGCAGCGGCGGCGCGTCGGGTCCCAGTTCGAGTTCGCGCCGCACCCGGGCGTCGAATGCGAGCGCGCCGCCTGCCGTCGTATCCGTTTCGGTACGGATCGACAGCATCGGTAACGCATGCCGTACCGGGGCGAATTGCGGCAAGGGTTTGCCGCCGACTCGCTGCGTCGGAGAGTCGGGGGTGATCAGGTCGGGATGTGTCTGCTCCAGCGTGGCCAGTTCGCGAAACAGTTTGTCGTATTCCGCGTCGGGAATGGACGGGTTGTCGAGCACATAGTAGGCATGGTTGTGGCGGTTCAGCTCGGCCTTGAGCCATGCCGCCCTCTCCTGCCAGTTGCCCGGATCAGGACCGGGGGGCGTTCCCGCGGCGGGCGTTCCCGCGGCGGGCGATCCCGCGGCGGGCACACCTGCCGCGTCCTCAGGACTGGAAAACAGGTCGGGTTGCATCGATCAGCTGAACAGGCGCAAGGCGCGGGTGGATCCGGCGGCGATATTGGCGTTCTCCATGTGGCTGTAGAACGCCGCGACCTGTTCCGCGATTTCGTTCAGGGCGGCATCGCTCAGGGGCTGGTTGCCGTCGTCCACCACCACGCCGTCCAGCCGCGCCGCCAGCATCCGCGCGCAGGCCGTCATCGCGCCGAAGCCGTCGCGCAGCGGCGCGACCCGCGGCACATCGAGCAGCAGGGTCAGGCGCGATGTGGTTTCCGCTGCCAGCGTCACATTGGTGGAGAGCGAAAAGAGGACGCCGCCGTCGCCGTCCGGCATGACGAGGCGGCCGTCGGGGCGCAGGTCGAAGCCCTGGCGCTCCAGCGCCGAGAGCAAGGTATTGATCGCCCACGGCGCGCCCTTAGACTGCACGTTCACGCTCAGCTGCGCATCATGTTCGGCGACGAACTGATGCAGGGAACGCGCGCGCGCCATCACGTGGCCCATGTCCGGCACATCGAGGTCGGCATCGATGTCGTCGGACAACTGGCGCAGCCGCGCGATCAGTTCCGAATACTCGATTTCGTTCAGCGGGCTGCTCCGGTTCGCGAGCTGCACCCCGGCGAACAGGCTGTGGTACGCGCTGCCGTGCGCCACCGGTTCCCAGCCGCCGTCCTCGCGCTGGCCAATGAAGTGCACCGGCTTGTTGCCGACGTGGCGCAGCGTCTGGAGCTTGGGCAGGAGCTTTTCGCCCCGTACCGGCGCTTCTATCGTCAGAGAAATCGAGCAGTCGATCAGGTCGTCGACCGGCAATTCCTTCTGCGGCACGGCGGCCACGGGTTCCGCCGCGCCCTGCTGCGGAAGCGCACCGGCCGCCGCCACATCGGCGTGAGCCGGTGCGTCCTCGGGCGCGAGCGACGGCTCCTGGCGTCCCTCGCCCGCCGTCGCCGGCGGCTGCATCAGCACATCGTCATGCTCGGAGGAAAACGCGCGCTGAACGCTTTTCTTCGCCTTGTATTCCTGCCATTTGTTATAGGTGATGACGCCGACGACGATGGTGCCGCCGATTGCCATCAGGCTCGCTTGCAGTTCCGTCATGCCGCGCCTACCTCGCTGGAATTGGGATGGGACGTCCATCCGCGGATTTGTGATCGGGTCATGTAAGACATTCAGAGTGAATATAGCGGTTCCACGCCGGCACCCCGGTGCGCGGCGTTAAACCGGATGCTGGCGGCACACCCCTTGCCATAAAGCAAGCCAGAGTAGTGGCCGTGATTTAAGTTGTCAAGCCGTACAGAAATGCGCTCCATCGTCTTTTCAGAAGCTTCTGTTGAGAAAATTTTCGCCAGGAATTGATCCGCGCCGAAACATCGGGTTCGCTCCGTTGACACTCATCAATAACAGGCAAACAGTGTGAACAATAGAATAACAACTATTCCGCAGCGACATTGTTCGTAGAGAAGCGCCCCTCTCCGTCCCTGCTGCGCCGGGTTTCGAACTGCAGAGCGAAACGCAACCCAAAATTCCTTTCTTTAACTGGAGGACTGCATGGAATCTGATCATGGAAGAAGCGCAAGGTCCCGCGCGTATACCCGCCATGACGAACCACGGCACTCGCACGCCTACACAGGCCACATCAATCGACAGAATGGAAGCATCGCGTCTTCGGGAATGAACATGCACACCGCCAAATCACGTTTCGACATTTCCGGTTCGAAAGAATTCAAGCTGCAGGAATTGTGCATGCTTTCCCTGGCGCCCGTCCTGCGCTCGATCCAGAACTGGTGGCTGCAGCGCGCCGAACGGCATTACCTGATCTGCGCCGATGTCGAGCAGCAACGAGCACGGGAAGCGCAGATGAACGTCGCCTATTACCAGAAGCGCGCGGCGCTCGCACGTTCCGCCCGTAACTGAACGCTACCGTCGTTTGCGGCAGGCCCTGCCGCAAACGATTTTCCTTCCGTCAGGCCGCCTGCGCCTCCGCCGCGAAATTCGCCGCCGATTCCATATCCACCGCCACGATACGGGAAACGCCCTGCTCCTGCATCGTCACGCCGATCAGCTGCTGCGCCATTTCCATCGCAATCTTGTTGTGCGAGATGAACAGGAACTGGGTCTGCGAGGACATGCGCTTGACCATGTTGCAGAAGCGCTCGGTGTTGGCGTCGTCCAGCGGCGCGTCCACTTCGTCCAGCAGGCAGAACGGCGCCGGATTGAGCTGGAACATCGAAAACACCAGCGCAGTCGCGGTCAGCGCCTTTTCGCCGCCCGACAGCAGGTGGATCGTCGCGTTCTTCTTGCCCGGCGGTTGCGCCATCACCTGCACGCCGGAGTCGAGGATTTCCTCGCCGGTCATGATCAGCTTGGCCTGGCCGCCGCCGAACAGTACCGGGAACAGTTCGCCGAAATGCTTGTTCACCTTGTCGAAGGTGTCCTGCAGCAACTCGCGGGTTTCCTTGTCGATCTTGTTGATTGCGTCTTCCAGCGTATTGATCGCTTCGGTCAGGTCGGCATGCTGGGAATCGAGGAATTTCTTGCGCTCTGACGCTTCGGCCAGTTCGTCCAGCGCCGCCAGGTTGACCGCGCCCAGCGCGGCGATGGCATTGGTCAGCCGCGTCACTTCACCCTGCAGGTAGGACGGCCGGAGGTCCGGGTTCAGCTTTTCAGACAATGCGGCTTCGTCCGCCTGCGCCTCGGCAAGCTGCTGCGCATACTGCTCCTGGTTCAGGCGCGCCGCCTGTTCCTTCAGTTGCAGCTCCATGATCTTGTCGCGCTGCGGCTGCAGGCTGCGCTCGGCCTGCAAGCGCGCCTCCTCGGAATGGCGCAGCTTCTGCGTCAGCTGGTCGAGTTCGTGGCGGGCATCGGCCAGCGCGCGCTCCTGGTCGGTGCGCCTGTCGAGCAGCTCCTGCAGGCCGGCCTGGGCCGCCTGGTCGTCCAGGCTTTCCAGTTCCAGATGGCCCTGCTGCATGCTCGCGAACAGCTTGGCGGATTGCTCCAGCGCGGTGGCGATACTGCGCTTCAACTCCTCGATCTTGTTGCGGTGCGCCTTCTCGGCAAACTCGGCTTCCTGCGCGGCGCGTTCCAGCTCACGCAGGCGCAGGCGGGCGTCGTTGAGCTGCTGCTCCTTCGCCAGGTAGTCGGTCTGTCCGGTTTCATGCTTTTCCTGCAGCTCGGCCAGCTCGATGTCGAGCTGTTCGAACTTGGCTTCGGATTCCGCCTTCGCCTGCAACTGCTCGGATTCGTGCGCGGAAATTTCGGCGAGGTCGGATTCGATCTGGGTACTGCGCTGGTTATAGCGGTCCTGCACTTCGGACAGCTTCATCACTTCCAGCTGCAGGCTGTGCGCGGTCTGCGTCAGGACGCCGACGCGCTGGCGCAGTTCCTGCAGCCGCTGCATCGCCTGCGACAGCGCCGCTTCGGCGCGCACCGCGCGCGACTTCGCCTCGTCGGCCAGCATCTGCTGCGCACGCAACTGCTTGGTGATGTTTTCGATTTCCTGCTGGCGCGCCAGCATGCCGTCCTGCTCAGAGTCGGACGCGTAGAAGCGCACGCTGGTCTTGCCGACCACATGGCCCTGCTTCGTCACGAAATAGCCGCCCACCGGCAGCTTGGCGCGGTCGACGAAGGCGGCGTTGGTATCCTCGGCGACGAACACGTTGTGCAGCCAGTCCTGCAGCAGCGCGCGCAGGCCCGGGTCGTTCAGTTGCAGCAGGTTGATGAAGGGTTTCAGACCGGCCGGCGCCTCGGGTGCGGGGGCCGGCGTGCCGGCGTTCGGCGAGAACAGCGCCAGCTTGGCCGGCGGTGCGTCGTTGAAGAAAGCCTTGGCCCAGTCGAGGTTGGACATCTCGAGCGCCGAGGTGCGTTCGCGCAACACCGATTCCAGCGCGGTTTCCCAACCCTGGTCGATGTGCAGCTTCTGCCACAGGCGCGGCAGCTCGCCCAGTTCGTGCTTCTTCAGCCACGGCTGCACCTTGCCCTGGGTCTGCACGTTTTCCTGCAGCTGCTTCAATGCGGCCAGGCGCGCCTCCAGCTGCGCATTGTTGGCGGTTTCTGCATTCAGCTGCTGCTGCGCGGCGCGGCGCTCTTCCTCCAGCTTCGGCTGCTGCTCCTGCGCCTCCTCGAGGTGCATGCGCGCTTCTTCCAGTGCCGCCTGCTTCTCCTCGAGCTGCATCTTCAGGTTGTTCAGGTGCGCGGTGTCCGGCAGCGCCATGCCGTTCTTTTCCTGCAGCAAGCGCTCCTTGCGCGATGCCAGGTTGGCAAGGATGTTCGACGCATTGCGCTGATGCGCGGACTCCAGCTCGATCTGCTGCTGGACCTGCATGATCTTGCCGCGCGACTCGGTGGTCGACAGCTGCGCTTCGCGCCATGCCTGCTCCAGCGCCGGCAGGTTGTCATGCTGCGACTGCGCCGCCTGCTGCGCCTGCTCGACGCGCAAACCGTGCTCCTCGAGGTGCATTTCGGCTTCCTCCAGCTCTTCCTGCTGCTGCTGGCCCTGGCGCTGCCACTGGTCGCGCTGCGCGGTCAGCGAATTGAGCTGGGATTGCAGGCGGTTGCGCGACTCGATCACGAACTTGATCTGCGCTTCCAGGCTGCCGATCTCGGAGTTGGTCTGGTACAGGTGGCCCTGCGCGGTATGCATGCGGTCGCCGGCTGCATAGTGCGCCTGGCGCATGTGCTCCAGCTCGGTCTCGACATGGCGCAGCTTCGCGGTCTGTTCCTCCAGCTCGGTCTGCGCGCGCTCGATGTCGCGGAAGAACTTCTCCTGCTCGGCCTTCGCTTCGTTCTTGCGCAACAGCCACAGCAGCTTCTGCTTTTCATCCTGGTCGGCCTGCAGCTCGCGAAACTTTTGCGCGACCGCGGCCTGCGCTTCCAGCTTTTCGAGGTTGGTGCCGAGCTCGCGCAGGATGTCCTCGACGCGAGTCAGGTTTTCGCGCGTGTCATGCAGGCGGTTCTCGGTTTCGCGGCGGCGTTCCTTGTACTTCGACACGCCGGCGGCTTCCTCGAGGAAGATGCGCAGGTCTTCCGGCCGCGCTTCGATGATGCGCGAAATCATGCCCTGCCCGATGATCGCGTACGCCCGCGGGCCGAGGCCGGTGCCGAGGAAAATGTCCTGGATGTCGCGCCGACGCACCGCCTGGTTGTTGATGTAGTAGGTGGACGTGCCGTCGCGGGTGAGCGTGCGCTTGACCGCGATTTCCGCGTACTGGCTCCACTGGCCCGCAGCGCGGCCGTCGCTGTTGTCGAAGACGAGCTCGACCGATGCGCGTCCGGCCGGCTTGCGGCTGGTGGAGCCGTTGAAGATGACGTCCTGCATGGACTCGCCGCGCAGCTCGGATGCCTTGGACTCGCCAAGCACCCAGCGCACCGCGTCCATGATGTTGGACTTGCCGCAGCCGTTCGGGCCCACGACGCCGACCAACTGCCCAGGGACCTGGAAATTGGTGGGATCGACGAAAGACTTGAATCCCGATAACTTAATAGAATTTAGACGCACTTTATCGACTGTTCTTGACTGGTTGGGGCCGGCACGGAGCGCCGCCTCGCGAAAGGGCCCTATCATAACATTTCGCATCCCCGGGGCAGCTTTTTCATAGCGGGAATTGCCGGGCCAACAGCATGCGCCGACGGTATAATGCCGCCTTTGGTCTTTTTGCATCCCACCTTTTTCGGACTGCCTTCCCTGTGAATCCGCTGTTAAACAAATTGCAACCCTATCCCTTTGAAAAGCTCAAGCAGCTGTTTTCGGGGGTGACGCCGAATTCCGCGTATGCGCCGGTCAGCCTGGGCATCGGCGAGCCGAAGCACCCGACGCCGGCTTTCATCCGGGATGCGGTAACGGACAATCTTGGCGGTCTGGCAGGCTATCCGGCGACCGCCGGGTCGGATGCGCTGCGCGCGGCGATCGCCGGCTGGCTGGAACGGCGCTACGGCTTGCCGAAGATCGACGCGGCAACCCAGGTCTTGCCGGTCAACGGCTCGCGCGAGGCCCTGTTTTCCTTCGCGCAGGCGATCATCGACCCGAGCCGCGGCGCGCAGGAGGGAGGCCCGCTGGTGATGTGCCCCAATCCGTTCTACCAGATCTATGAGGGCGCGGCCTACCTGTCCGGCGCCGCGCCTTACTTCGTCAATTCCGACCCCGCGCGCAATTTCGCCCCGGATTACCGTGGCGTGCCGGCCGAGGTCTGGCCGCGCGTGCAGCTGCTGTACCTGTGCTCGCCCGGCAACCCGACTGGCGCGGTGCTGACGCTGGAAGACTGGAAGGAATTGTTCGCGCTGTCGGACAAGTACGGTTTCGTGATCGCGTCGGACGAGTGCTATTCCGAGATCTATTTCAAGGAAGAGGCGCCGCTGGGCGGACTGGAAGCGGCGCACAGGCTCGGCCGCGACGGCTTCCCGCGCCTGATTGCGTTTTCCAGCCTGTCCAAGCGGTCCAACGTGCCGGGCATGCGTTCCGGCTTCGTTGCCGGCGATGCCGCGATCCTGAAGAAATTCCTGCTCTACCGCACCTACCATGGCAGCGCGATGAGCCCGGCGATCCAGGCCGCCTCGGTGGCTGCATGGAACGACGAAACCCATGTCGAGGAAAACCGGGCGAAGTACATCGCCAAGTTCCGGCAAGTCACCCCGCTCTTGCAGGAAGTGCTGGATGTGCAATTGCCGGATGCGGCGTTTTACCTCTGGGCACGGGTGGACGGGGCCGGCGGCCTGTCCGACACCGAGTACGCGCAGCGCCTGTACGCCGAATATAATGTGGCGGTATTGCCCGGCAGCTATCTCGCGCGCGAGGCGCACGGCGTCAACCCCGGACGCAACCGCGTGCGCATGGCCCTGGTCGCCGAGGTGGAAGAATGCCTTGAGGCGGCGCAGCGCATCGTCGAATTCACCAAGAAACTATCCTGATCCATCAACTTCACGAAGCAAAGCAAATGACCCAACAACTCCAGCAGATCATCGACCAGGCCTGGGAAGACCGCGCCAATTTTTCCCCGAAGTCCGCTCCCGCGGAAGTGCGGGACGCTGTCGCCCATGTGCTCGAACAGCTCAACCAGGGAACGCTGCGCGTGGCGCAGAAGGACAGCGGCAACTGGGTGGTGAACCAGTGGGTGAAGAAGGCGGTGCTGCTCTCCTTCCGCCTGGAAGACAACGTGCCGATGCCGGCCGGCGGCAGCATGCAGTTCTACGACAAGGTGCCGACCAAGTTCGCCAGCTACACCGCCGAGGATTTCGCCAAGGGCGGCTTCCGCGTGGTGCCGCCGGCGGTCGCCCGCCGCGGCAGCTTCATCGGCAAGAACGTGGTGCTGATGCCGTCCTACGTGAACATCGGCGCCTATGTCGATGAAGGCACCATGGTCGACACCTGGGCCACGGTCGGCTCCTGCGCGCAGATCGGCAAGAACGTGCACCTGTCCGGCGGCGTCGGCATCGGCGGCGTGCTGGAACCGATGCAAGCCAACCCGACCATCATCGAAGACAACTGCTTCATCGGCGCCCGCTCGGAAATCGTCGAAGGCGTGATCGTCGAGGAAAACTCGGTCATCTCGATGGGCGTATACATCGGCCAGTCGACCAAGATCTACGACCGCGCGACCGGCGAGGTCAGCTACGGCCGCGTCCCCGCCGGCTCGGTCGTCGTCTCCGGCAACCTGCCTTCCGCCGACGGCAAGTACAGCCTGTACTGCGCGGTGATCGTCAAGCGCGTGGATGCGAAGACCCGCGCCAAGACCGGCATCAACGAACTGCTGCGCGACGCGTAATCAGTGCGCCGGCGCCTCTCCCGCACCACGGGCGAGGCGCATCGCAAAGGAAACAGGCACTTGCCTATTCCAGGTTTTCAGAGGAGAGCATCATGGCAATGGAGCGCCTGTTCCAGCTGATGAAGGACAAGAAGGCATCGGACCTGTTCATCACGGTGAACTCGCCGGTGCACATCAAGATCAACGGCAACCTCCTCCCGGTAAACCAGCAGAAGATGGACAATGCGACCATCAAGGCGCTGCTGTCGGAGGTGGCATCGGCGAAGCAGCTGCAGGAGCTGGAAGACCACAACGAGCTGAACATGGGCATCCCGGTGCCCGGGCTTGGCAGCTTCCGCCTGTCCGCGTTCCGCCAGCGCGGGAGCCTGTCGGCGGTGTTCCGCTACATCCCCGGCGAAATCCCGCGCCTGGCCGACCTCAACGTGCCGCCGGTGCTGGCCGAGGTCATCATGGAAAAGCGCGGCCTGGTGCTGGTGGTCGGTTCTACCGGCTCCGGCAAGTCGACCACCATTGCGGCGATGCTCGACCACCGCAACGCCAACAAGAGCGGCCACATCCTGACGCTGGAAGACCCGATCGAATTCCTGTTCACGAACAGGAGATCGATCGTCAACCAGCGCGAAATCGGCACCGATGCGGACAGCCTGCAGGTTGCGCTGAAAAATGCGTTGCGCCAGGCGCCGGACTGCATCCTGATCGGCGAGATCCGCGACAAGGACACGATGGCCAATGCGCTCGCGTACGCCCAATCCGGCCACCTGGTGGTGGCGACGCTGCACGCGAACAACAGCTACCAGGCGCTGACCCGGATCATCAATTTCTATCCGCTCGAGACGCGCCCTTCGCTGCTGGGCGATCTCGCGGTGACGATCAAGGCGATCATTTCGCAGCGGCTGGTGCAGGCGAAGGACGGCGGCCGGCGCGCCGCGGTCGAGGTGCTGCTCAACACCCGCCACGTGGCCGAACTGATCGAACAGGGCGAGATCAGCCAGATCAAGGAAGCGCTGGAAAAGAGCATGGCGCCCGGGTCGCAGACTTTCGAGCAGGCGCTGATGCAGCTGATCCAGGACGGCGTGGTCACGCAGGAAGAAGCGCTGGCGAACGCCGATTCGGCAACCAACCTGTACTGGCTGATCAACAACTCCCAGGGCGCCAAGAAACCCGAACCGGAACCGGAGCCGAAGAAGGACGACGGCCCCACCTTCACCGAATTCACGCTCAACGTCTGATATGACAGTCACCCTTTACGGCATCCCGAATTGCGACACCGTCAAGAAGGCGCGCACCTGGCTGGCGCAGAACGGCATCGACTACCATTTCCATGACTTCAAGAAGGCCGGACTGGGCGCCGCACTGGTACAGGAATGGCTCGGCCAGCTCGACTGGGAAGTGCTGGTCAACCGCAAGGGAACGACCTGGCGCGGCTTGCCGGAGGAACGCAAGGCGGCGGTATGCGATGCCGCCGGCGCCGCGGCGCTGATGCTCGAACTGCCTTCGGTCATCAAGCGTCCTGTGCTGTCGCATGCAAGGCAAACGCATGTCGGCTTTTCCGACGTGCTCTATCAACAGATTTTTACCAAGTAATCCATGAGCAAAACCCTGGCCCTGACCGAAGAACTGATCGCCTTGTCCTCCGTGACCCCGGAAGACAAGGGCTGCCAGCGCCGCCTGATCGAACTGCTGGAGCCGCTCGGTTTCCAATGTGAAACCATCGAATCGGGCGGCGTCACCAACCTCTGGGCGCGCAAGGGCACGACACAGCCGCTGGTGGTGTTCGCCGGCCACACCGACGTGGTGCCGACCGGCCCGCTCGACCAATGGCATTCCGATCCGTTCGTACCGACGCAGCGCGACGGCAAGCTGTACGGCCGCGGCGCGGCCGATATGAAGACCTCGATTGCGGCGATGGTGATTGCATCCGAGGAATTCGTCCAGGCCCATCCCGGCCACAAGGGCTCGATCGGCTTCCTGCTGACCAGCGACGAGGAAGGCCCGGCGACGGACGGCACCGTCGTCGTCTGCAACCATCTCAAGGCGCGCGGCGAGCAGCTTGACTACTGCATCGTCGGTGAACCGACGTCGGCCGACAAGCTGGGCGACACGATCAAGAACGGCCGCCGTGGCTCGATGTCGGGCAAGCTGACGATCAAGGGCGTGCAGGGCCACATCGCCTATCCGCAGATGGCGCGCAACCCGATCCACCTCGCCGCCCCGGCGCTGGCCGAACTGGCGGCCGAAAAATGGGACGACGGCAACGAATACTACTCGCCGACTTCCTGGCAGATGTCGAACATCCACGGCGGCACCGGCGCGACCAACGTGATTCCCGGCGAAGTCGTGATCGATTTCAATTTCCGCTTTTCGACCGCCAGCACCGCCGAAGGCTTGCAGGCCCGGGTGCATGCAATCCTGAACAAGCACGACTTCGACTACGACATCAAGTGGACCATCAGCGGCTATCCGTTCCTGACGCCGCGCGGCGCATTGAGCGACGCGGTCTGCGCCGCGATCAAGGCGGAAACCGGGGTCGATGCCGACCTGTCTACCACCGGCGGCACCTCGGATGGACGCTTCATCGCGAAGATCTGCCCGCAGGTGATCGAATTTGGCCCGTTGAACGGCAGCATCCACAAGATCGACGAGCACATCGAATTGCGCGATATCGATCCGCTCAAGAACATTTACCGCCGCACGCTGGAAAATCTGCTGCTGTAGCCAGCCACGCCCTCCCCCAGCGCGGGATTACCGATTCCGGAAACCATTTTTCATGACCCCAAACGATTTCTCCACCATTCGCGACCTGCTGCGCTACGCAGTCACCCGCTTTAACGGCGCCAAGCTGTTCTTCGGCCACGGCAGCGACAACGCCTTCGACGAAGCGGCCTACCTGATCCTGCACACGCTCGGGCTGCCGCTGGACAAGCTCACTCCCTTTCTTGACGCGCGCCTGCTGCCCGAGGAAACCGCCGCGGTGCTGAAGGTGATCGAACGCCGCGCCGCCGATCGCGTGCCCGCGGCCTACCTCACCAACGAAGCCTGGCTCGGCAACTACCGCTTCTACGTGGATGAGCGCGTGATCGTGCCGCGCTCCTTCATCGCGGAACTGATCCCGGAGCGCTTCACGCCCTGGGTCGATGACCCGGATGCGATCGGCAACATCCTCGAGCTGTGCACCGGCTCCGGCTGCCTGCCGATCATGCTGGCCGACGCGTTCCCGAACGCGCAGGTGGACGCGGTCGACATTTCCCCCGACGCGCTCGCGGTTGCGCGCCGCAACGTCGACGACTATGAATTGCAGGATCGCATCAAGCTGATCGAATCCGACCTGTACGCGGAAGTGCCGCAGAAGAAGTACGACCTGATCGTCACCAACCCGCCGTACGTCAATTCGACGTCGATGGGCAAGCTGCCGCCGGAATACCGCTGCGAGCCGCAGCTTGCGCTTGCCGGCGGGTCCGACGGAATGGACCTGGTGCGCCGGATCGTTGCCGGCGCGGCGGAAAGGCTGACTGAAAACGGCCTGCTGATCGTGGAGATCGGCAACGAGCGCCCGTTTGCCGAGGCCGCCTTCGCCGACCTGGAGCTGACCTGGCTGTCGACCAGTGCCGGCGACGACATGGTGTTCCTGCTGACCGCGGACCAGTTGCAGCGATGATCCGTCTTCAGCAAGTCAGCCTTACCCGCGGCATCAAGCCGCTGCTGGAAAACACCGACCTGACGCTCAACCCCGGCGAGAAGATCGGCCTGATCGGCGCCAACGGCGCCGGCAAGTCCAGCCTGTTCGCGCTGCTGCGCGGCGAACTGCATGCCGATCTCGGGCAGGTGGATTTTCCGGCCAAGTGGCGCCTCGCATACGTGGCGCAGGAAACGCCGGCACTGGACCGCGCGGCGATCGAATACGCGATCGACGGCGATGCCCACCTGCGGCACCTGGAAACGGAACTGGCGCAGCTGGAAGGCCATCCGGACCACGATGCCAGCGGCACACGGATCGCCGAACTGCACGCGGCGCTGGCGGACGCCGACGCCTATACCGTTCGCTCGCGCGCGGAGCAACTGCTGACCGGCCTCGGGTTTTCGCTGGAACAGATGCAGCAGCCGGTTTCCAGCTTTTCCGGCGGCTGGCGCATGCGCCTGAACCTGGCGCAGGCGCTGATGTGCCCGTCCGACCTGCTGCTGCTGGACGAACCGACCAACCACCTCGACCTCGACGCGATCCTCTGGCTGGAAGACTGGCTCAAGCGCTATCCTGGCACGCTGGTCATCATCTCGCACGATCGCGATTTCCTCGACGGCGTGGTGAACGTGATCGTGCATATCGACGACAGGAAGCTCAAGCGTTATTCCGGCAATTATTCTGCGTTCGAAAAGCAGCGCGCGGCGCAGATCGCGCTGACCCAGGCGTCCATCGAGAAGCAGGCCCGGCAGCGCGCTCACCTGCAATCCTTCATCGACCGCTTCAAGGCCAAGGCGTCCAAGGCCAGGCAGGCGCAAAGCCGCATGAAGATGCTGGCGAAGATGGACGAACTGGCGCCGCTGCGCGCGGCCGCCGAGTTTTCCTTCGAGTTCCGCGAACCGCTGAGTGCGCCCAATCCGCTGCTGGTGATGGAAGACGTGGTCGCCGGTTACCGCGTGCACCAGCCCGGCATGGCGGAAGCCAGCGACAAGCCGGTGGTCGCGAACATCAATTTTTCATTGCAGAACGGCCAGCGCATCGGCCTGCTCGGCGTGAACGGCGCCGGCAAGTCGACGCTGGTGAAAACCATTGCCGGGGAACTGAAAGCGCTGGCCGGCGACACCCGCCTGGGGAAGGGACTGTCGATCGGCTACTTCGCGCAGCACCAGGTGGAAATGCTGCGGCATGACGAGTCGCCGCTGTGGCACCTGACGCGGATTGCGCCGACCACCCGCGAACAGGAGCTGCGCAACTTCCTCGGTGGCTTCAATTTCGGCGGCGAGATGGTCACCAGCAAGATCGCACCGTTCTCCGGCGGCGAGAAGGCCCGCCTGGCGCTGGCGCTGATCGTCTGGCAGCGCCCCAACCTGCTGCTGCTGGATGAACCGACCAACCACCTCGACCTCGAAACGCGCGAGGCGCTGACCATGGCGCTGGCGCAGTTCGAGGGCACGCTGCTGCTGGTCTCGCACGACCGCCACCTGCTGCGCGCCACCACCGACCAGTTCATGATTGTTGCCGAAGGCAAGCTGCAGCCGTTCGACGGCGATCTCGACGACTACCGGGACTGGCTGTTCAAGACCAAGCTGGCGAAGGCGGATGCGCCGCTGCCCTCTTCGCCGGAAAAACCGGCGGAGCCGGGGCCCGCACAGGCAGGATCGCGTGAAGACCGGCAGGAACGCCGCCGGCTGGAAGCGGAAGAAAGGCAGCGCCTGTCGACGCTGCGCAAGCCGATCGAGTCGCGCATCAAGCGGCTGGACGAACAGATGGCAAAGCTGAACGTCCGCAAGACCGAGGTGGATGCGCGGCTGGCGGATCCGTCGATCTACGACGATGCGAACAAGGAAGAACTGAAAGCCCTGATTCTCGACCAGGCGTACCTGGCAAAGGAGCTGGAACAACTCGAAACCGAGTGGCTGGAACAACAGGATGAACTGGAAAAACTGACGGCCGGCTGAGTCCCGGCGAGACGGAGGAGACGCATGACTGAGGCAACCGAGGCAAGCGACGCAATCGACAAACCCCTGCAAGGCATCCGCGTACTCGACCTCACCCGGCTGCTGCCGGGGCCGGTGGCGACGATGCATCTTGCCGACATGGGCGCGGAAGTGATCAAGATCGAGGATCCCGGGCTGGGCGATTATGCGCGCACCATGGGACCGGTGCGCAAGGAAGTGTCGCAGTTCTTCATCGCGGTCAACCGCGGCAAGCGCGGCATGCGGCTGGACTTCAAGGATGCCGCGCAGCGCGACGAATTCCTGAAGCTGGCCGAGAGTGCCGACGTGGTCGTCGAAAGCTTCCGCCCGGGCGTGATGGACAAGCTCGGCGTCGGCTGGGAAGTGCTGCGCCGGCGTAATCCGAAGCTCGTGATGTGCGCGATTTCCGGCTACGGCCAGGACGGTCCGTTCGCGCAGCTCGCCGGCCATGACATCAACTATGTCGGCATGGCCGGCATGCTGGAACAGAACGTCGGCCCGGACGGCATCCCGGCGCTGCCGAACCTGCAGATCGGCGACCTGCTCGGCGGCGCGCAGGCCGCGGTGCAAGGCATCCTCGCGGCGCTGATCGGCGCGCGCGCCAGCGGCAAGGGCCGCTTCGTCGACGTATCGATGACGGATGCAGTGTTCGCGCACAACATCATGCCGCTGGTCGCGGTCAATAATTTCGGGCGGACGGCCCCGCCCGGACGCGACCTGCTCACCGGCGGCGTGCCCTGCTACAACGTCTACCGCACCAGCGACAACCGCTACATGGCGGTGGGCGCGCTCGAACTGAAGTTCTGGGAATCCTGCTGCGAGGTGCTGGGCCGGCCCGACCTGAAAAAGCGCCACTGGAGCCTGGGCCAGCAGGTGGGCGGCGACGATGCGAAGGCGGTAAAGGCCGAGCTCGACGCGATCTTCGCGCAACATACGCTTGCCGCCTGGACCGCGAAATTCGCGGCCGCCGACTGCTGCGTGACGCCGGTCCTGCGCGCCGACGAAGCGCTCGCCCATCCCTTGCTCCAGGCGCGCGGAATGGCCGAACGCAAGGAACATCCGACCGAAGGTCCGTACTGGGCTGCCGGTCCGGCGGTGAAATTCCGGGCCTGAGCCGGCGACCGGTTGCACGACGTGGGCCGCCTCTTTCCAAAGCTTCGCACCGACCGCCTGCTGCTGCGGCAGGTGGCGCGCGCCGACGCGCCGGCCCTGTTCGCGATCCACTCCGACACCGAATGGATGCGCTGGTATGGCGTGGATCCGGTCGTCACGCTGGAGCAGGCCGAGCAGCTGGCCGATCTGTTCGCGGGTTGGTTCAGCGCCGGCACCGGATACCGCTGGGCGCTGGAACGGCGCGATGACAGGGAGCTGATCGGCACCTGCGGCTTGTTTCGCTGGAACAAGAGCTGGCGCAACTGCGTGATCGGCTACGAGATCCGCCGCGACTGCCAGGGCCAGGGGTATATGCGCGAGGCGCTGGAGGCGGTGCTGGACTACGGATTCAATGTGATGGCGCTGCACCGGGTGCAAGCGGAAACCCATCCGGACAATGCCGCGTCGATCCGGCTCGCGGCCCGCCTCGGTTTCCGTTTCGAAGGCGTGCACCGCGAACAAGCGTACTGGAACCACCGTTATCATGACCTGAACTGCTACTCGCTGCTCGAACCGGATTGGCGGGCGCGCGGGATCGGCAACGACTGACAAAGGATTCTACCGTGCGCCCTACGCTCAATATCATCGGCTGCGGCAAGGTCGGCAAGGTGCTGGCGCGGCTGTGGGCTGCGGCCGGCGTATTCGATGTGCAGGACATCGTCAACCGTAGCGCCGGCAGCACGCGCGCGGCAGTCGACTTCATCGGCAGTGGCCGGCCTGCAGCCGGTATCGCAGCAATGCGGCCGGCGGCGGTTTGGCTGATCGGCACCCCGGACGACCAGATCGGCCGTGCCTGCGACGCGCTCGCCGCGGCTGGCGTGCTCGTGCCGGGCGCTGTCGTTTTCCACTGCAGCGGCGCATTGCCGTCCACCGTCCTTCATTCAGCCGCCGAAGCGGGCGCCGCGGTCGCAAGTGTCCATCCAATCAGGAGTTTCGCGTCGCCCGCCCAGTCTGCCGACGGCTTTGCCGGCACCTGGTGCGGCATCGAAGGCCAGCCGGCAGCGGTCGCGCAGCTGAGCAGCGCCTTTGCCGCGATCGGCGCGCGCGTGGTGCCGATCGACGCGGAATTCAAGACCCTCTACCACTCGGCGGCGGTGTTCGCGTCGAACTACCTGGTCACGCTGCTCGACGTTGCAATGCAAGCATATGAAAAATCCGGCGTGCCGCGCGACGCCGCGCTGCAGTTGATGGAACCGCTGGTCAGGGGCGCGGTCGACAACGTGTTCCGTCTCGGCACAGCCGATGCGCTGACCGGCCCGATCGCGCGCGGCGATACCGCCACCGTGCTGCGGCAGTATCGTGCGGTGTCGGCATGGGACCGGCGCATCGGCGCGCTGTACAAGCAACTCGGGAAACTGACGGCGGCGATCGCCGCCAGGAAGAAAGGACCTGCACGCCCGGGCTGATACTTGAGTCCGGCAGGAACGCCGTGCACATTACATTCCAGCAGAGCACATGCGCCGATAACAGCGCGGCCGCGGATACCAGGACCGCGGCCGGTTTTCAAGTTCAGCGCTTGGGTGTGTAAATATCGTGGCCGGCTTCGTCGATCTGGCGGCGCAGCGCGCGCCGCTCTTCCGGCGTCATGCGGCCCTGGCGGCGCATGTTTTCCGCCTGCTGCGTGGAGTTGGACTGGCTGTCGCCCGACGAACCATAGCCGCTACTTTCCGGGACGCTGATTCCCGGGCGGCGGGCATCCTGCGGCGGCTGGACCGGGACCGGGTCGCGCGGCAAGTTGCGGTCCATGTTGACTGCCTGGATATGGTACGCACGAATCGCATCCCGGCGCGCGTCGCGCACCAGGCCGCCCGGCTCGGCATAGGCATTTGCCGCGCCGAGCGCAAGGAAGAAAAGAAAGCTGATTCGTGTAAGTCGCATAGTCAAAAACCACGTGCCCTGCCGGGAAATCCTGCTGTCGCCGCCCGCATGCGCTAGACTTTGCCTACGCCTGCGGTGCGCCCATAGCGAAGTGTATGCCCGGGCCCCGGCACACTAAACCAGTTTAAGGTAAAGTTTGTAACACTTTGTAATGCTTTGCGCCAGAGCCATGGATCAAGGATTATCTGACGTTACCATAGCGCCATGAATACGACAAACCCGTCCCATACTCCCGGCCAGACCCCGAGCGGTCACCAGGCAAGAATACTTGTGGTCGATGACGACCAGAGGCTGCGCGACCTGCTGCGGCGTTACCTCGCCGAACAGGGCTTCAACGTGGTGACCGCGGAAAACGCCCAGGCGATGAACAAGCTCTGGATTCGCGAGCGTTACGACCTGCTGGTGCTGGACCTGATGCTGCCCGGCGAAGACGGCCTGTCGATCTGCCGCCGCCTGCGCGGCGCCGGCGACCAGACGCCGATCATCATGCTGACCGCCAAGGGCGAGGACGTGGACCGCATCGTCGGCCTGGAAATGGGCGCGGACGACTACCTGCCCAAGCCCTTCAACCCGCGCGAGCTGGTCGCCCGGATCAATGCTGTCCTGCGCCGCAAGGGGCCGGACGAGATTCCCGGCGCGCCGTCGGAAACGCCGCAGACCTTCCAGTTCGGCGACTTCATCCTCGACCTCGGCACCCGCACGCTGAAGAAGAGCGGCGAGACGATTTCGCTCACCACCGGCGAGTTTTCGGTGCTCAAGGTGTTCGCCCGTCATGCGCGCCAGCCGCTGTCTCGCGAAAAGCTGATGGAACTGGCGCGCGGACGCGAATACGAAGTGTTCGACCGCAGCCTGGACGTGCAGATCTCGCGCCTGCGCAAGCTGATCGAGCCCGATCCCTCCAACCCGATCTACATCCAGACGGTGTGGGGCCTGGGGTATGTATTCATTCCTGAAGGCCAACCGCGCTGAGGCATCACGGACCTTGATTCCCCTCCTCGGAAACCGGCTCGGCTGGCTCAAGAGCGGCCTGTTCTGGCGGACCTTCTTCCTGCTCGCATTCCTGATCACGGCTAGCATCCTGGCCTGGGTTGCGAGCTTTCGCATCGTGGAGCGTACGCCGCGTGCGCAGCAGATGGCGGCACAGGTCATCTCCATCGTCACCATCACGCGCGCCGCCCTGACCCACTCCGCGCCGGAACTGCGGCGCGAGCTGCTGTTCGACCTCGCGAGCAACGAAGGCATCCGTATTTATCCTCTGGAGGCAAGCGATATCGTCGCGCCGCCGCCGGACAACGAGCTGATGCAGGTGCTCGAGTTGAACGTGAAGGCGCGCCTGGGTCAGGACACCAAGTTCGCCAGCCGGGTCAACGATGTCGCCGGCTTCTGGGTCAGCTTCAAGATCGAGGACGATGAATACTGGCTGCGGCTGGACCGCGAGCGCATCGAAGGCGTGACGAATATCCAGTGGCTCGGTTTCGGCACCACCGCGCTGATCCTGTCGCTGCTCGGCGCCGTGTTCATTTCCCGGCTGATCAACCAGCCGCTGTCCCGTATCGCGGCGGCGACCCAGGCGATTGCCAAGGGTAAGTGGCCGGAACCGTTGCCGGAGCGCGGACCGACCGAAATCCGCGACGCCAACCGCAGTTTCAACCAGATGGTGGCCGACCTGGACCGCGTCGAGACCGACCGCGCGGTGATCCTTGCCGGCATTTCTCATGACCTGCGCACGCCGCTGGCGCGCATGCAGCTGGAAGTCGAGATGGCGCAGTTGCCGGACGACGCACGGCTCGGCATGCAGTCCGACCTGGCGCAGATGGACGCGATCATCGGGCAGTTCCTCGAATTTGCGCGCCCGAGCGACAACGGCCACGGAGCAAGCGTGGACCTGACGTCGCTGCTCAAGGATTGTGCGCGGGAAGCCGGACGGCTGAGCGATGTCCGTGTACACGCCGACATCGCGCCGGACGTCAACGTGTTCGGCCACGCCACCGACCTCAAGCGCCTCGTCAGCAACCTGATCGAAAATGCGCGGCGTTACGGCAAGACGCCGGACAGCGGGGTTACGGAGATCGATATTTCCTGCAAGTCGGAAGGCAGCCAGGCGGTCATCGAAATCTCCGACAACGGCAGCGGGGTGCCCGACCAGGAAATGGAACGCCTGCTGCGCCCGTTCACCCGACTCGACACCGCGCGCAGCCAGGCCAACGGCGCCGGCCTTGGCCTGGCGATCGTCGACCGCATCGTCAAGCGTCACCGGGGCACGCTGAAGCTGTCGAACAAGAACGGCGGCGGCCTGCGTGTGCGCGTGGCGATCCCGGTGACCGGCGCGCTGGGCTGAGCCCGCCTGCTGCCGCAACCAGCCCAGCGCATAAACCATGCCCTGCTCATGATCACGCCGGCCTCAAGCCGGCCATCCTGCTTCAGGCCGACTTGCCGTCGGCTGCCGGGACGGCGCGCACGCGATTTCTGCGCTTGGCATACAATCCAGCGGTGACGATCATCATGCCAAAGGGACAACCATGCTGAATTTCGATTTCTACAACCCGACCCGCATCCTGTTCGGCAAGGGCCGTATCGCCGACCTCGCCAAGGCCGTGCCCGCGGACGCCCGCGTGCTGGTGCTGTATGGCGGTGGCAGCATCAAGGCCAACGGCGTGTTCGACGAAGTGATGTCGGGCCTGGCCGGGCGTACGGTGAAGGAATTTTCCGGCATCGAGCCGAACCCGAGCTACGAAACCCTGATGCAGGCGGTGGAACTGGTGCGCAGGGAAAACCTCGATTTCCTGCTCGCCGTCGGCGGCGGCTCGGTGATCGACGGCACCAAGTTCGTCGCGGCCGCGGCCCATTTCGAGGGCGACCCGTGGGAGATCCTGGAAAAGCGCGGCCGCAACATCACGCAGGCGCTGCCCTTCGGCACGGTGCTCACGCTGCCGGCGACCGGCTCGGAAATGAACAACGGCTCGGTCGTCACGCGCAAGTCGCTGCAGGCGAAAATCCCGTTCTCCAGCAACCTGGTGTTCCCGAAGTTTTCCATCCTGGACCCGGCCAAGACTTATACCCTGCCGCTGCGCCAGGTCGGTAACGGCGTGGTCGATGCGTATGCGCATGTGATGGAGCAGTACCTGACCTATCCGGTCAACTCGCCGGTGCAGGACCGCTTCGCCGAAGGCTTGCTGCTGACGCTGATCGAGGAAGGCCCGAAGGTGCTCGCCAATCCGGACGACTACGACACCCGCGCCAACATCATGTGGTGCGCGACGCTCGCGCTCAACGGCCTGATCGGCGCCGGCGTGCCGCAGGACTGGGCAACGCACATGGTCGGACATGAGCTGACCGCGCTGTACGGCCTCGATCATGCGCAGACGCTGGCGATCGTGTTGCCGAGCATGCTCAGCGTGCGCAAGGAAGGCAAGCGCGCCAAGCTGCTGCAGTACGCCGCGCGCGTATGGAACCTGACCGACGGAAGCGAGGACCAGCGCATTGACGAGGCGATCCGGAAAACCCGGGATTTCTTCGAGCAAATGGGCGTCAAGACCCGGCTGACTGACTACAAGCTGGGTACGCAGAATATCGATGCCATCCTGAAACATCTGGAGAGCCACCGCATGGTGACCTTGGGCGAGCAGCGCGACGTCACCCTCGATGTCAGCCGGAAAGTGCTGGAGATGAGCATCTGACCGCTGCTTGAACTTCTCGCAACGCGGCCACTCTACTCTTCCACATGCCGCAAGGCAGAGGATGCGATGAACGGCATGGGACCGGACAGTTCCATGCCGTTTTTACTTTCCGAGGAGGATACATGCCCACCACACCATCGACCGGCGCGCCGGGCAAGGAGCCCGGCCAGCTGAAACCGGGCGACGAAGCGATGCCGGGCACGCCCGGTACCGGCGAAGATTTGTGCGAGATGTGCGGCGGTAACGGCGTCAGCAAGGATGGCAGCGAATGCCCGAACTGCGAGGGCACCGGCCGCGTCATCCACGGAATCGGCGGCGGCTGATTCAGCGCCTGTAGACCAGTGCCACCGCTTCGGCGGCAATGCCTTCCTCGCGCCCGAGGAAACCGAGACGCTCGTTGGTCTTGGCTTTCACGTTCACCTGGCCGGCTTCGAGATCGAGTTCGGCCGCGATGTTTGCGGCCATCTGCGCGATGTGCGGCGCCATTTTCGGCGCCTGCGCGATGATGGTCGCATCGATATTGCCGACCAGGTAGCCGGCGGCGGCGACGCGCTTGCCGGCTTCCTGCAGCAGCGCGCGCGAATCGGCGCCGGCGAACTTCGCATCGGTGTCGGGAAAATGACGCCCGATGTCGCCCAGGCCGGCCGCGCCGAGGATAGCGTCGGTAACCGCGTGCAGCAGCACGTCGGCGTCGGAATGGCCGAGCAGGCCGGCATGGTGCGCAATGTTCACGCCGCCCACGATCAGCGCGCGGCCCGGGACCAGCGCATGACAGTCGTAGCCTTGCCCGACGCGGAATGGAGGAACGCTCATGCTTGTCCTTTCAGGTACAGTTCTGCCAGCGCGACGTCGTGCGCCAGCGTGATCTTGAAATTGCGCGGCCCGCCTTCCACCAGCTTCGGCCGCATGCCGAGCGCTTCCACCGCGCTGGCTTCATCGGTCACCTCGACAGCCTGTTCCAGCGCGCGCCGCAGCAATGCGTAGCGGAACATCTGCGGCGTCTGGGCGGCCCACAGCCTTTCCCTCGGCACCGTGGCTTCGGCCCGGCCCTCCGCATCGCTGCGCTTGAGCGTGTCGACCACGGGCAGCGCAAGCAGGCCGCCGACCGGGTCGTCGCGCACCGCCGCCATCAGGCGCGCGACCAGGTCCGGCGTCAGGCCCGGCCGTGCCGCGTCGTGCACCAGGACCCAGTCATCGTCCGCCGCCTGCGCGCGGATCGCCTGCAGGCCGTTCAGCACCGAGCGATGGCGGGTCGGCCCGCCCTCGCGCAGCACCGTCACCCGCCCGGCAAGCTGCGGGGCGGCGGCAAGCGCGTCGTCGATATAACCGTCATCGGCGCTCACGACGACGTAGACATGGGCAATGGCGGAGCTGGCAGCGAAGGTATCGAGCACATGCAGCAGCATCGGCTTGCCGGCCAGCGGCAGGTATTGCTTCGGGCATTGCGCCCCCATGCGCGCGCCGACGCCGGCGGCGGGAATCAGGGCGAAGTGTCGGGGTGAAATCATCGTATCGGAAGGGCTGCTGCCGCGATAGCGGACCGCGCGGCGACGAACGGTCGAGGCGAGACGGGCGCGGCAGCGCTTAGTTTATAATCTCGCTATATTTTCTCACAGCCGGAGTCCGTGACATGCCGCCGCGCAGAGTCGCCTCCGGCCAATGACATGCCGCATGTCGCAAGTTGATGCCTTTCGATCTAAAAAAGTCCCTTCCCAAGCCCGGTAACCGTTTCGCCCTCCCCGCTGTGCACGGTTCGGCGGACGCCTACGTGCTGGCGCAGGCCGCGCTCGAACTGAAATCGCAGCATCGCATGCTGGCGGTCGTCGTTGCCGGCGCGACCGACGCGCAGCGCCTGCTGCAGGAAATTCCCTGGTTCGGCGGCAACGACAACGGCGCCCTGCGCTGCCACCTGTTGCCGGACTGGGAAACCCTGCCCTACGACGCGTTCTCGCCGCACCAGGACCTCGTCTCGGAACGCCTGGCGACGCTGCATGAAGTGGGCAGTGGCCAGTGCGACGTGCTGATCGTGCCCGCAACCACGGCGCTGCTGCGCATGGCGCCGCCGTCCTTCCTGGCCGCCTACACCTTCTTTTTCAAGCAGGGCGAGACGCTGGACGAGGCAAAGCTGAAAACCCAGCTCACGCTGGCCGGCTATGCGCACGTCGGCCAGGTCATGTCTCCCGGCGAATACTCGGTGCGCGGCGGCCTGATCGACCTGTTCCCGATGGGCTCGGCCCTGCCTTACCGGCTCGACCTGTTCGGCGACACCATCGAGTCGATCCGCACCTTCGACGCCGATACCCAGCGTTCGCTGTATCCGGTGCGCGAGGTGCGCCTGCTGCCGGGCCGGGAATTCCCGATGGATGAAGCGGCGCGCACCGCGTTCCGCGGCCGCTGGCGTGAGGAATTCGAAGGCGATCCGTCGAAATCCGTGATCTACAAGGACATCGGCAACGGCATCGCTTCGGCCGGCATCGAGTACTACCTGCCGCTGTTCTTCGAAGAGACCGCGACGCTGTTCCAGTACCTGCCGCAAGACGCGGCGTTCGCGCTGGTCGGCGACATCGACGGCGCGATCCGGCGCTTCTGGAGCGATACCCAGTCACGCTACAAGTTTCTGAAAGCCGACCGCGAACGGCCGCTGCTGCCGCCGGAACGGCTGTTCCTGACCGACGAGGATTTCTTCACGCTGGCCAAGCCGCACGGCCGCTGGGTAATCCAGCCGGACGACGCCGCGTCCGAGATCTCGGCGCCGGTGCCGAACATCGCGGTCAACCGCCGCACCGACGACCCGCTGACCAACCTGCGCGCCTACCTGCTGCAGACCGGAAAGCGGGTGATGATCTGCGCGGAATCCAACGGCCGGCGCGAAACGCTGCAGCAGTACTTCAATGAATACGACCTGGCGCCGGCCTCCTGCGACGGCTTCGCCGATTTCGCCACGTCGTCGGCGAAGCTGATGCTCGGCGTAGCGCCGCTGCACGCCGGCTTTGAACTGTCGTCCGACCTCGGCGACCTCGCCTTCATCACCGAAACCGAGCTGTACGCCGGCACCGGCCGCCGTGCCGGCCGCCGCAAGCAGGAAGCCGCGACCCAGGTCGAATACATGGTGCGCGACCTGTCGGAACTGAAGGTCGGCGACCCGGTGGTGCATGTGAACCACGGCATCGGCCGCTACATGGGCCTGGTCAGCATGGACCTGGGCGAAGGCGAAACCGAGTTTCTGCACCTGGAATACGCGAAGGAGACCAAGCTCTACGTGCCGGTGTCGCAGCTACATGTGATCTCGCGCTACTCGGGTGCGTCGCCGGAAGACGCGCCGCTGCACACGCTTGGTTCCGGCCAGTGGGAAAAGGCCAAGAAAAAGGCGGCACAGCAGATCCGCGACACCGCCGCCGAGCTGCTCAACCTGTATGCGCGCCGCGCCGCCCGCCAGGGCCATGCGTTCGAATATTCGGCGCGCGACTATGAGACCTTCGCCGAGAGCTTCGGCTTCGAGGAGACGCCGGACCAGAGTGCGGCGATCAACGCGGTGATCCGCGACATGACCGGCGGCAAACCGATGGACCGCCTCATTTGCGGCGACGTCGGCTTCGGCAAGACGGAAGTCGCGCTGCGCGCCGCCTTCGTCGCGGTGATGGGCGGCAAGCAGGTCGCGATCCTGGCGCCGACCACGCTGCTGGCCGAACAGCATGCGCAGACCTTCGCCGACCGCTTCGCCGACTGGCCGGTAAGGATCGCCGAGCTGTCTCGATTCCGCACCGGAAAGGAAGTCACGCAGGCGATCAAGGGCCTGGCCGAAGGCACGATCGACATCGTGATCGGCACCCACAAGCTGCTGTCGAACGAGGTCAAGTTCGCCCGGCTCGGGCTGGTCATCATCGACGAGGAGCACCGCTTCGGCGTACGCCAGAAGGAAGCGCTGAAGGCCCTGCGCGCCGAGGTCGACGTGCTGACGCTGACCGCGACGCCGATCCCGCGCACCCTCGGCATGGCGCTGGAAGGCTTGCGCGATTTCTCGGTGATCGCGACCGCGCCGCAGAAACGCCTCGCGATCAAGACCTTCGTGCGCAGCGAGGAAGCCGGCGTGATCCGCGAAGCCTGCCTGCGCGAACTCAAGCGCGGCGGCCAGGTGTATTTCCTGCACAACGAGGTCGAAACCATCGAAAACCGCAAGGCGATGCTGGAAGAGTTGCTGCCGGAGGCGCGCATTGCGGTCGCGCACGGCCAGATGCACGAGCGCGAGCTGGAAAAGGTGATGCGCGACTTCGTTGCGCAGCGCTACAACATCCTGCTGTGCACGACCATCATCGAAACCGGCATCGACGTGCCGACGGCGAACACCATCATCATGCACCGCGCCGACAAGTTCGGGCTGGCGCAGCTGCACCAGTTGCGCGGCCGCGTCGGCCGCTCGCACCACCAGGCCTATGCCTATCTGCTGGTAAACGACGTGCACGGCCTGTCCAAGCAGGCGCAGCGCCGGCTGGAAGCGATCCAGCAGATGGAGGAACTGGGCAGCGGCTTCTACCTCGCGATGCACGACCTGGAAATCCGCGGCGCCGGCGAAGTGCTGGGCGAGAACCAGTCCGGCGAGATGCAGGAAATCGGCTTCCAGCTGTATTCCGACATGCTCAACGAAGCGGTGCGCTCGCTCAAGAACGGCAAGGAGCCGGACCTCGCCGCGCCGCTGTCGACCACCACCGAGATCAACCTGCATGTCCCCGCCCTGCTGCCCCAGGATTACTGCGGCGACGTGCACGAGCGGCTGTCGCTGTACAAGCGGCTGGCCAACTGCAACGCCCAGGCGGCGATCGACGACCTGCAGGAAGAACTGATCGACCGCTTCGGCAAGATGCCGGACGCGGCCAGGGCATTGATCGAAACGCACCGCCTGCGGATCGCCGCAATCCCGGTCGGGATTGTTAAAATCGATGCCCATGCGGAATCGGCGGTGCTGCATTTCCAGCCCAATCCGCCGATCGACGCGATGCGCATCATCGAGCTGATCCAGAAAAACCGGCATATCAAGCTGCATGGGCAGGACAAGCTGCGCATCACCGCGAGCATGCCTGACCTGGCGGCGCGGGTTGCGCAAGTGAAGTCGACCATCCGCTCGCTCGTTCCCTAACCTTTTTTCCATCCTGCACTGCACCCGCAGCACGACATGAACCTGATCCTGCAAGGCCTTTCGGCCAACCGCTCCGACATCGACCGCATCGCCGCGCTGGCGCAAGCGCAGCGCGTCGTCCCCCTTTCGCCGAATGCGTTCCGTTGCGAAGGCGTGCAGGCCGACGACGCGCTGCGCGCGCGGATCGACGCCGAATGCCTTGCCGCGCAGCTGGACTACGCCTTCGCCGACGGCGAACGCAGGCTGGCCGATTTCAGGCTGGTCGCAATGGACATGGACTCGACGCTGATCACCATCGAATGCATCGACGAAATCGCCGACATGCAGGGCTTGAAACCGCAGGTCGCGGAAATCACCGAAGCTGCGATGCGCGGCGAAATCGAATTCCGCGAAAGCCTGGCCCGGCGCGTCGCCCTCCTCAAGGGGCTGGATGCGGCGGCGCTGCAGCGCGTCTATGACGAGCGCCTGAAGCTGTCTACCGGCGCCGAGCGGATGCTGGCAACGGTGAAGGCAGCCGGCCTGAAGACCCTGCTGGTCTCCGGCGGTTTCACCTATTTCACCGACCGCATGAAGACCCGCCTCGGGCTCGACTACACCCACTCCAACGTTCTGGAAATCGTGGACGGCAAGCTGACCGGGCGTGTTTCCGGCGTGGTCGTCGATGCCGAGGAGAAAAAGGCGACTGTGGAACGGGTATGTGCGGAACTCGGGATTTCGCCGCGCCAGGCGATCGTGATGGGCGACGGCGCGAACGACCTGAAGATGATGGGCATCTCCGGGCTGTCGGTCGCGTTCCGCGCCAAACCTGTCGTGCGGCAACAGGCACATGTGGCATTGAATTTTGTCGGGCTGGACGGCATCTTACCGATACTGTCCTGACAAACTAGGGAGGCGGAATGGCCCAGGAACTCGTTTTCGACCAGAAACTGCAGTCATCCAAGAACCTCGCCTGGTGGCTCTACATTTTCCACGGCGCGAGCTTCCTGTTTTCGCTGGGCATGTTTTCCTGGCTGCCGCTGATCATCAATTACGTCAAGCGCGACGACACCATCGGCACCTTCGTCTACAGCCACCACCGCTGGCAGATCCGCTCCTTCTGGTGGTATTTCTTCTGGATGGTGATTGGCGGCATCCTTTTCATGACCGTGATCGGCATCCCGCTGGCCTGGCTGATCTGGATGGGCGCCTGGGTCTGGAAAGCCTACCGTCTGGTCAAGGGGCTGCTCGACTTGTCCGACAACAAGGCGATGCCGGAGTAGCCGTTCGGCGAGTCGCGGTTTTCTCCTTGCGCTTGCACGCGGGCGCTTCTGCTTGACTCGCCCATTCCGGCCCCGTCATTCCCGCGGAGGCGGGAATCCATGCTGAATCTACTGTTCGATCTCACTCTGGATTCCCGCCTGCGCGGGAATGACGGCGAAAGGAAAGCGCCATGAAGGCGCCGGCCTGCAGCCATAAGTCGAAAATCGAAATGCGACTGATTACCCGAGCACGCTGAATGCCTGCTCGATGTCCGCAATCAGGTCCGCCGGATCTTCCAGCCCGATGTTGAAGCGCACCAGCTGCCCCTTCCCCTGCCAGTTGCGGCGCATGCCCTGGATCCGGTAAGGCACGCACAGGCTGTATGCGCCGCCCCAGCTGAAGCCGATCTTGAACAGCTTCAGGCTGTCGACGAAGCGGTCGGTCTGGGCCTCCGCATAGCGCTCGTCGAACACCACGGAAAACAGGCCGCCGGCCCCGGTAAAGTCGCGTTTCCAGGTCGCGTGTCCCGGGCAATCCTCGAATGCCGGATGCAGCACCCGCGCGATCTCCGGCCGCGACTTGAGCCATGCCGCAACCTTGCGCGCGCCGGCATCATGGGCGTCGAAGCGCAGCTTCATCGACGGCAGGCCGCGCAGCACGAGGTAGGCATCGTCCATGCTCACGCCGAACCCGAGGCGCATATGCGCCATGCCGAGCCTCTGGATCAGCGCCTTGTCGCGCGTGATCACCGCGCCCATCAGCACGTCCGATCCGCCCGACTGGTATTTGGTCAGCGCCTGCATCACGATATCGACGCCGTGCTCGAATGCACGGAACGCGATGCCGGCGGACCAGGTGTTGTCCAGCGCGACGAGAATATCCTGCCCGGCCACGCGCCGTGCGCGCACTGCCTTGCAGATCGCCGGAATGTCCGGCACTTCCATCGACACCGAGCCGGGCGTCTCGGTCCACACCAGCTTCGTGTTCGGCCGGATCAGTTCCGCGATGCCTTCGCCGACCAGCGGGTCATAGAAGCGCGTGGTCACGCCGAAGTCCTGCGCCAGCCAGTGTCCGAGTTCCCGGTTCGGGTTGTACACGTTTTCCGGAATCAGCAAGTCATCGCCGGTCTTCAGCAGCCCGAAGTTGACCATCGCGATCGCCGCCAGCCCGCTCGGCGCGAGCAGGCAGTCGGTGCCGCCCTCGATCTCGGCCAGCCGCGCCTCGAGCGTGAAGCTGGTCGGCGTCCCATGCAGGCCGTAGGTGTACGCCTGCTTGTCGCGCCAGTCGCGCGAGCGCAGCGCGGCGACGTCCTTGAACAGCACCGTGGACGCACGGTGCACCGGCACCGGGAATGCGCCGAAGCCCTCCGGGGGCGTGTAGTCGGAATGGATCAGGGAAGTTTGGAATGCCTTGCGATCAGTCACGCTGTCTCCGCAACATTACTGCCGGTGCTTGCCGGCCTGCTCCAGGAAACGGAGCTGGAAGGGTTTGCTGGCCTTGCCGTCGGCCGACTGCCACTCGCCGCTGAGCTTGTCGCCCGCCAGCCTGCCGGTCCACTGGCCGGACACGTCGCTGCCGTTCTCGGATTCTTCGAAGAACACGTCGTCGCCCTCGACCTCGCCGGCCACCAGGATCTTGTTCGACTGCCCGAACACGAAATACTCGCCCTCGAAGCCTTCCTCGGCATCCGTCTTCGGGCGCAGGTTCAACTGCACCTGCTCGCTGCCCAGCGTGCCGCGCAATACCGCCGGCGCATCAAAAGGCGAGGCAGCGATGCCCGGCGCGGAAAACAGCGCGCACGCGCACGCCAGGATCCAACCGGCCGCGCGCACCATTTATGCTTCCGCCCACAGGTCGTGCGCGTCGGCGGCCGTAACCTTCACGTCGACGAATTCGCCAACCTTCAGCTTGCGGTGCGGTTCGTACGGCGGCTTCACATAGACCACGCCGTCGATCTCCGGCGCATCCGCGGCGGACCGGCCGACGCCGCCGCTGGTCGACACTTCGTCGAGCAGCACGCGGATCGTCTTGCCGACCTTGGCCTGCAGGCGCTTCTTCGAGATTTCCTCCTGCAGCGCCATCACCCGCGCGCGGCGTTCTTCGCGCAGCTCTTCCGGCACCGGATCGGGCAATTCATTGGCGCTGGCGCCCTCCACCGGCGAATAGGAGAAGCAGCCGAGGCGGTCGATCTCGGCTTCCTTCAGGAAGTCGAGCAGGTACTGGAACTCCTGTTCCGTCTCGCCGGGGAAGCCGGCGATGAAGGACGAGCGGACGGTGATGTCCGGGCACATCTTGCGCCACGCCTGGATGCGTTCGATGTTCTTTTCGCCGTTGGCCGGGCGCTTCATGCGCTTGAGCACGTCCGGATGCGCGTGCTGCAGCGGCACGTCGAGGTACGGCAGCACCCGGCCCTGCGCCATCAGCGGAATGATCTCGTCCACATGCGGGTAAGGATAGACGTAGTGCAGGCGCACCCAGGCGCCGTACTGCGCCGCGACTTCGCCGAGCGCGGTCACGAGTTGCGTCATGTGGGTCTTGACCGGCTTGCCGTTCCAGAAGCCGGTGCGGAACTTGACGTCGACGCCGTAGGCGCTGGTGTCCTGCGAAATGACGAGCAATTCCTTCACCCCGGCCTTGAACAGGTTTTCCGCCTCCAGCATCACGTCGGCGATCGGGCGCGACACCAGGTCGCCGCGCATGGACGGGATGATGCAGAAGCTGCAGCGATGGTTGCAGCCCTCGGAAATCTTCAGGTAGGCATAGTGCTTCGGCGTGAGCTTGACGCCCTGCGGCGGCACCAGGTCGGTGAACGGGTCGTGCGGCTTGGGCAGGTGCGTGTGCACCGCGGCCATCACCTCGCCGACCGCATGGGGGCCGGTCACCGCGAGCACTTTCGGGTGCACGTTGTGGATGAGGTCGTTGCCGGCGGCATCCTTCTTCGCGCCGAGGCAGCCGGTGACGATCACCTTGCCGTTTTCCTGCAACGCCTCGCCGATCGCATCCAGCGATTCCTGCACGGCGGCGTCGATGAAGCCGCAGGTATTGACGATCACGAGATCGGCGCCGTCATACGACTTGGCGGTCTCGTAACCTTCGGCGCGCAGCTGGGTGATGATCTGTTCCGAGTCGACAAGGGCCTTGGGGCAGCCGAGCGAAACGAAACCAACTTTGGGGCTTTGGGAATCCTGGGACATAAAAAAAGAGGTACAAGAGCGAATCCGCTATTGTACCTCTCCTTGGCCTGCCTCCCGGCATGCCGGGACACGGGTGCGACACGGGGTTGACGTTATGGCACCGCCTTATTTCTTGTTCTTGTCGTTACCGGGGAACGGAAAGGTGCCGAACATGTTCTTGGTCTGGTTCTGCATCTGCTCCTGCATCTGCATGAACAGGTTCTTGCTCTGCTCGATGTAGTTGCTCATCATGCCCTGCATCATGGGACCCTGGACATTCATGAACTGCGTCCACATCTCCTGGCTGAACGGCTTGCCCTCATAGAAGCCCTTCGAGCTTTCGGCCAGCTTGTTCTGGATATCGATGAACGCCTGAATGTTCTTTTCCAGGTACGAGCCCATCATGCCCTGCATTGCATGGCCATAGTAGCGGATGATCTGCGAAAGCGCGCTGCTGGAGAACATCGGCGTGCCATTCGCTTCTTCTTCAAGGATGATCTGCAACAGGATGCTGCGCGTCAGGTCTTCATCGGACTTTGCGTCGACGACAGTGAACTCTTCGTTATCGAGGACCAATTGCTTGACGTCCGACAACGTGATGTAAGAGCTCGTCTGCGTATCGTAAAGGCGGCGGTTCGGATACTTCTTGATCAAGCGCTCTGAAATCTTTTTTGCACTATTCATCGAATTTTCCAGTTATTGCGTCGCAACGCATTGATGCCGTTTCGTAAAAAAAGCGAACATGCGTTCGCCTCCCCCTGCACTTATTATAGTGCGAGAAAACAAAGATTTACGCAATTTTTACAAGGCCTTTTATAGGAGTTTCGCGCCGCAAACAATTACCGGCAGGGCTTGGCCTGCCGGTTTCCGTCGCATTTATTCCGCCTTCACCTTCACATACCGCCCCGGCGCCGGCTCGATTTCCTTGTACTTGGCATTGCCATACTTGCGCGGCGCGGCAACCTGCTTGCCGGCATTGGCCGAGAGGAAGGCGGCCCACTCCGGCCACCAGCTGCCGGGCTCTTCCTTCGCACCCGCCAGCCATTCCTTTGCCCCGCCGGTGGCCTTGTCGTTGGTCCAGTAGCTGCGCTTTTTCTTCGCAGGCGGGTTGATCACACCGGCGATATGCCCGGATGCCCCGAGTACGAAGCGGTTGCGGCTGCGCTTCTTCGGATTGAGCAGGGACATCGATTCATAAGCAGCCCCCCACGGCACGATATGGTCTTCGCGCGAGCCGTAGATGAACACGGGCGCATCCACCTTGGACAGGTCGATCTTCTGGCCCGCCACCTTCAGCTTCCCGGGCAGCTTGAGATTGTTTTCCAGGTACATGTTGCGCAGGTAGTAGCAGAACATGGGGCCCGGGAGGTTGGTGCTGTCGGCGTTCCAGTACAGCAGGTCGAAGGGCGGCGGGTCCTCGCCCTTCAGATAGTTGGCTTTCACATAGTTCCAGACGAGGTCATTCGGGCGCAGACTGGAGAATGCGGACGCGAAATCGCGGCCCGGCATCAAGCCGCTCTTGCCGATGGATTGCTCACGCATGGCGACCTGCGCTTCGTCGATGAAGACATCGATCACGCCGGTATCGGAAAAGTCGAGCAGCGTGGTCAGGAGCGTGAGGCTCGCCACCGGCGTTTCGCCCTTGCCGTACATGTAGGCGAGAGCCGTCGCGATGATGGTGCCGCCGACACAGAAGCCGAGCGCATTGATCTGGTCCTGCCCCGAGATTTCCTGCACTACGTTGATCGCCTTGACCGCGCCGTTGAGGATGTAATCATCCCAGCCCATATGGCCGAGCGCCTCGTCCGGATTGCACCAGGACACGAGGAACACCGTGTGCCCCTGCTCGACGGCATAGCGCACCAGCGAGTTCTCCGGCTGCAGGTCGAGGATGTAGTACTTGTTGATGCAGGGTGGCACCAGCAGCAGCGGGCGCTGGTAGACCTTGGCGGTGAGCGGCTTGTACTGGATCAGCTGGAACAGCTCATTCTCGAATACCACCGCGCCTTCCGATGTCGCGACGTTGCGGCCGACCTCGAATGCCGACTCGTCCGTTTGGGAGATGTGGCCCTTCTGCATGTCTTCCAGCATGTGGGTAATACCGCGGGTCAGGCTCTCGCCCTTGGTGTCGATAATCTTCTGAAGCGCTTCGGGGTTGGAGACCAGGAAGTTGGCCGGGGACATCGCATCCACCATCTGCTGCACGGCGAAGCGGATCTTCTGCTTGGCGCGCGGCGTTGCCTCGACCGCGTCGGCCATCGACATGAGGAAGCGCGCATTGAGCAAGTAGGCCGCGGCGTTGAACGCATGCAAGGGATTGGACTGCCACTCGGGCGCAGAGAACCGCTTGTCCGCCACGTTCGGCGCCTTCGAACCGAGCATTTCCTGCCACAAGTTGGAGAGCTGCTGCATGTAGTCGTTCTGCAGCTGCGCCACCACGCCCGGATCGATGGTCGCGCCGAATTCCTTCACGGTGTTGGTGAGCGGCTTGGTATCGATCGGCGGCTTGTTGACGAGCCATGCCTGCCATGCGTTGGGATCGATGAACTGGTTCATCCATGCGGCGGGTGCGCCGGACTGAGGCTGGAACATATTCATGCTGGGTTCTCTGTTTTCGCGTAAGGTTACGGGTTGAATCGGACTACGGAATTTCTTATGTATATCGTCGCCATCGCCTGGATTTACGTCGTCTTCATGATGTCGATCACCGAGGAATCCGTCGTCGCCGCGGTCATGACCTTCCTGCTGTATGGCTTGTTGCCCCTGGCGATCATTTTATACTTGATGGGTACGCCCAAACGCAAACGGGAGCGGCAGCAGGCGGAAAAACTGCGGCTTGAGGAAGCGGCACGGGTGGCGGCGGCATCGGGGAAGGATGGGGAAACGAAGTAGTGGCGATGTTGATGTGAATCATCGCCCATTGGCACAAAGACTTATTTGAGCCAAATCAACGAGGCCATGCGGCCCGTCACCTTGTCCCTGCGGTAGGAATAAAACTGCTTCTGCTCAGTCACCGTGCAGCGTCCGCCGCCGGAGATCCGCTGGACCCCGGCGAGCTGCAAGGTGCGGCGCGCAAGGGCGTAGATATCGGCCATGTATTTGCCGGGCCTGCCGTCCATCGGCTCGAAAGCCGCAGCCATTGCCGCATCCTTCCCGGCGAACGCATCGAACACATCCTGCCCGACCTCGAAGCATTGCGGCCCGATGGCCGGTCCCAGCCACGCCTGGATGTCGGTTGCACCGGCATCCCGCATCGCCGCTATCGTTCCCTGCAGCACACCGCCGGCCAGCCCTCGCCAGCCCGCATGCGCCGCCCCGACCGCCCGACCCGCAGCGTCACAAAAGAGCACAGGCAGGCAATCTGCCGTCTGGATGGCGCAGACCACGCCGGGCTGCGTGGCAATGCTTGCATCCGCCTCGGGGGAACCAGTCACCTGGGCTGCATCGACTACCCGGACGTTGTGTACCTGCGTCAGCCATGCCGGCTCGGCGGGCAGGACGGCGCGCAGCAATGCACGGTTGTTCCGGACGGTGTCGGGGTCATCCCCGACGTGCACGCCGAGGTTCAGCCCGCCGCCGCCATCGCCGTCATCGTACGGCGCGCTGCTTGTCCCGCCGCGGCGCGTGGTGGACAATGCGCCCACGTGCTTCGGCGCATCGTTCCATTCCGGGATGATCAGCTCCATGGTTTCCCTCTAGTCCAGTGCGGTCCCGCCGACGCCTGCCCTGTCGAGCAGCGCGGCGAAATCGGCCGGCAAGTCTACGCTCCATTCCAGCTCCTTGCCCGACGCCGGGTGCACCAGGCCGAGCCTGAATGCGTGCAGGGCTTGCCGGGCGAACACGGATGCGAGGTGTGGCTTGCCGTACAAGGGATCGCCGACCAGGCTGAAGCCGATGGATTGCATGTGCACACGGATCTGGTGCGTGCGCCCGGTCTCCAGACTGCATTTGACCAGGCTGACCGGACGGCCGTCGAGCGTGCCCGTGGCGAGTCGGCGGTAATGCGTGACGGCCGGCTTCGCGCTTTCATGCTGCGATACCGCCATCTTGATGCGGTCGCGCGGGTGGCGTCCGATGGCGGCCTCGATACGGCCCGTCACTTGCGGCTGCCCCCAGACGAGCGCCAGGTATTCGCGCTTGACGCTACGCGCCTGCAATTGCCGGACGAGATCGGTCTGTGCCTGCAGCGTCTTGGCGACGACCATGAGGCCGCTGGTTTCCTTGTCCAGGCGGTGCACGATGCCGGCGCGCGGGACGCCCGCCAGCGCCGGGGCGTGGTGCAGCAAGCCGTTGAGCAGCGTGCCGGACCAGTTGCCGGCTGCCGGATGCACCACCAGCCCGGCGGGTTTGTCGATGACGAGGATGGACTTGTCCTCGTGCAGGATGGAAAGCGGCATCTCCTCCGGCTTGAAAGCCTGCTCTTCGGGCGCCTCCTGGGGCGCGACGACGACGGTTTCGTCGCCCAGCATGGTCGTCTTGCCGCGGGCCGGCTGGCCGTCCACGGTGACGTGGCCGGCATCGATCCATTGCTGGATGCGGCTGCGGGAGTATTCGGACAACAGCTGCGACAAGGCCTTGTCCAGGCGCACGCCGCAAAATTCCGGAGTGAGTTTCAGGGTGATCGGGGACGACTCGGGCGCGGCGCCTTCGTATTCGTCGCCGTCATCGATATCGGTTTCGGTCAGGGAGTTCGTCAAAATCGGCGTTTCGTGTGGTATCGCTGCAGCAATGCACCATCGGCTATAATCGTGGGCTTATCCGTAGTGCTCGCGCAAACGTCATGCAAAAAAGATCGTTGAAATTGGCCGCCATTGCCCTTGCTTTGTCCCTTTCCGGGTGCGGTCTGCTCCCGGAGAAGATCGACGAGACCAAGGATTGGTCGGCGTCGAAATTATACTCGGAGGCGCGCGATGAAATGGCTGCGGGCGGCTACGACAAGGCCATCCAGTACTTCGAGAAGCTGGAATCGCGCTATCCGTTCGGTACCTATGCCCAGCAGGCCCAGATGGAGGTTGCCTACGCACACTACCGCCAGGGCGACCAGGCGCAAGCCCTCGCGGCCGTGGAGCGCTTCATCAAGCTGCATCCCAACCATCCGAACGTGGATTACATGTACTACCTGCGCGGCCTGATCAATTTCAACGACAAGGTCAGTTTTCTCGACTTCCTGTCCAGGCAAGATCCGAGCGAGCGCGATCCAAAAGCCGCGCGCGACGCCTTCGACTCGTTCCGGCAGCTGGCGGAGCGTTTCCCGAACAGTATCTATGCCAAGGATGCGGTCGACCGCATGAAGTACCTGGTGAATGCGCTGGCCCAGTATGAAGTCCACGTCGCGAACTATTACTACCGGCGCGGCGCCTACGTTGCCGCCGCCAACCGGGCGCAGCAGGCAGTCACCGAATACCGGGATGCGCCGGCCATCGAGGAAGCCCTGTTCGTAATGGTCAAGTCCTACGATGCGCTGGGATTGCACGAATTGCGCAACGATGCCGAACGTGTAATGAAGGCAACCTTCCCGAACAGTGTCTATTTCCGCGGTGGTCCGCAGGCCAGCTCGCCCTGGTGGAAAATCTGGTAACTCCCTGAAAAAGCCTCCGCACGGAGGCTTTTTTGTTCCCCCTGCTCAGCCCTCGGTGCGCCGGCGGAAAACCCACTGCTGCGCAGTCGATGCCCGCACGTCGTAGGCATAGCCCTCGGCATCGAATTCCTTGAGCTTCTCGGGCTGGGTCACGCCCTTCGCCGCAGCGAACCGCGCCATCAGGCCGCGTGCCCGCTTGGCGTGGAAAGAGATGATCTTGTACTTGCCGCCCTTCCAGTCTTCGAACACGGGCGTCACCACCTCCGCGTCGAGCTGCTTCGGCTTCACCACCTTGAAGTATTCCTCCGACGCCAGGTTGACCAGCACCTTGCGCTTGTGCGCCGCCAGTTCCTTGTTCAGCGTCTCGGTCACGCGTGCGCCCCAGAATGCGTAGAGGTCCTTGCCGCGGCCGTTGGCAAGGCGAGTGCCCATTTCAAGCCGGTACGGCTGCATCAGGTCGAGCGGGCGCAGCACGCCGTACAGGCCGGAGAGGATGCGTAGATGCGACTGCGCATAGCCGAGCTGCCGGGACGTGAGCGAACGGGCGGCGAGCCCTTCGTAGACATCGCCGTTGAAAGCGAGGATCGCGGGGCGTGCGTTCTTCTTCGTGAACTTGCGTGACCATTCGGCGTAGCGCGTGACGTTCAGGACGGCCAGCGCGTCCGAGATGCCCATCAATGCGGACAGGTCCGCGGGTGAACGCTGTTTCAGGATGTCCACCAATTCCGATGCATCGTCGATAAAATCCGGGAGGGTGTGTTCATCGGTCGTCAAAGGTGTGTCATAGTCGAGCGTTTTTGCGGGCGATAAAACAATCAGCATGTCAGGCAGGTTCCGGCGGAAAGAAAATTTGCGGCAATGATACCGAAGATAGCGAAGATACCGAAACGCATCGTCATCGACACGAACGTCTGCCTCGACCTGTTCGTCTTCCGCGATCCCCGCTGGGCATCGCTGCTTGCGGCGCTGAAGGACGGGCGGGCGAAAGCCGTCACGCGCGACGACTGCCGCAAGGAGTGGCTGCTGGTGCTCGATTACCCTCACCTGCCCCTCGACGACGGCTCCAGGCCGCTTGCGAGCGCCGAATTCGACGCCCTGATCGAGTGCCTGCCGCGTGACGGCCTCGTTCGGCGCGACGACATCCCGCTGCCGCTCTGCAAGGATCCGGACGACCAGAAATTCCTGGAGATCGCGCGCGACGCCCACGCGGAATGCCTCATCACCAAGGACAAGGCCTTGCTGAAACTGGCGCGCAGGACGGCGCGTGCCGGCCTGTTCACCATCATTCCGCCGGACAAATGGCAGACCGATGGCGAGCTTGTATAAAATGGACTTTTTGTTCCGACCGCTTCGATGAATACGCCCATGTCCCCCGCTCTCGCCGCCGCTGCCCGCCAAACCGTGCTCCCGTCCCGCCTGCCCAATGTCGGCACCACGATTTTCACGGTCATGTCCGCACTGGCGACGGAGAAGGGTGCAGTGAACCTGGGCCAGGGATTTCCCGATTTCGACTGCGACCCGGCCCTGGTGGATGCCGTCACCGCGGCGATGAAAGACGGGTTCAACCAGTACCCGCCCATGTCGGGCGTGCCCGCATTGCGCCAGGCGATCGCGGCCAAGATCGGCGCCATCTACGGCCATGCCTACAATCCTGACACCGAGATCACCGTCACTGCCGGCGCGACGCAAGCCATCCTGACCTCCGTGCTCTGCTGCGTACACCCGGGCGACGAAGTCATCGTCATCGAACCGGTGTACGACAGCTATGTGCCGGCGATCGAACTGGCGGGCGGCGTCCCGGTATTCGTCCAGATGGAAGTCGGCGCGCAAGGTTATTCGGTGCCGTGGCAAAAGGTGGCGGCGGCGGTGACGCCGAAAACCAGGCTCATCATGATCAACTCGCCGCACAATCCGACTGGATCGGTGCTGCGTGAGGCGGACATCCGCGCGCTGGAGGAGATCGTGCGCGGCACCGGCATCCTGATCCTGTCGGACGAAGTCTATGAACACATGGTCTACGACGGCGCCCGCCATGAATCGGTATGCCGCTATCCGGAACTGGCTTCGCGCGCGTTCGTGGTTTCCAGCTTCGGCAAGACCTATCACGTGACCGGCTGGAAGATCGGGTATGTCGCCGCCCCGGCGGCACTGACGGCCGAGTTCCGCAAGGTGCACCAGTTCAACGTCTTCACGGTCAATACCCCTGTGCAGCACGGCGTGGCCCGCTACATGGCCAACCCCGCGCCCTACCTGGAACTGCCCGCCTTCTACCAGCGCAAGCGCGACCTGTTCCGCGACGGCCTCGCTTCGACGCGATTCAAGCTGCTGCCCTCGGACGGCACCTATTTCCAGTGCGTCGACTATTCCGCGATTTCTTCCGCGCCGGAAGCCGATTTCGCCAAGTGGCTCACGGCAGAGATCGGCGTGGCCGCGATCCCCGTTTCCGCGTTCTACAACCAGCCCAGGGAATCCGGCATCGTTCGCTTCTGCTTTGCGAAAAAGGATGACACCTTGCGCAGCGCGCTTGAAAGACTGGCAACACTCTGAGAAGTTTCTCGACCAGGCTCAAGTTGACGGCCGCGACAGCCGTTACCAATAGCATCCGCCGGAATAGCACGACAACGCACAAGCATCCGAGGAAGCGTCCGTCATCGCAACCCTGTTAGGGGAGAGGGGGCAGCATGGTCGATCAGCGGCGCCTGAGCATCGCCGATATCGTCATTGGAGAGCCATTGCCGTGGGATGTGTACGGCGCCGGCAACAAGCTGCTGCTGCGCCGCGGACAGGTTGTCGCAAACGCGCGGCAAGCGGAAGAACTGGTTGCCCGCGGCCTTTTCATCGATGCCGGCCAGGCCGAGCGTGCCGCGCAGGCGCGCAAGGAAGCGCAGCAGGCCGCAACGCGCGAGAGGCCGTCGGCCCTGCGCTTCATCAACCTCGCCAACAAGCGCCTGGAACGCCTGCTGTACAACCTCGCCAATGAGGCGGACGCGCAGGCCAAGATCCTCGAGGTCGTCAAGGCGCTGGGCTTCGCCGCCGACATCAACGCCGATGTAGCCGTGGCGAGCGTTTTCCTGAACCAGGCGGCCGGAAAATATGCGATACGCCATTGCATCGATACCGCCCTGGTGACGCTCCTGATCTCCCGGGCGATGAACAAGCCGCCCGAGGAAGCGCAATGGATCGTGGCGGCGGCGCTGACGATGAATATTGCGATGCTGCGGCAGCAGGATGTCCTGCTGATCAAGCAGGAGCCGTTGAACGAGCGCGAGACTGAACTGATCCGTTCCCACCCCGTGCAAGCCGTGGAGCTGCTCAGGCAGTGCGGCATTGTCCAGCCCGACTGGCTGGCGTACGTGCTCCTTCACCACGAAAAAGAGGACGGCAGCGGCTACCCGATGGGCCCGGAAGCGAAAGACATTCCGCAGAACGCCCGCATCCTGGCCTACTCGGACCGATACTGCGCCTCGGTGTCGATGCGGAAGTACAGGAAGTCGCTGCTGCCCAGTGCCGCCCTTCGCGACGTCCTGATCGCCGGCGGCAAACCGGCCGATCCCCTGCTCGCGGCCTACTTCATCAAGGAACTGGGCACCACGCCGCCGGGCTCGTTCGTCCGCTTGCAGAACGGAGAGATCGGCGTCGTCACGCGGCGGGGAAAGACAGCGGCGACGCCTGTCGTGCATGCGTTCATCGGGCCGCGCGGCGCGCCGCTCACCTTCCCCATCCAGCGCGATACCGGCAAGGAGCTGTACACCGTGCGCGAGGCGCTCTCAAGCGACCAGGCGATGCTGCCTTTCAGCATGCAGCAGCTGTGGGGTGACGAAGCGGCGCTCTAACCTACTTCATCCGGTTCATCATCACTTCCTGATTCGCCTTGCGGTCCGCGTTCACGCGCTGCACCGACGGCCGTTCGCCGAGCATCTTGATGTAGTCGCGCACAGGCAGGTCGGCCAGCACATCTTCTCCATAAATGGCCTTCGACGTCATGCTCACCAAGGGCAGGTGGACCAGCGCCGCGCAATCGGCCATCGTGAATTCCGCGCCTGCGACATAGGGCGAAAACTTGGCCAGCCTTGCAAACGCCTTCGCGTTGCGCGCCAGGAGTTTTTTCGTGCGCGTCTTGATCTCCTCGGACACCTTGCCCCCGAAGAAGGCTTCTCCGTAAAGCTCGCGGGCCACCAGCTCGAGATGCAGTTCGATGAAGGTGACCAGCTCGCGTACCTTGGCCGCGGCGAACGGGTCTGCCGGGATGAGCGGCCTTTCCGGATACGCCGACTCGATGTAATCCATGATGACCTGCGACTCGCACAGGATGCCCTCGCCGGTCTCGATGAACGGAATCTTGCCGAGCGGCGAGCGTGCGAGCAGTTCCGGCGAGCGGTCGGTCCAGACCAGCTCTTCCTCGAAGGGCACACCCTTTTCCAGCAGTGCGCACTTTACCTTGTTGTAGTAGTTGCTTCCGGCGAATCCGCAAAGTTTCAGCATCTTGTCTCCTGTTATGTTGTGCTTGTGGCGGCTCAAGCTTACCGCAGCGGCGGAAAGGTTGCAGCGCATGAAGACTATGCAGCGCAACCCGGACGGCACATTTCGGCAATAATATCGGCTGAAATATCGCCTGACTGCCGATCGATTCACTCAACCATCCAAGCCATGTCCGCCGAACTCCAAGCATCCCGCCAGGACGCGACCCTGATCCTGACCATCTCCAACCCGGGCGCAAGGAATGCATTGCACCCGGACATGTATGCCGCAGCCATCGAAACCCTGTCCACCGCGGAGCGTGACGACACGGTGCGCGCAGTTGTGATCACCGGCGCCGACAAGGTATTCTGCTCCGGCGGCAACCTGAACCGCCTGCTCGAAAACCGCAGCAAGCCGCCGGCGGTGCAAGCGGAATCGATCGACAACCTGCACGGATGGATCGAAGCCATCCGCGACTGCCCCAAGCCGGTGATCGCGGCCGTGGAAGACATCGCCGCCGGTGCCGGGTTTTCGCTGGCCCTTGCCTGCGACATGATCGTCGCGGGCGCGTCGGCGAAATTCGTCATGTCCTACGTCAAGGTCGGCCTCACGCCGGATGGCGGAGCCTTATGGTTCCTCACCCGCGCCCTGCCCCGCCAGCTCGCCGCCGAGATACTCCTGGAAGGCAAGCCCGTGTCTGCTGCGCGCCTGCACGAGCTTGGCGTCGTCAACCGGGTCGTTCCCGATGGTACAGTGCTCGATAGCGCGCTCGCCTGGGCCGAGGATCTCGCCGCCCTGTCGCCGAACGCCATGGAACGGATCAAGTCGCTGACCAATGAAGCGCAGGCCAACTCGCTGGCGCAGCATTTCGAATCGGAAAAGCGCCACTTCGTCGAGAGCCTTCACCAGCGGGACGCGCTGGAAGGCATCACGGCATTCCTCGAAAAAAGAAAGCCGCAATACAAATGACAGCACACAAGAGACGGCGCATCTACCTGATGCGCCACGGCAGCGTCACCTATTTCGACGAACAGGGGAAGCCCTTCCTTCCGGAACAAGTCCCGCTCAATGAACTGGGGCGGGCGCAGGCGACGGCCGCCGGCAAGGTCTTCGCGCAGGCGGGCTTGAAGTTCGACCGGGTCATCGTTTCCGGGCTGCCGCGCACCGTCGAGACAGCGACACGCGTGCTGGCCGAGACCGGCCAGCAGATCGCGCTCGAACGCTGGAAGGACCTGGAAGAACTGCGCGGCGGAAAACTCTCCGCCATTCCCGATGAAAGCCTGAGGGAGGCCTTCGTCGGCGCCTTCGACGGACTGGTTCCGGAAGAGCGCCAGTTCCTCGGCGGCGAATCCATCGGCCAGTTGATGGACCGGATCCATCCCTGCATCGACCGCCTGCGCGAGGACAAGAGCTGGGACACGGTGCTGCTCGTGCTGCACGGCGGTGTCAACCGCGCGATCCTGTCCTATGCACTGACCAACCAGCGCCTGTTCCTGGGCAACCTCGCACAGACCGCAGGCTGCATCAACGCGATCGATGTCGGCGAAGCGCAAGCCGACTGGGTGGTGCGCATCGTGAACTACTCCCCGATCTCCGAACTGCAGGGCGAAAGCCGCCACACGACCATGGAAGTGCTGCTGGAGCAGTACATGAAATCGCGCGGGCTGTAGCACGCTGGCACGCCACCGCGAAATCGCACGACCGTACGTTTTTCTGATGTAGAATGTGGCGATAACTATTTCGCTCGTTTTCCCTAAGGAGACATGATGTTCGAAGAATTCATGGGCACGCGGCCGGTATCCGATCGCCAGAAGTTCGATCTCGGCGCGATGCAGGAGTACATGCGCCAGCACGTCGAAGGTTTCAGCGGCGAGCTGACCGTCGAGCAGTTCAACGGCGGCCAGTCGAACCCGACGTTCAAGCTGACCGCCGACGGCAAGAGCTACGTACTGCGCACCAAGCCCGGCCCCGCCGCCAAGCTGCTTGCCTCCGCCCATGCGATCGACCGCGAATTCCGCGTCATGGACGCGCTGAACAAGGCAGGCTTCCCCGCCGCGCGCCAGTATTCGCTGTGCCTCGATGAATCCATCATCGGCCGCGCCTTCTACATCATGGAGTTCGTGCAGGGCCGCGTGCTGTGGGACCAGTCCATGCCCGGCATGACACCCGCCGAGCGCGCCGCGCACTACGACGAAATGAACCGCGTCATCGCGCAGTTGCACACCGTCGACTACGCCGCCATCGGCCTGGGCGACTACGGCAAGCCGGGCAATTATTTCGCCCGCCAGATCGACCGCTGGACGAAGCAGTACAAGGCCTCCGAAACCGAGAAGATCGAGGCGATGGACAACCTGATCGAATGGCTGCCGGGGAATATCCCGCCGGGCGACGATACGAGCATCGTCCATGGCGACTACCGCCTCGACAACATGATCTTCCACCCGACCGAGCCGCGCGTGCTCGCCGTGCTGGACTGGGAGCTGTCGACGCTGGGCCACCCGCTCGCCGATTTTTCCTACCACTGCATGAGCTGGCATATCCCGCCCGGTCAGTTCCGCGGCATCGGCGGGCTCGACCTGCCGGCACTCGGCATCCCGAGCGAAGACGCCTACATCGCGAAGTATTGCGAACGCACTGGCAAGACCATCCGCAAGGAAGACTTCAACTTCTACCTTGCCTACAACATGTTCCGCATGGCCGGCATCCTGCAAGGCATCATGAAGCGCTATGTGGATGGCACCGCATCGAGCGAGCAGGCGCTGAAGGCGGGCAAGGCGGCGCGTCCGATGGCGGAGATGGGCTGGAAGTACGCGTCCGGCAAGTAAAACGCTTTTCCCCGAGGAGACAACATGGAATTCGAATACTCAGACCGCTGCAAGCAGCTCCAGGAAAAGCTCATCCGCTTCATGGATGAGCACATTTATCCGAACGAAAAGGCCTACAACGAAGAAGTCGAACGCAACGGGCGCGAAAAGGGCAACCGCTGGATCCCGACCCAGATCATCGAGGACCTGAAGCCGAAGGCCCGTGCACTCGGCCTGTGGAACCTGTTCCTGCCCAAATCGGCTCGCGCGCCGGAAGGCTTGTCCAACCTCGACTACGCGCCGCTGTGCGAAATCATGGGCCGCGTGCCCTGGGCGCCGGAAGTCTTCAACTGCTCGGCGCCGGACACGGGCAACATGGAGACCATCGAACGCTACGGCACCGAAGAGCACAAGCGCCAGTGGCTGGAGCCGCTGCTGCGCGGCGAGATCCGTTCCGCCTTCGCAATGACCGAACCGGCGGTCGCCTCCTCCGACGCCACCAACATCGCCACCCGCATCGAGCGGGACGGCGACGAGTATGTGATCAATGGCCGCAAATGGTGGATTTCCGGCGCCGGCGATCCGCGCTGCAAGATTTTTATCCTGATGGGCAAGACCGATCCGGATGCGCCGCGCCATTCGCAGCAATCGATGATCCTGGTGCCGGCCGATATCAAGGGCGTGACCATCAAGCGTCCGCTGCCGGTCTTCGGCTACGACGACGCGCCGCACGGCCACTGCGAAATCCTGTTCGAGAACGTGCGCGTGCCGGCCTCGAACATCCTGCTGGGCGAAGGCCGCGGTTTCGAAATCGCGCAGGGCCGCCTCGGGCCGGGCCGCATCCACCACTGCATGCGTGCGATCGGCGTGGCAGAACGCGCGCTGGAACTGATGTGCAAGCGCCTCAACGAACGCGTGGCCTTCGGCAAGCGCGTATCCGAGCAAAGCGTCTGGCATGAGCGCATCGCCGAATCGCGCATCATGATCGATACCGCCCGCCTGCTCACCCTGAAGGCGGCCTACATGATGGACACCGTGGGCAACAAGCATGCGAAGGCGGAAATCGCGATGATCAAGGTGCTCGCACCGAACGTCACCCAGAAGGTGCTCGACTGGGCGATCCAGGCCTACGGCGCCGGGGGCGTGTGCGACGACTTCCCGCTGGCGGGGCAATGGGCCGGCAACCGGACGCTGCGCATCGCCGACGGCCCGGACGAAGTGCACCGCAATGCCATCGCCAAGCTGGAACTGGCAAAGCACATCCCGATCCCGAAGAAAGACCTGGAACTGCCGATCACGCGCTCATGAGCAGGGAAATCGAAACCGCTGCATAATCCATGCAGCGGTTTTGACCCAAGCTCAGGAGAACAAGAATGATCGATGTCTATTCGGCCGCGACACCCAACGGCCATAAAGTCCACATCATGCTGGAGGAATGCGGCCTTCCCTACCGCGTCCACTACATCAACATCCGCGAAGGCGACCAGTTCAAGCCGGAATTCCTCGCCATCTCGCCGAACAACAAGATTCCCGCCATCGTCGATGCCGACGGTCCGGACGGCAAGCCGATCTCGATGTTCGAATCCGGCGCGATTCTCGTGTACCTCGCCAGCAAGGTCGGCAAGTTTCTCGGCAAGACGGATCGCGACAAATTCAACACGCTGCAATGGCTGATGTTCCAGATGGGCGGCGTCGGCCCGATGCTCGGGCAGACTCACCATTTCCGCGTCTACGCGCCGGAGAAGATCGAGTACGCGATCAACCGGTACACGAATGAAGCAAAGCGCCTCTACGGCGTGATTGACAATCAATTGTCGAAGAGCGCCTATCTGGCCGGCGACGAGTACACCATCGCCGACATCGCCACCTTCCCGTGGCTGCGCTCCTGGAAAAACCAGGGCATCGACTGGGAAGAATATCCGAATGCGAAGCGCTGGTTCGACGAGATCAGCGAGCGCGAAGCGGTCAAGCGCGGGGTCGAGGTGCTGGCTTCGGACAGCAAGCCGATCACCGACGACAAGTCGCGCGAAGTCCTGTTCGGCGCGACGCAATACAAGCGTCATTGATCCCATGAAAAAACCTCCGCCACCGCAAGGTGGGGAGGTTTTTCTTTTAGCGTACGGCCGTCTTACTCGTAACGGCGCGCGATCGACTCCGCCACGCACACTGGCTTGTCGCCGCCTTCACGCTCGATCGCCACAAGCCAGGTCACCTGCACGCCGCCTTCGATGTCCTCGACTTCCTTGAGCGACAAGCGGCCGCGCACCTTGCTGCCCACCGGCACCGGCGCCGGAAAGCGCACCTTGTTGAGCCCGTAATTCACGCTCAGCTTTGCTTCCGGCATCGATACCGCGCTTTGCATGATCATGGGCAGCAGCGACAAGGTCAGGAAACCGTGCGCGATGGTCGTGCCGTACGGCGATTCACGTTTGCTGCGCTCGACGTCGAGGTGGATCCACTGGTGGTCGCCGGTCGCATCGGCGAACTGGTTGACCCGTTCCTGCGTGATGGCGAACCAGTCGGTCACGGCGATTTCCTGCCCGACGAGCTCCCTCAATTCTGCTACCGATGCGATATGACGCATTCCGTCTCTCCCTGTCTGTTGACGCCTACTTCGGGCGCCGGTGGAACATCCCCATCCCCTTGATCGTCGCCACCACGTCTCCGTGCTGGTTCTTTGCCTGCCACAGCGTGACGACCACGCCGCGGTCGGGCTTACTGGCGGAAGGCTTGGCCTCCAGGGCGGTCGTCGTCACGTGCAGCGTGTCGCCGCCGCGCACCGGCTTGATCCAGCGGATCTCGTCCACGCCCGGCGAACCGAGGCTGGCCGCATCCTTGAGAAAATTGTCGACCATCAGCCGCATGATCATCCCGCAGGTATGCCAACCGCTGGCAATGATGCCGCCGTAGATCGACTTCGATGCGGCATCCTTGTCGACGTGAAAAGGCTGGGGGTCATACTTGCTCGCGAAGTCGATGATCTCTTCTTCGGAGACCGTCCGTGATCCCACGTCGATGGTCTTGCCCACTTCGAAATCTTCAAAGTACCACTTCAGTTGCGCCATGTACGCCCCCTCTCTGTATCAAGCGGCCTTGCGGAAGTCCGGCAGCGAAGCAAAACGTGCCAGGTGGTAGTCGGTATCGCCCAGCGTCAGCTCGATCATGGTCAGGCGCTTGAAATGATGCGCCGCCGGCAGTTCGTTCGTCACGCCCATGCCGCCGTGCAATTGCACCGCCTGCTGGCCGACATACTTGAGCGCCTGGCCCACTCGCGCCTTCGCAGCGGACACGTTGCGGCGGCGTTCGTTCGCATCCTCCGCCGAGACCTTGACCGCTGCCAGCGTCGCCATCGAGCGCGCCTGCTCGGCCTGCATGAACATCTCGGCCATGCGATGCTGCAGCACCTGGAATTTGCCGATCGGCACGCCGAACTGCTGGCGGGTCTTCAGGTACTCCAGCGTGGCGGCGTTGAGCGCGTCCATCGCGCCCACTGCTTCTGCGCACAGGAGCGTGGCGCCATAATCGGCGGCGGCGTCGAGGATGTCCCAACCTGCACCGGACTTGCCGAGCAAGGCAGACGCCGGTACGCGCACGTTGGCGAACGTGATGTCGGCGGCGCGCTGGCAGTCGATGGTGCGGTAGTCCTTGCGCGTCACGCCGGCGGCGTCGCCGTCGACGAGGAACAGGGAGATGCCGTCGGTGTCGCGCTGGCTGCCGCCGGTACGGGCGGAGACAATGATCTTACCGGCCTGGCCGCCGTGGATGACGACGGTCTTGGTGCCGTTGATCACATAGCCGTCGCCGTCCGTCTTGGCCGTCGTAGCGATGTCGAACGGCTCATGCCGTGCCTGCTTTTCGCCCAGCGCGGCAGCCAGTTTCAGCTCGCCGCTTGCGACCTGTTCCAGCAAACCCTCGTGGCCGCCGGCCAGCTTCAGGAATTGCGCGCCGAGGGCGGTGGCGAAGTATGGCTCGACGACGATGCCGCGTCCCAGCTCCTGCATCACCACCATCATGTCGACCGCAGTGCCGTTGAAGCCGCCCTGCTCTTCGGGAACGGGCAATGCCGTCAGGCCGAGTTCGACCAGCGTGCCCCATGCCTCGTCCGACACGCCCTGCTCGGAGCGCACGATCTTGTTGCGGTGCTCGAAGGTGTAATCCTTGTCGATGAAGCGTCGCAGGGCATCGCGGAATTGTTGCTGCTCTGGTGTGTAGTTGAAGTCCATGCTCGCCTCACAGTCCCAGGATCATCTGGGAGATGATGTTTTTCTGAATTTCGTTGGAACCGCCGTAGATCGAGGTCTTGCGGAAGTTGAAGTAGTACGGCGCAAGCGGCGCGGCGTCATCGTCCTGCGTGATGCTGTGCTCTTGCTCGCCTTCGAGATAGGCGGGATCGAAGGGCATCGCATACGGGCCGACGGCTTCGACCATCAGCTCGGTCAATGCCTGCTGCACTTCCGTTCCCTTCACTTTCAGCATCGACGCTTCCGGGCCCGGGCCGCGCTTTGCGCTCTCCTGCGAGAGCACGCGCAGCACCGTCATTTCGAGTGCCATGATTTCGATTTCCAGGCTGGCGACCTTGGCGGCGTACACCGGATCTTCCAGCAAGGGCCTGCCGCCCTTCATCTGCTTGTTGGCGAGGCGCTTGAGGAAGAGCAGCTCGCGCTTGGCACGGCCGACCGCGGCGATGTTGGTGCGCTCGTGGCCGAGCAGGTATTTCGCGTAGGTCCAGCCCTTGTTCTCTTCGCCGATCAGGTTCTGCACCGGAACCTTCACGTTGTCGAAGAAGACTTCGTTCACTTCATGCTCTTCATCGAGCATGATGATCGGGCGCACGGTGATGCCTGGCGTGTGCATGTCGATCAGCAGGAAGGAAATGCCCTCCTGCTTGCGCGCGCTGGGATCGGTGCGCACGAGGCAGAAGATCATGTCGGCGTGCTGCGCCAGCGTGGTCCAGGTCTTTTGCCCGTTGACGATGTAGTAGTCGCCCTCGCGTTCCGCGCGCGTCTTGAGCGATGCGAGATCGGAACCGGAACCCGGCTCGGAGTAGCCCTGGCACCACCAGTCGTCGCAGTTGAGGATGCGCGGGAGGTAATGGCGCTTTTGCGCCTCGTTGCCGAAGGCCATGATCACCGGGGCAACCATGTTGACACCGAACGGAAGGATGGCCGGCGTGCCTGCGTGAGCGCACTCTTCTTCCCAGATGTGGCGCTGTACCGGAGTCCATCCGGTACCGCCGTACTCAACCGGCCAGCCCGTGCCGACCCATCCCTGCTTGGCGACGATCTTGTGCCAGCGGACGTAGTCTTCCTTCGACAAACGCTTGTGGTTGAGGACCTTTTGCTGCAGGTCTTTGGGGAGGTTCGCTTCCAGGAAGGCGCGAACCGTGTCGCGGAAGGCCAAGTCCTCCGCTGTGTAGTTCAAATCCATGCTGTCTCCTTGTTGTCCCGGCTTAAAAGCACGACCGTTCGAAAATGATTATACAGCGGATTTTTGCAATGTGTATTGAATAAAAATGCGCGAATGGAAAGGCGTTGACGGGCTGTCAACGCAGAGCTGCGGGGGGTGAAGATTTACTGCAGGGGCTGCTTGAGCGCGTCGGGCAGGGGTAACGGCACGACGTCGATCCCTTCCTCGGCCAGCGCTTCGAATTCTTGCACGCTGGCGACGCCGCGGATGGAGCGTTCCGGCGCTTCGTTGTAATGCATGCGCCGCGCCTCCTCAGCGAATCGCTCGCCGACATCCTCGGTGTTGGCGACGATCTTGCGGACCAGTTCCAGCAACTGTTTCTGCACGACGGCAGCATCAATCTTGGGTTCTTGCGCGGTGGAGAGATTGAGGCGGGGAGCGGACGGCAGCTTGCGAACGGCATGGCTTTCACAGACCGGACAAGCGATCTGCCGGGCCTCGCTTTGAGACTTGAAATCTTCTTCCGAAGAAAACCAGCCTTCGAAGCGGTGATCGTGCTCGCAAGTGAGGTTATAGACTTTCATGCCGTGCTGCGAATGAGTGGAGGATCAGTACGATTGTCACGGCGGCGTGAGCAATCGATATGGCATTCTACTGCCTTCCAACTCTATCCGCTCGGCATCCCGGCGGGCTGGAGATGGGCCCGGCGCATCTTGACTGCACCGGGCCGGAGAGGACTTACTGCTTGAATTCGAACTGCTGCTGCGCCTGGTCGATCAGGTCCGGCAGGCGTTGCGCCAGAAGCACGGCCTTTGCCCGGCGCCGCGCGGAGTGCGCCTCGAGCGCGCCCGTCAGTCGGCGGACGTTTGTTTTTATTTCAACAATCTGTTCTGCTTTCGCGAGCCGGACGAGGCCATACAGGCTTTCGCGGAAAAGATGCTTTTGGCGCGCGCTTGCATCTTCGGTAAGGGTGGCGGTGATCAAGTTCTCAATGACGTCGTCAGTATCAAGCTTCTTTTTCATGGCCTCGCGTTTACTCGTGGATGGGATTTGCTACAGCGCAAGTATGCGGAATTTGCGGTACGGCACGATTGAGAAATCTCAAGCTGCACGTAAGAAAATGTAACAGAAGCGGGAGTCATTAAAATTTTGACAAAAAAATGCCCGCGCACTCGCGGGCAAACACTTCCTGGGAGGCTTAAGGGACCGCCTTCATCTTAGGCGTGACCTGCGGCATCGAATTTGCGCAAACGCAACGAAACGATCGCGCACGATCAATCGCCCTCTGCGTCCTTCACGACGGCAAATTCCCCCTTCGCCTGCAGATCGGCATGATAGGACGAGCGCACCATCGGCCCGGAAGCCACATGCGTGAAGCCCATCTTTTCACCGGTGACGCGCAAGGCATCGAACTCATCCGGCGTCACATACCGTGCTACCGGCAGATGGTGCGCGCTCGGTTGCAGGTACTGGCCGAGCGTGAGCATGTTGATACCGTGGGCGCGCATGTCGCGCATCACGGCCTCCACCTCTTCGATGGTTTCGCCCAGGCCCAGCATCAGACCGGACTTGGTCGGCACGGCCGGATGGCGCTGCTTGAACTGCTCCAGCAGATCGAGAGAGACGTCGTAATCCGCGCCGGGCCGGGCCTGCTTGTAGAGGCGCGGCACTGTTTCGAGATTGTGGTTGAACACATCGGGCGGGGCCTGCTCCAGGATCGCAAGCGCGGTGTCCACCCTGCCACGGAAATCGGGGGTCAGGATTTCGACGACAATGCCCGGGTTCAGGCGGCGCGTCTCCGTAATGCAGGCGGCAAAATGTGCGGCGCCGCCGTCGCGCAGGTCATCGCGGTCCACCGAGGTGATCACCACGTACTTCAGCCCCATCGCCTGGATGGTCTGCGCCATGTTCTTCGGCTCGTCCGGGTCGAGCGGATTGGGGCGTCCGTGACCGACGTCGCAGAACGGGCAGCGGCGAGTGCAGATATCGCCCATGATCATGAACGTGGCCGTACCGCTCTTGAAGCACTCACCCAGGTTGGGGCAATTCGCTTCCTCGCAAACGGTATGCAGCTTGTTTTCCCGCAGCACCGCCTTGAGCCGCTGCACCTCGCGCGAGCCGGTGAATTCAGAGCGGATCCACTTCGGCTTGCGCAGAATCTGTGCGCGCTCGGTGGGCACGATCTTGATCGGAATGCGGGCCATCTTGTCGGCGCCGCGCAGTTTCTCGCCGGTCTTCACGGGCCGCTGTCCCGGCGCCGCTTCCGCTGTTGTCTTTGTATCGCTCATCGCACGCACTCAGCCGCGGTAATAGCGTTGCGGCGTGAACGGCGTCTTCGCCACTTCCACCGGGACCGGCTTGCCGCGCACGATAGCCTGCAAGGCGGTGCCGACTGCGGCCAGCGACGTTTCCACATAGCCCATCGCGATCGGGCCGCCCACGGTCGGACCGAAGCCGCCGCTGGTGACCTTGCCGGCGACGTTGCCTTGCGCATCCACCAGCTCCGCGCCTTCGCGCACCGGCATTCTGTCCTTTACCAGCAGGCCGACGCGCTTGCGACCGACGCCTTCGGCCAGCTGGCGCATGATGACTTCCGCGCCGGGATAGCCGCCGGCGCGCGCCCCGCCCTCGCGGCGGGTCTTGGACAAGGCCCAGCCCAGGCTGGCCTCGATCGGCGTCGTGCCGGTGTCCATGTCGTGGCCGTACAGGCACAGGCCGGCTTCCAGGCGCAGCGAGTCGCGCGCGCCCAGTCCGATCGGCGCCACTTCAGGTTGTGCAAGCAGCAGGCGCGCCAGTTCCTCGGCCTTATCGTTCGGCACCGAAATCTCGAAGCCGTCTTCGCCGGTGTAACCGGAGCGGCTGATGAAACACTCCACGCCGACCAGCGTTACCTTGCCGGTATTCATGAAAACCATCTTGGCGGTCTCGGGCGCGAGCCGCGCCATCACGGCACCGGCGGCCGGCCCCTGCAGCGCCAGCAGCGCGCGGTCCGCAAGTTCCTCGACCGTGCAGCGATTGCCGATATGCTTCCTGAGGTGAGCGATGTCCTGCTGCTTGCAGGCCGCGTTGACCACGACGAACAGGTGGTCGCCGCCATTGGACACCATCAGGTCGTCGAGGATGCCGCCCTGCTCGTTCGTAAACACGGCATAGCGCTGCATGTTGGCCGGCAGGTCGACGATATCGACCGGCATCAGCGACTCGAGTGCAGCAGCGGCATCGGGGCCGCTCAAGCGGACCTGGCCCATATGCGAAACATCGAAGAGCCCGGCCTGGGTGCGCGTCTGCGCGTGCTCCTTCAGCACGCCGGTCGGATATTGCACCGGCATTTCGTAGCCCGCGAACGGGACCATGCGGGCACCGAGTTCGACATGCAAGTTGTACAGCGGGGTACGGGCCAGGGCCTGCGTCGTTTCCATTATTTCGTTCCTTTTTCTTGAATCGCAAAAAATCGAATCAGCACTCGATCACATTGACCGCGAGCCCACCGCGCGCGGTCTCCTTGTATTTGATCTTCATGTCGGCTCCCGTTTCGCGCATGGTCTTGATGACCTTGTCCAGCGAAACGAAATGGTGACCGTTGCCGCGCAGCGCCATGCGCGCCGCATTGATGGCCTTGATCGAACCCATCGCATTGCGCTCGATGCAGGGTACCTGTACCAGCCCGCCGATCGGGTCGCAGGTCAGGCCGAGGTTGTGCTCCATGCCGATTTCCGCGGCATTCTCGACTTGTTCCGGCGTTCCGCCCATGACCTCGGCAAGCGCGCCAGCAGCCATCGAACACGCCACACCGACCTCGCCCTGGCAGCCGACTTCGGCCCCGGAGATCGATGCGTTTTCCTTGTACAGGATGCCGATGGCGGCGGCGGTCAGCAGGAAGCGGATCACACCTTCCTCATTCGCGCCCGGCACGAAGCGGTGGTAGTAGTGCAGCACGGCGGGGACGATGCCTGCCGCACCGTTCGTCGGCGCTGTCACCACGCGGCCGCCCGCGGCATTCTCTTCGTTGACGGCGAGCGCATAGAGGTTCACCCAGTCGAGCGTCGTCAGCGGATCGCGCAGGTTGGCTTCGGGCTGGCTCGACAGCTTGCGGTACAGCTCCGCCGCGCGGCGGCGCACCTTGAGGCCGCCGGGAAGGCTGCCCTCCTTTTCGCAGCCGCGCTTGACGCACTCCTGCATCACCTGCCAGATGCGCAGCAAGCCGCGCCGTGTTTCTTCCTCGGGCCGCCACGCTTTTTCGTTCTCCAGCATCAGCTGGCTGATCGACAAGCCCTTCTCCCGGCATGTCGCCAGCAGCTCGTCGGCGCTCTTGAAAGGATGGGCAACCACTGTCGTGTCAGGCACGATGCGGTCGGCACCCACAGCGTCTTCATTGACCACGAATCCGCCGCCGACCGAGTAATACACCTTGCTGTCGATTTCCGAGCCATCCCTATCGAAGGCGGTAAAACGCATGCCGTTCGGATGGTGCGGCAACGATTGCCGCTTGTAGAGCAGGAGATGCTCGCTCTCGATGAATGGGATGGTGTGCTCGCCCAACAGGGAGATCTGCTTGCCGGCACGCACCTGCGCCAGCCTGTCCTCGATGCTGTCGGTATCGACCAGGTCTGGCGCCTCCCCGAGCAGGCCTAGCATCACCGCCTTGTCGCTGCCGTGTCCCTTGCCGGTCGCACCCAAGGACCCGTACAGCTCGGCCTTGAGCTGTGCAACCCGCCCAAGCTGGCCGGATGCCTTCAGTCCGGCCGCGAACTGCAGCGCGGCGCGCATCGGGCCCACGGTATGCGAACTCGACGGTCCGATGCCAATCTTGAACAACTCGAAAACACTGATGGCCATGTCATCCGCCTTGGCCGCCTCGCATGCGCCAGGCGGCAAATACCGTTTCAACAGGCGGGTTACGCCGCATGAAGCAGCGCAGCCCGCCCGGCCCTTACTCGTAGTCCGACATCGGCGGGCACGCGCAGACGAGGTTGCGGTCGCCGTACACGTTGTCGACGCGGCCGACCGGCGGCCAGTACTTGTTGCCACGCAGGGAGGCGACGGGGAACGCCGCCTGTTCGCGCGAATACTTGCGGCTCCATTCGCCGGCAATCGCCATCGCGGTATGCGGCGCATGGCGCAGCACGCTTTCCTCCGCCGTCACCGCACCGCTCTCGACCGCGCGAATCTCTTCGCGGATGGCGATCATCGCCTCGCAGAATCGGTCGAGCTCATCCTTGGATTCGCTCTCGGTCGGTTCGATCATCAGCGTGCCGGGCACCGGGAAGGACATGGTCGGCGCATGGAAACCGAAGTCCATCAGGCGCTTCGCAACATCATCCACGGTGACCCCGGTCGCGTCCTTCAGCGGACGCAGGTCGACGATGCACTCGTGTGCAACGATACCGTTCTCGCCCGCGTACAGGATCGGGTAATGCGGCGCCAGGCGCTTCGCGATGTAGTTGGCGTTGAGGATGGCAACCTGGCTTGCTTCCTTCAGGCCCTGGCGGCCCATCAGCTTGATGTACGTCCAGCTGATCGGCAGGATGCTCGCGCTGCCCCACGGCGCCGCGCATACTGGCGCATCCTGCTTTTCCATCACGCGATGGCCGGGCAGGAACGGCGCCAGATGCGATTTCACCGCGATCGGGCCCACGCCGGGGCCGCCGCCGCCGTGCGGAATGCAGAAGGTCTTGTGCAGGTTCAGGTGCGACACGTCGCCGCCGAACTTGCCCGGAGCGCACAGGCCCACCATCGCATTCATGTTCGCGCCGTCGATGTAAACCTGGCCGCCGTGCGCATGCACGATTTCGCAAATCTCGCGGACCTCGGCCTCGAACACGCCGTGCGTCGACGGATACGTAATCATGATGGCTGCGAGGTCGGCGGCATGTTTCTCCGCCTTTGCCTTCAGGTCGGCGACATCGACATTGCCGCGCTCGTCGCATGCGACCACGACAACCTGCATGCCCACCATCTGGGCCGTTGCCGGATTGGTGCCGTGCGCGGAACTCGGGATCAGGCAGACATTGCGATGCCCTTCGCCGCGGCTCTTGTGATATGCGCGGATAGCCAGCAGGCCGGCGTACTCGCCCTGCGAGCCGGCGTTCGGCTGCAGCGACACCGCGTCGTAGCCGGTACATGCCACCAGCATCTGCTCCAGCTCGCTGATCAGCTGCTGATAGCCTTGCGCCTGTTCCAGCGGGGCGAACGGATGGATACTGCCGAATTCCTTCCAGGTCACCGGGATCATCTCGGTCGTCGCATTCAGCTTCATCGTGCACGAGCCGAGCGGAATCATCGTGCGGTCGAGCGCGAGATCCTTATCGGACAGTGCGCGCAGATAGCGCAGCATCTGGGTTTCGGAATGGTGGCTGTTGAACACCGGGTGCGTCAGATACACACTGGTGCGCACGAGCGCCGCTGGAATGCGCTCAGCAGCATCCGCTTCGCAGGTGGCGAAGGACGGCACTGCCTTGCCTGCGGCGAAGATCGCCCACAGGGCTTCGATGTCTTCGCGCGTCGTCGTTTCATCGATGGAAATGCCGACGGTTGCGGCATCGACATTACGCAGGTTGATCGACTGGCTGAGTGCAGCCGCGTGGATTTCCTGCGTACGGGCACCGGTGCGGACCGTGATCGTGTCGAAGAAGGAAGCAGTCGGCACTTCCAGATCCAGCTTGCGCAGGCCCTCGACCAGGGTCGCCGTCAAGCGGTGCACCCGTTGGGCGATGGTCTTCAGACCCTGCGGACCGTGGTAGACCGCATACATGCTCGCAATGTTCGCAAGCAGGACCTGAGCGGTGCAGATGTTGCTGGTCGCCTTTTCGCGGCGGATATGCTGTTCGCGGGTCTGCATCGCTAGGCGGTATGCCTTGTCGCCGTGGCTGTCGATGGAAACACCGACCAGGCGGCCGGGCATGACCCGCTTGTTTTCGTCGCGCGTGGCGAAGTATGCCGCGTGCGGGCCGCCGTATCCGAGCGGCACGCCGAAACGCTGGGCGGAGCCGATGGCCACGTCCGCGCCGAATTCGCCGGGAGGCGTGAGCACGGTCAGCGCCAGCAGGTCAGCCGCCACCACGACCAGCGCGTTTTTCGCATGCGCCTTCGCCACGGTGTCGGCATAGTCATTGATCTCGCCGTTCAGAGAAGGATACTGGAGCAGCACGCCGAAGCAGTCGAGCTGTTCGAGGTCCGTGCGATGGTCGCCGACGACCACTTCGATGCCGATCGGCTCGGCGCGCGTGCGCACCACGTCGATCGTCTGCGGGAAGCAGTCCTGCGACACGAAGAACACCTTGCTCTTGCTCTTGGACAGGCGCTGGCAGAAGGTCATTGCCTCCGCGGCTGCGGTCGCCTCATCGAGCAGCGAGGCGTTGGCGATCTCCATACCCGTCAGGTCGGAGATCATGGTCTGGAAGTTGAGCAACGCTTCGAGGCGGCCCTGCGAAATCTCCGGCTGGTAAGGCGTGTACGCGGTGTACCACGCCGGGTTCTCAAGCAGGTTGCGAAGAATGACGGTCGGCGTATAGGTGTTGTAGTAACCCATGCCGATGTAGGACTTGAACACCTTGTTCTTCGCAGCGATCTGCTGCAGTTCCGCCAGCACTTCCGGCTCGCTGCGCGCGCCGTCCAGGTTCAGGGGCGCTTCGGAATGGATCGCGTCCGGAATCACCTTCTTGATGAAGGCATCCATCGACTCGAAGCCGAGCGTCGACAGCATCGCCTTCCTGTCGGCTTCACCCGGCCCGATGTGCCTGTCGATGAAATCCGTGTGCTGCTGCAAATCCTCGAAAGCAGCCCGATTCTGAACCATTTTTTACCTCTCAATACGAAAAAGAATTCATGCGCTGCGAATCACGTCAGCCTTGCGACTCGACGTAAGCCGTGTAGCCTGCCTCATCCATGAGGGCGTCCAGGTCGCTCGCCTGGCTGACCTTGAACTTGAAGAACCAGCCGGCCCCCATCGGATCCTCATTCACCTTGCCCGGCTCGTCGGCCAGCACGGCATTCACCTCGGTCACGACGCCGGCGACCGGCATGTTGATCTCGCCCGCGGCCTTCACGGACTCGATGACGGCGGCTTCCTCGCCCTTGGCAAGTTCTTTTCCGGCTTCCGGCAGCTGCACGAAAACCAGGTCGCCGAGATGATCCTGAGCGTAGTCGGTGATCCCGACAGTGACCAAGCCATCCTCCTCAACGCGCAGCCACTCGTGTTCCTGGGTGTACACGGTCTTGCTCATCTTCTCATCTCCTAAAAATTGATTGATCGAAATGCCAGGGGCAAAAGGGAATTCTTGTGCTGCAGCAGGCCACTCGCCGACGGTGCGGCAGTTGACGCAGCTTATTCTTGCGGCAAAATTTTAGAGGGTTCCATGTATTTATTGTGTTCAAATGCACTCGGAAAACCACCGAAATTCCAATAATTTCGCTGCGCTTTGTTTATTTTTGAAAATTTGGCGGCGATTAATTTCATTATCGGAAACGAAATATCCAGCCCTGTTTTGCTTGCAAAAACGGGCAGCCGGCGGCGGAGGTCGGGAAGAAAGCAGGTGCGCCTGCATGAGACAGGCCAGCGTGATGTGACGTTCCTGGGGGAAGAAAGATGTGTGGCCTGGTGCCCGAGACCGGAATCGAA
>NZ_DASPLS010000068.1:0-16123 GCF_035627455.1 Noviherbaspirillum sp.
CGTGCCGCCCAGGATGGCAGCCAGCTCGTGGTCCTGCAGATGGATACGCCGGGCGGGCTCGATACGTCGATGCGCACCATCATCAAGGCCATCCTGACCTCGCCCGTGCCGGTCGCCGGATTCGTCGCACCCAGCGGCGCGCGCGCGGCAAGCGCGGGGACATACATCCTCTACGCCAGCCATGTGGCGGCGATGGCGCCGGGAACCAACCTCGGCGCTGCCACGCCGGTGCAGGTCGGCGCGCCGGGCATGGAGCCGGACCGCGCCCGGCGTCCCGAGGGAAAGGATGACGCCAAGAACAAGAAGCCGGGCTCGACGGAGGACGCGACCGGCGAACCGATGACGCGCAAGCAGGTCAACGATGCCGCGGCCTATCTTCGCGGGCTGGCTCAGATGCGCGGGCGCAACGCGGAATGGGCGGAGCGCGCGGTGCGCGAGGCTGTCAGCCTGCCGGCGGAGGAAGCGCTCAAGCAGCGCGTGGCGGACCTCGTCGCCGCCGACGTGCCGGCTCTGCTCGCGGCCGTGGACGGCAGGAAGGTCACCGTCCTCGGGCAGGACAAGCTGTTGAAGACCAGGGGGGCGGCGGTGAACGACGCACGTCCCGACTGGCGCGCGCGCCTGCTGGCGACGATCACCAATCCGAGCGTCGCCCTGCTGCTGATGACGGTCGGTATCTACGGCCTGTTCTTCGAATTCATGAACCCGGGGAGCGCCGTGCCAGGCGTAGTCGGCGCAATCAGCCTGCTGCTGGCGCTGTATGCCCTGCAGCTGCTGCCGGTGAACTACGCCGGCCTTGCGCTGATCGTGCTGGGCATGGCCTTCATGGTGGCCGAGGCTTTCCTGCCGAGTTTCGGCGTGCTCGGCCTGGGCGGCATCGTCGCGTTCGTGACCGGCGCGCTGATCCTGATCGACACGGAACTTCCAGGCTTCGGCATTCCGGTCGCCCTGGTCGTTTCGATCGCACTGACAAGTGCGCTGTTGCTGATTGCCATAACCGCGGTCGCGCTCAAGACAAGGCGGCGCGCGGTGAAGGCGGCCGGCGATCCTGTCGGCGCAGTTGCCGAAGTGGTCGACGCCGCCCAGGGAGGCAGCTGGGTCAGGCTGCATGGCGAAACCTGGCGCGCGGTCAGCAGCACCCCGCTTGCGCCTGCGCAAAAGGTCCGGGTGGTTGCACGTAACGGGCTGCTGCTGGAAGTCGTCCCCGAGAAATAACCAACAAGGAGAATGGCGATGGTTTTCGACATTGGTTTCGGTTTTGCCGGTCTGCTCGTGATTGCGGTCCTCATGCTGCTCGCTTCGGCGATCCGGGTATTGCGGGAGTACGAGCGCGCCGTCGTGTTTCAGCTCGGGCGCTTCTGGGGCGTCAAGGGGCCGGGCCTGATCATCCTGATTCCCGTCCTGCAGCAGATGGTTCGGGTGGACCTGCGCACCATCGTGCTCGATGTGCCCACGCAGGACGTGATTTCCCGCGACAACGTGTCGGTGAAGGTTAACGCGGTCATTTACTTCCGCGTGGTGGAACCGGACAAGGCGATCATCCAGGTCGCGAATTTTTTCGAGGCGACCAGCCAGCTTGCGCAGACGACCCTGCGTTCGGTGCTGGGCAAGCACGAACTGGACGACATGCTGGCCGAGCGCGAGCGCCTGAACATGGACATCCAGCAGGTGCTCGACCAGCAGACGGATGCCTGGGGCATCAAGGTCGCCAACGTCGAGATCAAGCATGTCGACCTCGATGAATCGATGGTGCGCGCGATTGCCCGGCAGGCGGAGGCGGAACGCGAACGCCGCGCCAAGGTGATCCACGCCGAGGGGGAACTGCAGGCGTCCGAAAAGCTGATGCAGGCCGCGCATGTGCTGGCGCAGCAGTCGGGGGCGATGCAATTGCGCTATATGCAGACCCTCTCCAATATTACCGGCGACAAGTCCACCACCATCGTCTTTCCATTGCCGGTCGACATACTGACCGGGCTCATGGATGGGCAAAAACGTTCCTGAGCGCGGGAAAAGGTAGCCGTTTCATGACGCTGCGATCTTTTCTGTTGCGTACCGCGTTTTATGCGGCGGTCTGGGCGAGCATGACCGGCAGCGCCGGCGGGAGCTGGGGGGTGGGGATCATTTCGGCGAGCCTTGCTGCTGCACTCAGTCTCCGTCTTCACCCGCCGGGAGCGCGGCGCCTGTCACTGCGAGGCGTACCCGGTTTCCTTGTCTTCTTCGCCGTGCACTCGCTGCGTGGCGGCGTGCAGGTCGCCGCGGTCGCGCTGTCGCCGCGGCTTGACCTGCGGCCGGCGATGCTCGACATCCCCCTTCGCTTGCGCGAAGAGGCCGATCAGCTTTTTCTGGCCGGGTTTCTGAGCTTGATGCCCGGAACCTTGAGCGCGGGGCTCGACCATGGCCGCCTGCAATTGCATGTGCTGGACCGCCGCAATCCGGTGGAAGACGATGTGCGCGCCGCCGAAGTCCGGGTCGCGCACCTGTTCGGAGTGCCGCTTTCATGAATACGCTGCTTATGATGCTGGCACTGTTCCTGCTCGCCAACCTGCTGGCGGCGCTGGTGCTGGTTGTGCGCGGCCCGACTTCCGCCGACCGCCTGCTGGCCGCGCTGCTGTTCGGCACCACGGGAGTGGCGGTCTTGCTGCTGCTGGCGCGGGCCGGCGGCGACCCGGGCAACGGACCGCTGGTGGATGTGGCCCTGGTGTTTGCATTGCTGGCTTCCATCAGCGGCGCCGCCTTTGCGCAGCGCGCCTGGCGAAGGGAATCTGGAGGGAACGAACGTGAGCGTCCTTGACTGGCTCAGCGCCGCCTGCCTGCTGATCGGGGCAGTCTTCTTCCTCGCCGGAACGTTGGCCTTGCTGCGTTTTCCGGATGTCTATACGCGGCTGCACGCATTGTCGAAAGCGGACAACCTCGGGCTTGGCTTCACGCTGCTCGGACTGCTGCCCCATGCGCAGGGAGCGGCAGCGGTGGTCAAGCTGCTGATGGTCTGGGCGCTGGTACTCACCGCCAGTGCGTCGGTGAGCTTCCTGATCGCGCGCCGCGCGCGCCGCCGCGGCATCGTCCCCTGGACGGGGGGGTGATGCGAAATGACGGTGCTGGCCTTCGACCTGCTGCTGGCCGCGTCATTGCTGTGGAGCGCGATACGAGCCCTTACCGCGCCGGATCCATTTCGCGCGGTGGTGATGTTCATCGTCTTCGGCCTGCTCATGGCTCTCGCCTGGGCGCGGCTTGGCGCGCCCGATCTGGCACTGGCAGAGGCCGCCATCGGGGCCGGCCTGGCGGGCGCGCTGCTATTCGATTCAGTCGGGCATCTCCGCGCGCGCAGCGGGAGGCGGCCGAAATGAAATTGCTGCCGAGACTGGGGGTGACCGCCGTGTTCGCCGTGCTTGCGGCAGTGCTCGTGCACGCGGTGCTCAACCTGCCGGAACCCGCAGTGCGACTGGGCGGGGCCGTCGATAAGGCCCTGGGCCAGAGCGGTGTCAGCCACCCGGTGACGGCAGTGCTGCTGAATTTCCGCGGATACGACACTCTCCTGGAAACGGCGGTACTTCTTCTGGCCCTGATCGGCGTGCTGACCGCGAGCGGCCAGGTACCGGGAAGCATGCGCCGCCTGCCGTCGACGCCGCACGCCTTCCTTCAGTCGCTGGCACGCCTGGTCTCTCCCCTGATGGTTCTGGCCGCCGGCTACCTTTTGTGGGCAGGATCGCACCGTCCGGGCGGCGCTTTCCAGGCAGCTGCGGTCCTGGCAGCGGGCATCATTCTTCTCTACCTTGCAGGCCTGCTTCCTGCGAATGCCGCTTCGACCTCATCGTTGCGGGCCGGCCTGCTGGCGGGCTTCCTGATCTTCCTCGCGCTTGCCGCGGCGCCGTTGCGCAACGGCGCTCTGCTGCAGTACCCCGTTGAAATGGCAGGCGCACTGATCCTGCTGATCGAGTCCGGGTTGACGCTGTCGCTCGCGCTGACTCTCGCCGGACTCTTCCTTTGCCTGCCGGACGAATTCGAGGAGGAGGACGATTGACTCCCGGCCTGCTGTTCGCCCTCACCGGCATCGCCTTGTTCGCGTGTGGCGCAGCCGGCGTCATTCTGGCGCCGCACCTGCTGCGCAAGATCATTTCCTTCAATGTCATGGGCAGCGGCGCCTTTCTCGTCCTGGTGGGGCTCGCCCAGCGCGACGGCGGCGTCGACGCGGTTTCTCAGGCAATGGTCCTGACCGGAATCGTCGTATCCATTGCAGCAACTGCGCTGGCGCTGGCGCTGGCACGGCGGCTCTTGAATCAATGCGGCGAGATGCGCTTTCCGGCGGAGACGCCGGATGATTGACATCATTCCCCTGCTCATCCTCACGCCTCTTCTGTGGGCCAGCCTCGCCTTCCTGTTCGGGCCTGTCTGGGGCGCGCGCCAGGCAATCGCCGGAATCACCCTCCAGGTCGTGCTGGCGGTGATGTTGGCAGAGAATGTTTCGGGCGGCGCGCTGCGCACGCATGCGGCGGGCGGTTGGGAAGCGCCGCTCGGCATCACGCTTTCCGCAGACGGTCTCGGCGCCACGATGTTGCTTCTTACGCAAGTCGTCGCCCTGCCTCTCGCGTTCTACGCAGAGGCCTACTTCAGCAGGCATCGCGACGGATCGGACACCTTCTGGCCGCTTGCCGGGTACCTGCTGGCGGGCATGAATGCGCTGTTCCTGTCGGCGGACGTATTCAACCTCTATGTCACGCTGGAGCTGGTCGGCCTGGCAGCCGTCGGCCTCGTGGCCTCCGGTGGAAGTGCGCACTCGGTGGCGGCGGCATTGCGCTACCTGTTCGCGACGCTGCTCGGGTCCGGCGCATACCTCCTGGGCGTCGCCCTCCTGTATGCGGCTTATGGAACGGTTTCGCTGGCGGAGCTGACCTCGCTTGTCTCCGAAGCGGCGCCGACGGCGACCCTTCTGGCAGCGCTTCTGATGCTTACCGGAATGGCGATCAAGACTGCACTGTTTCCCTTTCATTTCTGGCTGCCGCCCGCCCACGGCGGTGCGCCGGCCCCGGTATCCGCCCTGCTCTCGGCGCTGGTCATCAAGGCATCGTTCTACCTTGCGGTGCGGCTCTGGCTTACGCTCTTTCTGCCGCTGGTCACGCCCGTGTCCGCCCAGTTGTTCGGCGTCCTCGGCGCCGCTGCCATTTGCTGGGGATCGGTGATCGCCTTGCGCCAGACGCGGCTGAAAATGCTGATTGCGTACTCCACGGTGGCCCAGATCGGCTATCTGTTCCTGTTTTTTCCATTGGCTACCGACACTGCGCCTGACGCCGTTCAAAGCGCGCTGCAAGGCGTGACGCTGCACGCCTTTTCCCACGGGTTTGCAAAGGCAGCGATGTTCGCCGCCGCCGGCGCCGTGATTCTCTCTACCGGGCATGACAGGATCGGGCAGCTGGGCGGCATCAGCGCGCACATGCCGCTCACGGTTTTCACCCTCGCGATTGCGGGCGTCTCGTTGATGGGGTTGCCGCCGTCGGCCGGCTTTCTGGCCAAGTGGCTGTTGATCGACAGTGCGATCGCGAGCGGACAATGGTGGTGGATCCTGGTCATGATCGCCGGCGGCTTGCTGACGGCGGCCTACGTCTTCAAGGTACTGCGCCACGCCTTCCTGCGAGCCGAGCAGAGCGTGACGTTCAGGCCCTTGCCTCGGATGGCGGAATGGCCGGCCTTTTTGCTGGCGCTCGCCAGCCTGGCGCTGGGTGGCCGCGCGACCGAAGTGCTGAATCTGCTGGGGGCGCCGTGACCTGGAACGGCGCGCTACCCGCGCTGGTCCTGTGCAGCTCGCTCCTGCCGGGGCTGATCATCTTCAATCTGCCGGAAGAGAGGCGCCTCCTGCGCACGGCGCTAAACCTGGCGGGGGCGGTCCTGAAGCTGGTGCTGATCGGCGTCATGCTCTGGGGCGTGGCCCGCGGGGAGCAGTACCAGTTTCGCCACGCCATCCTGCCGGGATTGGAGCTGGTGCTGCATGCCGATGCCCTGGCAATGCTCTTCGTCACGCTTTCGGCGGTGCTGTGGTTCTTTACCACACTCTATGCAATCAGCTACCTGGAAGGCTCGCCGCATCGAAGCCGCTTCTTCGGCTTTTTCAGCCTTTGTGTGACGGCAACGGTCGGTGTGGCGATGGCGGGCAATCTGTTCACCTTTTTCTTTTTCTATGAGTTGCTCACGCTATCGACGTACCCGCTTGTCGTTCACCGCGGCACGAAATCGACGCTGCATGCCGGGAATTTTTATCTCGCGTACACCCTGGCTGGAGGCGCGGTCCTGTTGACAGGCGTGGTGTGGATATACGGCCTGCTGGGCCGGGTGGAGTTTGTTCCCGGCGGATCGGTATCGGTGCTCGGCCCCGCGTACGCCGACCAGTTGCGTCTTGTATTCGTGCTGCTGATTGCCGGTGTCGGAGTGAAGGCGGCCCTGGTCCCATTGCATGGCTGGCTACCCAGGGCAATGGTCGCGCCCGCACCTGTATCGGCGCTGCTGCATGCCGTTGCCGTGGTGAAGGCAGGCGCCTTTGGCGTGGTGCGCGTCGTCTACGAGGTCTTTGGCGTCGAGACTGCGCACGACCTGGGCCTGCTGACACCGCTGGCCGTGCTGGCCTGCGCCACGATCCTGTGGGGCTCGCTGCGCGCCCTGTTCCAGGACGACCTGAAAAGAAGACTGGCCTACTCCACAGTCAGCCAAGTGTCATATATCGTGCTGGGCGTGGCGCTTTTCGGGCCGATCGGGACGATTGGTGGGCTGGCGCATCTCGTGCATCAGGGCATCATGAAAATCACGCTGTTCTTTTGTGCCGGCAACTTTGCCGAAACCCTGGGCGTGCACAAGGTCAGCGAGATGAACGGAGTCGGGCGGCGGATGCCGCTGACAATGGCAGCCTTCACTATTGGCGCGCTGGGCATGATGGGCGCGCCGATGACCGCCGGCTACGTCAGCAAGCATTACCTGTCTGGCGGTGCGGAAGCGGCGGGCGCGCCATGGGCCGCATGGGTGTTGCTGGCATCGAGCATACTGAATGCGGCGTATTTCTTGCCGATTCTCTACCGCGCCTGGTTCCGGCGCCGGGATGAGGCATGGCCGCATGAGGCGATTGCTGCCCGGAGCTGGCTGGAAACCCGTGCATTGCTGCTTTTCCCGCCGCTGGCGTGCACGCTGGCGGTCCTCTGCGCGGGCATGCTGTCCGAACAAGGCTGGAGCCCGCTTTCCTGGGCAAAGCTGATTGCCGAGCGACAGTATCTGCGATTGGAGTAATCCGCAAGGGATCCCGGCTCCGCAATATGGAAAAGTCCATTCTTTTTCGCTGAACCGGGCGCTGCTGCTTTGTTCCAACAGTCGTCGTACGGCCGACACATCCGCCTGTTTTGCGGCAGATCAGTTTCTTCTGAACTGCGCATCGGTACGCTCTGCCTGTCATCGCCTTCGATGACGGCAGCAGAATTCTGGAGGAAGAACCAGCATGCCAAAAATTCTTGTGCCCTGCGACGGGTCGGACAATGCGCTGCGGGCGGTGCGCCATGCCGCGTCGCTGGCCAAGCTGATTCAAGGCACGGAGATCGAGCTGCTGAACGTGCAGGATCCCGTCCTGCTGCGGGATCATGTCACCCGGTCGGCGCTGGAGATCGAGCGGATGCAGGCCGACGAGGCCGGGCGTGTTCTGCACCCTGCGCGTCGGGTTCTCGAAGCAGAGCGGATTCCGTACCAGGTCCGTCGCCGGTCCGGCACGCCGGCGTCCGAAATTGCGCAGCAGGTGCATGAATCGCATTGCGACGCGGTGGTCATGGGTACGCGCGGTCTGGGGCCGGTGGCAAGCCTCATGATCGGCTCGGTCGCAATGCGGGTCATCCATCTGGTTGACGTGCCCGTCACGCTCATCAAGTAGCCCGGACGCCGGATGCCGTCAGTCTGGGTCCGGTTTGACGTATGCGCCCTGACCGCCGTCGGGGGACGGCGCCTGTTTCATTGCGGGGATGTGGTTGCGGAGAAGACGGGGCCGTCGGACACCATGTTCATGGCCGGCGCCATCGGGCCGGCGATTGCCGCCGCCGTGGTCGCCGCGCCTGGCCCCCTGCCGGGGGCAGGTTTATGACAAGCCGACTCGCCATCGACATCGCGCTGCAAGGCGGCGGCGCGCACGGCGCATTCACCTGGGGCGTGCTGGACCGGCTTCTCGCCGACGAGCGCCTGCGCATTGATGGCATCAGCGGGACCAGTGCCGGCGCAATGAATGCGGTGGTGCTGGCCGACGGCTTTGCCCGCGGTGGCGGCCCGGCGGGCGCGCGGCGCGCATTGCGGTCGTTCTGGCGGGCCGTGAGCGCGATTTCGCGCTTCAGCCCGCTGCAGCGCTCGCCGCTCGACCGGCTGTTCGGCAACTGGTCGCTCGACACCAGTCCGGGCTACCTGGCAATGCAGCTGGCCGGCACCCTGGTATCCCCGTACGAAATCAATCCGCTCAATATCAACCCCTTGCGCGATCTCCTGCACAGGCTGGTGGATTTCGACCGCGTGCGCGCCTGCGGCGAGCTGAACGTATTCATTTCGGCGACCAATGTGCGGACCGGCAAGGCGCGCATCTTCCGCCGGGACGAGCTGGATGCGGACAAGGTCATGGCGTCGGCATGCCTGCCGCAAATATTCCAGGCAGTGGAGATCGATGGCGAGGCGTACTGGGATGGCGGCTACATGGGCAATCCCGCGCTCTTTCCGCTAGTGGACGAAACCGATGCGCATGACCTGATCATCGTCCAGATCAATCCGGTCGTGCGCGACACTTTGCCACGCAGCGCAGCGGAAATCATGAACCGGCTCAACGAAATCACCTTCAATGCCAGCCTTTTGCGTGAAATCAGTTCAATTCTTCTGCTCAAGAAACTGATCGACGAAGAGCATGTCAGCCGCGTCAGGTATACCGACATGCGCCTGCACCGGATCAACGCCGATTCGGAACTGTTGAACCTGAGCGTATCGAGCAAACTCAATGCGGAGTGGAAATTTCTCGAATATCTGTACAAGGCCGGTGTCCGCGTCGCCGATGCCTGGCTGGCAGACAATTTCAGCAAGCTGGGGCGGGAATCGACCCTGGACCTGACCGACATTTCCAAGCCGGATTGAGCCGGCACGCCGCAGGTGATCCGGCCAAGACCGGTGCACCTAGCCTGCTCTTGCGTCCCTCTTCGCGGGATGGCCTAGAAAATCAGTTTAAAGACCCCGAAGATGGTTAACATTCCGACGATGAAGATGATCGCGAGGAGCCACAGCAATATTTTCATTTTTTACTCCAACGAGTGGTCCAAAGGATGACAAACGGGAGAACCCGCGGCCGGGTCAGCCTTGCCGCCGGCGGGCGGGGAGATCTGCGGAGATACGGGATCGTCACGGCCCGGCTCCGGAGGAACGCCCTGCCTTGCCGTTCCCCCGCGATCCGCCGTGCCGCCGATGACGCCCGGTCTGCTGCCGCTTGTGCACTTCATCACGCCTCTTGCAACTAGCATGCCCGCCGGCGTCCGCAATAACACTTTCTTCCATGCATTGGACAGCCGGCTTCGACAAGCAGCACGCAACTTGGAACGAAGCAAGCGCGCGCAGCGGGTCCGTTGTCCGGGATTACATTCGGGAACTCAAAACCTTGTAGAATTTTCCACAAGGCGCGGGAGTTTTGGGTAAAGGTAATCGGAAAGCGCTTTTTTTCGGCGGCCGCGCGGATTGGTATGAAAAATGCAGGACAACTTAGGCTTTGAAAGGGAATCTCCACGCAAACCGACCTTTTGTGAGGGAATCGCCATGAAACGCTTGCAATTCGTTCTTGCAGTTATCGTGTCCACCTTCCTGGTTGCATGTGCCCCGACATCGACGTCGCGGTCGACCGGCCAGACGCTGGATGACGCCGCGATTACGGCACGCGTCAAGACCGAAATCGCGCAAACCCAGGGAATCGGAAATGCGGCTGCCATCAATGTCGATACCTACCGCGGCGTCGTATCTCTGGCGGGCTTCGTCGACAGCGATCAGCAGAGGCGCACGGCCGGCCAGGCCGCCCAGCGGGTTCCTGGCGTGGAGAAAGTGTTCAACAACCTGCAATTGAAGACCAAACAATAGTGCAATGAGTGATGGTGCTCGACAACCGCGACGCAATCGGAAGCACCTCCAGGAAAACGGGCTGCGGACAAGGATATCCGGCCACGCGGGCCAGGACCGTCGGCATGCATCACTCCGCTTGATGTTCACTCTGCGCGGCGTCGTGCATGCCGCAGTCTCTCTGCTTCGCCCTTCCGGCGCGGGCATGCGCCCGCGCGCGCCTCACGGTTTGCGCCCTGCCGTCTCCTGAGGTCAAGACGTGAACAGATCAGCAAGCCCGGCGTCCACCCTCGGCATTCCGCCACGACGCTTCCGGACAATCGCTTCCGCGCTGCTGCTCCTGTTCAGCCTGCCGGCCGCTGCCTATCGTGTCGAAATCGACGCACCGAAACCGCTGAAAGGCGTGCTCGAACAGTTTCTCGATCTCGCGCGCTACGCGGACCGCGAAGACCTGACGCCGGACCAGCTTGATTTCATGGTTGCGAGGGCGCCGGAACAGGTCGCAAAGCTCGCGGCGACCGAGGGCTTTTTCTCGACCAGCACCGAGGTCAATGTCGAGGCGCAATCGGGAGAGACCGTAGTGCGGGTGGCGGTCGCGGCAGGACCGAGGACCATCGTGTCGGAGGTGGATATCAAGGTCGAGGGGTCGGCGAGCGAACGCTCGCCGGAGCAGGTGGAGCAGGTCCAGGAATCGTGGTCGCTGAACCGGGGCGACGCGTTCCGCCAGGAGGAATGGGAAGAGGCGAAGCAGCGCGGCCTCCAGATCCTGCAGCGCCGGCGTTACGCAGCGGCGGCAATCGCGTCGTCCGAGGCGCGCATCCTGGCGGACGAGCACGCCGCCGAACTGGGGGTGACCTACGACAGCGGCCCGGTATTCACGTTCGGCGCTTTGCAGATCAGCGGCACCGCGCGCTATCCGGAAAGCATCGTGCGCAACGTGAGCCCGCTGCGCGAGGGAGAGGAATACAGCGCCGACAAGCTGCTGGAATTCCAGCGCCAGGTGTTGCGCACACCCTATTTCAGCAACGCGGTGATCGACATCGCAAGGGATCCGGCGCAGGCCGACCTTGCGCCGGTCAGCGTGCGGGTGACCGAGTTCCCGGCGCAGCGCGTGCGCGCCGGCGCCGGCTATACCACCGACACCGGTGCCCATCTCGACGCGCGCTATTCGCACAACAACCTGTTCGACCGCGCATGGGTGCTCGATACGCAGGCGACGGTGGAACAGCGGCGCCAGTTGGGCGCACTCGAACTGGCGCTGCCGCCGGGACGCAACGCCTTCGTCAACAGCTTGCATGGCTCGATCGAGCGCACCACGCTCGAAGGCGTGGAGTTGCGCAGCCGCCGGGCCGGGGTGCGCCGCACGCGCAATACCGACATCCGCGACTTGTCGTACTCCCTTGAATACTACCGCGACGAGCTGGAACGCATCGGCGGCGCCCCGCTCCCGCGCGACGTCGTGGTAAGCCCCGGGGCGCACCAGGCTCTCGTGCTCGGTCTCACCAAGACCCGGCGGCAGGTCGACAACCCGGCGTTTCCCCGCAAAGGACGCATTGTCACGCTCCAGGCCGGCATTGCCGTCAAAGGACTGCTGACCGACCAGACCTTCCTGCGCGGCTATGGCCGGCTGCGCGAGTTCATTCCGGTCGGGAGCCGCGACCTGGTGATCCTGCGCGCCGAACTGGGCGCCGTCGTTTCCAAGGGCGGCAATACTGCGATACCGGCTTCGCTCCTGTTCCGCGCCGGCGGCACCGATTCAGTGCGGGGCTACGCCTTCCAGAGCATCGGCAATGAACGCGACGGGACCGTCTATCCGACCCGCTTTCTTGCTACCGGCGGCGCCGAGTACCAGCGCTGGCCGACCGAGCGCTGGGGCGGCGCCGTTTTCTATGATGTCGGCATGGCAAGTGACCGCTGGAACGAGCGCGAGCTCTTTCATGCCGTAGGGGTCGGCGCCCGCATGCGCAGTCCTGTCGGGCGCGTGAACGTGGACCTGGCATACGGGCTGCGCGACGGCACGATCCGGCCGCATGTGTCGCTGGGCGTGGCGTTCTGAGCCGGAACGCCCGATGACTGCCCTCCACTCACCTGCCCCGCCCCAGGACGGCAAGGCGCCGCGCGAGCACCGGGCGAAGCGGCTCCTGGGCCGTGCCGCCGTCGCCTTCGCGGCACTCCTGTTGCTGCTCGTTGCTTTCGCCCTGTTTGCGGTATTTACCGAATCCGGCGCGCGTATTGCCTGGAATGCGGCGCAGCGGATCCTGGGTGGACAACTTTCGGGCGAAGTCGCAGGCGGGACCCTTGCTGACGGGCTGCAGCTGCGCAACGTGGTCTACGAAGACGCGACCAAGCGGCTGCAGATCGACCGGCTCGACGGCAAGTGGCAGCTGTCGCGCTCGCCGCTCATGCTGACGGTGCAAAACCTCCAGATCGGCAAAGCCGACCTGACGCTGCGGCCCGGTCCGGAAAAGGAGCCGGCGGGCTTGCCGAAGGAAATCAAGCTTCCGCTCGCCTTCGATCTGCAGCGGGCCGGCGTGCAAGAGCTCGCGATTCACAGCGACGGATCGACGAACCGGATCAATGACATTGTGCTGCGCGCCGGCTCCGACCGCGTGCATCATCGCGTCGAGCTCGAACGCGCGGTCACGCCCTTTGGAAAAGCCGCCGCGTCGATGCGCCTGAACGGGCAGGATCCGTTCGCGCTCAGTGGCAACGCAAATCTGGATGGCGGCTTGCGCGAGATCCCTTACCGGCTTGGCGTGGAGCTGTCCGGTACGCTGCGCGAGCCCGGGATCCGCCTGGATGCGGCGGCGGCGGGCGCGACGGCGCGGGCCGACGTGGCGGCGACGCCATTTGCCGAAGTCCCGCTGCGGCGGGCGGAAATGCGCGTGCGGAGCCTGAATCCGAAAGCACTCAATCCAAACTGGCCCGAGGCCAGGCTGGACATCACCGCGGACCTGGCCCCCGCCGCGGGTGCGGGAACCGCCCGGGCCGGCGCGCCGCTGACTGTCGCCGGTCCGGTGACGCTTAACAATGCAGAGCCGGGTGCGATCGATCGTGGCCGGCTGCCGCTTGCGTCCGCGCGGGCGGAGGTGGTCATGGACGCGGCGCGGCAGCAACTCTCGCAATTGACCGTCACGCTTGCGGACGACGCAAAGATCACCGGGAGCGCGGAATTGCGCGGCGCGGATCAGGGCGAGCTCGCGTTGCAGGCAAGCGGGATAGACCTGCAGGCCTTGCATTCGAAGCTGAGGGAAACAGACCTGACCGGGCCGTTCAGCGTCACGCTGCGCGGCCAAACGCAGCAAATCCATCTGGACTTGTCCGACCGGACGTTCTCGGTCGTCGCTGACGCCACGCTCGACCCGCGCCAGGTCAGCATGCAGACCGCCCGCGTGAAAGCGGGTGTCGCGGGTCTCGAGCTTTCCGGAACAATGGCGCGCGACGCCGAATCCGCCTTCGATGTGAAAGGGACATTGACCGACTTCAATCCGGCACTGTTCTTTGCCCCGTCCCCCAAGGGGCGTTCCGGCAAGGGGAAATCCGCATGGAGGCCGGCCGATGCGCGAATCGGCATGGACTTTCAGGCGCAAGGAAAGCTGCAGCCCGGCCTGCGCGCGCAAGCGACGTTCGATATTGACAATCGCAGCAGCTACGCCGGATTGCCGATGACGGGCGGCGGGAACGTGTCGATCGACGGCAAACGTCTGCTGCCCAGCGACGCGCGACTGTCGATTGCCGGAAATCGTGCCGCAATAAAGGGCAGCTTCGGCGCGCCTTCCGACCGGCTGGACGTCCGTATCGACGCTCCGGCACTGGATCGCCTGGGATTCGGATTGTCCGGCCGGCTGCGGGTGGACGGCCGGGTCGCGGGCAGTTTCGAGCATCCGGCCGTCGACGCAACCTACAGCGGCGAGAACCTGGGTTTCGGTGATTGGCGCGCGACGCATCTGTCGGGCCAGGCGCAAGTGCAAGGCATGCCGGGAAGCACGCCCGATGCGAAGCTCAGGCTGGAGCTGGCCGGCCGCGGGCTCGAGGGCGGCGGCGCCAGCCTGGCCAGCATGAGCGCCGGCGTCAACGGCAGCTATGCAAATCATGCCGTCACGCTGGAAGCGAAAGGACGGGTATACGGACGCGCACTCGATGCGCGCCTGAATGCGCGCGGGCGCCTGCGCGAACTGCCCGACGGCCTGGGCTGGGACGGCACGCTCGATGGCTTGGAGAACAGGGGTTTTCCGCGCCTGTCTCTCGCCCAGCCGCTGGAGCTCGCCGTCGCACCCGGCAAGATCGCTCTTGGCGCCGCCCGCCTCACGCTGGAGCAGACTTCGGTCGAACTGAAGGGCTTCAACTATGACGCCGCGGGGATCCGCTCCTCAGGGGCGTTCCGGGCGCTGGATGTTGCCCGCCTGCTGGAATTGCGCCAGCAGATGACCGGCGCCGCGCCCCCGTTCAGGACCGATCTCGTGCTTGACGGCGACTGGGACATCACGCTTGCGGAGCTCGCGAGCGGCTTTGCGACGGTCAAGCGCCGCAGCGGCGATATCAGCCTGCCGCAGGACAAAGGCCGCAACCGCCTGGGATTGAGCGATCTGAGCGCACGCGCCGACTTCCAGGGAAGACAGGTGGCGCTGACCGCAGGCTTCGTCACCTCGCGCGTCGGAACGATGAATGCAGACGCACTGGTTACGCTGCAACAATCGGACGGACGCGCCTCGATTTCTCCCGATTCCATGGTGTCAGGCCGTATTGCCGGTGGGATACCGCGCCTGCAATCGCTCGGCTTCCTGCTGGGTCCGAGCATTGTGCTCGATGGCAGCGCCGCTGTTAACCTGACAATTGCCGGGACGGTTGCCGACCCCCGGATTTCCGGCACAGCCGCCGGCAACCAGCTCGCCGTCACCCTCTATGACCAGGGCGTCCGGCTTCACGACGGCGTAGCCAGCCTTGTCCTTAACGACAACGTCGTGGAATTGCAGCAGCTGGAGTTCCATGCAGGGGGCGGCACCTTGCGCGCCACGGGGCGTTTGCCGCTGGCGCAGACCAGGGAAAACATGCGGGCCGTGATCATGGCAGAAAAGCTGCAGCTGCTGTCCAACCCGTCCGGCCAGATGACCCTCTCGGGGCGCGCCGAGGCCAATGCCGTCGACGGGCAATTGCTGGTCACCGGCGATTTCGTCGTCGACCACGCGCTGTTCAGCCTGCCGGAAAAGTCGGCGCCCAGGCTAGGCGACGACGTGGTCGTCGTCCGCCGCGGCCAGAACGGGAATGCGCCGGCCGCTGACGCCAATGTCATGGTTGTGAAGAAGCAGCCGGCGGGACCGTTCTCTCCCCGCATCAACATCCGCGTCGACCTGGGAAACGACTTCCGTTTTGAAGGTTCCGGGGCCGACCTGCGTCTGGCCGGGGCACTGAACATCCGCGCCGCGCCGGGCGAGGCGCCGCAGGCGTTCGGTACCGTTCGCGTTGCCGAAGGAACGTATGAAGCGTTTGGGGCCGAACTCGAGATCGAGCGCGGCGTCATCAACTTCCAGGGGGCGTTCCAGAATCCGAACCTGAACATTGTTGCGATGCGGCGGGAGCAGGAAGTCGCCGCCGGCGTCAACGTGACGGGAACGGCACAGCGCCCGCGCGTGCAGCTGGTGTCCGAGCCGAACGTCCCGGACGAAGAAAAGCTGTCCTGGCTGGTCTTCGGCCGCGCGGGCACCGGCGGGAACGGCGCCGCCGGACAGGCACAGGCGGCAGCCAGGGGCGCGGCATTGGGGTTGCTGAACAAGTTCGGCGGCGAGCGCATCGCCAGGGGCTTCGGGCTGGATGAATTTTCGTTTGGTGAAAGCGAATTCGGACTGGATGGCCAGCAGGTGGTCAACCTGGGCAAGGAAATATCCGAGCGCCTGTACCTCGGCTACGAACAAAGCCTGGCGAACGCAGAGGCGGTACTGAAGCTGACCTACGAACTCACCCGCAACTGGTCTGTCGTCCTGCGCGGCGGCGCGGTCACCGGGCTCGACGTGTATTTCGGCAAGCGCTTTGACCGGATACGCCCGGAGCC
>NZ_DASPLS010000069.1:0-78465 GCF_035627455.1 Noviherbaspirillum sp.
GCAACGGTGTGCGCGAGCGTTTCCGCCTGCTTCTGCATGGTTTCGGAAGCCGCCGCGGCCTCTTCGACCAGCGAGGCGTTCTGCTGGGTCGCCTGGTCCATCTGGGAGATCGCCTGATTGATCTGCTCGATGCCGGCGGTCTGCTCGCGCGAGGCGGCGGTAATCTCGCTGACGATGTCGCTGACCTGCTGCACGCTTTGCACGATTTCCCGCATCGTGCCGCCGGCCTGGTCGACCAGCTTCGAACCGATGTCGACTTTCTCGACCGAGTCGTTGATCAGTGCCTTGATTTCCTTGGCCGCGCTGGCCGAGCGCTGCGCCAGGTTGCGCACCTCGGAGGCGACGACCGCGAAGCCGCGACCCTGCTCGCCGGCGCGCGCCGCTTCCACCGCCGCGTTCAGCGCCAGGATGTTGGTCTGGAAGGCGATGCCGTCGATGACGCTGATGATGTCGACGATCTTCCTGGACGATGCGTTGATCGACCCCATCGTTTCCACCACCTGGGACACCACGGCGCCGCCCTTGCTTGCGACTTCGGATGCGGAAAGCGCGAGGCTGTTGGCCTGGTTCGCGTTGTCGGCGTTCTGCTTGACGGTCGACGTCAGCTCCTCCATCGAGGAGGCGGTTTCCTCCAGCGAGCTTGCCTGTTCCTCCGTGCGCGATGACAGGTCGAGGTTGCCGGCGGCGATCTGGCTGGAGGCGGTGGCGATCGTATCGGTCCCGCCGCGCACCTGCACGACAATCTGCACCAGACTGTCGTTCATGTTCTTCAATGCCAGCATCAGCCTGCCCATTTCATCCTTCGACGCCGCGGAAATTCGTTGCGTCAGGTCGCCGGCGGCGATGCTGTCGGCGATCCTGACCGCCTCGTCCAGCGGCCGCGTGATCGCGCGCACCAGCCAGGCGCCGACGACGGCAGCAAGCAGCAGGCCGAGGGCCAGTGCGACGGCCAGGCTGTTGCGCATCAACACATAGGACTCTTGCCGCTGCTCGAACTCCTTGCGGGCGACGTCAAGCTGGAGTTTGATGAGTTCGTCGATGCTGCCGATCACCGGTGCGAACAGTTTCTCCATCGGACCGTGCAGCAGTTCGGCCGCGCGCTTGCCGTCGCCGGCCCGGAGCGCCGCCGCCGCCGGCAGCAGGCCCTCGGCGACGAACTGCTTGCGGTGTTGCGCGAACTGTTCGGCCAGCTTCTTTTCCTCCGGCGTCAGGAAGGTCGCCATGTACTGGTCCCATGTCCTGGTAACCCGCTCGATGTTCTGGTCGATTTCGTTCACCAGCCTGGCCGCCTGCGCCGGCTCGGCGGAAATCGCCTTGGCAATGGCGAGCTCGTTCCGGCTCAGCAGCCGGATGACCTGGTCCAGCTGGCCGAGCGCGACGAGCCGGTCGTCATACATGGATTTCATTGCATTGTTCGCAGTGCCCAGGCTGCTGATGCCAAGCACTGATGCAACGATGAGCTGGACGGAGAGAAAGGACAGGACGATGACGAGTCGGGTCTTGATGGTGAGGTTCTTGAGCATGAAAGGTCCCTGGCTGGACGGCTCCGGAGAAACGATGGCTTGTTTTCCTGGCAACGTTCTTTTTGATCCGGATCAATATTTCCGTAAGAACCATTTTAGGGGAGGCGGGCCGGCCGCTGCCCCGGTTTGGGGCGGTACTGCACTCTTTTCTGGCGCTGACGCGCGCGACTGTCGTAAATACGCAATAGCGTGCGCGCTTTTGGGGCGGTCTTGTTGATCATGTTGCATCCGCGGCCGGCGCGGGCCGTTGGTTCGGGCCGGTCACGCCAACTGTCGTCCCGGGTGGCCAGGTCGAGACGTATGAATGCCGCCGCCTGGTCCGCTTGCCGGCGAACGCGCAAGTGCCTGTGCATGGAGAATGCCCTGATCCTTGTGCCGGGTTATCGGAGAAAAGATCGGCAAGAACGCGCTGCCGCACGGCGCCCTTGCAGCGGCGGTAGCTGGCTTGCTTCGGAGGGGCCTCTGCTTTGGCGGCGTCGCACCGAATGGATGGATAAGGCTGCAAGCCGCAAACGAACAGGCCGGCGGATGCCGGCCTGTTCGCTGCCTGCCCGCGTCCGGGCGGCGCTTCACCGAAGTCCTTCAGGCGCCGCCCTGCTCGCCCTTGAAGAAACGCCGCTCGCGGCCGGCGCCGGTATCCTGGATCTTGCGCGCCGATACCAGGCTGGCCAGTGCCGGGGCGACGCGCTGCTTCAGCTTCTGGATCTGTCGTTTCTGGTCCGGCTTCAGGCCGATGGTTGCGACCGCCGCGTTCGCGATGTCGACTGCCGATTGCGGTTCGTCGGTCACCAGGTTGAGCCAGAAATCGGCGCCGGTCGTCGGCAGTCCCGCTTCTTCCTCGCGGTCCGGCGCACGCGCCTTGCGGCCGCGGCGTTTTCCCGTTCCTGCTTCGGTCGCGGTTGCGCCGGCATCGGCCTGCGCCCGCGGCTTGCGTCCGCGCTTGGCTGCGCCGGCCTGCTTGTCGCTGCGCGTTGCCGCCTTGCGCTTCTTGCTCTCGCCGGCATCCTCCGCATCGATGTCCACGCTTTCCAGCTGGGACAGCGCCGTTTCCAGCGCCTCCACGCGCTGGGAATAGTATTCGATGCCCTGGCGGGCGTGGGACAGCTCTGCCTGGATCGCCTTGCGGGCGGATGCTAGATTTGGGGTCATGGAATTCTCCTCATACCGATGCTTCAGGGGTTGGACAGTAAGCGCCACAATCACGTTTCCCGAAACTTAACCAATTATTAGGAATCCCAGTTGCGAAGTCGCAAGCTTGCGTGATTCTGGCGCGCTTCATCGTTACTCTTGCATTCCTAACGGACGCTAATTGACTGCCGGTACGGTTCCTAGCGCTGTTGCGCACGTACGGCCCGGCGCGCGTAGCCTCGCCCGGTTCCGTGCTCTCCTAGTGGACCGAGTTGGTGAAATATCATTCAAACCGGGGAAAATTGGTCCATACTCAAAGTCCTAGCGTGACACAAGCGTCGTGATCAACGATCGATAGGAGGAGTGATATGCCTTCCGGAAAAATCCTGGTCGCTCAAGGCGGCGGCCCCACCGCCGTCATCAACCAGTCGCTCGTCGGCGTCACGCTCGAGGCGCGCCGCTTCCGAAGCGTTGAGCTGGTGTATGGCGCGCGGCACGGCGTGCGCGGCATCATCAACGAGGATTTCGTCGACCTCACGCAGGAAACCAGCCATAACCTCGAACTCGTCGCCAGCACGCCGTCGTCGGCGCTGGGCTCCACCCGGGACAAGCCTGACGTCAAGTATTGCCAGGAAATCTTCAAAGTGCTGCAGGCGCACCAGATCGAGCAGTTCTTCTACATCGGCGGCAACGACTCGTCGGACACGGTGCGCATTGTCAGCATGGAAGCGAAGAAGGCGAACTATCCGCTGCGCTGCATCCACATACCGAAGACCATCGACAACGACCTGGTGGGCAGCGACCACACGCCCGGATTTCCTTCGGCGGCGCGCTTCGTCGCGCAAGCCTTCGCCGGCGCCAATCTCGACAATGCGTCGCTGCCCGGCGTCTATGTCGGCGTGGTGATGGGCAGGCATGCCGGCTTTCTCACCGCCGCCTCCGCGCTCGGCAAGAAATTTCCGGATGACGGCCCGCACCTGATCTACCTGCCCGAGCGCACCTTCGTGCTGGAGAAATTCCTGGCCGACGTGAAGGACGCGTACGAGCGCCACGGGCGCTGCGTGATCGCGGTGTCTGAAGGCATACACGACGAATCGGGCAATCCGATCGCCGCGCTGCTGGCCAAGGAGATGGAGCATGACGCGCACGGCAACGTGCAGCTGTCCGGCTCCGGCGCGCTGGCCGATCTGCTGTGCGAGGAGATCAAGGCCAAGCTGGGGATCAAGCGGGTGCGCGGCGACACCTTCGGCTACCTGCAGCGCTCCTTCATCGGCTGCGTCTCGGACGTGGACCAGCGCGAGGCGCGCGAGGTGGGCGAGAAGGCGGTGCAGTTCGCGATGTGGGGCAACCGCGACGGCTCGGTCGCCATCAAGCGCACCGGATTCTATTCCGTCGATTATGAATTGCTCGATCTGGAGGCGGTGGCCGGCAAGACGCGCGTGGTGGACGATGAATTCATCGCGCCCAGCGGCACCGACATCACCGACGCGTTCCGCCTATACCTGCGTCCGCTGCTCGGTTCGCGCATGCCGGATGCGTTCCGGCTGCGCGCCGCCCCGGTGCCCAAGCTGCACAGCAACCGGTGACACGAAAAAAAAACGGCTCCCGAGGGAGCCGTTTTCCGCTGCGCGCTGCCGCGTGCGTTACTTGCTGTCGCTGCGCATCGACAGCATCGCATGCAGGATGATCGCGCCGAAGGTGGCGGTGCCGATGCCACCCAGCGCGAAGTCGCCGAGTTTGAGCGTGAAGTCGCCGGCGCCGAGGACCAGCGTGACGGCGGCCACCACCAGGTTCTTGTTGTCGGAAAAATCGACCCGGTTCTCGACCCAGATGCGCGCGCCCGACACCGCGATCAGGCCGAACACGACGATCGACACGCCGCCCAGCACCGCGCCCGGAATGGTCTGGATGATGGCGCCGAACTTCGGCGAAAAACCGAGCACCAGCGCGATCAGCGCGGCGACCACGAACACCACCGTCGAATAGATCTTGGTCACCGCCATGACGCCGATGTTTTCCGCATAGGTCGTCACGCCGGTGCCGCCGACCGCGCCAGACATCATGGTGGCGACGCCGTCACCGATGAAGGCGCGGCCCATGTACTTGTCGAGGTTCTGGCCGGTCATCGCGCTGACCGCCTTGATATGCCCGAGGTTCTCCGCCACCAGGATCACCGCCACCGGCGCCAGCAGCGCCATCGCATCCGCCCGGAACACCGGGGACACGAACTTCGGCACGCCGAACCAGGCGGCATTGGCGACCGCGGAAAAGTCGATCGGCTTGCCGAGCCCGGCGCCGTTGGTCAGCAGCGCATAGATGACGTAGGCCAGCAGCAGGCCGATCAGGATCAGCAGGCGCTGCACCATCCCGCGCGTAAATACCGCGACCACGCCCACGCAGAACACCGTCACCAGCGCCATCCAGGCGTCGAAGTTATTGCCCGACACGCCCTTGACCGCGATCGGCGCCAGGTTCAGTCCGATCACCGCGACCACCGCGCCGGTCACCACCGGCGGCATCAGCTTTTCAATCCAGTTGGTGCCCACTGCCGACACCAGCAGGCCGATTGCCGCGTACAGCGCGCCGCAGGCGATGATGCCGCCCAGCGCAACCCCGATGTTGGCATTGGCGCCCTGCCCCGCATAGCCGGTCACCAGGTTGACCAGGCCGATGAAGGCGAAGCTGGAGCCGAGGTAGCTCGGCACGCGGCCGCCGACGAACAGGAAGAATACCAGCGTGCCGACGCCCGACATGAAGATCGCCAGGTTGGGATCGAAGCCCATCAGGAGCGGCGCCAGCACCGTCGCGCCGAACATCGCGACCACGTGTTGCAGGCCCATCGCGATGGTCTGCGGCCACGGCAGGCGCTCCTCCGTGCCGATCACCGCGCCCTGGCCGTCATTGGTGCGCTGTCGTTCCCGCCATTGCGGAAAATACGTCCCAGACATTGAAAATTCCCCCCTTATAGAACGGCAGGCAGGCGCCGGCCGCCGGTTAATGTAAACAAACCCGCAAAGTGTATTGAGGGCGGTTACAAATGACAACCTCAAAATGACTGCGTGCGGGGGAGGTGATGTCAATAGCGCAAGCTTTTCGGCGACGGCGCCGCACGCTGTGGCCGGGAACGGGAAAACGCCGGGCCGCGGGACCGGCTGCCGGCGGCCGCGCACTACTTTGGGGCGGAGATCGCGGGAGGAAGCCCGCGGATTTCAGCCCTGCGCGAGCAGCGCGGCGACACGCTCGCGCAACAGCTCCGGCTGCACCTGGGCCGCCGGCACCGGCAGGCCGACATGCAGCCCGACGCGGTTGAACAGCCCGCGCCGGAACGGCCGCGCCATCGCGACCCGATCGCCTCTGACCAACTCGATGCGGCTGAAGAAGGAACCCCACAGGTTGGTCAGCGCCAGCGGCACCACCGGCGGCGCGATGCCGTCTTCGCGCGCGCGCTCGAGGATCTTCATGATGCCGCCCTTGAATGGCTGCAGGTTGCCGTCGCGCGTGAGCGCGCCTTCCGGGAAGATCGCCAGCAGGTCGCCGTCGCGCAGCACCTGCGCGGCGCGCTCGAACGCCTGCTCATAAATCGCTGCGTCTTCATTGCGCGGCGCGACCGGGATCGCCTTGGCCAGCCGGAACACGGCGCCGAGCAGCGGAATGCGGAAGATGCGGTGGTCCATCACGAAATAGATGGGACGCGGGCTGGCGGCCATCAGCAGCACCGCGTCGACAAAGCTGACGTGGTTGCACACCAGTACCGCCGGGCCGGTGGACGGAATGCGTTCCTCGCCGCGCACCTTGAACCGGTACACCAGGTGCGACATCACCCAGGCGAAGAAACGCAGCAGGTATTCCGGCACCAGCATGAAGATATAGAAAGCCACCACGGCGTTGGCCAGTCCGGTGAACAGGAAGATCTGCGGGATCGTCATGCCGGCCTGCAGCAGCACGCCGGCGATCACCGAGCTGGCGATCATGAACAGCGCATTGAGGATGTTGTTGGCCGCGATGATGCGTGCGCGGTGGGTGGGCTGCGCGCGCAGCTGGATCAGTGCATACATCGGCACGCTGTAGAGGCCGGCGAACAGGCTCAGCAGCGCAAGGTCGGCCAGCACCCGCCAGTGATAGGAGCGCGACAGGAACTCGCCGAGCGTGAGCGTGGCCGCCGGCGGCAGCGCGCGCGACGCGAAGTACAGGTCCACCGCGAACACCGTCATGCCGATCGCGCCCAGCGGCACCAGTCCGATTTCCACATGCCGGCGGCTCAATACTTCGCACAGCAGCGAACCGGTGGCAATGCCGATGGAAAACACCACCAGCATGAAGGACGCGACCTGCTCGTTGCCATGCAATACCTCGCGCGCCAGGCTCGGAAACTGGCTGAGGAAAACCGCGCCGAAGAACCACATCCAGCTGATGCCGAGCAGCGAACGGAACACGACCGGATTGCCGTGTGCCATCTTCAGGTTGCGCCAAGTTTCGCTGACCGGGTTCCAGTTGATCTTCAGCGCCGGATCCGTCGCCGGCGCGGCCGGGATGAACTGCGCGGCTGCGCGCCCGGCCAGCGCCGCGGCGATGCAGGCGATCGCCACCTGCAGGCGGCCGACCTCCGGCACCGCGATCAACAGGCCGCCGACGATATTGCCAAGCAGGATGGCGACGAAGGTACCCATTTCCACCATGCCGTTGCCGCCGGTCAGCTCGCGTTCGCTCAGTGCCTGCGGCAGGTAGGCGAATTTCACCGGGCCGAACAGGGTCGAATGCAGGCCCATCAGGAAGGTGCAGGCGAGCAATACCGGCACATGGTTTTCCAGGAAGCCGTAGGCGGCCAGCGCCATGATCGCGATCTCGAGGTTTTTCACGAAGCGGATGATCTTCGTCTTTTCGATCTTGTCGGTGATCTGGCCGCTGGTGGCAGAGAACAGCAGGTAGGGCAGGATGAACAGCGCGCCGATCACCAGGCCGGCCATCGACGGCGGCATCCACGCCACCTGCAACTGATAGGTGACCATCACGGTAAAGGCGAACTTGAACAAGTTGTCGTTGGCCGCCCCCGAGAATTGCGTCCAGAAGAAGGGCGCGAAGCGGCGCTGCGCGAGCAGCGCGAACTGGTTCGGATGGCCGTCCGCGGGCGCGCCCGCCGCCTGCGTGCCGGAAGCCGGCGCGTCCGTCATGTGCTGTTCCATGGTCTCCTCTGCTGCATTGATGATTCGGCATCAAATATACACGCAGACCCCGGGGCGGGGCGCAGGAAATGCGGCCGGGCGGCGCGGGGCGAGCGGCATGCGCCTTGCGGTCGCATGCCGTGATACCAGGTCTAAGCCGACAGCGCGCTGCGCAGCTGCGCCGCGCAAAGGTCTACTGCGGCGTTCGCCTCGTCGATCACGCGGCCCATCGTGATGAAGCCGTGGATCTGGCGTTCGAAGCAGATGCTGGTGGCACGGTTTCCTGCTTCGCTCAGGCGTTGGGCATAGGCTAGCCCTTCGTCGCGCAGCGGATCGTAGCCGGCGGTCAACAGGAATGCGGGCGGCAGGCGCGACAGGTCTTCATGCAGCAGCGGCGAGGCGCGCCAGTCGTGGTCGTCGGCGGGGTCGTCGATATAGTGATCGTGGAAATAGCGGATCGTTTCACTGGTCAACAGATATCCCTGTCCGTTGGTCTGGTGCGAGGGCATGCCGCAGCGCATGTCGGTGGCGGGGTAGATCAGCAGCTGGAACGCCAGCGGCGGGCCGCCATGGTCGCGGGCGTGGATCGCGGCCACCGCCGCCAGGTTGCCGCCCGCGCTGTCGCCGCCGACCGCAATGCGCGACGCATCGATGCCGAGCGCCGGCGCTTGCGCATGCACCCAGTGCAGCGCCGCGAGGCTGTCGTCCACCGCCGCCGGAAACCGGTGCTCCGGTCCCATCCGGTAATCCACCGCGACGACGATGCAGCCGGAGGCGTTGGCGAGCTGGCGGCACAGCGTATCGTGCGTATCGAGGTCGCCGATGGTCCAGCCGCCGCCATGGAAATAGACCAGCGCCGGCAGCGGCGCGTCGCCGGCCTGCGGCCGGTACAGGCGCAGCGGGATCGCGCCGCCCGGACCCGGCGCCTGCAGTTCGCGCACGATGGCGACCGGCGGCGCGTCCGGCTGGGTGAAAAAGCGGCGCTCGCGGTAGAAGCGGCGGGCATCGTCGGGCGTGAGGGTATGGGTGGGCGGAACGCCGCGCTGTTCGATGAAGTCGAGCAGCGTCCTTGCTTGCGGATGCAGCATCATGTCTCCTTTGTTGTCATTGGCGCACGGCTGGCGGCACGCGCGCCTTGCTGGTGGATGCGGCGATATTACATCGATCCGTCAAACCGGGCCGGCGCGGCACCGGCAGCCGCAGCCGGCGAAGTGTCAGCAGTTCGGCAGCGCGGAGCCCGGCGCGGCAAGCGGCGCTTCCGGCCCGGGCTGGAGCAGCATGCCGGCGGCGGCACGCTGCCGGAAAAAGTCGCAGGTTTCATCGAGCGATGCGCGGCCCTCGGGGATGAACCGGTGAAACAGCTGCCACACATGCGGCACGTCCGGCCAGATTTTGATCGTCACCGGCACGCTGGCGGAACGGGCGCGTTCCGCCAGCCGGGTCGAATCGTTAAGCAGCACTTCATCGGCGCCGACATGGATCAGGAGCGGCGGCAGGCCGCGCAGGTCCGCATGCAGCGGCGACGCCAGCGGATCGCGCGGGTCGGCGCCGGCGAGGTAGATCTGCGCGCCGATGCCGATGCGCGCGCCGCGGAACATCGCGCAGCGGCGATCGTTCGTGCGGATGGAGTCGCCGCCCGCTTCCAGGTCGGTCAGCGGCGAGAACAGCGCGGCGGCGGCCGGCATGCGCCAGCCGCGTTCGCGCACCCGCAAAAGCAGCGCCAGCGTCAGGCCGCCGCCGGCGGAGTCGCCCGCCACGACCAGTCGATCCGCATCGACACCGGCGTCGAGCAAGGCTTTGTACACGACTTCCGCATCTTCGACCGCAGCCGGGAACGGATGCTCCGGCGCGAGCCGGTAGTCGGGCGCGAAGACGCGGAAGCCGCGCCGCGCGAACCAGGTCGTGGCGGCGCGGTGGGAACGTGCGGAACAGGCGAAGTAGCCGCCGCCGTGCAGATAGAGCAGCGTGATGCCGTTGCTGGTACCATGTTCCACCCATTCGCCGGGAACGCCGCCGGGCGTGGCGGGCGTGATGCGCATGTCGGACGGCGTGCGGAAGCGGCCGCTGTTGAGTACCGCACGCGCCGCCTCGGCATCGCCGGCCGCGGCCAGGCGGCGCTTGAAGGTGTGGCGCAGGATGAAACTGAAAATGCGGGCCTGCCAGCTCATGCGGTCCTCCGGGGTTGGATGGTTCATGTTGCCCGTCTTCATCGAGGCGCGGCACGGTCGCGTGGCCATGGACGGGATGCGGGGAATGCTGCAAGATTCACCTTAGGGTAAATACCTTAAGGCTGTCAACGGGGGGGATATGACGGAAAACATGCCGAGTACGCGCGACCGCATTCTCGATGCGTGCCTGCGCCTGTTCAACGACAGCGGCCCGTTCGCGGTCACGACGGCCGAAATCGCCCGCACCGTCGGCATCAATGAAGGCAACCTCTACTACTACTTCCGCAAGAAGGAAGACATCCTGTTCGCGCTGTTCGAGCGCTTCCAGGATGCATTGAACGTGGTCGCCAATGCGCCACACGAAACCGGCGGCGGCAGCGACCCCGGCCTTGCCTACCTGGAGCGGTGGTTCCGTCTGATGTGGGAATGGCGCTTTTTCTATCGGGATGGCGCGGCGATCAAGCGCATGGCGCCGAAGCTGCGGGCAAGAAACGTGAAGCTGGCGGACCGCGGCCAGGCGGATATCAAGCGGATGCTGCTGCAGATGGTGGAACAGGGGCTGCTCGCCGCATCGGAGGAAGAAGTGGACCGGCTGGTGGTCAATGCCTGGATCATTTCCAGCTACTGGCTGGATTACCTCGACTCGCGCCACAACATCGGCAAGGTCACGCCGGAGCACCTGGACTGGGGATTCTCCCAGGTGCTCAGCCTGTTCCTGCCGTACACCACGAAGGCCGGGCAGGCGCAGGAAAAAAGGCGGCGGCAACACGTGTGACGCGCATGCCGCCGTTCCGGCTTACTCGCTGACGTGCTTGATCGCTTCGTGCTGGTGATCCTGCACCTTGCTCTTGTGTTTGAGCACCTGGCGGTCGAGCTTGTCGACCAGGCCGTCGATCGCCGCGTACAGGTCTTCGGCGAAATGTTCGACGTGGATGACGTTGCCTTTCAACCGGACGTTGACTTCGGCGCGCTGGCGCTTGTCCTTTTCGGACGGCTTTTCGACGCCGAGTATCACCGCGATGTCGATGATCTGGTCGAAGTGGCGCACCACGCGTTCGAGCTTGTTTTCAACGTATTCGCGCAGTGCGGGGCTGACATCGACGTGATGTCCGGTGATCATCAGATTCATTCAGTTGCTCCATAAGGGACGATAGGGAACCGCTGCCGCTGCCGGCAACGGGTGGCCGTACGCTGCTGTTGCAGTAGACGCCGGCTTTCCATGCAGGTTCACGGGAGCAGCAATGCCCCCGGGCGTGCAGAAAAATGATATGCCGTTGACTGCTTGCAAAGACATGACCCAGATCAATAAAACCGGAAAGCTGCGCGGCTTGCCTTCGCCCGGTGTCGGGCAGTACGCGGCTGCCTGAATTCCTCTTCACGGAAACGTTGCCTGTTTACTCAACCAGCAGCAATGTTGATGTAGATCCACACTCCTGCGGTTTTCCTTTGCCTCTCGTCAAACTTGCCGGACGTCCACTGCCTATCATCGTCTCTGCGACGAGGAAAAAGGCAAGGTCGACAACGCCCCGCCTTCTGTCCTTGCCGGCCGGGCCGGCCCAGGAAGCATCTTCGTCTTTTTTGCCGCGGTGTTTGCAGGGACCGTGCATCGGCACACAGCGCCGCTGTACGTGTTCCGCGCAACGACCGTCACCAGTTTTTTTCAGGAGATCAGATCATGGCATTGACTGCCACGCAGACCAGCATCACCAAGCTCTACCTCGGCGCATTCAACCGCGCGCCGGAAAAATCCGGCCTCGAATACTGGGACGCAGAGCTCAGGGCCGGCAAGCCGATGAACGAGATCGTCGACACGATCTTCAGCCTGCCGATTGTCAAGGAAATCTATCCTGACGCGATGTCGAATGCCGCCTTCCTCACCGCCGTGTACAGCAATGTCTTCGGCAAGCAGCCGGACGCCGCCGGCCTTGCTTACTGGAACAGCCAGCTTACCGCTGGCGAGCAGCGCGGCCGGGTCGTGATCAAGATGATCGATGCCGGCATCAACGCGCCGGATGGCACCGAGGGCAAGGCTTTCGTGGTCAATCGCCTGCAGGCGGCCACCTATTCCGCCGACCTGCAGTTGCAGCGCGGCGTCGATATCGGCGAGCATGAGCAGCACGTGCTGATGGAATCGATCAACGGCGACCCGGCCAGCCTGACCGCGGGCCTGGCGGCAATCGATCGCGCCACCCCGACGCCGATCGCGGCGAACGGCCAGGCGACCGGTACCGGCACCGCGGGTTCCGATCGCTTCGTGTTCGGCGCTTCCGACGCCGCCAACTGGAAGGTGATCAATGGCCTGACCGCGAGCGACCAGATCAGTGTCGCGATCCCGGACGACACCAACGGCGATTTCCGCCGCACCCCGGAAATCGGCGCAGCCGCTGTCAACGAGCACGGCGAATGGTTCTGGGACCAGCCGAGCCATGTGCTGGTGTACTGGAACGCCTACAGCAACTCTTCGCAAATGGTGCAGCTGACCGGCGTCAACAGCCTGGTTGCCGATACCAACGCAATCTTCACTGTGACCGGTTGATGCCCAACCAGTGAAACCTGCTGAAGCCGGCGCATGCCGGCTTCAGTCGTTTACGGGCCTGCGGCGCAAGACTTGCGGAGCAGCAAGACGGGCGGGAAAACGGCAAGGCGGGAGGAAAGCGGGTGAGGCGCGCGGCATGCGGCATGGGGGTGGTCGGTGTGCCGCCCCGTGTCTGTTCGGGATCGGCGGCACACCATACTGCCGTCATGCATATCGGTTGCATGTACCGCAGATGAAGCAATGGTACGCGGACTTTGTGACTGCACGATGACGGCGATCAAGAAGTGTTCGCGTATCAACTTTTGCAGTCAGGGCGCGGTCACATACTTCGGATCGGGCAGCACATACGCGCGCACCGTCTGCTGCAGCAGGCCCGGCGGCGCCACCGTGTTCAGGTCGAATGCGTGCACCGTGCGCGCGATGTTGAACGCCCACGAGAAGCTGCGATCGCCGACGATGAAGCGGATCACCTCGCCGCCTTCCGCATTCACATGACGCGTCTGCGGCGTGATCACGATGGTGCGCAGCGCGAGGGCGTCGGGCACGGGATCGCCGTAAAGGTGGGCGTAGCGATCGGCCGCGTGCACGGGCGCAAGAGCGCACGCAAGCGCGAGCGCCGGCATGGATAGGCGGGTCAGGGACATCATCATTACTGCTCCGTGAATGAAAGCTGCTGCGGCCTCCACGATAGCAAAGAAAACAGCGCACTGCTGCCGCGCTCAGAACAGCCGGAGCTGCCCCTCCGGCGCCTGCTGCCGCAATGCCGGCGGCGGGCGGAAATTCGACGGGTCGAGCGCGGTATAGGCGTCCGAGCGTGAGCCGAGGCCGAGCCGCTGCGCGGCCTTTTCGAAGCGCTGCCGCAGCAGGTCTGCCCATACCCCTTCGCCGCGCATGCGCAGGCGAAAGTCGGCATCGTAGTCCTTTCCGCCGCGCATCTCGCGCACCCGGTTCATCACCCGCTGCGCGCGCTCCGGAAAGTGCGCCTGCAGCCACTGCACGAACAAGGGATTCACTTCCCACGGCAGGCGCAGCACGATATAGCTGGCGTCGACCGCGCCCGCTTCCGCTGCGGCGGCCAATACGCGCTCCAGGTCCGGTTCCGTCACGAAGGGTATCACCGGCGCGATGCTCACCCCGACCGGGATGCCGGCATCGGCCAGCGTACGGATGGTGCGCAGCCGGCGCGCCGGCGCCGCGGCCCTCGGTTCAAGGGTGCGCGCAATGTCCGCATCGAGCGTCGTGATCGTGACCGCGGCAACCGCCTGGCGTTTGGCCGCCATCGCGGCCAGCAGGTCGATGTCGCGTTCGACCAGTGCGGACTTGGTGATCACCGCCACCGGGTGCCCGCAGTCGTGCAGCACCTCGAGCACGCCGCGCGTAATGCGCAGCCGGCGCTCGCAGGGCTGGTAGGCGTCGGTATTGACGCCGAGCGCGATCGCTTCCGGGACGTAGGAGGGGCGCGCCAGTTCGCGGCGCAGCTGTTCGGCGGCATTCACCTTCGCAAAGATCCGGGTTTCGAAATCGAGCCCCGGCGACAGTTGCAGGTAGCTGTGCGTCGGCCGCGCAAAGCAATAGATGCAGCCGTGCTCGCAGCCGCGGTAGGGGTTGAGCGAGACGTTGAACGGCACGTCGGGCGACGTGTTGCGGGTCAGGATGCTGCGCGCGTGTTCTTCCGTGATTCCGGTTTGCCGCAGCGGCGCCGCATCGCCGTTGTCGTCCGCGCCATCTGCCCAGCCGTCGTCGAAACGCTCGCGCAGCTGCGTTTCGTAGCGGCCCTGCAGATTGGTCACCGCGCCGCGGCCCTTGCGCGGCGGCGGCAGGTAATGCAATTGTCGGGGATGAGAGTCGTAGTCCGGCATGAACGCATTTTAACTGTATAAATATACAGCATAGTAGGAAGGTGGCGGGGAAAGATCAAGGTGTGCGCGCACGGACGGACAATTTTGCAACCGGGTATTTTCGGCCGTGCCCCGAATCGTGCCGGGGCATGGCGAAAGAAGCTGAAACCTTATCCACGCCGGCCTAACTAATGGAATCGGTGCAACCCTCTTTCAGGAAGGATTTTCCATGGCCGCAAATACGAAAAACAAGTATCCCGCCGACAAGGCCGGGACGAAGTACAGCGAGTTCAAGAATACGAAGCGCACGCCGCCCGGCAAGTCGCGTACCGAGCAGGGTAGCAGGCATACCGGCAGCGGCGCCGACCAGACGGCCGGCAAGACATAAGGGCAGCAGCGCGTCCGGGGGACTTCAGGTCCACCGGATGCGGTCTGCCCGCGCGTTCCCCTTCCCGGCAGGCCTTGCACCGCGTCTACTTCGACACGGTGCCGTGTTCCTGGTATTCGAGCCTGGCGACGATGTGCCTGGTCATGCCTTGCGCCAGCTCCCTTTCTCCCACGAACACCTTTCCGATTCGTTCGTTTTCCATCAGGGTTGCCTCCTGTTCGCTGTGGCTGCGGAATACGCACTCGACGGACGGATTGAGCGCGCGCGCGATTTCCGCCATGCGCCGTACCGCCACCGTATCCGGCGTCGCGACGACCAGCATCTTCGCGCGCGCGATATGCGCCTGGATCAGGACGGCCGGCTCGGCCGCATTGCCGGCGACTGCGGGAATCCCCTGCCGGCGCAATTCATCCACCCGGTCGCGGTTTTCATCGGTGACGACAAAGTGGATGCCGCGCCGGCCGAGTTCCTCTGCAATGCAGCGGCCGACCCGGCCGTAACCGACGAGCACTACCTGCCCGCTCAGTTTCGCCTGGTCTGTGCTGCTCGGGAGTTCCGCCAGCGGGTCGTCCGGCCGCGCCAGCTTGTTCGCGAGCGCGGAATGCGCCAGCACCCGCTCTTCCAGCGGCTTGATGGTCGCGAAGACCAGCGGGTTCAGCGCAATGGAAATGATCGCGCCGGCCAGGATCAGGCTTTGCGCCTCGGGCGGCAGCAGTTGCAGCGACACGCCGAGCGCTGCCAGGATGAAGGAAAACTCGCCGATCTGCGCCAGGCTGGCGGAGACCGTCAGCGCGGTCGACAGCGGATAGCGCAGCGCCAGCACCAGCAGGAAGGCGGCAAGCGACTTGCCGAGCACGATGATGGCGACGACGGCCAGCACCTCCAGCGGGCGCTGCAGGATGACCTGCGGCTCGAACAGCATTCCCACCGACACGAAGAACAATACCGAGAACGCGTCCCGCAGCGGCAGCGATTCCTGCGCTGCCCGGTGGCTCAGTTCGGACTCCCGCAGCACCATGCCGGCGAAAAAGGCGCCCAGTGCGAAGGAAACGCCGAACAGTTCCGACGACCCGTAGGCGATGCCGACCGCGGCCGCGATCACGCACAGCGTGAAGAGCTCGCGCGAGCCGGTGCGCGCGACCCGCCATAGAAGCCAGGGAAAGAGCTTGCGCCCGACGATCAGCATGAACGCGATGAAGGCCCCGACCTGGCCGAGCGTCACGGCCAGCGTCAGCAGGAGGCTGCCGTCCGTGCCCGCGCTCTTTCCGCCGAGCCAGCCGGACAGGGGCGGCAGGAGAACCAGCACCAGCACCGTGACCAGGTCCTCGACCACCAGCCAGCCGACCGCGACCCGACCGTTGAACGAGTCGAGAATCCCGCGGTCTTCGAGCGCGCGCAGCAGCACCACCGTGCTGGCGACCGACAGCGCGAGGCCGAACACGATGCCGGCGCCGAGGTCCCAACCGACCGCATACGCCAGCGCCATGCCTAGTCCGGTGGCGGCGGCGATCTGCAGCACCGCGCCCGGCAACGCGATCTTGCGCACATCCAGCAGGTCGTCGAGCGAGAAATGCAGTCCGACGCCGAACATCAGCAGCATCACGCCGATCTCGGCAAGCTGCGACGCGAGTTTCATGTCGGCGACGAAGCCCGGCGTGGCCGGCCCGATGGCGATGCCGGCCACGAGGTAGCCGACCAGCGGCGGCAGCTTCAGCCGGATGGCGGCCATCCCGCACAGCAGGCCCAGTCCGAGCGCGGCGGCAATCGTCGTGATCAGGCTGATGTCGTGCGGCATGGATTGTTTTCCCCTCGTGTCGAATGCCCGCGGCGGACCGGAGGGAGGTCGGACCGGGTGAAAGGCGGGCCCGCCGCCCCACCCGGGCCGGGACTGGCTAGCGGCGCGCGACGCGGATCGTCGTGCCGCTCAGATTGATATTGCGTATCGTAACATCACCGAAGCTCGGCCCCTTGCTGCCCCGCATGCGGATCTCGCGCACGGCGATTTCCTCGACGCCGGCCGGCCGGTGGATCAGTCCGGCGCCGTCTTCGCCGACAATGACGAAAGGATTGACCGGGTTGTAGGAGGGGTTCTTGATGCTGAAAGTGCCTTCGAGCAGGTTCGTCATCGGGCTGAACAGCGTCGCCAGGCTGCCGAGGACTTCGGCTGTGGTGCCTTGCACCAGGTATTTCGATACCTGGTCGAAGTAACGGTCGTACAGGCCGCGCGCCGAGACGGCGCGCAGTTCGTTTTCCCCCATCGCCTGCATGCCTGCAGGCTGCGCAGCTGCATTCTGGTGGTAAACGAGGAGAAATGCTGCTGCGAGGAATGAAGCAAGCGGCAGGACAGCCTGCTTGCGAATGCCTTCCACGGCGCTGCATGCGGAAGGCGATGGTGCGTCACGACGTGCCAACCATCCCATAGGGTCTCCATTCATGAAGAATCACGATTGCGCTCTGAAGGCGCTATCTGCTCCCTGATCTGTGCGGCCGACCGGAATGCACGCCTCTGACGGCCTCATTGCATTGCTCCCCGCGCTGCGCGCGACGCCGGCATATCTGCACGGACAGGCTGGGCGATGCGACACCAGCCCGGTTCAACCGCCGCGGTTGGACATTGAAAAGGGTGCAATAAATCCCCGCGGCGCGCGCATGACAGGCGGCAAGCGGATCACTGCTCCACCTGCCACCAGCGCGGCAGCAACTGCAGCACATTCGGGCGCGCAAAGCGGTCATCGATCAGATAGAGCACGCCGCGGTCGGAACCGGTGCGGATTACGCGGCCGGCGGCCTGCACCACCTTCTGTATTCCCGGATACAGGTAGGTGTAATCGTAGCCCGCGCCGAAGCTCGTCTCCATGCGTTCCATGATCTCTTCGTTGACCGGATTGAGCTGCGGCAGTCCGAGCGTGGCGATGAAGGCGCCGATCAGCCGCTCGCCTGGCAGGTCGATGCCCTCGCCGAAGCTGCCGCCGAGCACCGCGAAGCCGACAACGCGGCCGTCCGGCGTGAAGTGCGCGAGGAAGGCGTCGCGCTCCGCTTCGCTCATGCCGCGCGACTGCGCCCGCAGCGGGACGTCCGGATGGCGCATGCGCAGCGCATCGACCGCCTTCTGCAGGTATTCGAAACTGCTGAAGAAGGCGAGGTAATTGCCGGGCTGCGCCGCATACTGGCGGGCAATCAGGTCGGCGATCGGCGCGAGCGACGCGTCGCGGTCGCGAAAGCGCGTCGAGATGCCGCGCACCACCTTCACCCGCAGCTGCGAGGCATCGAACGGCGACTCCACGTCGATGCAGACCGTCTCCTGCGGCAGGCCGAGCATGTCCAGGTAATACCGGGAAGGCTGCAGCGTGGCGGAGAACAGTGCCGCGCCGTGCGCGGCGGCAAAGCGCGGCGCAAGGAAAGATGCCGGGACGACATTGCGGATGCACAGCACCGATTCCGCCGCACGCGCGCCGTTGGCCGGGAGCTTCGTGACGTCAAACAGCGAGTGCGGCCCGAACAGCTCGGCCATGCGGGTAAAGTGCAGCGCATCGAAGTAGAACTGCAGCAGCGCGCTGTCGTTGGCGGCCGGCTGGTCGGCCATGTAGTGGCTGATGTCGGCCGTCGTCTGCAGCAGCGCGCCGCCAAAGGCGGCGGGAAGCTCCGTCCCTGCCTGGTAGTCGCGTTGCTGCGCCCTGTTCAGCGCATTCCACTGGCGGTTCAGCCGGTCGAGGCTGGTCTTCAGCGCGGCGGGCGCGGCGCGGCGCAGGACGCGGAATGCGCGCTGGTCCAGTTCCGCGCTGTACATCTTGCGCGCGCGTTCGACCAGGTTATGCGCCTCATCCGCCAGCACCGCCACCCGCCATTCATTGGCAACTGCGAGCGCATGCAGCAGCGCGCTGCCGTCGAAGTAGTAGTTGTAGTCGCCGACCACCACGTCGCACCAGCGCGCCAGGTCCTGCGCCAGATAATAGGGGCAGACGCGCTGTTCCAGCGCCGCCGCGCGCAAGCTCTCCTTGTCGAGCACGACGCGCCCGAGCGCTGCCTGCCTGGCCTGCGGCAGCCGGTCGTAGAAACCCTGCGCGAGCGGGCAGGACTCGCCGTGGCAGGCCTTGTCCGGATGCTCGCAAGCCTTGTCGCGCGCCACCAGCTCGAGCACGCGCAGCGGCAGCGCGGGCGCCGCGGCGCGCAACTGGCCGACCGCGTCGAATGCCAGCCGGCGCCCCGGCGTCTTGGCGGCGAGGAAGAATACCTTGTCCAGCTTTTGGCCCGGGCAGGCTTTCAGCATTGGGAACAGGGTGCCCATCGTCTTGCCGATGCCGGTCGGCGCCTCCGCCAGCAGGCAGCGCTTGCCGCCGGCCGCGCGGTACACCGCTTCGGCGAGCGCGCGCTGGCCGCTGCGGAACTCCGGGTACGGAAAGCGCAGCGCCTGCAAGGCCGCATCGCGCGCCGCACGGTGCGCGAGCTCCTGCTCCGACCATGCGAGGAAACGCTCGCATTGCTCCTCGAAAAAAGCCCGCAGCGCGGCGGCCGTATGCACTTCGGCCAGCACGGTTTCCTTCTGGCTGCCGATGTCGAAATACACCAGCGCAAGCCGGATTTCCGGCAGTGCCAGCTTCTCGCACATGAGCCAGCCGTACACCTTCAGCTGTGCCCAGTGCAACTGGCGGTGGTTGTCCGGCATGCGGTCGAGATCGCCGCGGTAGGTCTTGATTTCTTCGAGCTGGTTGCGCGCCGGGTCGTAGCCGTCGGCCCGGCCGCGCACCGCGAGGTGCCTGTAGCCGCCGGCAAGGCTGACCTCGGCCTGGTAGCCGGGGGCGCGGCGCGCGGTGACGGTAGCGTGGCCGGCGATGCCCTCCTGCGAACTGGGCGCGGGCGTGAAGCGCAGGTCGAGGTCGCCGCGCTTGGCGGTGAACTCGGTCAGCGCGCGCACCGCCACCGTGTAAGTCATGCGCCATCCTCCAGCCACTGCACCCGGCACACCGCGACCGGCATGCCGTGCGCGGCGCAGTATTCCAGCCAGCGCACCTGGTTGTCCTGCAGGCGGTCGCCGGGCGCCTTCACCTCGATCATGCGGTAGCGCTTTTCCCGCGGATAAAACTGGATCAGGTCGGGAAAACCTGCGCGGTTGGCGCGGATGTCCTGCAGCATGCGCTCGAACCACTTGCGCAGGTGCGCCGCCGGGATGCAGTCGAGCGCGAGCTCGAGCAGCGGCGCGTCGAGGACATCCCAGAACACGAACGGCGACTGGATGCCCGCCTTGTCGCGGAAGCGCTGCCGGATGATGTCCTTGTACAGCGGCGACTCGAGGGCCGCGAAGCAGGCGTCGAACTGCGTTTTGCGGCGGGCGGCGAAATCGGCGGCATGCAGGTCTGCCGGCCCGCTGTGGAAAGGATGGAAGAACGCGCCCGGCACCGCGGCGAACACCGCGTCCCAGCACAGCAGCCCGAACAGGGAATTGATCAGCGTGTTTTCGACATAGCAGGCGGGAGCGTCGGCGCGCGCGAGGTGCGCGCGCACCAGCTCCTCGACGCAGTACGCGGACCGTGGCTGCGGCAGGCAAAGGTCAATGCGTTCGGCCGGCGCCGGCTGCCGCGCCGGCGTTTTCGGATGACCGAGCCGGCGCTGCAGGCGCGGCAGCATGCGCAGCAGCTGCTGGCTTTCCGCTTCGCTCTCCGGCGCAGCGCTTGCGCTGCGGGCGAGCGCGAAGGCCGCCGCATCGTCGCCGATACGTTCCAGCATGCGGATCTGCCGTATCCTCGCACCGGGATGGCGCAGGCCGGCGTAGAGCGCCAGCGCCTTTTCCCATTGCTGCGCCCGCTCATGCTGCTGCGCGGCCTGGAACAGGAATTTCCGGCGCCGCTGTTCCAGCCAGTCGTTTTCGTACGGAGCAGGCGGCAGGTCGGCGAGCACCGCATCCGCATCCTCGCCGGCGTCCAGCCGCTCCCGGCAGCGCCACAGGTGCAGGTAGGCATCGACGTCCGCGCGGTTGTGGAAGGCTTGCGAGCTGACGGAGAATTCCACTTTCTCGTAGCGGGTGATGCCGAGGTCGGACAGCACGAACTCGGACCAGTCCTGGTGCAGGTTGCCGAAGAACAGCAGGCGCAGCCGGTCGCACAGCGCCGACAGCTGCAGGCGGTAGACGCACTCGCCGGAAGCCGGATGCCAGGCGTCGAAGCAGCGCGCGCCGGGATAGACGGCACGCAGCGCCTCCAGTTGTTCGGCCTTGCGCGCGGCGCGGCCGGGTAATGCATCGCGAAACAGGCCATCGATTTCCGCCCTGGTCAGCAGGCAAAACAGCTCGTCCAGCGTCAGCGGCGGACGCTCGTCCACCCAGCCGGCGCGCACCAGCGGCGCAGCGGCCAGCCGGGTATCGCCGATTTCTTCATAGCGCAGTTTTCCGGACCGGAACAGTTCCCCTTTACGCATCACCATGCGCACCAGGAGCGCGCGCGATGGCTGTTCCAGCGCGAGGAAGCGCTCGATGAATGCCTGTTCTTCCCCGTCCAGCAGCGCCGCATGGCGGTCCCTGACCCAGGTGACGACGGTGTGGAAGTTGTCGAGGTAGTAGAAGCGGTTTTCCAGCGTTCTGTTCATCTTGGCAAATCGCCGGGCGCCGCGGCCGGAACGGCAAAGGCGATGTGGAGGGTGTCCTGCATTATGGCGAAGCGGCGCGGCGCGTGCAACGGCGCCCGGTGCGGCGGCACGTCCACGGCGGGCATGCAGGAAATCAAGTATCCTCATAGCCTTGTTTGCAAGACCCGTTCGCCCGCGTTCCCCGACTTTTTCTCCCGTTTTGCCGCATGAACCAGCGCCTCACGCCCGCCACTGCCCTGATGCTCGTCGTTCCGCCCCTGCTGTGGGCCGGCAATGCGGTGGTCGGCCGGATGGTGAATGCGATGGTGCCGCCGATCACGCTCAACTTCCTGCGCTGGGCGATCGCGCTCCTGATCCTGCTGCCGCTCGCAGGGCAGGTCTACCGCCCGGGCAGCGGGTTGGGCGCGCACTGGCGGCGCTTCGCGATCCTCGGCCTGCTCGGCGTGGGCATGTACAACGCGCTGCAATACCTGGCGCTGCAAAGCTCGACGCCGATCAACGTGACGCTGGTCGCGGCCAGCATGCCGGTCTGGATGCTGCTGATCGGCTGGTTGTTCTTCCGGGCGTCGGTCTCGCGCACCCAGGTCGCCGGCGCCGCCTTGTCGGTTGCCGGCGTGCTGGTGGTGCTGAGCCGCGGGCAATGGCAGCAGCTGCTCGTGCTGCGCCTGGTGCCGGGCGACCTGTTCATGGTGCTGGCCACCATTGCCTGGTCGGTCTACAGCTGGCTGCTCCTGGGACGCAAGGAACCGGAATCGATCCGCGCCGACTGGGCGGCCTTCCTGCTGGCGCAGGTGAGCTTCGGCGTGCTCTGGTCGGGCGCGTTCGCGGCGGCGGAATGGGTGTGGACCGATGCGCGGATTGACTGGAGCTGGGGACTGGGGGCGGCGCTGCTGTATGTCGCCGTCGGGCCGGCGATCATCGCCTTCCGCTGCTGGGGCGCCGGCGTGCAGCGCGTCGGGCCGAACATCGCTGCCTTCTTCAACAACCTCACGCCGCTGTTTGCCGCAATGATGTCTTCCGCGTTCCTCGGCGAAACGCCGCATGCGTATCACGCGGTGGCGTTTGCGCTGATCGTCGGGGGCATCGTGTTGTCGTCGCGCACGCGCTGACGACGTGACGCAGGGGCGGCGCGCTGGTGTATTACGCGGCGGGCGAGGCGCCGAGTTCCTTGAGCTTGTCGATGCCGACCGGCTTGACCCAGTGTGCGTCGAAGCCCGCCTCCGCCGCCAGCCGGCGGTCACGGTCCTGCCCCCAGCCGGTCAGCGCCACCAGCCGCACGTTCCTGCCGGCCGGCTGCAGCCGGATCCGCCGCGCGACTTCGTAGCCGTCGATGCCGGGCAGACCGATATCGAGCAGCACGACCTTCGGCTGCCATTCTTCCACGGTGCGGATCGCCGACATGCCGTCATGCGCTACTGAAACTTCATTGCCAAGCAGGCGCAGGATTTCCGCGGCGGACACTGCCGCGTCGATGTTGTCGTCGACCACCAGAATACGGGTGCCGCCGGCATTGCCGTGAGGGGAATCCGGTGTCGTCATCGCGTCGCTCCTGTTGTCATCCGTGGCGTGGGCAATACCCGCTATTATGTTTCGAGAAAGGTGGGCGGGAATTGACGGGTATCATTATCGACGCCCCTGCATCCCGCCGCTGCGGGGGAACGATGGTAAAGCTGTATGAATATACGCGCAAGCCGCCTTACTGGGTAGCACATGACGAGGAGGGCTACTGGCTGGTTCCGGTACGCAACGGCGGCTGGCAGGAGCGCGTGCCGTTCGTCGGTCACGCCACCGCGTTGCGCCCCGTCACCGACACCGGCGGCATCGACCTCGGCATCGACGTCGAGGAAGGCTAGCGTGCGCGTTATTGCCCCGGCGCCAGCATCGCGCGCACCTTCGCGGCGAATGCATCGAGCGAAAACGGCTTGGTCATCACCTGCATTCCAGGCGCGAGCAGGCCATCGCGCGTCGCCGCATCTTCCGCGTAGCCGGTGATGAACAGAATGTGCAAGGAAGGGCGCAGGTGCAGCGCGGCTTCGGCCAGCTGGTGCCCGCTCATGCCGCCCGGCAGCCCGATGTCGGTGACCAGCAAATCCACCGCCGCGTCCGAATCCAGCAGCCGCATCGCCTGCGCCGCGTCTTCCGCCTGCAGCACACGGTAGCCGCGCGCCTGCATCATTTCCGCCAGCATCGCGCACAGCGGCGCCTCGTCATCGACGATCAGCAGGCCGGTGCCGGCGGGCGCGTCGCCCGTCGCGCCTCCGGCGCCGCCGTGTTCGTCCTGCTCCGCGGATGCAAGACTGCGCGGCAGCTTCATCCGTACCGTTGTACCCCGTCCCGGTTCCGAGTAGATGCGGATGTGGCCGCCCGACTGCTTGACGAAACCGTAGATCATCGACAGGCCGAGGCCGGTGCCCTGGCCGATCGGCTTGGTGGTGAAGAACGGGTCGAAGGCGCGCGCAGCCACTTCCGGCGTCATGCCGGTACCGGTGTCGGCCACGCTGACCGCGACGTACTCGCCGCGCGCGACGTCCGGATACTGCGACGCATAGGCGTCATCCACCACGATGTTCTCGGTGACGATGGCCAGCCGCCCGCCGTCGGGCATGGCGTCGCGCGCGTTGATGGCCAGGTTGAGCAGCGCGCTCTCGAGCTGGTTCGGATCACAGCGCGTGGTCCATACCTGCTCGCCGAGGCGCGCGTCCACCTGCACCGCCGGCCCGACCGTGCGCTGGATCAGCTCGGTCATCGATGCCACCAGGCGGTTGACGTCGACCGGGCGCGGGTCGAGCGTCTGGCGGCGCGAAAACGCGAGCAGCCGGTGGGTAAGCGCGGCAGCGCGCCCGGCGACCGCGAGCGCGCCATCGATATAACGCTCGATGTCCGCGCCCTGGCCCATCGCGATGCGCAGCTTCATCAACTCCAGGTTGCTCACCATGCTCGCCAGAAGATTGTTGAAGTCGTGCGCGATGCCGCCGGTGAGCTGGCCGACCGCTTCCATCTTCTGCGCCTGGCGCAACGCGTCTTCCGCATGGCGCAGCGCCTGCGCCTGCTGTTTTTCCAGCGTGATGTCGCGCGCGACGCCGTACAGCAGGTCGCCCTCCGGCACCACCGTCCAGGACAGCCAGCGGAAGCCGCTGTCCTTGTGCAGGCTGCGCACTTCATAGCGCACCAGCGGCAGTCCCTGGCCGAGTACCGCAAGCTTGTGCGCCAGTTCGTCGCGGTCTTCCGGATGGGTCAGCGCGACGAAGGGCACGCTCGTCGCTTCCTGCTCGGTCCATCCGAGGATGGCGGTGAACGCCGGATTGACGTTCAGGAAGCGCCCCTTGAGCGAGGCCACGGCGAGGATGTCCTGCGACATCCGCCACAGCCGGTCGCGTTCGCGCAGGCTTTCCTGGATGCCCAGCTCCAGTCCCGCGTTCAGCCGGCGCAGCGTTTCCTCGGTCCGGCGCAGGTCGGTGATATCGGTATGCACGCCGACCCATTCGCGCACGCTGCCGTCGGCATTCATTGTCGGGATCGCGCGCACCGTATAGCGGCGCCATTCGCCGTCGTGGCGCCGCAGCCGGTGCTCGAACAGGAAGCTCTTGCGTTCGACGATCGCCTGCCGCCACGCCTCCACGGTCGCCGCCGCGTCCTCCGGATGGATCGCGTCCTGCCAGCCGTAACCCCGGTATTGCGCCTCGGCCTGGCCGGTGAGCGAGGCCCAGCCCGGCTGCTCGCCGACCATCCTGCCGGCCGGATCGCTGGTCCACAGCACGCCCTCGACCGCGTCGATAGCGGCGCGGAAGCGCGCATTGCTCGCCGCCAGCGCGGCCTGCGCGCGCGAGCGCTTGATTGCATCCCAGGCACGCTCGGCGACTTCGCGCACCAGCATCTGTTCGTCCTCGCGCCAGCGGCGCGGCACCGCGCTGTGCACGTACAGCGCACCGGTGAAACCGTCTTCGCGGATCAGCGGCACGGTGATGCTGGCGCGCACCTGGAACTGCGGATAGGGGCCATCGTCGGCGAAGCCGTGTTCCTCGATGTCGTTGATCACCATCGTGCGCCCCGCGCGCAGGCCATCGACCAGCCCCGAGCGGATCGCAACGAGCGGAAAACGGCGGCCGGAAACGCTGGCCAGACGGCTGCTGGTCCAGTCGCGCTGGAACAGCAGGGTTGCCTTGTCCGGCAGCAGCTCGACGATACCGGCACGATCAACCTGCAGGTGGCGACCCAGCATCTCGGCAACCACCCGCATCACGTCGTCCGGATGCTGCACATGGCGCAGGCGGTCTTCGAAGCGGATGCGGAATGCCTGGCGCCGCTGGTTCGACGCGTTGGCGGTCGTGTCGGTGCAGGTGCACAGCACGCCCGCCGGCATGCCGCCGTCGTCGCGCAACGCGGAATACGAAAAGGTGAACCAGGCGCGCTCCCGGTAGCCGTTGCGTTCGATGATCAGTGGTTGGTTTTCGAAGTAAACCGTTTCTCCCGACAAGGCTCTGGCAGCGAGGGGGCGGATAGCGTCCCACGCGTCGGGCCACACTTCCTCCGCGGGACGGCCGAGCGCGGCCGGATGGCGGGCGCCGACCACGTCGATGCAGGCGTCGTTGTAGAGCAGGGCAAGGTCCGGACCCCAGGCGATGCACATCGGGAAGCGGGAATCGAGGATCAGCGCCACCGCGGCGCGCAAAGCAGGAGGCCAGTCGGCAGGCGGGCCGAGCGGCGACACCGACCAGTCGTGGGCGCGCATGTGCTGTCCCATGCGTCCGCCGCCGGAAGGAAAGAGGCCGGTCTTCGTTACCTGTTCAATCAATGCATCAGCTCCTTGCGCCCGCGAGGTGGCAGGCCACGCATCGTTATAGAGCAGTTCATGCATGCGTGCAACGCTTGCACCAAGGTAATTTTTTGACCGCGCAGTGCCACTTCCCGCCGGGCCTGACCTCGCTCAAGGCGATGGAGCAGGCGCTGGCTAGGGTAAGGGACGCGTCCGCATGCCGCGGGCGACGCTGCCAGCGATTTTGACCGAAAGGATGTTCCCGATGCCGATCCGATTACGTGCCGTGTTTTCGATGCTGCTCATGCTGGTCTTCCTCTCCGGCTGTGCGAGCGCCTTCAAGCAGGTCGCGGCGCTGGCTATTGGCGCCGAGCGCCGGATGGCGGACCTGGTGCGCAAGGAAATCGAACTGCCGGGCGGCCTGCGCTATGCGTTCCTGGAGGGCGGCCAGGGCGAGCCGCTGATGCTGCTGCACGGCTTTGGCGGCAACAAGGATAATTTCACGCGCACCGCGCGCTACCTGACGCCGCACTACCGCGTGATCGTGCCCGACCATATCGGCTTCGGTGAATCGGCCCGGCCGCGGGACGCCGACTACACCCCGCTCGCGCAGGCGGAACGCCTGCATGCGCTGGCGCAGGCGCTGGGCATCCGCACCATCCACCTTGGCGGCAATTCGATGGGCGGACAGATCGCGATGGCGTATGCGGCGCGCTATCCGTCAGAAGTCGCCAGCCTGTGGCTGCTCGATCCCGCAGGCATCTGGAACGCGCCGAAGAGCGAGCTGGCGCACCTCATCCTCGAGCGCGGCCAGAACCCGCTGATCGCGCGCAGCGAAGAGGAATTCGCGCAGACCTTCGCGTTCGTGATGCAGGACCCGCCCTTCGTGCCGCGCCCCATCCTCAATGTGCTGGCGCAGGAGCGCATCCGCAACGCCGATCTGGAGGAACGCATCTTCGTGAAGATCGCCACCGATTCGGTCGAGGAGCGGATCAAGGGATTGGCGGTCCCCACGCTCATCGTCTGGGGCGAGCAGGACCGCGTGATCCATGTCGGCACCGCGGATGTGCTGCACAAGCTGCTGCCGCGCTCGCAAGTGATCGTGATGCCCGGCGTGGGACACCTGCCGATGATCGAACGGCCAAGGCAGAGTGCGGAGGATTACCTGCGGTTCCGCGCAGCGGGCGCCGCCGGCGGATAAGGAAAAAAGCACCTCCGTCGCCGGAGGTGCATCAAGTTACCCCAGCAAGGGGGCAAACGGGGGCAGCAAACCTTACTTTTCCTGCGCAGGCTTCACGTCGACGTCGGGCACCGTCACCTTGCGCTCTTCCTTCTTCACGGTGGGGGTGTCGATGGTACGCTCTTCCTTGTTCACCGCGACGTCGGGCGTCTTGACGTCGTACTCGGGCAGCTTCACGTTGCCTGCCTGCTTCTTGTCGACTTCATACTTCGGCAGGTCCAGGCTGCCTTCCTGCTTCTTTTCCACGTCACATGCGGCAAGGCCAAACGCGAATGCGGAAATCACGGCCAGGGATACGGTTTTTTTCAACATGGCGTCCTCTCATTGGAAATATCAACAATCATTTCGAACTTGCAGGGCCCTTCTGCATGTTGAGACAAACGACAAGACGATGAAGTTGTTATGTTTTTGTTATGAAATGTTACGTGAGCAAATGTAACGGGAAGACACGGGCGGCGCGCGACGATGCCGCTCCAGGCAATCCAGCCGGCGGAACACGGGGCGCTGATTAGTGGGTTACCACTAAGAATTGCGGACTCCCATCCGGTAGACTCCAGCGACACGAACCGCTGCGCACATAACCATGCTTCATGCGCGCAGGCGGGATCGGCACAGTGGTACCGCCTCGTAGGAGTCTACAATGAAAAAAACATCCTTCCCCCACCTGCTCGCCCCGCTCGACCTCGGCTTCACCACGCTGCGCAACCGCGTGATGATGGGCTCCATGCATACCGGTCTGGAAGACCGCTTCTACCACTATCCGAAGCTGGCCGCGTATTTCCGGGAGCGTGCGAAGGGCGGCGTCGGCCTGATCGTGACCGGCGGCATTTCTCCCAATCGCCAGGGCTGGCTGCTGCCCTTCGGCGGCACCCTCAACAGCATCTTCGACGTGCCCAACCATCGTTGCGTCACCGACGCGGTGCACGAGGAAGGCGGCAAGATCCTGATGCAGATCCTGCACGCCGGCCGCTACGGCTACCAGCCCTTCGTGGTGTCGGCCTCGCCGGTCAAGTCGCCGATCTCGAAATTCAAGCCGCGCGAACTCGACGAGAAGGGAATCCTGCAAACCATCCGCGACTACGTGCGCTGCGCCGAACTGGCGAAGAAGGCCGGGTACGACGGCGTCGAGATCATGGGCAGCGAAGGCTACCTGCTCAACCAGTTCCTGTGCGCGCGCACCAACCAGCGCACCGACCGCTGGGGCGGATCGATCGAGAACCGGATGCGCCTGCCGGTGGAAATCGTCAGGCAGGTGCGCGAGGCGGTCGGCACCGACTTCATCATCATGTACCGCCATTCGCTGCTCGACCTGGTCGAAGGCGGCAACACCTGGGACGATGTGGTCGCGGTGGCGCGCGCGCTGGAACAGGCCGGCGCCACCATCATCAACACCGGCATCGGCTGGCACGAGGCGCGCGTGCCCACCATCGTCACCTCGGTGCCGCGTGCCGCATTCCGCAGCCTGGCGGGACGCCTGCGCAAGGAGATCCGCATCCCGGTGGTGGCGTCCAACCGCATCAACATGCCGGACGAGGCGGAAGACATCATCGCCGGCGGCGAGGCGGACATGGTTTCCATGGCGCGCCCCTTCCTCGCGGACCCGGAGTTCGTCAACAAGGCCGCGGGCGGCCGCGTGGATGAAATCAATACCTGCATCGCCTGCAACCAGGCCTGCCTCGACCACACCTTTTCCAACAAGCGCGCCAGCTGCCTGGTCAACCCGCGCGCCGGACATGAAACCGAGCTGGTGTATGTGAAGACCGCGGTGGCGCGCCGCGTCGCGGTGGTCGGCGCCGGCCCGGCGGGCCTGTCGGCCGCGACGGTGGCCGCCGAGCGCGGCCACAAGGTCACGCTGTTCGAGGCATCCGATCGGATTGGCGGCCAGTTCAACTATGCGATGCGGGTGCCGGGCAAGGAAGAATTCGCCGAGACGCTGCGCTACTTCCGCCGCAAGCTGGAACTCACCGGCGTCAGGCTCGAACTCGGCCGCAGGGTCACGCGCGAAGACTTGCTGAAGCAGGGTTTCGATGAAGTGATCGTGGCCACCGGCATCGTGCCGCGCACGCCGCGCATCGAGGGCATTGCGCATCCGAAGGTGCTGTCGTATATCGACGTGCTGAAGAACAATGCGCCGGTCGGCAGGCGCGTTGCAGTGGTCGGCGCCGGCGGCATCGGCTTTGACGTCAGCGAATTCCTGCTGCATGACCCGGCGGTGCCGCTGCCGGTGCCGCTGAAGCATTGGCTGGGCGAGTGGGGCGTGGACCTGAATGCCACCGTCAACGGCGGCCTGTGCGAACCGGTGCAGGAGGCGCCCGTGCGCGAAGTCTACCTGCTGCAGCGCAAGGCTTCGCGCCTGGGCGCCACGCTGGGCAAGACCTCGGGCTGGGTGCATCGCGCGACGCTGCAGCGCAAGGGCGTGAAGATGATTGCCGGCGTCGAATACCGCAGGGTTGACGACCAGGGCCTGCATATCACCGTCGACGGCAAGGATCGCGTGCTGGAAGTGGATAACGTGGTGATCTGCGCCGGCCAGGAATCGCTGAAGGAGCTGATGCCGGCCGAGCAGGACGGCGGCGCGCCCCGTTTCCACCTGATCGGCGGCGCAGCGCTGGCCGCAGAGCTCGATGCCAAGCGCGCGATTCGCGAAGGGGCGGAACTGGCGGCGCGCTTGTAAGCACGCTGGTAAGCGCGAATGTAAGGCGCTTGTCGAAAATCAAGGCGCATTCCATTGCAAAAAAGCAAAATGGCAGTCCGCATTTTTCCTGGAGCAATGGTGCGAAGCAGAAACGAAAAATTCAAGCAGCGCATGCGCCTGAGGAAGGAACGCGCAGATCGCCTGTACCGCGTCGGGCTGTTTTCCGTCGCGCTGGGCATCGGCCTGGCATGGTTCGGCATGATCAAGCTCTAGGCATTGCCTTGCCGCAGGCTGGAGCTGCGGCGCGCGCGGGTATACGATGTACCGATGGACCCCCGCTTCCCGTACTCCGCCATGCGCCTTGCGGCAATATTGTTCGCTTTCTCGTCACAAGTGTCCCTCGCCGTCGCGCAGGTAGCCTGGAACGGCAGCATCGAGATCGCCGCGGGCCGCGGCGAAAAGGGCCCGTGGCAGCAGAACGACTCGCGTTACGACTATGTCGACGATCCCGCGGTGGCAATCGACGCGCGCGGCGCCACGGTCGTCGCATGGGTGGACCAGGCGCGCAAGGATGTACTGGTCCGGCGCTATAACGCGGACGGGTCCGCTGCCGGCGCGGCGGTCAATCTCTCGCGCAACCCCGCCACCTTTTCCTGGCTGCCGCGCATCGCGTTCGCGCCGCGCGATCCCCGGCAGGTTTTCATTCTCTGGCAGGAAATCATTTTTTCCGGCGGCTCGCACGGCGGCGAAATGTTTTTCGCCCGCTCGGAAGATGGCGGCGCGACGTTCTCCGAACCGGTGAATCTCTCGAACTCCGTCAATGGCGACGGCAAGGGCCGCATCCGCAAGGACTACTGGCATAACGGCAGCTACGACCTGGCGATCGGAGACGACGGTACCGTGTATGCGGCCTGGACCGAGTTCGACGGCCCGCTCTGGTTCAGCCGCTCCACCGATGGCGGCAAGCGCTTCTCGCCGCCGCAGCGCATTGCCGGCGAGGGCCTGCCGGCACGCGCGCCGGCACTCGCGGCAGGGCGTGACCGCCGGGTATTCCTTGCCTGGACCACCGGCGAGGACAATGGCGCCGATATTCACCTGGCGCGCTCCGACGATGCCGGCGCGAACTTCGGCCAGCCGCGCATCGTTGCCCCCAGCAAGTCCTATTCCGACGCACCGAAGATCGCGCTCGACGCCAACGGCGTGCTGCACCTGGCGTATGCGGAAAGCGAAGGCGGCCCCTTCGAGCGCTACCGCGTCCGTTATGCACGCTCCTCGGACGGCGGCCAGGTGTTCGAGCCGGCGCGCGATCTCTCGCCGCCGCCGGGCAAGGGGAGCGCCGCATTCCCTTCGCTGGCGGTCGATGCCGCCGGCACGGTGTTCGTGTCATGGGAGTTGTACCCCGACCGGCGCGATCGTCCGCGCGGCCTCGGCATGACCGTCTCGCGCGACGGCGGCCGCAGTTTCAGCGCGCCGCAGACGGTGCCCGGCAGCGCCGACCCGGCGGGCGGCGGCAACGGCAGCCATCAGGGCTTGCTGATGGAAAAGCTGGCAGTCAACGACACCGGAGAGGTCGTGCTGGTCAACAGCAGCCTCAAGCAAAACGCCGGCAGCCGCGTATGGCTGCTGCGCGGACGACTTGTTCCCTAGCTCAAAATACCCTCTAGAGACACGCGCGCGCCACCCGCGCTGCGGGTCTTGATTTCATTGCGTCGCGCCCTTATTTCGGCACACGGCTGGGCGTGCTCCGTGCGCCCGGGGGGCGCCCGGGGCCGCTGCATTTGCCGCTATTTTGTATGTCACTTTGGAGAAAGGAGGTCAATCGTGAAAACCAATCGTTGGCAGGACTGGTTCAACTTGCTGCTTGGCGCATGGTTGTTTGCCTCGCCGTGGCTCATGCACTATGCGGATGAACTGCCGAACGCAGCATGGAACGCGCATCTCCTCGGTGCTGCGATCATGCTCTTCTCCGCGGTAGCGATGTACGTGCCCCGGCTGTGGGAGGAAGCCGTCAACATCCTGCTTGGGCTGTGGGCGGTGGCGTCGCCGTGGGTCCTGGGCTTCGCATCGCACCGGGACGTCGCCGAGAATATGGTGGTCATCGGCGGCCTCGTCTTCCTGTTCGCGGTCTGGGCCATCGCGCTGGACAAGGACCTGCGCGACCGCTGGCCGAAAGGCGGCCGCGCCGCCTGACGCCGGAATACTTTCGCACAAGCGTTTGAACGCGCCGTCTTTTCCTGCCCGGCGGCTGCCGGGCTTTTTTTCGCCCGGGCAGGCGGCGCATGAACCACTGCGCGCTTGAGAGACACATGTCGCGCACCGATATAGGAATCAGCACTACGCGCTTTTCCGCTGGCAAACGAGAGCAGCCCGCAAGGAGGAAGGCAATGGAAAGCCAAACGAAATTCAACCTGTGGTACGTGCTTTTTGCGCTGATCGGCGTGCTCCTGCTGCGCGATGCGTGGGTCGTGATGCAGCAGATCGAACCGCTTCCGTACAGCCAGTTCCTGGCCGAGCTGAAAGCCGGCAATGTGGAAGAGATCGCGGTCGATCCGAATCACATTCGTGGCACGCTGCGCAAGCCGCTTCCGGACGGGAGTACCCGTTTCGTCACCACCCGCGTCGAGACCGATCTCGCACGCGATCTTGCCCAGTATGACGTGCGTTTCACCGGCATCATCCCGAGCACGCTGTTGCGCGACCTGCTGGGATGGATCATCCCGGTCGCCTTGTTCTACGGGCTGTGGGTGTATCTGATGCGCAGGTCTGCGGAAAAGGGCGGGCTCGGCGGCGGCTTTCTCTCGATCGGCAAGAGCAAGGCCAAGATCTATGTCGAAACCGATGTGCAGGTGCGTTTCGACGATGTTGCCGGCGTGGACGAGTCCAAGGAGGAGCTGAAAGAAGTCGTCAATTTCCTCAAGGAGCCGAAAGTCTACGGACGGCTCGGCGCGCGCATGCCCAAGGGCGTGCTGCTGGTGGGGCCGCCCGGCACCGGCAAGACCCTGCTAGCGCGCGCGGTGGCCGGCGAGGCGGGCGTGCCTTTCTTTTCGATCAGCGGCTCCGAATTCGTCGAGATGTTTGTCGGCGTCGGTGCCGCCCGCGTGCGCGACCTGTTCGAGCAGGCGCGCCAGAAGGCGCCCGCCATCATCTTCATCGACGAGCTCGACGCGCTCGGCCGCGCGCGCGGCAGCTATGTCGGGGGGCATGACGAAAAGGAACAGACGCTCAACCAGCTGCTGGTGGAGATGGACGGCTTCGACCCTGCATCCGGACTGGTCCTGCTGGCGGCGACGAACCGTCCGGAAATTCTCGATCCCGCCCTGCTGCGCGCCGGGCGCTTCGACCGCCAGATCCTTGTCGACCGGCCGGACAAAGCGGGCCGGGTGGCGATCCTCGACGTACACCTGCGCAAGATAAAGACCGCGCCCGATGTCGACCGGGAAAAGCTCGCCGCATTGACGCCGGGATTTTCCGGCGCCGATATTGCCAATCTCGTCAACGAGGCGGCGCTGCTTGCCACGCGGCGCGGCGACGACGCGGTCACGATGGAGGATTTCAACGGCGCGATCGAACGCATCGTTGCCGGCCTGGAAAAGCGCAACCGCCTGCTCAATCCGCAAGAGCGCCGCATTGTTGCCTACCATGAAATGGGGCATGCGCTGGTCGCGATGTCGCTGCCTGGGAGCGATCCCGTGCACAAGGTGTCCATTATTCCGCGCGGCATCGGCGCTCTCGGCTATACCTTGCAGCGGCCTACCGAGGACCGTTTCCTGATGACGCGCGAAGAACTGGAGAAAAAGATGGCCGTGCTGCTCGGTGGCCGGGCCGCCGAGCATGTGGTATTCGGCCACCTGTCCACCGGCGCCGCCGACGACCTGGCGAAGGTCACCGACATCGCGCGCGGCATGGTGACGCGCTACGGGATGGACGGCAAGCTTGGGCATCTCGTATACGAGGACGAGCGGCCCTCGCTGCTCGGCACGCCCCAGGCCGCGCGCGGCCCGCGCACCTATTCGGAAATGACCGCGCGCGAAATCGACTGCGCGGTGCGTGACATCGTCGCGCGGGTGTTCGACCGTACCGTGGAATTGCTCGCCGCGCGCCGTGCAGTGCTCGAAATGGGCGCCAAGAGGCTGATGGAACAGGAAACCTTGAACGAAGAAGAACTCGCGCGGCTGCGCGAGACGCTGCCGGCGGCCGCGTAGCGGCGCGCCGATGCGCCTCGCGGCCTAATTGCGCGCGGGAGCGGCATCCGCGCCGCTCGCCCAGGTGCACAGCAGGCCGCCGAACAGGCCAGCGCCGATGTCGACCAGCCAGTCGGTCAGCGCCGCGGTGCGGTAGGGCAGGAAGGCTTGCAAGCATTCGTCGAGTGCGCCCATTGCCGCAATGATCAGGAAGGCGGCGGCGGTCTTGCGCAGCGCTCCGCCGCGCAGGCCGCAGGCAAGCAGGAAGGCGATCACCGCATAGGTTGAAAAATGCAACACGAAGCCGGAGGCCACCTCGTCCATGTCGGCACGCGCGCCGGGAATCGAACCCAGCACGATCACGGCCAGATAAAGCACGATGCCTAAGCGGAACATGAATGTTTCGTAATGGACGTCCGGGATGAGTCGGGTAATGAACTTGCGCATGGGAATCAGTAAGGAGTACAGGGGGCCATGGTAACGCAGCGCCGCCGCGACGATGTCGCGTTCGATCAGAAGCCGGGCTACTTTTCGGTGGTGATGAATGGCGACGTGCTGCCGTATGACAAGAATCAAAGACTGAAAGTGCCGCGCGCAAACAAAAAAGCGGCGAGCAGCACGCCATTGCCGGCCACGGTGAGCCAGAACGCGATACGAAACGGCTGCTTCTGCGTCTTGTGCCGGAACGCCGTCTGGGCGATCAGCGCGCCCGGCCAGCCGCCCGCCAGCGAGAACGCGTGCAGGGTGCGCTCGCGCGTGCGCGGGCGATTCTTCCGGGCCGCCGCCTTGTCGATCCCATAAGCGGCAAACGCAAGGACGCTCGCCGCCAAATACAGCCCCGGCACGAACAGCGGCAGCAGGCCGGCAAGCGCGCCGCCCAGGACGGCGGCCAGGAACAATGCGGCAAGGCTGGGAGCGGGCATGGCGGTCGGTCGTGCGGGATGGGTGAGACCTGCAGTCTACGCAGAGCAAGCTTGAATGTCCAACAAGCAAAGTCGCTTGTTGGACGCCGTGCTTTGTTACAAAGATTCCTTCCGGGGTGCGCCGCTTTGTCCTTTAATATAGAAAGATCGAGGAGCAGATCATGAACACCCATCTGGCAATCGCAGCCGGTCTTGTTGCCGGCCTGCTTGCAACCGCAATGCCCGCCCAGGCCCACGGCGGTGTGCAATGGTCGGTGACCGTCAATTCCCCCGGGTATTACTACGTGCCGCCGCCGCAGGGCGTCGTGGTATGGCCACAATCGCAATACATCTACGGCGCGCCGCCCTCGGCGTTTGCACAGCCGCCGACGGTGGTCTATGTGCAGCCGCGCCCGGTCTATCCGCCGCCGGTCCTGTACGTCGATCCTTATGCGCGGCCTTACCCGCATGAACACCGGTATCGCGGATGGGACGACCGTCCAGGGCGATTCCGCCGCTAGGGCCGCCGCGACCATTCAGCGCACTCGGCTGTACGCGTGAAGGATGGAGGCCACTGAAGGCGCGCTATTCCCTGTTCCTGCCGATCCCGTGGTAGCGCAGTCCGGCTGCCCGGACGTGTTCCGGGTTGTACAGGTTGCGGCCGTCAAACAGCACCTTGTCGCGCAGCACCTCCGCGAGCCGGTGGAAGTCCGGCGAGCGGAATTCCTGCCATTCAGTCACCAGCGCAAGCGCGTCGGCGCCGTCGGCCGCTTCGCGCGCGTCGCTGCAGAGACGGATCGCATCGTCAAACTTCGCATCGCCATGCACCGCGCGCAGCACGCGTGCCGCTTCCTCGCCTGCGACCGGATCGTAGGCCTGGATGCGGCAATGCGCGCGCAGCAGCTGGTCGATCAGCACCAGGCTGGGCGCTTCGCGCATGTCGCCGGTATCCGGCTTGAAGGACAATCCCCATAGCGCGAAGGTCTTGCCTTCAATGCCGCGCGTGCCACCGAAATGGGCGCAGATCTTTTCGAACAGGACCCGCTTCTGCTTGTCGTTGACGATTTCAACCGCCGCGAGGAGATGGGATGTGCCGCCGTGCTGCGCCACCGTCTTCACCAGTGCCTTCACGTCCTTCGGAAAGCAGGAGCCGCCGTAGCCCATGCCCGCGTGCAGGAAGTGCGGTCCGATGCGCGGATCGGCGCCCATCCCGCGCCGCACCGCCTCGATGTCGGCGCCAACCGCATCGGCCAGGTTGGCGAGCTCATTCATCAGGCTGATCCGGGTGGCCAGCATTGCATTGGCCGCGTACTTGGTCAGCTCGGCGCTGCGCGCGTCGGTCTCGATCACCCGGCCACGACCGTGGTTGAAAGGAACATAGAGTTCGCGCAGCGTCCTGATCGCCTGCGGGTCGTCGCCGCCGATGACGATCCTGTCCGGGCGCATGAAGTCGCCGACCGCGGCTCCTTCCTTCAGGAACTCCGGATTGCTCAGTACGGAAAACGCTATCCGCGCGCCGCGATCCTGCAATTCTTCCGCGACCACTTGCCGCACCTGGTCGACGGTGCCTACCGGTACCGTCGACTTGGTGACGATCAGCACCGGGCGGCTGATGCGCCGCCCGATTTCGCGCGCGGCCGCGATCACATGCGACAGGTCTGCACTGCCGTCTTCACCGGCCGGCGTGCCGACCGCGAGGAAGATGATGTCGCCATGCCGCACCGCGTCGTCGTAACTTGCGGTAAAGGCGAGGCGGCCGGCGCCCTTGTTGGCGGCAACCAGTTGCGGAAGCCCGGGTTCGTGGATGCTGAGGATGCCCGCGTCCAGCAAGCCGATCTTGCCGGCATCGATATCCATGCAGAGTACCGCGTTCCCGACCTCGGCAAAGCATGCCGCGGACACGAGTCCGACATAGCCACTGCCGATGATCGAGATGTTCATGCGCGTTCTCGCCGGTCAATTGTTGTGTCGACCGCAACGACTGATGTGCCGTTCCCGGGTTTGTCAACCGTCAAGAAAAAGGCCGGGAAGAAAACCTGTTTCTTCCCGGCCTCGTGATGCGCATGCGCAGCGTCAGTGGTGCTTCTTCAGCTCGTGCTCCTGCGGCGAAGGTTGCCCCAGGCTCACGTAACGGCGCCGCAGGCGGATGTTAAGCATTTCCACCACCACCGAGAACGCCATGGCGCTGTAAATGTAGCCCTTCGGCACATGATGGCCGAAGCCCTCCGCCAGCAGCACCACCGCGACCACGACCAGGAAGGACAGCGCCAGCATCTTGACCGTCGGATGTGCCGAGACAAACCGCCCGATCGGGCCGGCGAAGAACATCATCAGGCCGACCGAGGCGATCACGGCGGCCACCATCACCGCGACCTGGTCCACCATGCCGACGGCAGTGATGATCGAGTCGAGCGAAAACACCAGGTCGATCACCATGATCTGCAGCACGATGCCGGCAAAGGTGTTTTTCACCGAGGCCGGACTGCCGTCGTCATGCGCGCCTTCGAAGGTTTCATGGATTTCGCCGACGCTCTTCCACAGCAGGAACAGGCCGCCGCCCAGCAGGACCAGGTCGCGCCCGGAGAACCCGTGACCGAAGACGGTCAATAAGGGCTGCGTCATACCGACCACCCAGGACAGGGTCAGCAACAGGGCGACGCGCAGGAACATCGCCATGAACAGGCCGAGCCGGCGGGTGAACTCCCGCTTTTCCGGCGGCAGTTTGTCGACCAGGATGGAGATGAAAATGATGTTGTCGATGCCAAGTACCAGTTCGAGCGCCGTCAGCGTAAAGAAGGCGAACCAGACCTGGGGGTCGGAAAGCAGTTCGATCATAGGCAGTATGTTGTTATTCGAGCCGTGTAAAAAGGAAAAAACGAGGACGCCGGCAGGCGTCCCCGAAAGGAATCAGGCTTTCGCCTGCTCTCGTTTAATCGTTGTTGGCAAAACCCAGCAAGTGCAGCAGGCTGGTGAACAGATTGAACACCGATACGAACAGGCTGAGAGTCGCCATTACGTAGTTCGTTTCGCCGCCGCGCACGATCTGGTTGGTTTCATACAGGATCATGCCCGACATCAGCAGCACGAAGACTGCCGATACCGTCAGCGACAGCGCCGGAATCTGCAGGAAGATCGCCGCCAGGCCGGCCAGGAAGGCAACCAGCACACCCACCGTCAGGAAACCGCCCATGAACGACAGGTCGCGCTTGCTGACTAGCGCATAGGCAGACAGGCCGAGGAAGATCGCCGCAGTGCCGCCCATCGCCATCATCACCGTCTGCGTGCCGTTAGGCATGTTCAGGTAATGGCTGATCACCGGGCCGAGCGTGTAGCCCATGAAACCGGTCAAGGCAAACACCAGCGCCACGCCGAGGCCGCGGTCACGGTACTTGTTGACCAGGAACAGCAGGCCGAAGTAGCCGACCAGGGTGATCAGGATGCCGGGGTGCGGCAGCCGCAGGGCGGCGGATACGCCGGCGGTGATGGCGGAAAAACCCAGCGTCAGCGCCAGCAGCATGTAGGTATTGCGCAGCACCCGGTGCGCCGACACGTCCATGACGGTCGCGGCGCCGCCGAACGGGCGGTTGCGCAGGGTTTGATAACGGTCATTCATGAAACGTCCTTTCTGGTTTGACGGAACAGTTGAAGTGCAAGGCAACTCGTATGGCGGGCGGACCCGCTTCGTCGATCCGGTTACATGGTTGACTCCTATCTATCCACGACCGCCATGTTAACGCACTTGCACTATCCGTAAAAGCGAAGATAATTGGATGATAGCTTCGAAAAATCGGAATAATGAAAAACGCCGCGCTCAATTACCGTCATCTCTATTATTTCTGGGTCGTCGCCAAGGAAGGCAGCGTGACGCGCGCCGCCGAGCGGCTGGACGTCGCGGTGCAGACCATCAGCGCACAGCTGGCGTTGCTGGAGCAATCCGTCGGCAAGGCGCTGCTGGCCCCGCAGGGGCGCCGGCTGGTGCTGACCGAAGCCGGCCGGGTCGCGCTGTCCTATGCCGACCAGATATTCCTTCTCGGCGAGCAATTGCAGGATGTGCTGGCCGAACCCGACGTCGGCCAAACCATGCGCCTGACCGTCGGCCTGTCCGATTCCCTGCCGAAACTGACCGCGTCGCGCCTGCTGGGCGCGGCGCTGACGCTGCCGCAGAAGGTCAAGCTGGTGTGCCATGAAGACGATTTCGAATCCCTGCTCGGCGAATTGTCGGTGCACAAGCTCGACGTGGTGCTGACCGACCGCGCGGTGCCTTCGGGCACCACGCTGCGTGTGTTCAGCCACCTGCTCGGCGAGAGCGAACTCATGCTGTACGGCGTGCCCGAGCTTGCCGAGCGCTACCGCCGCAATTTTCCGGCCAGCCTGAAGGGCGCGCCGCTCTTGCTGCCCACACGCAACCATGCGATCCGTGGCCGCCTCGATCACTGGTTCGAGACGCATGAACTGCGGCCGGACGTGGTCGGCGAGTTCGATGACAGCGCCCTGCTCAACACCTTCGGCCGCATCGGCCTTGGCATGTTCCCCGCGCCGTCCGTGCTGGCAAACGACGTGCAGGAACAGTTCGGCGCGGTGCCGGTCGGCGAGATTGCGGAGGTGCGCGAGCAGGTATATGCGATTTCGAACGAACGCAAAATCAAGCATCCGGCGGTCGAAGCGATCCTGACCGCGAGCCACGACAGCGTGTTCGCGCACTGAGCCCGGATTGAGGAAGTTCAACCCGCGGCACGATAGCCCTTGCCGCCCGCCGCGGCCCTCCTATGGTGAAAGGCATCGCCCTTCGCCGGAGCCGCAGTGAGCACAGCAACACGCAGCGTTTGCCGCTGGATCTTTTTTCTCGTGGTCATCCTGTGCCTGCCTGCTGTCCACGCGCAGGAATCCACCCTCACGCTGCCCGCGCCCGGCACGCCCGCCAAAGGCGACACCGGTTCGGTCCGCTTCATCGGCACCGCCACCGTGCTGATCCGCTTCGCCGGCTTCACCATCCTGACCGACCCCAACTTCCTGCACAAGGGCGAGCATGTGCATCTCGGCTACGGGCTCAAGGCACAGCGGCTGACCGATCCCGCGATTTCCTTCGACAAGCTGCCGCCGATCGACCTGGTGGTGCTGTCGCACATGCACGGCGACCACTTCGACCAGCTGGTGCAGGAAAAAATGGACCGCAATATTCCGATCGTGACGACGCCGGAAGCCGCCGGCGTGCTGGCGGAGTTGAAATTCAAGGCGCGCCACCCGCTGAATACCTGGGACACGCTCACCGTGCGCAAGGGGGACGCGACCCTGCGCATCAGCGCGATGCCGGCGCGCCACGGGCCGCCGGGAGGCGAGGTTGCGCTGCCGGAGACGATGGGCTCCATCCTCGAATTCTCCGCCGCCGGCGGCGCCAGCTACCGCATCTACATCAGCGGCGACACGCTGCTGTACGACGACCTGGCCGACATCCCTCGCCGCTTCCCCGATATCGACCTTGCGCTGCTGCACCTGGGCGGCACCCGCATTCTCGGCGTGATGAAGGTGACGATGGACGGCAAGGATGGCGTGAAACTGATGCAGCTGGTCGCGCCGCACCATGCGATTCCCATCCACTACAACGATTACGACGTGTTCAAGTCGCCGCTTTCGGAATTCGAGCAGGAAGTCAAGGCGGCGGGGCTGCAAGGCAAGGTGACCTACCTCAAGCACGGCGATACCTACACCTTCCGTCCCGCCAAAGGCAAGTAGGGCATGCGGATAAAGATGCAGGGTGCGCTTTGCGCACTATCGCGGCGCCAGCAGCGACGGCGGTGCGCGGAGCCGCACCCTGCTCCTCTCATCAAGCTTGACCGGACTGCTTGCGCAGCCGGAATTGCTATGCGCCCGCCGCGAGCGTGGCGGCCAGCGCGAGCATCACCGCGCCGATGATGCTGTCGAGCACGCGCCATGCCGACGGCCGCGCAAACCAGGGCGACAGCAGGCGCGCGCCGAAGCCGAGCAGCAGGAACCACGCCACGCCGGCAGTGACCGCGCCCAGCGCGAACCACCATTTTCCTTCCGCCCCCTGCTGCCCGCCGACCGCGCCGAGCAGCACCACGGTATCGAGATACACATGCGGATTGAGCAGGGTGACGGCCAGCACCGTCGTCACCGCTTCGCGCGCGGTCAGCACGGTTGTCTGCGGCGACGCCTGCAGCGCATGCCGGCCGAACGCCGAACGCCATGCGCGCAGGCCGTACCAGGCGAGGAAGGCGGCGCCGCCCCAGCGCGCCATTGCCATCAGCGCCGGACTGTTCTCGACTGTCGTTCCCACCCCCGCCACGCCGGCCGAGATCAGCAGCGCCTCGCACAGGATGCAGACCGCGACGGTCAGGCCGACGTGCTGGCGGCGCAGGCCCATGCGCAGCACATGCGCGTTCTGCGATCCGATCGCGACGATCAGGCCGGCGCCAAGGCCGAGGCCCTTCAGGTAGAACGTCAGCGGCATTTTCCACTCCCAGGTTGAACATGCGGCCATTGTCGCGCAGCGCGCGATGCGGATAAACAGAATTCAATATAATTCGTTCAAGCTAAAAAATTCTTAATCTCGAAAAAACGATGCATATGGACCCCTGGCAATGCGAGGCGGTACGCGCCGTCATCGAAAGCGGCAGCTTCGAGCAGGCGGCTGCGCTGCTGCATGTGACGCCGTCGGCGGTGTCGCAGCGCGTGCGTGCGCTCGAGATCGCGCTCGGCACGCCGCTGGTGATGCGCTCGCGGCCCTGCCGGGCCACGCCGGCCGGCCGGCGCCTGCTGCAGCACCTGCGGCGCGTGCAGTCGCTGGAAGACGACCTGCAGTCGGAATTTTCGGGCAGGGAGGCGGCGCCGGTCAGCATCGCGATCGCGGTCAACAACGATTCCCTGGCAAGCTGGTTCCTGCCGGCGCTCGCGCCGTTCGCGATGCGCGAAAACGTGCTGCTCGACCTGATGCTGGATGACCAGGACCATACCTACACGTTGCTGGAGGCCGGGCGCGCGCTGGGCTGCGTATCGACCGAGGCGCAACCGATGCGCGGCTGCAGCGCCGAGCCGCTCGGCGCGATGCGCTACCGCTGCATGGCCTCTCCTGATTTCCGCGCGCGCTGGTTCGGCAGGGGGATGACGCGCGCGGCGCTGGCGCAGGCGCCGGTCATCGTGTTCGACCGCAAGGACCGGCTGCAGGCCGAGTTCCTGCTCCGGCACCACGGCTTGCCCGAAGATGCCTGGCCGCGCCATTACATACCCGCCTCCGAGCCGTACATGCAGGCGATCGTGCTCGGCCTCGGCTGGGGCATGTTGCCGGAACTGCAGATGCGCGCGCTGCAGGCGACCGGCGCGCTGGTCGACATCGCGCCTGCCAGGCCGACCGATGTCGCGTTGTACTGGCATGGCTGGAAGGTGCAGTCGCCGCGCATGGAACGCCTGTCGCGCACGCTGGTGGAACAGGCGCGCACGCTGCTGAAGGGGGGGCGTTGATTCGGCCGCGCGGCCGCACCGGCGCGAAGCGGGTACACTTGCTTGTCCCCGCATGCCGCACGCCCCGCCGATGACACGCAAGGAACCCTGGAAGATCGTCTACCTGCTCGCCTTCACGCAGATCGTATCGTGGGGTTCGCTGTACTATGCGTTCGCGATCGTCGCGCATCACATCGAGGAAGAGCTCGGCTGGCGCACCGAGATCGTGTTCGGCGCCTTTTCGTGGAGCCTGCTGATCGCCGGGCTGGCATCGACGCCGGCCGGGATGCTGATCGACCGCATCGGCGGCCGCAAGGTGATGGCCGGCGGCTCCGTGCTGGCCGGCCTCGGCATGATCGGCATCGGCAGCGCGCATTCGGTCGCACTGTACTTCCTCGCCTGGAGCGCGGTCGGCGCAGGCATGGCGATGGTGCTCTACGAAGCGGCGTTCGCGACCATCAACCGTGAATTCCTGGCCGATGCGCGCAAGGGGATTTCGGTGCTCACGCTGTTCGGCGGACTCGCCAGCACCGTGTTCTGGCCACTCACGCTCAAGCTCGACAGCCTGCTCGGCTGGCGCGACACCTTCCTTCTCTACGGCGCCATCCATCTCCTGCTGTGTGCACCGGTGCATGCGATGCTGCGCTCCGGCGGACGCCGCCCGCCGGTCGACCGCGGGCCGCACGCGGCGCGCAACTACACCCTGCATGAGGCATTGCGCGACCCGGTGTTCTGGCGACTGGCGGTCGCGTTTTCCGCCAACCTGTTCATCTTTTCGGTGCTGTCGGTGCACCTGATTCCGATGCTGCAGCGCTTCGGCCATTCGGCCGGCGTCGCGGTGCTGGTGGCGTCGCTGGTCGGGCCGATGCAGGTGGCCGGCCGCATCGGCGAACTCGCCTTCGCCCGCCATGTCCGCCCGCAAACCGTCGGCAAGCTTACCTTTGCGATCCTGCCGGCGGCGCTGCTGGCGCTGCTGCTTCTCGGCGAACGCGAAGTCGCGGTCGCCGCCTTCTGCATGCTGTACGGCGTGTCCAACGGCGTGCTGACCATCGTGCGCGGCACCGTGCCGCAGACACTGTTCGGCCGCGAGAACTACGGCGCGATTTCCGGTGCGTTGGCAGGGCCGTCGCTGGTGGCGAAGGCGGCCGGCCCGCTCGCCGCCGCCGCGATCGTGCAGGCCAACCCGGCGCCGGCCTGGCTGCTTGGCATCCTGCTGGCGATCTCGCTGGTGTCCCTGCTGTGCTTCCTGTCGGCAGTCGGCGTCCGGCGCAGCCTGCATTTCTGATGCTTTGTTCCTTCATGAAACTTGCGCCGCCGCCGGCGGTCCCAATTTTCATCGCGGCCCGTTTCCCGCTGCGCGGAGAGGTGTCCCATGTCTCCCGGTTTCATCTTTGCCACCGGCATTGAAAACAGCATTCCCACCATCCACGGCGGCAGGGTGCGCATGGATGAAATGGAGAAATGCGGGCATTACCGTCACTGGCGCGCCGATTTCGACCGGGTGCAGGAACTCGGCATCAACTTTCTGCGCTACGGGCCGCCGCTGCACCGCTGCCTGCTCGGTGCCGGCCGCTATGACTGGTCGTTCGCGGACGAGACCTTCGAAGACCTGCGGCACAGGGATATCGCGCCGATCGTCGATCTATGCCATTTCGGCGTGCCGGACTGGCTGGGCAATTTCCAGAACCCGGACTTCCCGCAGATCTTCGCCTGCTATGCGCAGGCATTTGCGGAGCGCTTCCCGTGGGTGCAGCTGTATACGCCGGTCAACGAAATGTTCATCTGCGCGCAGTTTTCCGCGCGCTTCGGCTGGTGGAATGAGCAGCTGCGCAGCGACCGCGCCTTCGTCACCGCGCTCAAGCACCTGGTGAAGGCGAACGTGCTGGCGATGCGCGCGATCCTGCAAGTGCGGCCGGACGCGCTGTTCATCCAGAGCGAATCCTCCGAGTACTTCCATGCCGAAAGTCCGCGTGCGATCCGTCCGGCGGAGCTGGAGAACGCGCGCCGCTTCCTGTCGCTCGACCTCAACTACGGCCGGCGGGTCGATTCGGAGATGTACGAATACCTGATGGACAACGGCATGACGCGAGAGGAGTATCACTTCTTCCTGCACAACAACCTGAAGCACCACTGCATCATGGGCAACGACTACTACGTGACCAATGAGCATCTGGTGCGCGAAGACGGCGGCATGAGCGCATCCGGTGAAATCTTCGGCTATGCGGTGATCACCCGCCAGTACCACGACCGCTACCTGCTGCCGGTGATGCATACCGAAACCAACCTGTGCCAGGGGCCGAACGGCAGCGAGGCAGTGTGCTGGCTGCGCAAGCAGTGGGCGAATGTGCTGCGCGTGCGCAACGACGGCATGCCGATCGTCGGCTTCACCTGGTATTCGCTGACCGACCAGGTCGACTGGGACACCGGCTTGCGCGAGAACAACGGCAACGTGAACGCGCTCGGCCTGTACGATCTCGACCGTAATATCCGTCCGGTGGGGGAGACTTACCGCAAGCTGATCCGCGAGTGGCGGCAGGTGCTGCCGACCCAGAGCGTGTGCCTGCAGGTGCCGGTGGTGATGCCGAGCGAGGCCGACAAGGACTGGGCGCGGCGGCAGCGCGTGCAGGCTTACCGCACCCGGCATGCGGATGCGGAAGCGCCGGTCATCGCGGAATAGGCGTGCTCGCCGCTCTATAATCGGCGCTTTCAGCAATGGAGGCGCGGCATGGATCAGCAATTCGAGGATGGCTTGCGGATGCGCAAGCAGGTGATGGGCGAGGAATTCGTCGAGAAGGCATTCGCGAACGCGGACGAGTTCACGATGCCCTTGCAGGAATTCGTCACGCGCAATGCGTGGGGCACGGTCTGGCAGCGTGGCGTGCTGGACTTGAAGACGCGCAGCCTGGTCACGGTATCGATGCTGACCGCGCTTGGCCGCGCGCAGGAGCTGAAGGGACACCTGCGCGGCGCGCTGAACAACGGCGCCACGCCGGAAGAGATTCGCGAAGTACTGCTGCATGCGGCGGTCTACTGCGGCGCGCCGCTGGCAATCGACGCCTTCCGCACTGCGCAGGAAGTGATGAAGGAAGCCGGCAAATAGCTGGCATGAAGGCTGCATGCAGCCTTCCCACAACAAGCGCCGCCGGCCGGTTCGCGCAATGGCCGGCGCCGACGGCACCGCCGCGGACCAGGGAGATCCTGCGTGTTCCTTATTCCAGGAGCCCAGCATGGCATCCTTTCGCCTTCCGGCCTGGCAGGCCGTCCTGTTCTCGGTGTGCGTCCTTGCCGCCTGCGGCGGCAGCGACGACGACGCTCCCTATGCGTTCTCCGCGGCGCTCGGCGGCACCCAGCAATTGCCGGCCGCCTCCACCGGCCTTTCCGGCTCCGGAGTGGTCACCGTCGAGCCGGACGGCAGCGCGCTGACCGCCAGCGTGATCCTCAACGCTCCGGTGGCCGGCACTGTGCACCTGCATGAGGCGCCGTCCGGCGCCGTCGGCCCGGCCGTCTTCACGCTGGAAAAGGTGCCGGGCGCCAATGCGTGGACGACGCGCGCAGCGCTGAGCGAGGCGCAGTTTGCTGCACTGCGGGCAGGTAATTATTACTTCGATGTGCACACCGCCGGCTTCCCCAATGGCGAGATCCGCGGGCAGGTGATATGGGTGATGCCGGCGGTGGAGCAGATCGTACTGCTGCAGCAGGTGCGCGGCCTGTCGCCCGCGGTCGAATTGCAGTTGCAGCAGTTGCAAGAGATCGAAGACTACGAGGAAGGCCATTTCACCGGCGTGGGGCTCGGTCTTACCCTCGGCTTTTGACCGGAGCGGCAAGTCTCGCCGCACTCTTAATATTTCGGAGCGTCAATATTTTGCATAAAGCTTGATTCATATCAAGTTCGATAAGGGGTGGGCAGACTATAAATATTTCCTCACGGAAACTATAAAAAGGGCGTAAGCCTGTGCGGACGATCGGAATGCCAGCCATCGTGCGAGGAGACAAGCCATGCGAAAAAACCTGCCCGTCAGGAATGAAGAGTATCTTTTGCGCGATGGCCTTGCCATCGTGTCGAAGACCGATCTCAAGGGAAAGATCACTTACGTCAACCCCTATTTCATCGAAGTCAGCGGCTTCACCGAGGAGGAACTGCTCGGTGCGCCGCACAACCTGGTGCGTCACCCCGACATGCCTCCGGAGGCGTTCGGCGACCTGTGGGACACGCTCAAGGCCGGCAAGCCCTGGACCGGGCTGGTGAAGAACCGCCGCAAGAACGGCGAGTATTACTGGGTCGTGGCCAACGTGACGCCGGTGCGCGAGGGCGAGCGCGCGGTCGGCTACATGTCGGTACGCACCAAGCCGTCGCGCGAGCAGGTGGCGGCGGCCGAAGCGCTCTATGCGGCGATGCGCGCCGGCCAGGCCAGGCATCTTGCGATCCGCGGCGGCGACGTGGTGCGCACCGGCTGGATCGGCCGTATTGCCGCGCTGCGCCGCATGCCGTTCGCGCGAGCGCTGGCGCTGAAGATGGCGATCCTGTGCCTGCTGATGCTGGGCATGGGTACGGCCGGCGTAATGGCAGCGCCATCCGCGCCGTTCGCATGGCTGCTCGGCGGCCTCGCCGGTACCGCCTTCCTGGTCGCCCTGGCGACATGGTATTCGCTGCACACGGCGGTCGCCACACCGGTGCGCGACGCCACCAGGGTCGCGCGCGCAATCGCCGGCGGCGACCTGTGCGACAGCTTCGACACATCGCAGCGCGGCGACATCGGACAGTTGCTGCGCGCGCTGCAGCAGATGAAGGTCAACCTGCAGGCAATCATCGGCGACGTGCGCGCCAACGTCGAAAGCATCACCGTGGGCACGGACGAGATCGCGGCCGGCAACCTCGGGCTGTCCTCGCGCACCGAAGAACAGGCGGCCAGCCTCGAAGAGACCGCTTCAAGCATGGAGGAGCTCGCGGCGGCGGTGAAGAAGAACGCCGACAATGCGTCGGCTGCGCACCGTCTCGGCGTCAATGCGTCGGAGGTGGCGGCACGCGGAGGCGATGTCGTGCGGCAGGTGGTGACGACCATGGATGACATCAGCGCGGCATCGAAGAAAGTGGTCGATATCGTCGGTCTGATCAACGGGATCGCCTTCCAGACCAACCTGTTGGCCCTGAACGCGGCAGTGGAAGCGGCGCGCGCCGGCGAACAGGGACGCGGCTTCGCCGTGGTCGCCGCCGAGGTGCGCAACCTTGCGCAGCGCTGCACCGCCGCCGCCGGTGACATCAAGCAGTTGATCGACGCGGCGACGCAGAAGGTCGATGCCGGCACGCAGCTGGTGCACCAGGCGGGGACGACGATGGACGACGTGGTGGCATCGGTGAGCCGGGTCAGCAGCCTGATGGGCGACATTTCGATGGCATCGCGGGAGCAGGATGCCGGCATCGAACAGATCAACGAAGCGGTCGCGCAGATGGATGAGGCGACGCAGCAGAACGCGGCGCTGGTCGAGCAGGCGGCGGCCGCGGCGGAGTCGCTGGCGGAGCAGGCGCACCGCATGTCGCAGACGATCGCGATGTTCCGGCTCGGCGCGGGCGACACCGGCGCGGCCCCGCCGCGGCGAAGCGCTCGCGTTGCCGCGCAGCCGGCGGCGCGGCCGGCAGAAAGGCGCCTGCGGCTGGTCGGCTAGGCGGGAAGAAAACCTGGAACCTACCGCGCCGCCAGGTCGCGCACCACTTTTTCGACGCCGGCGACCACCCGCGCCAGGCGTTCATAGTCGACCTTGTCCGGCGTGTCATGCTTGCTGTGGTAATGCGGATAGCGGTAGGGCGCGGTATCGGTGATCATGAGCGCCGGGAACCCGTGTTGCCGGTAGGCCCAATGGTCGGACCAGTCGATCCCGGGAATGCTGGCCGGCGCGGCCAGGCCTTCGGACGGGAATTTCGCATGGCGGCGGAAGGACGCGATCGCCTGCTGCACCAGGTCGCGCGAGCCGGTGTCGCCGACGAAGCCGATGAAATTTCCGGTGTCCGGATACAGCCGGTTCAAGGGCGCCGGATAGTGCTGGCTGTTCTTCTCGTCGGAATAATAGCCGATGGTCTCCAGCGACAGCATCCCGATCACGTTTTCGCCATGCCGGTACAGGTCGCGCGCATGCAGGAAGCTGCCCATCTGCGGTGACTTGAAGTAGGGCTGCTCTTCATTGACGAAGAGCACCAGCCGGATTTCGCTGCCGGGCGGCAGCGCCTCCTGCCGCAGCGCGCGCGCCAGCTCGATCACCGCCGCGCTGCCGCTGGCGTTGTCGTTCGCGCCCGGCGTGCCCCGCGCGGAATCGTAATGCGCACCGACCACCAGCACGCCCGGCTTGCCGTTCTCCGCGCCGGGCCCGCGCACGCTCACTTCCAAGTTGCGCACGCGGTTGCCGTCGGCGCTGAACATTTGCTGTTTCACCGTGTAGCCGAGGCTGGCGAGCGTGGTTTCGATATAACGCGCCGCATCCTCCAGCGCGCCGGGATGCGCAGTATTGTGTTCGCGCGCGGCAATCTGCTCGACATGCGCGCGCAGACGCTGCGCCAGTCCGTTTTCTTCCTCGCTCAAGGCCGGCAGCGGGCCGCGCCAGGATTCGCCGGGCATCGTGGTGACCAGACCCAGCAGGCCGCCGCCGGCCAGCGCCGCCGCACCCAGGAGCGGCGCCATCACCATGCCGCGCATGCGCGAAAGGCCGCTGAATACGCGCCGCACTATCCTTGCACCCATGCGCTGCATCCGGCCGGAAGAATTGTGCCGCTCACGAGCATCGCGCCGTGCGCGTACAGGCGCCCGGGCCGGGCATCCGGGCCGAGCGCCAGCACCCAAACCTCGCCGCGCACGCTGTTCCACACCACGCGGCCATCAACATCATGCAGGCCGGCAAGCAGTTGCGCCGGCGTGGCGCCCGGACGCAGCAGCACCGTGACCATGTTGGGGTCGCCGCGGCCGCCAAGTGCCGTGGTCAGGGCCGCGAGAACCACGCCGGCGGCAAGCATTGGCGCATGGGTGGAGCGAGCCTTGCTGCGCCGTTCGAATCCGTGCGGCGACGACGGCGGCCGCCGCATCAGCAGGCCGGCCGCGACGAACAGCACGCCGAACACGCCGAACCATAACAAGTCCCATAGCAGCGGATTGGGCACGTCCATCCGGATGCGGTGCAGTCCGAGCACCCAGTGCGACAGCACCGCGTCGACGATATGCCAGGCGCCGAAGCCGATCAGCGCGGCCGCCACCAGCAGGCGGTCGGAAGCACGGTCGACCAGCGCGAAGCGCGCCTTGAGCAGTTTCCACAGGCCGGCAGCGGCGATCACATACATCGCCGCGTGGAACAGGCCGTCGGCGAGGAGCTGGACGCGCAGGTCATCGAATGGAGGGCGCCCGATCCCGCTCAACAGGTGGTGCCATTGCATCACCTGGTGCAGCAGGATGCCGTCGAAAAAGCCGCCGAGGGAAAAACCGAGCAGAAAGCCGGCCCCGCTCAGGCCCTTGGGCAAGGGCCTCAGGAAGGTAACGCGATTGTCCATCTTGATGCCTGTGAAGATTAGGGCCGCGGATACAGTTGGTAGATGGCGCCGGCGTAGTCATCCGAAATCAGCAGGTTGCCGCGGGCGTCGGCAATCACATCCACCGGCCGCCCCCACACCCGGCGCGCGGCAGCGTCGGAAACGAAGCCGGTGACCAGGTCGATCTCGGCACCGGCATTGCCGCTGTCGTCGAAGGGAAAGTACACCACTTTATAGCCGGCGGCGAGTTGCGAGCAATTCCAGCAGCCATGCAGGGCCACTGCCGCGCCCTTGCGGTAGGCGGCCGGCACCGGATTCGCATGCAGGAAGCTGAAGCCGAGCGGCGCCGAATGCGCGCGTATGCCTTTGGAGGCGCGGTCGACGCCGGCGCAGTTCAGCGCCTGGCCGTCGCGGTTCAATTCGAAATCCGCCAGCACATCGAGCTGCGCCATCGCCGCATTCGGCACCGGGTTGCAGAATGGCCAGCCGTAGTTGCCGCCGTCGCGCACCGCGGTAAACGGTTCCGGCGGATTCTCGTCGACCCAGGCCGGCACGATCTCGCCGAGGTCGCTGTTGCGATCGCCGTCGACATCGATGTCGAGCGGCACCCGCACTTCGTCGCGGTTGTTGACCGCCACCCACAGGATGCCGGTGCCGGGGAAGAAATCCAGTCCTTCCGCATTGCGCAATCCGCGCGCGTACAGGCGGCGGTCGCGGCCTTCGGCGCTGTATTCATAGATCGCGCCGCGCACCGGATCGCTCTGCGTGTCTTCAGCGCAGGCATTGCAGGCGGATGCGACCGAGACGTACAGCTTGTGATCAGGGGACAGCGCGATGTTCTTCAGCTGGTGGCCGTAGCGGCCCTGCAGCTCTGGCGTCGAGTCGTCCGGCAAGCCGTCCACCACCGTCTGGACTTCGCCGCGCGAGGTCTCGTCGCCGCGATACACGCTGCGCGTGACGCGATTGGATTCTGCCACGTACAGGTAAGTGGTCTCCCCGATGCGGTGGAACACCATGTCATGCGGGTTACGCATGCCGGTCGCATAGTCGAAGGATTGCGGTTCGCCGCCGCCCGCGCGTTCGCGCAGCAGCACGATCTTGCCGGCGCCGGGCACCGACACCAGCACGTCGCCGTTGGGCGCCAGCGCCATGAAGCGCGCACCCGCCACGCGTGCCCAGAGGCGGATGCCGAAGCCGGGCGGCACCGTCAGGTTCCGCTGCACATCGAAAGGCGGGGCGGCAAGACCGTCCGGCACTTCCAGCCCGCGCACCACCGCGGCGGCCGTTGCCTGTACCGCAGGCGGGGGCGCCGGCGCAGCTCCCTGTGCGTTTGCGGCCGCAGCCGGCGCATCGCCGGCTGCGCTCACACTACCTCCACCTCCGCCGCCGCCGCAGGAGATCAATCCTGCCAGCATGAATACCATTAGTATTCGCAGCGCGGCTGCGCTCCACCCTGCTTTCGTCGAAAAAGTCATTCCGTACGCGCTTCCCCAAAGTCAATGCACACGCAGGAATGTGATGCGTGAATGGCAATTTGGTTCAACCTTGCACTTGCGCAGTTCCGGCGCGATCAAACTTGCGGTTACATCAAGACCGGTGTGCAACTTTCGTAACGGTATGTTCCACTCGACTACAACCAGTATTCGAAGAGTCGCACCGCCCATTCTCGCAGGCGCTCGCGCAGCCCGCGCCGGCTCCAGGCCTCCGCGGTCACGGCCACCGATTCCTGCAGGTCGCGCTGGAACAGCGCTTCCATGCGCTCGGCGAAGTCGACGCCGAGCACCACCGCATTCACCTCGTCGTTATGCAGGAAGCTGCGCATGTCGAGGTTGGTCGAGCCGATGGTCGACCATACGCCGTCGATCACCGCCGTCTTGGCATGCAGCATTGCGGATTTGCGTTCGTACACCTTGATGCCGGCGGCCAGCAATTCATCATAGTAGGAGCGCCCTGCATAAAGGAGCAGGCCGACGTCGGTGAAACTGGGGAAGATGATGCGCACGTCCACGCCGCGGCGCGCGGCGTCGATCATCGCCTCCACCACCTGGCGATCCGGCACGAAATAGGCGGTGGTCAGGTGAATATATCTGTCGGCATGGGCAAAGGCGGAAATATAGGTTTTGTAGACGGAGAAGTCTTGCCGCTCCGGGGTGCTGCCGATGGCCCGCACCAGCGAACGGCCTTCCTGCCTGAGGGGCGGGAAATAGTTTGCGTCGGGCAGCGCGGCGCCGGACTTGCGCTGCCAGGTGTCGAGGAACAGGCGCTGGAATTCGGCGACAGCCGGCCCTTCGATCTGCATGTGGGTATCCCGCCACGCGGCTTCCTTCGCATCCCTGGGCGGCTCCTGCTGCCGGCGTTTTCCCTGCAGGAAGGAGCTCTTGCCGTAGACCTTGCTGATGTTGACGCCGCCGGTGAACGCGATGCGTCCGTCGACCACCAGGATCTTGCGATGGTCGCGGTGGTTGATCGCCCAGTCGCCCTGCGCGCGGGCCGGATTGATCGGGTTGAATTCGAGCAGGTTGATGCCGGCGGCGCGCAGGCGCTCGAAGAATTCGCTCGGCGCGTCGAGCGTGCCGACGCTGTCGTAGATGAGGTTCACCGCGACGCCGGCGGCCTTTTTCTGGATCAGGAGATCGGCCAGCGCCAGGCCGACTTCGTCCGCCTCGAAGATATAGGTTTCGAGATTCACATGGTCGCGCGCGCCGCGGATTGCCGCCATCATCGCGCGCATCGTCGCCGGCCCGTCATCGAGCAGCATGACCTTGTTACCAGCGATCAGCGGACGCCCGCTGATCTGTTCTTCGGCGGCGATATGCCTGGCGAGGATGTCGGTGGGCCCGACGCGCGCCGCGAGCCCGTCGAGCAGCGCCTGCTTTTTACCGTCGGGCATCTCGCCGCGTACGGTGATGATGGTCGGCTCCTGCTGCGGCACGAACTGGCGCTCGCGCAGGTAGTGCACATCGGGAAGACTGGCGCAGGCGGCCAGCAGCAGGCCCGCCAGTACGACGGCGATAAAGCGGAAGGGAAGCAGGTTGCGGAACCACGCAAGTGGAAGACTCATCGCGGCACTCGTTCTTGTTGATTGTTTGAAGGTTTATGGCAATTGGAACCGTTTTGCCGTTCGATAATTCCGTGCGCAGAAAGAAATGGCCGCAGAGAATGCACAACATTTGCGGTTACACTAATTCTGATGGACATCGTTGGCGTCGACTTCACTTCCGCACCGCGCCGCGCCAAACCGATCACGGTCGCGCATGGCGTGCTCGACGGCGCGCTGCTGCGTATTGAACGTATCGACGCGCATCCCGGGTGGGAGAGCTATGAAGCCTGGCTTGCGCAGCCGGGCGCCTGGATCGGCGGATTCGATTTTCCTTTCGGGCTGTCGCGCGAACTCGTCGAACACCTGGGCTGGCCGCTCGAATGGGCGGCACTGGTGCGACATTGCGCGGCCTTGCCGCGTGCGCGCCTGCGCGACACCTTCAAGGCATTCTGCAATGCCCGTCCCGTCGGCAACAAGTTCGCGCACCGCGCCACCGACCGTCCAGCGGGATCGAGCCCGTCGATGAAATGGGTGAACCCGCCGGTTGCGTACATGTTCCACGAAGGCACGCAACGCTTGCTGAACGCCGGCGTGACGGTGCACGGCCTGCACGCCGGCGATCCGCGGCGCATCGCGCTCGAAGCGTACCCCGGGCTCGTTGCGCGCATGGTGACCAGGGCTTCCTACAAGAGCGACGAGCGTGCACGGCAGACGGCGGAGCGGCGCGCGGCGCGCACGGCGATCGTCGCCGCGCTGGAACAGGGCACGCATCCGCTTGGGGTCACGCTGCGGATGAAGAAGGCATTGCGCCTGCGCCTGCTCGATGACGGCAGTGCCGACTTGCTGGACGCGGTGCTGTGCGCAGTGGCGGGCGCATGGGCAGCGCAACGGCCGAATTTCGGCTTGCCCGGTGTGATCGATCAGGTGGAGGGATGGACTGCGGGAGCGGCCCATGACGGATTGACTGGTTGATCATTGATTGCCTGATCTTCCGCCGCCCCCGCGTTGCCGGCGCTGCCGGCCGGGATTGCAATCCCGTATTTCCGTGAAAAGAAAATGCATCAAGGCCGGCGCCTGCCGGCCAAAGGGTCAGACATTGGGGCCGATGCGCATCCTGTTGTTTTGCACGCGCGTGATCGCGTAGCCCTTGTCATTGATCTGCGACAGCGCATCCGCTGCGGAAAAGCCGTGCACCGGCTCATTGTTTTCGTCGAGGTCGATACTGTTCTCCGCAGTTTCCCAGTCGATATTGGTCGCTTCCGAAGGAATCGGCCTTCCTTCCGGCACGGCGAGATAAGAAAACATGCCTTCCCGTTCCGGGCGCTTGTACACGTCAACTTTCATGATCCCATCCTTATAAAAAAAGGGTGTCTGCTATTGACCTTGTGGCATCGAAAAAGGTTGCGCCCGGCGCGTGTCCCCCCTGCTCCCCTCCCTTCATTTGTAACAGTGCAAGCAGAAACAGTAAAAACGCTTGCAGCGTCACCAATTTTCTGGAAAAAAACTTTCCGAGTTGCATAAACGCGTATTGAATCGCGGAAATCCGATCTTTAGAATGGGCAACGTTGTGCTGCGTCAAGCTTGATGCAGTGCAATGCGGCGGTTCGCACGGCGGGCCGATGTGTTTGCAATTCGACGTGTATCGGAAGTATGAAGGATTTATGTATCCAGAAGCGTGACGCGAAGAAAAGCTGGACCATCTCGGCGGTCATCGGTGTCTTCGCATTCGCAACGAGCTTGTTCGCAAGTTCCTCCCCGGCTGAAGCCGTCGTGCTCGACGCCGTCCTCAATGAACAAGTCGTGATGATTCCGGCAAGCTTCGACTCCCGGTCGATCGAGCTGGAAACGACGATTTTCAAGCCGCCCGGCGAAGGCCCGTTTCCGGTGGTCGTGATGAACCACGGCAAGGCTCTCGGCAATCCGCGCAACCAGAACCGCGACCGTTTCATCGTGCTCAGCCGCGAATTCGTCAAGCGCGGCTATGCCGTCATCATCCCGATGCGCAAGGGCTTTTCCAAGTCCAGCGGCGAATACGTCGACCGCGGCTGCGACATGACCGCGCACGGCCAGTCCCAGGCGGATGACCTGCAGGCCGCGCTGGAATACCTGCGCGGCCAGCCCTGGGCCGACGCCGGGCGCGTCGTCGTCGCCGGCCAGTCCTATGGCGGTCTTACCGCGCTTGCCTTCGGCACCCGCCAGTATCCCGGCGTGAAGGGGCTGATCAATTTCGCGGGCGGACTGAAGATGCACGGCGGCGACTGCCGCTGGCAGCAATCGCTGGTGCAGGCGTTTGCCAGCTACGGCGCGAAGAGCACGCTGCCCAGCCTCTGGTTCTATGGCGAGAACGACAACCATTTCGGCCCCGATCTCGCCGCGCGCCTGCACAACGCCTACATCCAGGCTGGCGGCAATGCGCGCCTGGTCGCCTACGGCCCGTTCAAGAAGGATGCGCACGGCATGAGCGCCAGCCGCGACGGCGTGAAGATCTGGTGGCCGGAAACCGAGAAGTTCCTGAAGGAGCTCGGCATGCCGACCGACACCGTGCTCGCGCTCGACACCGATGTGAAGGTACCGCAAATCGAGTACGCGGCAATCGACAATGTCGACGCGATTCCGTACCTGAAGGGCAGCGCGCGCGAGCAATACCGCGTCTTCCTCGGGAAGTCGTATCCACGCGCGTTCGCGGTATCGCCGACCGGCGCCTGGAGCTGGGCGGAAGACGGTGACGATCCGGTCGAGCAGGCGCTGCAGGATTGCCAGAAAAACAGCAATCAGCCGTGCCGCCTGTATGCGGTCGACAACCACGTGGTGTGGACCGACGAGTCGCTGCCGACGCGCATCGCATCGCCGGCCAGCCCGCAGACTTCTGCACTGACCGGTCCGTAACCGTTCCCCCAGAGCCGGGATGGACAAGCAACCCAGGCCCAAGCTGCTGACGGCGCTGGCGAAATACTATGCCGGGCAGCTCAACGGCGTCGCGCTGTCCGCACTCAGCGCCTGGATGATCGTGACCGGCTTGAAGGGCATGGCCGGCTTCGAGCTCAGCCAGCAGAGCGCGCTCGCAGACCTGCTCGGCATCGCGCTCGTGATCGGCGCCGCTCGCTGGATCAAGGCGAAGTACAGCATCAAGTAAAGCGGGCTACAATCAGGGCGTCCAACCTTCGTGCCGACGCCATGCCAGTCCGCTGCTCCTGGGCCAATCCGGCCAATCCGCGCTACCTTGCCTACCACGATGAAGAGTGGGGCGTGCCCTGCCGCGACGAGACGCGGCTGTTCGAAATGCTCAACCTGGAAGGTGCGCAGGCCGGCCTGAGCTGGGAGACGGTGCTCAACAAGCGCGACAACTACCGCGCCGCCTTCGACGGCTGGGATGCGGAACGCATCGCACGCTACGACGACGCCAAGGTGGCGCAGCTGCTTGCCAACCCCGGCATCATCCGCAACCGGCTCAAGGTGGCCGCCGCGATCTCGAATGCGCGCGCCTACCTGCGGCTGCGCGAGGAATGCGGCGGCCTGGCGCCTTTTCTGTGGGCGTACGTGGACGGCAAGCCGATCCAGAACGCCTGGGTGCACCTGCGCGACTGCCCCGCAAGGACGCCGCTCTCCGACCGCATCTCGAAGGACTTGTCCAAACGCGGCTTCAAGTTCGTCGGCTCGACCATCGTCTATGCGTACATGCAGGCGACCGGCATGGTCAACGACCATTGCATCGACTGCTTCCGGCATGGCGCGCTGAGCGGGGCATGACTCAGCGCGCGGCCAGGCGCCGCCCCAGCACGCCGCCCTGGCCGATGACGAACGCGCGCAGCAGCGCCGGGTAGTCGGCGGACACTGCTTCGCGCACCGATGCCCGCCGCGCCAGCGCATCGCGCCACGCACGCGTTTTCGGCGCGTCGGAAAAAAGATCCACGCCGCTGGCGCCGCCGAACACCTCGAAATAGCGGAACGCCGGCGCAAATGCCGCATCCACCAGCCCGAAATCGGCGCCACCGAAGTAAGGGCCGCTGCCGAGCGCCTGCTCCAGCTGCGCGAAGCGCTCCTTGAGCGTTTGCGCTGCCGCCGCATACGCGGTCTCGTCCTTTGCCGTGTAAAAACTCCAGATTCCATTCAGCACGGCCGACGCGAACTCGATCCACGCGCGGTGCTGCGCGCGCTGCAGCGCATCGCGCGGATGCAGGGCCGGCGCGAGCGTCTCGTCGAGGTATTCGCAAATCACAGCGGACTCGAATACCGGCGCCGTGCCGGCCAGAAGCACCGGCGTTTTTCCCAGCGGCGAGACCGCGAGGAACCAGTCGGGCTTGGCCGCGAGGTCGATGTCGATGCGCTCGAAGGCCGCCTGCTTTTCCTTGAGCGCGATTACGGCACGCTGCACATACGGGCAGAGCGCATGGCTGATGAGAGTGAGTTTCATGGGCTTGCTCCGGTGGTCGCGTTATTTCAGAAGTCCTTCGGCGCGCAGCGCATCGCGCACTGCCGGGCGCGCCTGCACCCGCTCGCGGAAGGCCATGATCGCCGGCCATTTCTTCAGGTCGATGCCGACGAAGCCGGACCAGCCGGTGGTGACGAACAGGTAGGCGTCGGCAACCGAGAAGCCGCCGTCGAGCAGCCAGTCATGACGTGCGAGATGCTGCTCCACGTAGTCGAAGCGCTGCGCGAGCTGCTCCTTGAACAGGGTCTTCGCTTCTGCCGGCATGCCCTGTTTGAACAGCGGCGAGAAGCCCTTGTGGATTTCCGAGGTGATGAAGTTCAGCCAGGATTGCAACCGGTAGCGCTGCATGCTTCCTGCCGGCGGGACCAGCTTCGCCGCCGGCGCACGGTCCGCGATGTACTGCATGATCGCAGGCCCTTCGGTTAGCACCAGCCCGGGTTCGATTTCCAGCGCCGGCACATAGCCGTTCGGATTGACGGCGCGATAGTCCGCCCCGGACGCGGTCAGCTTGGTGTCGGCATCGACTTTTTCCAGAGTAAACGGCAGGCCGGCCTCGCGCAGCGCGATATGGGGGGCAAGCGAGCAGACGCCGGGGGAGTAATACAGTTTCATGATCGGTCCTTTCAGGATGGTGGGGGAGGGCCGTCTACCATTGCAGGCGGCATGGTGGTAATGTAGGTCTGCAAAAGTGCAATGAAAATAGGCATCCATGAAACCATCCTATGCAAGAATGCAATCGTCGCTCAGCCTCGCGGACCTCGAACTCCTGCTGGCGCTGGTGCGCGGCCGTTCGCTGGCCGGCGCCGCGGAGCGCCTGAAGGTCGACACCTCCACCGTGTTTCGTTCGATCAAGCGCATCGAGCGCGATCTCGGCGAACTGCTGTTCGAGCGCGGCCGCCAGGGCTACCTGCCGACCGAGCTGGGACGCGAACTGGCCGGCCACGCGGAACGCATCGAGTCGCAGCTGCAGGAAGCGCGGGAAGCGGCAACCAGGAGCAGCAGCGCGCCCTCGGGCGTGCTGCGCATCACGACCACCGACACCATCCTCAACGGTCTGCTGCTGCCGGTGCTCGCCCGCTTCACCGCTGCCTATCCACAGATCGACCTCGAGCTGATCGCCGCCAACGCGATCGCCGACCTCAGCCGGCGCGACGCCGACGTCGCCATCCGTGCGACCCGCAAGCCGCCCGAGCACCTGGTCGGCAGCCGCCTGGGCACATTGACGTCGGCGGTGTTCGCCGCGACGTCCTACCTCGAGCGTGCCGGCGCGCCGCTGCTGTTGGAGCAGGCCGACTGGATCGCGCTCGACGAATCGCTGGCCGACCACCCGTCGGCGCGCTGGCGCCTCCAGCGCTATCCGAAGCTGCAGCCGCGCTTCCGCTGCAACAGCGTGCTGTCGGTGGCCGGCGCCATCGTCTGCGGCCTTGGCGTGGGCGTGGCGCCGCTGTTCCTGCTCCGCGACCATCCGCAGGTGCGCATCCTCGAGGGGCCGCTGGAAGCGCTCGAGACCGGGCTGTGGATGCTCGCCCACCCGGATGTGAGGCACCTGCAGCGGGTGAAGCTGCTGTTCGAATTCCTGCGGCGGGAACTCGTTCTTCCTTGACAGGCGTGGCATGCCGGTTGATCATCGGCAATACCGCTCACTTTCCCGCCACGTGCATCCCGGCAGACCGGCGCCGGCAAGAGAACTCATCATGCGTCTGCTCAAGCTCCTTGCCGCGATCCTGGCCGCGATGCTGTACGCGCCGGCGATCCTTGCGGCAGCGCCGCTGGACGTCGGGCCGGACCTGAAATCCGACCGCATGTTCGGCCGCATGGCATTCATCGAGGATGCGCAGCGCGCCATGACGCTCGAACAGGTGCGGGCGCTGCCGCCGGAGCGCTTCACCGCGCTCGACCGCGCCAACTTCATCCGCGGCCTGACGCACTCGCATTACTGGCTGCAGGTCGCCGTGCACAATCCCGGCAGCGAACCGCTGGAGTGGGTGATGCAGCACCGGGTGCCGTTTACCGACTACGCCGAATTCTGGGTGGTGGTGGACGGACGCGTCGTGACCCGCGCGATCGGCGGTGACCGCACCCTGATGCGGGAGCGCCAGGTGCATTACCGGTATCCGGCAGTGCGCCATATCAGCCGCGCCGGCGAGACGGCCCAGGTCTACATCAGCATCCGCAACAAGCACACCGCCGACATCCACCTGGCGTTCTCGCTCGATTCCAGCGCCTCGTTCGAGCGCGAGATCGCGCACGGGCAATTGCTGCTCGGCGTGCTGTACGGCCTGCCGCTGGCGCTGGCGTTCTCCGCATTGACCGGCTGGGTGGTGTCGCGCGACCGGCGCTTTTCGATCTACGCGCTGTATGCGCTGTCGGTGCTCGGCTCCTGGATGGGCATGAATGGCCTGCTCGGCCAGTACCTGCTGGTCGATGCGCCCGATGCGGTGAATTACGCGGTGCACATCTTCTTCCTGCTGGCGATCGTGTTTTCCGCGGTGTTTACCCGCGACTTCCTGCATACGCCGAAGCGGCTGCCATGGACCGACCGCCTGCTGCGCGCGCTGGTCTGGCTATCGCTCGCGACCATCGTCTTGCGGCTGGCCGATCTGCACGGGCTGGTAACCCGGATCACGATGGCGCTGGTGGTGCTGCACGCGATCGTCGCGCCGCTGGCAGGCTGGAATGCCTGGCGCGGCGGCGTTGTGTATGCGCGCTGGTACGTCGGCGCGCAGGTGCTCTATTCGATGACCGTCGCCGTCGGCGTGGTGGTGACCCGGCTTGGCATGTATTCCTATGATGCATTCCTGTGGGCGGAACTGGCATTCTTCGGCGAGCTGCTGCTGCTGTCGGTGGCGCAGTACGACCGCATGCGCATCCTGCAGCGCGACAAGGAAGCGGCGGAGCAGCGCTACCACCATGCGCTGGAAAACAAGAATCAGGAACTCGAAACCCAGGTCGCGGACCGCACCCGCAGCCTGGACAAGGCGCGCCGCCGCGCGGAATGGCTGTCGCGCACGGACGACCTGACCGGGCTGGGCAACCGGCGCGATTTCCTCGAGCGCGCGCAGGCCAACGAAGCGCAGGCCGGCGTGTTCGTGCTCGGCCTGATCGACCTCGATTATTTCAAGCGCATCAACGATACTTACGGCCATTCGGCAGGCGATGCGGTGCTGCGCCATCTTGGCCGCCTCATGCGCGAGAATACCCGTCCCGGCGACGTGGTGAGCCGCCTGGGCGGCGAGGAATTCGGCGTGCTGCTCGAGGTTCCCGAAAAGGCGCGCGCGGTGGAGGTGCTGGAGCGCCTGCGCCACGCATTCAGTGAAGAGGTCACCGTCTTCGATGGTCAGGTGATTTCCCACACGCTGAGCATCGGCTATACCATCTTCGGCCGGCGCCCGTCCGACAAGGAACTTGCGCAGTACATGCGCGAGGCTGACCAGGCGCTGTACGCGGCGAAAACCGCCGGGCGCAACCGGGTCGAACAGTACGCGGCGCTGGCGGCCTAGAGGGTGTTAAGAACTGGGAAAGGGGACGCAGCCCCGAGAGTCGGCCGATTGCCAGGCGCGGCGACGCGCCGTGGAGGGTCGACGGCAAGGAGGACTCAGCATCCCCCGCAACACCGCGGGCGGCCGGTTCTCGACCGGATGCGACCCCTTCCCTGGTTCATAACATCCTCCAGCTTTGCGTCGGCGCAAGAAGTCCGGCGGGCACTCTGGTAAATGTCTGGTCACGCCCTTTTTTACCGGAAGGCCTGCCGCCATGCATGTTCCTGCCCTCTTTCTCCTGTTGCTGACCGTCAGCCTGCCGGCATCCGCCGTTGAGGACTTCAGCGGCGCCTGGGTTGCCTGGCTGTGCCCCAGCGGCGCGCAGCGCGACTCCGGCAGGTGCTCCAACTTTGTGCTCGAACTGCATCAGAAGGATGGCAGGCTGTGCGGCGCCCATTTCTTCTCGACAGCGGGCGCGGAGCGGATCGACGAGGGCATGGCGCCGTCGGTGTTGGGTGAAGTGGCTGATGACACCGCGACCGTGGTCGCTACCAGTACCCGCGCGAACCCGGCGGTGCGGGTGCGGGTGGAGATGAAAAAAGCCAAGGGCATGCTGCACTGGTTGCGGCTGGAAAACCCGTCCGGCGATTACCTGCTGCCGCAATCGACACGGTTGACCCGTTCGCGCAGCAAGACCTTGTTCGCGCCGGTATTCGAACAAGAGCTCAGGGCAGCCTGCCTGTCTGCGTTCACCGTGGCCGCGGAGAATGCGGCGAAGAAGGCGCAGGCCGCGCAGGAGGCTGCGCCGGCGGCCGGCCAGAAACCGTCGGGGCAGGACGATGCCGGCACGGCGCCGGCTCCATCGCAGCAGCAAAGCCCGTCCGGCAAGCCGTGACGGGCGCCTCGCCGCCCGCCCCTGTTGTCGTGTTGATATTTTTCATGCGATCCGGCGGACCCGCCCGGTTCCCGTCCGTCCCCGCTGCTGAATCTTCTTAGACAGACTTCCCATCTTTCCGGATTTTCTCTTGCACGAGCGCTGCTACAGTCCTCGCGTGGGCAATGTGGGCCCGCGTCGAAGCAGCAAGTAACCAGCGTGAGCCGGCATTCATCCCGGTGAAAGGCCGGCCATGCAGTCTCTCCTCAGTGTCTCCTGAGGTTTGGAGTGGGGGCGGCGCAGTCTCCACTCCATTTTTTTCCGTATCGCGGCCGCCGCTGCTGGCTGGCATCGGCATCGGCATCGGACCAGGGAAGCTGTCCGGCTGGAACCTGGGTGCTCAAGCCGCGGCACCAATGCCGCTGGCGCGCCGCGAGGCCGGAATCTACAGTAAGATGGACGGCAGCCATGACCATCGTTGCCGTCTTCAACCAGAAGGGAGGCGTGGGCAAGACCACCACCACGCTAAACCTGGCCGCTGCGCTTGCGCGCCGCGGCGGCACCCCATGCGGGATCGACCTCGACCCGCAGGCGCATTTCAGCGCGATCGCGGGCGTGACGGCAGGCGCCGGCGACGATACCGTGCTCAGCCTGTTCCAGCGCAACCGCCCCCTCTCCGAGCTCGTGCATGGCGCCGCCAGCGGCATCCGCGTCATTCCCTCCCATATGGAACTGTCCAAGGTCGATACCCTGTTCGGGAAGGGCTACAACGTGGTCAACCGCCTCAATGTCGCGCTGCGCGCCGAGCGCCTGGGCAGCGGCGGCAGCCCGGTGCTGATCGACTGCTGCCCGATGATCGGCGTGCTGTCGCTGAACGCGATCTTTGCCAGCGACTGCGTGCTGGTGCCGGTCTCCGCCGACCATTTGTCCTACAAGAGCGCGCTGCAGGTGGAAAAGGCGCTGCGGGCGCTGGAGCCGGTGCTCAAGCGCCGGGTGAAGCGGCGCTACCTGCTGACCCGTTTCGATGCCCGCCGGCGCATGGCGCGCGAGATCCAGGACATGCTGGTGCAGCAGTTCGGCGAGGAAGTGTGCCGCACGAGGATTGCGGAAAATGTCAGCCTGGCGGAAAGCCCGGCGCACAACAAGACGGTGTTCGAGCACGCGCCGTCCAGCCGCGGCGCGCAGGATTACGATGCGCTGCTGGACGAGCTGACGGCGGCGGGGTTTTTCGGCGAATAACGCGCCCCGCCGGCGGCGGGCGCCGCTTGCGCATCTATTTCGAGATCAGCGTCAGGATGTCTTCCATCGAACTCGCCTGCCGGGGTTTTTCCTCCGGCAGCTTCATCCTGCAGGTGATCACGGTGCAATTGCGGTACATCTGGAACAGCTTGCGTTCCGCATCCGCCTGGTCGCGGCCGGCGATGACGACGGCGTCCACTTTCTGTCCGCTGCGGGTATGAATCGAGAATTCGAACTTCTGCATGAGGCCTCCCTGTGGCCGGCAAGCTGTTGTTTTTCCGGATCGATATTTTCTCCTCAAGTATAGGACATTGCCGGCGCCATGCCGGATGCGGCTCTGTCTTAAGGCCGCCTGGCCGGCCCTGCGGCTGCGCGCCGCGCAAAGAGCAGCTTCCATTTCCCGGCCAGCCCGAGCGCGAGCGCGGTGGCGCACAGCACGACCGCAATTCCCGCCACCGTTCCCGCGGTGACCGGCTCGCCGAGGAACAGCCAGGCCCACAGGGACGCGGTTGCCGGCACCAGGAAGGTGACGGTGATCGCCTTGCCCGCGCCCTCTGCCGCGATCAGGTGGAAGAAAATCGCGTAGGCCAGCCCGGTGCACAGCACGCCGAGCACGGCCACGGCGAGCACCGCCTGCAGCGGGAGGGAGGCTGGCGCCGGCGGCGCGGCGGCCAGTGCCAGCGGCAGCAGCGCGAGGGCGGCCGCGAACTGGCTGCCGGTGGCCGCTGCCAGCGCCGGGATCTGGGACGCCTTCATGCGGGTGTAGGTCGCCGCAAAGCCGTAGCAGGCGGCCGCACCCATGCCGGCGAGCACGCCCAGCACGGTGTGCAGCGATACCCGGGTCGGGCCGACCCCGACCAGCACCCCCACGCCGGCCAGCCCGAGCACGCAGGCCATCATGCGCGAGGGCGTCATCCGCTCGGCCAGCAGCAGGAAGCCGAACAGCCCGGTGAAGATCGGCGCCAGCGAGTTCATGGTCGCCATGTAGGCCGACGGAATGTGCAGCGCCGCCCACGCGAACAGCGCGAACGGGATCGCGGTGTTGAACAGGCCGATCACGAGATAGGTGCGGGCATTGTCGCGCCAGCGGAAATCGATGCCGCGCATGCGCGCGAACAGGTACAGCGTAATGCCGCCGAGCAGCGCGCGCAGGAAGGTGGTGGGCAACGGGCCGAGCGCAGGCACAGCGACGCGCATGAGCATGAAGCTGGTGCCCCAGATGGCGCCGAGCAGCAGCAGGCGGAGCAGGTTGGCAGTGGACATGGGCGATCCTGTCATTGGACTAGAGCGGCTTTCCTATTAGTGCAGGGGTCGCGCAGCCCCGGGAACCGGCCGAATGCTAGGCGCGGCGATGCGTCGTAGCGGGCTTGGCGCTCCCGTGCTACGGCAAGAAGGACTCGGCGCCCCCCCGCAACACCGCAGGCGGCCGGTTCCCGGGGCTGCCCGGAGGGTTCGAGCCTGCACTAATATGAAAGCCGCTCAATGCAAGTGTAAGCGCCCGCGTGCAAACAATCGAACGACATTTATTGACATGCCCTGTTAGAAAAACTAACAATAAGACGCAATGCATGAATGAGCCCGACGGAATGCGCCCCGCACCCCTGCACGCCCTGCACGCCTTTGAATCCGCCGCCCGGCACGGCAGCTATTCGCTTGCTGCCGGTGAACTGCACGTCACCCACAGCGCCGTGAGCCAGCAGATCCGCACGCTGGAAAGCATGCTCGGCGTTCCACTGTTTGAACGCCGCGGACGGCAGATGGCGCTCACCCGCGAAGGCCTGCTGCTGTTCCGGCGCATTCAGCCGGCCCTGCTGCAGATCAGCAGGGCGGTGTCGGAGGTGGGCGTGTTGCAGCGCCCGCCGTCGATCACGGTCACCACCCTGCAGTCCTTCGCCAACCGCTGGCTGCTGCCGCGCATGGCCCGTTTCCAGAAACTGCGGCCCGACGTGGCGGTGCATATCCAGGCATCGGCCGACCTCAAGGACCTTGGCCGCGGCCAGGCTGATCTCGCGATCCGCTACGGCCGCGGCGCCTGGAAGGGCTGCCATGCGGAGCCGCTGCTGGAGGAATGGCTGTTCCCGGTCTGCAGCCCCGCATTCAACCAGGGCAGGCTGCCGCAGACCGCGGCTAGCCTGAAGCGCTATCGCATCCTGCGCGACGACTGCCAGATGGAGTGGAATGCCTGGTGCCGGCACGCCGGCGTGGACGCGGAGGATTTCCTGCATGAGGCCAGCTACAGCGACAGCAACCTCATGCTCGGGGCGGCCGCGGCGGGGCAGGGCATCGCGATCGGGCGCAGCGCGCTGGTATCCGCCGATCTCGCTGCCGGCAGGCTGGTGCGGGTGTTCGACCTCATCGCGCCGGCGCCGTATTCCTATCATCTCGTCACCCCGCCGGGACGCAAGCCGTCCGCGCACCTGGCCGACTTCATGCAATGGCTGCGCGCGGAAGCGGCGGCGTTCACGCGCAAGGAGCAGCGGGCCCTCGGGCTGGAATGACGGGCTGCAACCGAAGCGCCGCAAGAACATACAAGCGCGCGGCGCGCGGCGGCATTATCATGTGCGCCGAAAGGAACTGACATGTCGCAGCCTACCCGTTTTTCCAGCTTCGCCGCCGGCGCGCGCGATACCATCCCGATGATCGTCGGCGCCGCGCCGTTCGGCATGATCTTCGGCACCCTCGTCGGCGCCGGCCCTCTTGCCGCATGGCAGGGGCAACTGATGTCGATGACGGTGTTCGCCGGCTCCAGCCAGTTCATCGCGGCGGGCCTGGTCGCCGGGCATGCCGGCGTGCTCGTGATCTGGCTCACCACCTTCATCGTCAACCTGCGCCATGCGCTGTACGCGGCGACGCTGCTGCCGCATGTGGCGCATCTGCCTGCGCGCTGGCGGTGGACGCTCGGCTTCCTGATGACCGACGAAACCTTCGCGGTGATGAACGGCTATTACAGCCGGCAGCCGGACAGTCCGCACGGGCACTGGTATTTCCTCGGCTCCGGCCTGTCGATGTACATCAACTGGCAGATCTGGACCCTGGTCGGCCTCCTGTTCGGCGCGGTCTTTCCGCAGCTGCAATCGCTCGGCCTCGATTACGCGATGGCGGCAACCTTCATCGCCATCGTGGTGCCGCAGCTCTCCCGGCTGCCGCAGCTGGGCGCGGCGCTCGCCGCGGGCCTGTTCGCCTATCTGCTGAAGGACCTGCCGTACAAGCTCGGGCTGATGTCGGCGGTGCTGGTCGGCGTGAGCGTCGGCCTGGCGCTGTTGCGCGGACAGGCGAGCCGCACGCGGGAGGGCCAGGCCGCATGAGCCATACCTGGATGATCCTCGGCATGGCCGCCGTCACCGTCTTCATCAAGGCCGCCATTTTCGTCCTCGGCGGACGCGTCGCCTTCCCGCCGCTGCTGCAGCAGGCGCTCGGCTTCGTGCCCGTCACGGTGCTGACCGCGATCGTGGTGCCGATGGTGCTGGCGCCGCACGGGCAGGGGCTGGAACTGTCCTGGCGCAATCCGCAGCTGGTGGCGTCGGTCGTCGCGGTGCTGGTGTGCGCGGTCACGCGGCGCCAGCTGCTGACCATCGGCGTCGCGCTGCTGGTTTTCTTCGGCTGGCAGTTCGGGGTGCTGCAAGGGTGATTGTCACTTCTTTAATTTTCGGCGTTTGACCGACGGTTTAGGGGACTTTAACTTCAGGTCGTTGCGCTCCGGAACAATGGCTGGCAGAATTTCCCCGTTTGCCCTCACGGGGGCATGAGCACGGGGCGGCAGGCGCAGCCCCGGACGACAGACCTGGCTGGAGACTACATGGGGCGCGCACTCGGACTACGCGGCAAGTCGGTACTTGCGCTGTTCGGCACCTGCGTCCTGGTATTGCTTCTGGCCGGCCTGGCCGGCATCCAGGCCCTTGAATCCATCCGCTCCCATCTCGGCGCCGCCTATACCCGCAACTTTACCCTGCTCAACCGCGAGCGCATCCTGGCGCCGGTCGCGCGCGAACTCGCCCTGTCGCTGCGGCTGGCCCGGTCGGACGTAATCCGGCAGTGGCTGTCCGACGACGGCAATCCGCGCACGAAGGCGGCGGCGCTGCGCGAGGCGGAAAGCTTCCGCGCGGACTTTAACGACAAGTCCTATTTCCTGATTGCGGCGGGAAGCAACCACTACTATTTCAACGACGCGAAATCGGCCTTCAGCGATGCGCCACGTTACCGGCTGAACCCGGACGACAGGAACGACGCCTGGTATTTCAACACCATCATCGGCGACAAGCCGTTCAACATCAACGTCGACCCCGACGTCAAGCTGGGGCTGACCAAGGTGTGGTTCAACGTGCTGGTCAACGACGGCCCGCGCACCATCGGCCTGGCCGGCACCGGCCTGGACCTGTCGAGTTTCCTGCGCACCTTCCTTGGCACCACCGAACCCGGCGTGACGCCGATGATCGTCGACAGCAACGGCGCCATCCAGGCCCATCCCGACAACCAGCGCATCGCCTTCAACTCCGCGACCGTCGAAGCCGGCCGCGAGCAGTCGCTGTTCGGCCTGCTGCCGCGCGAGACGGATGCGGCGGCGGCGCGCCGAGCACTCGATGCCGCGGTCGCCGCGCCCGGCAAGGCCGAAGTCTTCTCTGCAGTGATGGACGGCAGGCGGCAACTGTTTGCGGTGTCCTATATCCCGGAACTGAAGTGGCATGTGCTCACCGCGGTCGACATCCACGCCGCCGAACTGATCGACGCCGGCCTGCTGAAATGGATTGTGCTTGCCGGACTGGTGCTGCTGGCCACCGTGATGGCCGGCTTCGTGTACGCCGTCAACCGGCTGGTGCTGGCGCCGCTGGTCAAGCTCAAGCATTCGGCGCGCGAGATGGCGGCCGGCAATTACGGCACCGCGCTGCCGCCGGCCCGCAGCGACGAAATCGGCGAACTGACCACGGCCTTCGGCGCAATGGCGCAGAAAGTGCGGCGCCACACCGAAGAGCTGGAGGAAACGGTACGTAACCGCACCCGGGAACTGGTGAAAGCGAACCTCGAGATGAGCGCGGCGCACAAGAAGATCAGCGACTCGATTTCCTATGCCAGCCTGATCCAGCGCGCAATCCTGCCCGACCGGCAGCTGGGCGCGGCGCTTGGCAACAACCATTTCGTGCTGTGGCGGCCGCGCGACGTGGTGGGCGGCGACTTCTACATCTATCGTGAGGTGGAAGGCGGCTGTCTGCTCGGCGTGGTCGACTGCGCCGGCCACGGCGTGCCGGGGGCGTTCATGACGATGCTCGCGCGCGCGGCGATCGACCAGGCGATCGATGAAACGGGGGCCCTTGATCCGGCAGCCATCCTCGGCCGTACCGACGCGGCGATGCGCAGCATGCTGCAAGCGGATGACAGCCGGCGCGATATCGCAACCATGATGGACGCCGGCGTCGCACACATCGATTTCGCCGCACGCCGCATCACCTTTGCCGGCGCCCGGATCGCACTGTACTGGAGCGACGGCCGGGAAGTCGAGACTATCAACGGCGCGCGCCGCTCGATCGGCGGCCGCCATCCCGGCGCCTACCGGAACGAACAGGCGGAGCTGCTGCCGGCGCGGACCTTCTACCTGACGACCGACGGGTTCCTCGATCAGGCGGGGGGCGAAAAGGGATTCGGCTTCGGCAATGCGCGCTTCGTGGACATGCTGCGGCAGCACGCCGAGCGTCCGCTGGACGAGCAGCGCGCGGCGTTTGCCTCTACACTGGAGGCTTACCAGGGCAGGCATCCGCAGCGCGACGACATCACGATGATGAGTTTTCGGTTTGCATAAACTTCAGGGAAGAACATGGGCCTGATCGATCTCTTTTCACTGCAGAAGACCTATAACGAACAGCGCATCATGCTGTGCTTCAACGGGCCGTTGACCAGGAGCCTGATCGAGGAAATCGGCAACGCGCTGCGCAACTACATGGAACGCGAAAACGCAACCGCATCGTCCGCGATGGATGTGTTCGGCGCCTACATCGAGCTGACGCAGAACATCCGGCATTATGCCGCGGGCAAGGGCTGGGACAATGCGGAAGCATCTGCCACCGTGGTGATCGCGCGCGATGCCGAGGGGCGGTACGTGGTCTCTGCCGGCAACATCGTCGACACGGCCGACGGCCCGGCACTGCAAGCCCGCGTGGAGACGCTGGCCGCGATGGACAAGCCGGCGCTCAAGGCCCGCTACAAGGAACAGCTGCGCAAGCCGCGCGAAGCCGGCAGCGCGTCCGGCGCCGGGCTCGGCCTGATCGACCTCGCGCGCAAGGCGGCCGCGCCGCTCTCCTGCGCGCTGCGCTCCCTCGACGACGGACGCGCGTTTTTCAGCATCCGCGTCGTCATGTGAATGCATCAAATCCCGAAGGATGGAAGAATGGATAACCTCAACGTAGAAAGCACTCAGTCGACACCGTCAATCGTCGCCGACGCGCAAGCCGGCGTGGTCGAGATGCGCGGGGATTCCTATCCGGAAAACTCGTTCGAGCTGTTCTCGCCGCTGGTGGCATGGATCGAAAAATTTCTGGAGGACGGCAGCCGCCCGCTGACGCTCGAACTGCACCTGCTGTACCTGAATACCAGCAGTGTCAAGGTGATGATGGACATCTTCGACATGCTCGAAGAGGCGCACCGAAGCGGACGGCAGGTGGCGGTCAACTGGTACTACGACGAGCAGAATGAACGCGTCGCTGAGCTGGCGGAGGAGTTCAAGGAAGACTGCAGCTTCCCGTTCCGCATCGCCAGTCAGGTGAGCTGACCGTGCGCGACGAAAAGCATATCGAGCTGCTGATCGAGGCATTGCTGGCCGACCCGGAAAACGCGGGCAATCCGCTGCGCTATGCACTCGAAGAACTGTACGCCGAATACCGCGGCCTGTTGCACCAGATCGACCGCATCGCCCGTATTTCCGACCGTTTCCAGAGCGTCAGCCAGGAAGAGAAGCAGTCGCTGACGGGGCGCTATCACAAGCAGTTGCGGCAGCTGGAAAAGATTGCCCGCATCTCCGACCGCTACCAGTCGATGATGCACGACATGAACGAGGCACTGAAGGAAGCATCGACCAGGGATGCGCTGACCGGTATCGGCAACCGCCGCATGCTCATGGATCGCCTGAAGGTTGAAACTGCGCGCGCCGAGCGCCTTAACCGGCCGCTGACGGTGGCGCTGGCCGACGTGGACCGCTTCAAGTCGGTCAACGACGCCTACGGCCACGAAGCCGGCGACAAGGTGCTGGTGCGGATTGCCGACGCAATCCGGTGCGGCGTGCGCGACTACGACCTGTGCGGCCGCTGGGGCGGCGAGGAATTCATGGTCATCATGCCGGAGATCACCGCATCGGAAGGTGCGCACGTGGTGGAACGGATGCGGAGCGCGATCGCGGAAATCGAGATGCAGGCGCACGACACGCCGCTGCGGCTGTCCGCCAGCTTCGGCGTGGCCGAGCGCCGGCCGGGCGAGAGCATTTCTGATACCATCAACCGCGCCGACACGGCCTTGTTCGAGGCCAAGCGCAACGGGCGCAACCGCTGCGAAATCGCGGCCTAGCGCCATCCGGCAACGGCGCGGGGACGGCCCCGCTGCCTTTTCCAACCGCTGCGGACGGCCGCAGCACCATGCGCAAAGTGCGCAGGAACGAGAAACATGTCCTGGTTTATCCTCATCGTCGCCGGCCTGTTCGAGATCGGCTGGGCGATCGGCCTGAAATATACGGAAGGCTTCACCCGCCTGGTGCCGTCGCTGCTGACGCTGGTCTCGATGGTCGCAAGCGTGCTGCTGCTCGGGCTGGCGATGCGCACGCTGCCGGTCGGCACGTCGTACGCGGTATGGACCGGCATCGGCACGCTCGGCACCGCGATCCTCGGCGCGGTGCTGCTCCATGAAGGCTTGTCGCCGGGGCAGTGGCTTTGCATCGGCCTGATCCTGTGCGGCATCGGCGGGCTGAAACTGCTGAGCCCGGTCTGACGCTTCATCCCCTGACGGTCGCGCTTTGCACCCGGCCGCAACGGATGCTGCCGGCGCGGCTACCGGTCACGCCTTCTTTTTCCGCTTCGGTGCCAGCAGCGTCTGCCGGCAAGTCGGCGCGCCGCACAGGCAGGCATAGGCGCGCTTCAGGGCCGGCGTGTGCCGCTCCTCCAGGATCAGGCCGTAGTCGTAATTGAGTTCCTCGCCGCGCGCGATGTCGCGCAGCGCATAGATGAACACCCGGCCATCCTCTTCCCGCGCTTCGCAATTCGGTTCGCAGGCATGATTGATCCAGCGCGCATCGTTGCCGTTGCTGCCGCCATCGATGATCCTGCCGCTCTCCAGGCTGAAGAAGAAGGTATGGAAGTTGTCCGGCGCCTTCAGGTTCTCGCGCCGTACCGCTTCCTTCCAGGTAATGCGCTCGCCCTGGTATTCGATGATGCAGGTGCCTGCGGGGATTTTGCGCGTCGCGAACACGCCGCGGCCATGCACCCGCGAATTCTTGACGACGTAAGCCGGGCGGGCGGCGGGTTCTGCGGCGGATTCTGCGGAGGGATTGCTGGTGCGATTCATCTCTTAACGGAAGTAGTCTTGAAAACGTGGCTGCGTATTATCGCAGCAGTCCTCGTTATACGACATTTTTTCCCAGCCCATTTGATGCCGCCGCAAGTCCGCCGCCGGAATGCGGCGCCGCTACAATGGCGGCATCTCCACACCTGCTATCCGTCATGACCGTGCACCGACTGGTTCCCGCCACGCTTTCCTATTCCGGCGGCGTCCCCTACGCCGAAGCCTTCGGCGACGTCTATCACTCGGCCGACGGCGGCCTGGCGCAGGCCCGCCATGTTTTTCTGGGCGGGAACGGGCTGCCCGCGCGCTGGCGCGGCCGCAGCCACTTCACCATCCTCGAGACCGGTTTCGGCCTCGGGCTGAATTTCCTCGCGACCTGGCAGGCATGGCGAGCCGACGGCGATGCGCCGGCGCGGCTGCATTACGTCGCGGTCGAAAAGCATCCGTTCGCCGCGGCAGACCTGGCGCAACTGCATGCGCAATGGCCGGAGCTGGCCGAACTGTCGGCGCAGCTGCGCGCCGCCTGGCCGCCGCTGATCGCCGGTTTCCACCGGTTGATGCTGGACGGCGGGCGGGTCGCGCTGACCCTGGTATTCGGCGACATCGCGCACTGCCTGCCGCAGATAGCGGCCGCCGCCGATGCCTTCTATCTCGACGGTTTCGCGCCGAGCAAGAACCCGGAGATGTGGGCGCCGCAAGTGCTCTCGCGGCTCAATCGCATCGCCGCGCCCGGCGCCACCGCGGCGACCTATACCGTGTCCGCGGCGGTGCGCCGCGTGCTTGCAGAGGGCGGCTTCGTCTGCGAGAAGCGGCCGGGATTCGGGCGCAAGCGCGACATGCTGGCCGCCCGTTTCGCGCCGCGCTGGCAGGTGCCGGCGCCAGCCGTGCCCGCCGCCGCCGCGGGCCGGCAGGCAATCGTGGTCGGCGCCGGCATTGCCGGCAGCGCCGCTTGCGAACGCCTCGCCGCGCGCGGCTGGCATGTCGCGCTGCTGGAACGGCACGATCGGCCGGCGCAGGAATCGTCCGGCAACCGCGCAGGCATCGCGATGCCGCTGCTGTCGAAGGACGACAACCTGCCGTCGCGGCTGGTGCGCACCGCGTTCCTCTATGCGCTGCGGCTGTGGGATCGCGTGGGAGGCATCGGCCGCGCCTTTGCCGGCGAAGTCTGCGGCGTGCTGCAACTGGCGCGCGATGCGAACCATGCAAGGCTGCAGCGCGAAACCGTGCAGGCGCTCGGCTTTCCGCCTGATTTCGTGCGCTGGATCGATGCGCAGTCGGCAAGCGGGCTGACCGGCAATCCGGCCGCGTCCGGCGGCTGGCTCTTTCCGCAGGCCGGCTGGCTGACGCCGGCCAGCCTGTGCAAAGCCCTGCTCGATGCCTGCGGCGACCGCCTCGAACGGCGCTTTGCACAGGACGCGCTTACCCTGGCGCAAGTGGATGGCGGCTGGGAAGTCGGCGACGCGACCGGCGCGGTGGTCGCGCGCGCGCCGGTCGTCATTCTCGCGAATGGAACTCAAGCCTGCGCCTTTCCTCAAACACAAGGATTGCCGCTTGCCGTGGTGCGCGGGCAGGTGGCCCATGTGCCCGCGCAAGTCTTGCCGCCGGTGCCGGTGGTGCTGTGCGGCGAGGGTTACCTGACGCGGGCGGCCGACGGCATCTGTTGCCTGGGCGCGTCCTACGACTTTGACGGCGACCCGCAGTGGCGGCAAGCCAGCCACGACGAAAACCTCGCGCGCCTGGCGCAGATGCTGCCGCAGGCGGTGGCGGGCGTCGCGGCGCTGCCGCCCGAGGGGCGGGTCGGCTTCCGTTGCGTGTCGCCGGATCGCCTGCCGCTGGTCGGCGCGCTGCCGGACCCGGCGGCGCCGGTCGCCGGCAGCAGGCTGCGCGACGTGCCGCGGCTGCCGGGCTTGTACGGATTGCTGGGCTATGCGTCGCGCGGCATGGTCTGGGCTCCGCTGGCGGCGGAACTGCTGGTATCCATGCTGGAAGGTGAGCCGCTGCCGGTGGAGCGCGAACTGGCCGAGGCGCTCGACCCGGCCCGTTTTGCGCTGAAGATGCACCGTCGCGGCGTTTCGGCGCCGGAACGCCATGAGGAAGACTCTTAAATATGCCGCCCTTGCTGTTGCCGCGCTGCTTGCGCTGCTGGTCGCCGCTGCGGGCATCTTCGCGGCGACCTTCAATCCCAACGATTACAAGCCGCTCCTGATCCGCCTGGTGCAGGAAAAGACGCAGCGCACCCTCGCCATCCCCGGCGACATCAAGCTCAGCTTTTTCCCCAAACTCGGCGCCGATCTCGGTCCGCTGCGCATTTCCGAGCACAAGGGCAGCGCCGAATTCGCGTCGGTACGGCATGCCACGCTGTCGCTGGCGCTGCTGCCCTTGCTGTCCCGGCAATTCGTGGTCGACCAGGTGCGGATCGACGGCCTGCGCGCGACGATACGGCGCAACAAGGACGGCAGCACCAATTTCGACGACCTGCTTGCCAGGGACGAGGACGCCGGGCGCGGCGCGGGTGCCGCGGGTGGCGGCGGCGGCGAAGGGAGCGGCGCGCCGCTGCGTTTCGATATCGACGGCGTGCGCCTTACCGATGCCAGCGTGCTGTTCGAGGACCGCCAGCAGGCACGCCGCATCGAGCTGTCCGGACTGGACCTGGAAACCGGCAAGATTGCCGACGGCGCGGCAAGCCAGCTGGAACTGAGCACGCGGATCAAGGGCGACCGGCCGGATGTCGATGCGGCGCTGGCGCTGAAGACCGGCTTCAGCTTCGACCTTGCCGCTAAGGCATACCGGTTCAAGGGATTGGGGGCGGATGTGAAGGGCAGGCTGGCCGGCTTCAGCGACCTTGGCCTGCGGCTTTCCGGCGACGCCGACCTGAAGCCGCAAGCCAGGCGCTTCGTGCTTGATGGCGTGAAGCTCGCGGTGGATGGCAAGCGTTCCGCCGAGACGATCAAGGGCAGGCTCGAGATTCCGAAACTGGCGCTGACCGACGCGACGGTCAGCGGTGGCAAGCTGAGCGGCGAGGTCGCCGCGGCGGGCGGCGCGCGCGATGTGCGCGCCAGCTTCAGCGCGCCGGCCTTCGAAGGATCGCCGCAAGCCTTCCGCATCCCGGCGCTCGCGCTCGATATCGCGCTGCGGCAAGACAGGCTCGATGCGAAGGCGAACGTTTCCGGTGCGGTATCCGGCGACATCGACAAGCTGCTGTTTACGTCGCCGCAGCTGACGCTGAAACTCTCCGGCAAGCAGGGCGATACCGCGCTCGGCGGATCGCTGGTCACGCCGGTCAGCGCCAACCTGCAACAGCAGCAGGTCGAGCTGTCGCGCATCGCCGCCGACCTCAACCTGCCCAATCCCGGCGGCGGCATGCTGAAGCTGAAGGCGGATGGCCAGGCGCGGGTCGACCTCGGCAAGAAGACCGCGAGCGCCCGGCTCGACGGCCGGCTGGACCAGAGCGTCTTCAATGCCCGGCTCGGGCTGAACGGCTTTGCGCCGCCACTGTATACCTTCGATGTCGGCATCGACCAGCTCGATCTTGACCGCTACCGCGCGAAGGCGGCACCGGGTGCCGCAACGCCGGCTCCACAAGCGGCGCAGGGTGCAACGGCGCAACGGCCGCCTGATTTTTCCGCGTTGCAGAAACTGCATGCGAACGGCAGCATGCGCATCGGCGCATTGAAGGCCGCCAATGTCCGCTCGTCGAATGTGCGCGTCGACGTGCGCGCGGCGAACGGCAGGCTGGACGCCAGCCCGATCGCGGCCGGCCTGTACGGCGGCAGCGCATCGGGCGCGCTGACAATCACCGCCGGCAATCCGGCGCGCTTCGCGCTGCGGCAGACGCTGTCCGGCATCGACGTCGGCCCCTTGCTCAAGGATGCGATCGGCAAGGATCCGGTTTCGGGCAAGGGGAATGTGCAGCTCGACGTGACCACGCGTGGCATGAGCTTCGACCAGATCCGCAAGGCCTTGAATGGCAGCGCGCGGCTGGAGTTGCGCGACGGCGCGGTGCGCGGCATCAATATCGCGCAGGCGGTACGCGACGCGAAGGCGCGGCTGGGGCAATTGCGCGGCGATGAAAAGGCGCAGGCCGGCACGGCGGCGGGGGCGGAGAAAACCGATTTCAGCGAACTGACGGGCAGCTTCCGCATTACCGACGGCGTGGCGCGCAACGATGACCTGAGCATCAAGTCGCCGCTGATCCGCGTTGCCGGCGCCGGCGACATCAACCTCGGCGCCGAGCGCCTCGACTATCTTGCGCGCACCACCGTGGTATCGACGCTGCAGGGGCAAGGCGGACCGGAACTGCAGGCGCTGAAGGGATTGACGGTGCCGGTTCGCTTGTCCGGGCCGTTCAGCGCGATCGGCTGGCAGGTCGACTTCGCCGGCATGGCGACCGAGCTCGCAAAGCGCAAGCTCGACGAGAGAAAAGACGAAGTGCGGGAGAAAGCGCAGAAGGCGCTCGAAGAACAGAAAGAAAAAGTCCGCAGTCAGCTGCAGGAACAGCTGAAGGGCTTGTTCGGCAAGTGATCGCTTATCACTACTATATGCGATCGCATATGCAGTGCAAGGAAATTGTTTCGCTACTGTATATACAGTAGCTCATGACGCTATCGCGGGCGGCAATCGCAGGAACAGCCGGCGCTTTTCCATCCAGTTCCAACGTTTGAAAATTCAATGCGGTTGACCGCATGCGATGGAGGCCGCGCGCGACTTTTCCGAGTGTCGCGTTTTCGCACGCACCTTTCCGCAACGGCGCGCGAAAAACGCTGAGCGGGACAACTTTCACTCGAAAAAGTTTTACGTATCCGACGCCGAAACGCAAAAAAATCGCGCTGAAATAATGCTTTGAAAAGAAGAAGTTGAAAGCCTTTTTCTCAAGTATTTTCGCCGGGGAAAAAAAGAAAAAAATTTCCTATCGACTCGAAAAATTTCTGCGTATTATTAAATTGCGGAGTGGAAAACCAATCTGTATCCGACACCCTATACGACCGGTAGATTTACAAAGGAAGCCCAATGAAGATCTTTGACAACTACGCAGCACGGTATGAGCGGACACGGGAAGAGGAATACTCCCTGCAAGAATATCTGGAGTTGTGCAAACGTGATCGCCTCGCCTACGCCACCGCTGCCGAGCGCATGCTCGAAGCGATCGGCGAGCCCGAGCTGATCGATACGCGCCATGATCCGCGGCTCTCGCGCATCTTCGCCAACAAGGTTATCAAGATCTATCCCGCATTCCGTGATTTCTATGGAATGGAGGAAGTCATCGAGCAGGTAGTTTCCTATTTCCGTCATGCCGCGCAAGGCCTCGAGGAACGCAAGCAGGTGCTCTACCTGCTCGGTCCCGTCGGCGGCGGCAAGTCCTCCATCGCCGAGAAGCTGAAATCCCTGATGGAGCATGTCCCCTTCTATTGCATCAAGGGCTCGCCCGTGAACGAATCGCCGCTCGGATTGTTCGATGCGGATGAAGACGGCGCGATCCTCGAAGAGGACTACGGCATTCCGCGCCGCTACCTGAAAACCATTCCCAGCCCATGGGCGGTTAAGCGCCTGCATGAGTTCAACGGCGACATCAACCAGTTCCGCGTGGTCAGGCGCTATCCGTCGATCCTGAAGCAGGTCGCGATCTCGAAGACCGAACCGGGCGACGAAAACAACCAGGACATTTCCTCCCTGGTCGGCAAGGTCGACATCCGCAAGCTGGAAGACTATTCGCAGGACGATCCGGACGCCTACAGCTATTCCGGCGGCCTGTGCCTGTCGAACCAGGGCCTGATGGAATTCGTCGAGATGTTCAAGGCCCCGATCAAGATGCTGCATCCGCTGCTGACGGCGACGCAGGAGGGCAATTACGCCGGCTCCGAGAATATCGGCGCCATGCCGTTCCAGGGCGTCATCCTGGCGCACAGCAACGAGGCCGAGTGGCAGACCTTCAAGAACAACAAGAACAACGAGGCCTTCATCGACCGCATCTGCGTCATCAAGGTGCCGTACTGCCTGCGCGTCACCGAGGAGCAGAAGATCTACGAAAAGCTGATCCGCACGTCCGAGCTGGCCGAGGCGCCGTGCGCGCCCGCCACCATGGAGATGCTGGCCCGCTTCACCGTGCTGAGCCGGCTCAAGGAACACGAGAATTCCAACCTGTTCTCGAAGATGCGGGTCTATGACGGCGAGAACGTCAAGGAGACCGACCCCAAGGCCAAGCCCATGCAGGAGTACAAGGACTCCGCCGGCGTGGACGAGGGCATGGACGGCATCTCGACCCGCTTCGCCTTCAAGGTGCTGTCGTCCACCTTCAACTACGACACCACCGAGGTGTCGGCCGACCCGGTCCACCTGATGTACGTCCTCGAACTCGCCATCCGCCGCGAGCAATTCCCCGAGGACATCGAGAAGAAGTACCTGGAATTCATCAAGGGCGAGCTGGCTCCGCGCTATGCCGAGTTCATCGGCAACGAGATCCAGAAGGCCTATCTGGAGAGCTATCACGATTACGGCCAGAACCTGTTCGACCGCTACGTGGATTACGCCGACGCCTGGATCGAGGATCAGGACTTCAAGGATCCCGACACCGGCCAGCTGCTGAACCGCGAGCTGCTGAACCAGGAGCTGAGCAAGATCGAGAAGCCCGCCGGTATCGCCAACCCCAAGGACTTCCGCAACGAGGTGGTGAAGTTCGCCCTTCGCGCGCGGGCTCAGAACAAGGGCAAGAACCCGTCCTGGACCTCGTACGAGAAGATCCGCGAGGTCATCGAGAAGCGGATGTTCAGCCAGGTCGAAGACCTGCTGCCGGTCATCAGCTTCGGGTCCAAGAAGGACAGCGACACCGAGAAGAAGCACCACGATTTCGTCGAACGCATGATGACCCGCAGCTACACCGAACGCCAGGTCCGCC
>NZ_DASPLS010000070.1:0-57347 GCF_035627455.1 Noviherbaspirillum sp.
GCCGAACACGGAAGAACCGATCAGGATGAACACCACGAAGCAGGACAGGCGGGTGGTGGAATCCATCGCCTGCTTCATCAGCGACCAGGACAGGCGGCGGTTCATCATCGCCAGCACCAGCGCGCCGAACGCGCCCATGCCGCCGCCTTCGGTCGGGGTTGCGATACCGACGAAGATGGTGCCGAGCACGAGGAAGATCAGCGCCAGCGGCGGGATCAGCACGAACACCACCTTCTCCGCCATGCGCGACAGCAGGCCGAGCTTGAGCTGGCGGTTGAACACTGCCAGAACGAACGAGCCGATGATCGCGAACGCAGCGGAATAGATGCCGACTTCGTCAGCGGCCGCATTCGGGTGGGTGGAGCCGTAGTATGCCGCGAAGCCGAAGGCGGCGGCGGTTGCCAGCGCGATCAGCACCAGCAGCGAAACAATGCCGCTATTGCCGTTCGGCTCGCGCAGGTTGCGCGCTTCCGGCGGCAATGCCGGCACCGAATGCGGCTTGAAGATGGACATCGCCAGCACATAACCGGCATACATCGCGGTCAACAGCAGGCCGGGCACGAATGCCGCCTTGTACATGTCGCCGACGGAGCGGCCGAGCTGGTCGGCCATCACGATCAGCACCAGCGACGGCGGGATGATCTGCGCCAAGGTGCCGGATGCGGCGATCACGCCGGACGCCAGCTTCTTGTCATAACCGTAACGCAGCATCACCGGCAGCGAGATCAGGCCCATCGAAATCACGGAAGCCGCGACCACGCCGGTGGTCGCCGCCAGCAGCGCGCCGACGAAGATCACCGCGTAAGCGACACCGCCGCGCACAGGGCCGAACAGCTGGCCGATGGTATCCAGCAAGTCTTCCGCCATCCCGGAGCGTTCCAGGATCAGGCCCATGAAGGTAAAGAACGGAATGGCCAGCAGCGTGTCGTTGGCCATGATGCCGAACACACGGTTCGGCAATGCCTGCAGCAGCTCCGGACGCAGCAGGCCGAGTTCGATGCCGAGCAGGCCGAAGAACAAGCCGTTCGCCGCCAGCGAGAACGCTACCGGGAAGCCCGATAGCAGGAATACCACCAGGGTGCCGAACATGATCGGCGCCATATTGGCGATGAGAAATTGCTCCATTGTTGCGTCTCCAGACGATCAGTTGAGTTTGTTCGCGGCTTTGATCGCCTCGATTTCTTCTTCCGGCGTGGTCGCATGCTTTTCAAACGCGCTTGCATCCACCTTGCCTTGCAGGTAGCCGATCCGCTTGATCAGTTCCGAGATGCCCTGCAGCGTCAGCAGCAGGAACCCGAGCGGGATCAGGGCTTTCGCCGGCCATACGATCAGGCCGCCGGCGTTGCTCGACACTTCCTGGCTCTGGAACGAGATCCAGGCATACGGGATCGCGTAGTACAGGATGATCAGGGTCATCGGCAGCAGGAAGGTAAGAAAGCCGAAGATGTCGATCCAGACCTGGGTGCGCTTGGAGAAGCGGCCGGCGACGACGTCGATGCGAACGTGCTCGTTGCGGCGCAGCGTATACGAGGTCGCGAGCAGGAAGATCGCGGAGAACAGATACCATTGGATCTCGAGCCAGGCATTGGAGCTGGTATGCAGCGCATACCGGACCAGCGCGTTACCGGTGCAGATCAGCACCGAGATCAGCAGGGCCCAGCTGACGCCGCTCCCTATTTTTTCATTGAGCGCGTCAATGAATCTCGACAACGAGAGTAGAAAAGACATGAGTCCGTCTCCATGAATGAAAAATTGTCTATGCCTGACCGCCTGGTTTTTATGTGCGGAGGATGTTTGCTTACCTAGGGCGGTTTTTTGATTCGGGGCAGTATATGTCAATTTATTGTGCAAGCGAACATTCCCCCCGGACAGGGAATATTCTTTTCATGCTGCGATGCAAAAGGGCGTGATTTTTTTCATCTTCAACCGGATTTGTACGGAGAAGTCTCTACGTAGAACTACGCAGTTGTGGGGTGTCTGCAACGAAGCAGGCAATGGAAGCGCGGGTGGAGTGCCGGGGATGGTGGCCGGAATACGCCGGTCGACGGCATCTGCCATCCATGCAAAAGCATACGCGCTTTCCGCGGATTTCGCTGGTCCGCGCGAGGATAACGGCGCAAAAAAAATGCCGCCGGCATGGGGCGCCGGCGGCCTGCATTGGTGACGCAATCAGCCGAGCTGCGCGCGCACGTGCGCGATCGCTGCCCGCACCTGCTCCGGCGCGGTGCCGCCGATGTGGTTGCGGGATGCGACCGAGCCTTCGAGGGTGAGAACCTGGAACACGTCCGCGTCGATCAGCGGGGAAAACGCGCGCATTTCATCGAGCGTCAGCTCGGTCAGGTCGCAGCCGCGCTGTTCGCAGGCGCGCACCGCGTGCGCAACCGCTTCGTGCGCGTCGCGGAAAGGCAGGCCCTTCTTGACCAGGTAGTCCGCCAAATCGGTGGCGGTCGCGTAGCCCTGCAGGGCTGCGGCGCGCATCGCTTCCGGCTTGACCGTGATGCCGCGCGCCATGTCGGCGAAAATCCGCAGCGTGTCGGTGACCGTGTCCACGGTGTCGAACAGCGGCTCCTTGTCTTCCTGGTTGTCCTTGTTGTACGCCAGCGGCTGGCCTTTCATCAGCGTGAGCAGGCCGATCAGGTGGCCGTTCACGCGTCCGGTCTTGCCGCGCGCCAGTTCCGGCACGTCGGGATTCTTTTTCTGCGGCATGATCGAGGAGCCGGTGCAGAAACGGTCGGCGATGTCGATGAAGCCCACGCGCGGGCTCATCCAGATCACCAGCTCTTCCGACATGCGCGAGATGTGCGTCATCACCAGCGCGGCGGCGGCGCAGAATTCGACCGCGAAGTCGCGGTCTGACACCGCGTCCAGCGAGTTGCGGCAGACATCCTCGAAGCCGAGCGTCCTGGCGACGCGCTCGCGGTCGATCGGGAAAGTGGTGCCGGCCAGCGCGGCGGCGCCCAGCGGCAGGCGGTTGACGCGCTTGCGGCAGTCGGCCATGCGCTCGGCGTCGCGGCCGAACATCTCGACGTAGGCCAGCATGTGATGGCCGAAGGTGATCGGCTGCGCCACCTGCATGTGGGTGAAGCCGGGTAGGATGGTGCCGGCGTGCTGTTCCGCCAGGTCGAGCAGCGCCAGGCGCAGCTCGCGCAGCAGGCCGGCGATGTCGTCGATCGCGGCGCGCAGGTAGAGGCGGATGTCGGTCGCCACCTGGTCGTTGCGGGAGCGGCCGGTATGCAGCCGCTTGCCGGCATCGCCGACCAGCTCGGTCAGGCGCTTTTCAATGTTCAGGTGAACGTCTTCCAGGTCGAGCAGCCACTCGAACTTGCCGGATGCGATCTCGGACCGGATCTGCGCCATGCCGCGCTGGATGTCGGCATGGTCCTGGGCGCTGATGATGCCCTGGTGGGCGAGCATTTCCGCATGCGCCAGCGAGCCCTGCATATCGGCGTCTGCCATGCGCTTGTCGAAGAAGACCGATGCAGTGTAACGTTTGACCAGATCGGAGACCGGTTCGGAAAAGCGGGCCGACCAGGCCTCGCTTTTTTTGGAGAGTTGTGCTGTCATAATTGAATCCCGTTGAATACGAGATTATATCCCGCCTCATGCCGCTTCCCGCCGCTTCCGTCACCGCCGCCGGCTCTGCCGAGCCCGTCATCCCGGACTGCTGCAACGTCGGTGTGGTATTTCGTACACTTGTCGCGGTCAATGCGCTCGCGCTGGCGGTCAAGCTGCTCCAGGCGCCCGGGTGGCGGCTCGGCCTGCTGGCCTTCGTCGAGGCGTCGATGCTGGTCGAACTGTCATGCCTGTGGTCGCTGTTCGCGCTGTGCGGCGTGCGCCGGCTGATCCGTCGCGTTGGCGCCGGCGTGCCGGCATGGGTGCAGCGTTCTGCCTGCGCGGCCATTCCCGCTGCCGTTACGGGCATCATTGTCCATTTGTTCACGGCAAGCGGCGTCGTGCCCGGTTCTGGCGCGATCACCGCCGGCGCCGGTGCGCTGGTCGCGGCATTGCTCGGCGTGCTGGCACAGCATTATTTCGAGCTGCGCACGCGCGCCTATTCGCCGGCGCTGGTCGAAGCGCGGCTGCAGGCGTTGCAGGCGCGGATCCGCCCGCACTTCCTGTTCAACAGCCTGAACGCGGCGCTGTCGCTGATCCGGACCGAGCCGCGCCGCGCCGAAACGGTGCTGGAAGACCTGGCGGACCTGTTCCGCGTGCTGATGAAGGACCCGCGCAACATGACCACGCTGGAGAGCGAGATCCGGCTTTGCGAGCAGTATCTGTCGATCGAAAAGGTGCGGCTGGGCGAGCGCCTGCAGGTGCGCTGGGAAATGGAGAGTATCGGCGACGAGGTGCTGCGCCGCGCGCGCGTGCCGGTGCTCCTGCTGCAGCCGCTGCTGGAGAACGCGGTGCGCTACGGCGTGGAGCCGGCGGTGGTGCCGGTGGAAGTGGTGGTGCGCGTGGCGCGCGCCGTCGACCGCATCGAGATCACCGTCGTCAATCCCTTCGCCGGCGACAAACCGGCGGTCGACGGCAACCACATGGCGCTCGATAATATCCGGGAGCGGCTGGCCTTGCTCTACGATGTCGAGGCGCAGCTGACGACCGCTGAACGGCCCGGCCAGTTCGAAGTCCGGATACGTTTTCCTTACGTCAGGGAGGGCGCATGATGCAACGCCTGTTCATCGTCGACGACGAAGCGCCGGCGCGCGCACGCCTGAAGACACTGTTGTCCGACATCGCAACGGAGTTCCCGCACGAGCTGGCCGGCGAGGCGGACGGTGCGCAGGCGGCGCTCGATGGCATCGCCGCGGCGCGGCCGGACATCGTGCTGCTCGACGTGCAGATGCCCGGCATGACCGGCATCGAGCTTGCCGCGCAACTGATGCGGGACGCCGCTCCGCCGGCGGTGATCTTCATTACCGCCTTCGACGAATATGCGATCAAGGCATTCGAGGTGCACGCGCTGGACTACCTGCTGAAGCCGGTGCGCGCGGAACGGCTGGCGGAAGCCCTGCGCCGCGCCGCCAGCCTGCGCGCACAGGCGTCCCCGCAGCCGGCGGCGATCGCCGGGGCGACGAAAGCCTTGCATCCGGCGCGGCGCAACTTCTCGGTGCAGGAGCGCGGCCGGGTGCTGCTGGTGCCGGTGCGCGACGTGATCTACCTGAAGGCGGAACTGAAGTACGTCACCTTGCGCACGCATACCCGGGATTACCTGATCGAGGAATCGCTGACCTCGATCGAGGAAGAGCTGGGCGAGGTGTTCGTCCGCGTGCATCGCAGCGCGCTGGTGGCGCGCGAAGCCATCATCGGCGTTGAGCGCGCCCACCACGGCGCCGACGGCGACGGCGACGCGGACCGGGGACAGGAGGCGTGGCAGGTGATCCTGCGCGACGTCGACGAGCGCCTGCCGATCTCGCGGCGCCAGTGGCCGGTGGTGAAGGCGCTCGTCAGGTAGTCCCCGGCTGTCAGCCGGTATTGCGCAGGCCCGCGGCGATGCCGTTGATCGACAGGTGGATGCCGCGCCTCACCCGTTCATCCAGCGTGCGTCCTTCCGCCGTCGCGCCGCGGTGGCGCTTGATCAGCTCCACCTGCAGGTGGTTGAGCGGATCGAGATAGGCGAAGCGGTTCTTGATCGAGCGCGCCAGGAGCGGGTTCGCGGCCAGCCTTTCCTTCGCGCCAGTAATCGCGGCCAGGCTTGCGGCAGTGCGCTCGTGCTCTTCCAGAATGCGCTTGAAGATGGCGTTGCGCAGCTTCCTGTCGGCGACCAGCTCGGCGTAGCGCGATGCGACCGCCAGATCGGTCTTCGCCAGTACCATGTCCATGTTCGACAGCAGGGTGGCGAAGAACGGCCATTCCCGGAACATCGCGCGCAGGGTCGCGACGCGGCGCTTGTAGTCCGCTGCGCCGTCGTTCTCGTGCAGCCAGGACGAGACTGCGCTGCCGAAGCCGTACCAGCCGGGCAGCAGCAGGCGGCACTGGCCCCAGGAGAAACCCCAGGGAATCGCGCGCAAGTCCTCGATGCGGCGGCTGGCCTTGCGCGAGGCCGGGCGCGACCCGATGTTCAGTTCCGCGATTTCCGCGATCGGCGTGGCGGCGAAGAAATAGTCGGTAAAGCCGGGCGTCTCGTAGACGAGGTTGCGGTAACTGCGGTACGCGCGCTCGGACAATTCCTCCATCACGCCCTCGAACTCGGCCAGCTGTTTCGCGCGCCGGCCCTGGGCCGCGTTCGGCGCCAGGCTTGCCTCCAGGGTGGCGGCAACCAGCAGCTCGAGGTTGCGGCGGCCGATTTCCGGATTTGAAAATTTCGACGCGATGATCTCGCCCTGCTCGGTCAGCCGGATCTGGCCGTTCACGGTGCCCGCCGGCTGCGCAAGGATGGCGTCGTAGCTCGGCCCGCCCCCGCGCCCGACCGTCCCGCCGCGGCCATGGAACAGGCGCAGTTTGACGCCGGCGCGGTCGAACAGGTCGACCAGCCCCAGTTCCGCCTTGTACAGTTCCCAGTTGGAGGTCAGGAAGCCGCCATCCTTGTTGGAGTCGGAATAGCCGAGCATGACTTCCTGCATCTCTCCCTGCTGGGAGATCAGCCGGCGCACCAGCGGCAGCGCCATGAAGCTTTCCATGATGCCGGCCGCGCAGCGCAGGTCGGGGATGGTTTCGAACAGCGGAATCACCATCAGCTCCATGCGCGCGCCGCCGCTCTCGCCGTCCTTGTTCCATGCCATGTGCAGCAGGCCGGTTTCCTTCTGCAGCAGCAGCACTTCGAGCAGGTCGGACACCGTTTCGGTGTGGGAGATGATGTAGTTGCGTATCGCGCGTTCGCCATAGCGCCGGCGGATGTCGCGCGCGGTGCGCAGGATGGTCAGTTCGGATTCGGTCTGCTCCGAGTACGCCAGATACGGCGAATACAGCAGGCGCGGCTTGCCAAGTTCGTCGAGCAGCAGCGCAACCTTGTCTTCCTCGGACAAGGCGGCATAGTCCTGCTGCACTTGGGCACTGGCGAACAGTTCCGCCAGCACGCGTTCATGCACGTCGGAGCTCTGGCGCATGTCCAGCGTGGCGAGGTGAAAACCGAAGATTTCCGAGGCGCGCCTGAGCGTGGCGAGGCGCGGGTTGATCAACGGCGCGCCATGGTGGCTGCGCAGCGAATCGACCAGCACCTGCAGGTCGCGCGTGAATTCCGCGGCGTCGGTGTAGGGCGCCGCGGCGCCGACTTCCTGGCGCAGCACGTGGGCCGCGCCGAGGGTGCGCGCGGTGGCCGCGAGGCGCGCGTAGAGGCCGATCAGCGCGCGCCGGTAGGGCTCGTCGGAGCGATGCTCGGACTGGTCGGGCGACGCGTCGGCCAGCGCCTGCAGTTCCGGGCTGACGCCCACCAGCAGCGTCGAGATCGACAGCTCGGCGCCCAGCGCGTGCACTTCATCGAGATAGAAATCGAAGATCGCGGTCGACTGCCGCGTCAGCGCATGCTGCATCGTGCCGGCATTGACGTTGGGATTGCCGTCGCGGTCGCCGCCGATCCAGCTGCCCATCTGCAGGAAGGGCGGCAGCTCGCGTTCCGACGCGGCGTGGCGTTGCGGGAACTGGGCGGCGATCTCATGCTCGATGTCTTCGTACAGCCCGGGCAGTTCGCGCAGGAAGGTAATGCGGTAGTAGGAAAGCGCATTCTCGATTTCGTCCGCCACGGTCAGCTTGGTGTAGCGCAGCATGCGGGTCTGCCACAAGGTCGCGACGCAGGCATGCAGCAGCTCCGTGTTGCGCAGCAGTTCCCTGGGCGTGAGCGGATGGTCGCGCTCGGCCAGCAGCCGCGCGATCTCGCGTTCGGCGTCGAGGATGCTCTTGCGCTGCACCTCGGTCGGATGCGCGGTCAGCACCGGCGAAATCAGCGCGCCCTTGAAGAAGCTGCGTACCGAGGCGCCGGAGACGCCGGCGTCGTCGAGGCGCGACAGTGCGCAGGCGACGCTGCCCGGCTGCGGTGCGGAACCGGCGAGCATGTGCGCGCGCCGGCGGCGATTGTGGTGCTGGTCTTCGGCGATATTGGCCAGGTGGGAGAAATATGAAAATGCGCGCACCACGGAAATCGTCTGGTCGCGCGTGAGTTTCTTCAGGAGCCGGTTCAGTTCCGTGCCGGACTGCGCGTCCGACTCGCGGCGGAAACGCACCGCGGTCTGGCGGATCGTTTCGACCACATGGAATACCGCTTCGCCTTCCTGCTCGCGCAGCACGTTGCCGAGCAGCCGGCCGAGCAGGCGGATGTCTTCCTTCAGCGGGGCGTCCTTGTCCGTGGGCTGCCGTGCGGGAGCAGCGGATGGGTTTGCTTGTTTTGCCATGTTGAATGCTTGCAATCGGTATGGGAAAAGTGGCCTGAAGGCACGGTCGCGGGGTGCGCGCATGATAAAATCGCGGCTCTGCGTTCCTCGCTTCAACGAACCCTCGAAAGTGCCCGTCGTGAAAGTAACTCCTCCAGCAAAACTCGTGATCGCATCGCGAGAAAGCCGCCTTGCCATGTGGCAGGCAGAGCATGTCCGCGCAAGGTTGTCTGCATTATATCCGCAGTGCAGTATCGAAATTCTGGGCATGACCACCAAAGGCGACCAGATCCTCGACCGTACCCTGTCCAAGGTCGGCGGCAAGGGGCTGTTCGTCAAGGAACTCGAAGTCGCGATGGAAGAACGCCGCGCCGACCTCGCGGTGCATTCGCTCAAGGATGTGCCGATGGAGCTGCCGCAGGGCTTTGCGCTGGCGGCCGTGCTCGAGCGCGAGGATCCGCGCGACGCCTTCGTGTCGAACGACTATGCGTCGCTCGATGCGCTGCCCGCCGGCGCCGTCGTCGGGACCAGCAGCCTGCGCCGCCAGGCCTTGATCGCCGCGCGCTATCCGCAGCTGGTGATCCGCCCGCTGCGCGGCAATCTCGACACCCGGCTCGGCAAGCTCGACCGCGGCGAATATGCGGCGATCATTCTCGCCGCCGCCGGCCTGAAGCGGCTTGGCATGCCCGAGCGCATCCGCTCGCTGATCGAACCGGAACAAAGCCTGCCCGCTCCCGGGCAGGGCGCAATGGCGATCGAAATCCTCGACGGCCGCGACGACCTGACGCAGCTGCTGGCGCCGCTCAATCATGAAGCGACGGCGCAGGCGGTGAGCGCCGAGCGCACCGTGTCGCGCGTCTTCGGCGGCAGCTGCCAGATTCCGCTGGCGGCATTCGCGACTGTCGATGGCGGCGACATGCGCCTGCGCGCGATGGTTGCCACGCCCGACGGCAAGCGGATCGCGACCGCGGACGCTTCCGGTGCCGCGAACGCGCCCGAAGCGCTCGGCCGGCAGATCGCCGCGGCGCTGCAAGGGCAGGGCGCGGACGACATCCTTGCCGTCTGCAAGGCGATGGACGCGGGCTGACCAGGGCGACGCGTCTCCATTCCACCTCACCGACGGATTCCGTCCCGCCTTGGGCGGGGCGGACCCGGATCACACGATGACCGACCCGCGCACCCGTCCCGTAGTCATCACCCGCCCGCTGGCGCAGGCCGCGCCGCTCGCGCAGAAATTCGCAGCGGCCGGCCGCCATGCCGAGGTGTTCCCTCTGCTGGACATCCAGCCCCTGCCGGACCAGTCGGCGCTGCACGCGGCGCTGCGCGATATTCGCCGCTATGCGATGGTGGCGTTCGTCAGCCCGAATGCGATCGACGCCGCGTTCGCGCACCTGCAGGACTGGCCGCGGGAAGTCGCGCTTGCGGTGGTCGGCGAAGGCAGCAAGGCCGCGCTGGCGCGGCATGGCGTGACGCCGCAGAACGCAACCATCTTCAGCCCGCTCGATCCGCAACGCACCGATTCCCAGACGCTGCTGGAAGCGCTCGACCTCGATGCCCTGCGCGGCAGGCGGGTGATGATCATTCGCGGCGAGACCGGGCGCGAGCTGCTGGCCGACGCGCTGCGCGAGCAGGGTGTCGAGGTGGAGCAGGTCGCCGCCTACCGGCGCAGCGCCCCGGCACTCGACGACGCCGGCGCGCGGCGCCTGCTCGCGCTGCTCGAGGCCGGTGCCGACTGGATCATCACCAGCTCGGAAGCCTTGCGCTACCTGCTGCAGATGGTGCGCGATGCGTCCGGCGATGCTGGCGTGGCTAAAATGCAACAGCAGCACATCGTGGTTCCGCATGTGCGCATCGCGGAAACCGCGCAAACACTGGGCTTTGTCCAAGTCACACAGACCGGTTCAGGGGACGAACCCTTATTGGCCGCGTTACAATTTCGAGCATGAACGAATTGCCATCTTCTTCCGACGCCCATCAGCCCGCGCAGCCGGGCCAGACGCCTGCCCAGGCGCCTGCCGCCGCCGCTTTTCAAAATGACAATCCGGCACGCCTGCGGCAGATGAACAGGGTCATGCTGGCAGGCCTCGGGGTGCTGGCGCTGCTCCTGGGCGCGCAATGGTGGAACTCCGAACGCGAGATCGGCCAGCTGCGCGAAGAGATGGCGCAGCGGCTGCGCAGCGGCGAAACGGTCACCACCGAGACCAAGGTGATGGTCAAGTCGGTGCAGGACGCGATGAAGGAAATGCAGGCCAAGGTCAATGTCCTGGAAAACAAGCAGGTCGAAGCGCAGAGCCAGCAGCTCGCGCTCGAACATCTCTACCAGGAGCTGTCGCGCAACCGGGACGATTGGGCGCTCGCCGAAATCGAGCAGGTGTTGTCCACCGCCAGCCAGCAGCTGCAGCTTGCCGGCAATGTGCAGGGCGCGGTGATCGCGCTGCAGAATGCGGACAACCGTCTTTCCCGTTCGGACAAGCCGCAGTTCATCATCATCCGCCGCGCCATCGCCGCGGACCTGGAGCGCCTCAAGGCGCTGCCGGTGGTCGACCTGACCGGCATCGCGCTGCGCCTCGACAGCATCATCGGCCAGGTCGACAGCATGCCTCTGCTGGCCGACGAGAAGCCGGCGGTCGCTGCAAACCAGCCGCGCGCGCCGCGCCGCGCTGCCAGGAATGCAGAAGCCCGGCCGGCGGAAGGCAAGGCAAGCGCCTCCGGCGACTGGCTCGGCAACCTCGAGGAACTCTGGCACAGCTGGACCAGCGAGATGTGGGGCGAGATCCGGCAGCTGGTCCGCGTGCGCAATGTCGAGGTGTCGGATGCCTTGCTGCTGTCGCCGACGCAGGCTTACTACGCGCGGGAAAACCTCAAGCTGCGCCTGCTCAATGCGCGGCTGGCGCTGCTGACCCGCAACGAGTCCGCCTTCCGCAGCGACCTGGTCGCGGCGCAGGATGCGATCGCGAAGTATTTCGACACCCGCGCCAAGCAGACCCAGACGACCCAGGCGCTGCTGCGCCAGGTCCAGGCGAGCAACCTGTCGATCGAAATGCCGACGCTCGCTGAAAGTCTCAATGCCGTCCGCAATTACAAGGCGAAACCGTAATGCGGATCTTCCTGTCGCTCGTCATCCTGTTTGCCGCCGCCATCGGCCTGGCCGTCGGCGCCCGCTTCAACCCGGGCAATGTCGTCTTCTTCTATCCGCCTTACCGGGTCGACCTGTCGCTCAACCTGTTTATCGTGCTGACCGCACTGCTGTTCGTGGTGCTGTTCGCAATCCTTGGCGCGATCCGCCGCACGCAGCAGATGCCGCAGCGGGTGTCCGCCTACCGCCGCGACAAGCGTGACCGCGAAGGCAACCGTGCATTGCGCGATTCGCTCAAGGCGCTGTTCGAGGGACGCTTCGGCCATGCCGAGAAAGCGGCGGCCCGCGCGGCCGAGGTGCCGGACAACGGCGGTCTGGCGGCGCTGATCGCGGCGCGCGCCGCGCACCGCATGGGGCATCCGGAACGCCGCGACATGTGGCTTGCGAAAGTCCGCGACGACCCGGCTTTAAAGACTGCGCGCCTGATGACGGCGATCGAACTGTCGATCGACGGCCATGAGCCGGACCTCGCGCTGGAATCGCTGAACGAGCTCAATTCCAGCGGCCAGCGCCACATCCATGCACTGCGGCTCGCGCTGAAGGCCAACCAGCGCGCGAAGAACTGGCCGGAAGTCCTGCGCCTCGTGCGCATGCTCGACAAGCGCAACGCGGTCCATCCGGCCCTGTCGCGCCGGCTGCGCGAGCTGGCCTACGACGACCTGTTGTCGAGCAGCGCGCATGACGCGGAAGCGCTGCGCGGTGTGCTGGCAACCATTCCCGCCGAAGACCGGGTGCGGCCCTGGGTCGCGGTGCGCGCGGCGCGGGCATTCAATGCCAGGGGGCTGCATGACGAAGCGCGCGCGGTGATCGAAAAGGCGCTGGCGGTGGAATGGGACGAGCGCCTGGTGCTCGCGTACGGCGACTCCGGCGGAGCCGCGGGTTCGCCGGAACTGCTGGCGCAGATCGAACGCTGCGAGGAGTGGGCGCGCGCGCACCCGGGCGACGCCGAACTTGCGCTCACGCTCGGCAAGCTGTGCCTGCGGCAAAAGCTGTGGGGCAAGGCGCAACGCCACCTGGAACAGGCGCTGTCGCATGCAAGCGAAGCCGAAACCGTGCGCGAGGCGCACCTGAAACTCGCGCAACTGCACGAGGCGCTGCAACATGCCGACGAAGCGGCCGCCCATTACCGACAGTGCGCGCTGGCGACCCTCCTGTAAGCGTCAGCAGGCGCTTCTACCACCGCATCCTGACGCACGCCTGACGCAGCGCAAAGGCGTGTGCACATTCGTATCGTTTCTTGTTGCGACGCACGAGCGCCGAATGAAAGCCGTTATAATTTCGTGTTTTCGAAATTTCCATTCTTACTGAGAGAGCAACATGAGTCTGAGTAACGTTCCCGCCGGCCGCAATGTTCCGGACGATTTCAACGTCATCATTGAAATCCCGATGAATGCCGATCCGATCAAGTACGAGGTCGACAAGGAAACCGGCGCGATTTTCGTCGATCGCTTCATGGGCACGGCGATGCACTATCCCTGCAACTACGGCTACATTCCCAATACCATTTCCGACGACGGCGACCCGGTCGACGTGCTGGTGGTCACGCCGTTCCCGCTGATTCCCGGCGTCGTCGTGCGTTGCCGCCCGATCGGCTTGCTGAAGATGAAGGACGAGGCCGGCGGCGATGCGAAGCTGCTCGCGGTCCCGGTCGACAAGGTGCTGCCGATCTACAAGCACTGGCAGAAGCCGGAAGACATGAACGAACTGCGCCTGCAGCAGATCCAGCACTTCTTCGAGCACTACAAGGACCTGGAGCCGGGCAAGTGGGTGAAGGTCGAAGGCTGGTTCGGTCCGGAAGAAGCAAAGCAGGAAATCCTTTCAGGCATTGCTGCCTACGATCGCGAGCACAGCAAGTAAGCTGGCCGCCGCAGGAAGAAAAAGCGCACCGTGGTGCGCTTTTTTTATTTAACGGCCGAGGGCGTGCGTGCCAGGCCGCCGAACTGGTTCAGCGCCAGCCCAGCGAGCACCAGCAGGCCGGCGGCAAGCTTCCACCATTGCAGCGGCTCGCCCAGTACCAATGCGGCGCTGAGCATGCCGACAACCGGTACAAGCAGCGTGAACGGCGCCACAGTGGCCGCTGGATATTTGCGCATCAGCATGGACCAGATGCCGAACCCGAGGATGGTGGTCGGCCAGGCCTGGAACAGCACTGCGCCGGCCGAGATCCGGTTTACCTGTGAAAGCGCCGCGACAATCGCCGCCGGCCCTTCCAGTGCGAAGGATGCCAGCAGCAGCGGCGGCGCGGCCAGCAGCGAGCCCCAGACGACGAGGGCCAGCGCGTCCACCTTGCCGATGCGCTTGGTGAAGATGTTCCCCACGCCCCAGCTGAGGCCGGCGGCGATCACCATCAGGAAGCCCGCGAAGGTGGCGGGCGTATCGAGATGCATCGCCACCAGCACCATGCCGGAAAACGCGATCAGCGACCCGACGATCTGCGCCGCCCGCGGCCGTTCGCCAAGCACCACGACCGCCAAGCCGATGGTGAAGAAGGCTTGCAGCTGGATCACCAGCGACGCCAGGCCCGGCGGCAAGCCGAGCTGCATGCCGGAAAACAGCAAAGTGAACTGCAGCGCGAACTGGAATGCGGCGTAGCCTGCGAGCAGCCGCCACGGCACCGCCGGCCGGCGCAGGAAGAACGCCATCGGCAGCGCGGCGAACACAAAGCGCAGCGCGGTGAACAGGATCGGCGGCAGGCCCTGCAGGCCGAGCTTGATGACCACGAAATTGAATCCCCAGACGAGGACGACTACGAGCGCGAGCAGGATATCGGCGGGCTTCATGGCGGCGGGCAGTTGGGAGGCGTTGCATTCGATTTTATTGTTTCTGCGTGTTGATTTAAGCAGATTTTGGAAAAGGCAATTTTCGAACGGAAAAAACAGGTGGACTGATGATCGAGGCCGACCCCGCGGAAAAGCGGCTGGTGCGGTTGCTGCCGGGCTGCCAGGAGCGGCCGCAGCGGGCTTTACGGGATCCACTTGCCGAATCGTCATCCTGCAGCCCACGTGAGGCTGTTCCTGGACGCGGTGGAGCAGGGCATGGGCAGCGCTTGAGCGCTCAATATCCGGCCCTGCCTGCCGATATAGTCACGAATACGGATACGACTGCGGACGCGTCATCGACAAGTCCGACCCGATGCGTCATCATGCAGTGACGCGAGCGCATCATTCAGGAGCATGCAGAAGTGGTTCTTCAAAATACAGGGACGGCCAGGCCCGAAGTCGATTTTTGGGATGGCAACGACAAGCCCAACTCCGCGCGCGACAGCCTGCTGCAGAAGATAGGCGCGGCAGCCGATTTGCCGGCGCTGGGAAGTTCGGTTTCCCGTGTCGTGCAAATGACGTCGTCGAATGACGAGGCGGTGCGCAACCTGGCACATTTCATCCTGTCCGACGTCGCCCTGACGCAGAAGATCCTGCGCATTTCCAACACCGTTACCTATCGGACCGCCGCCGGCACGCCGGTGACGACGATCTCGAAAGCGATTTTCCTGCTTGGCTTCGACACCGTGAAGACGGCGGCGCTGGCGATGCTGCTGGTCGACCGCATGTCGAGCAGGAACGCGAAAAGCGTACGCAATGAACTCAGCCACGCGCTGTGCGCCAGCATCGTCGGGCGGGAGATCGCGCGGCGCAGCCATTTCAAGGATGCGGAAGAGGCGGCCGTCGCCTCGCTGTTCAAGAATATCGGCCGGCTGCTGGTGGCCGCCTACGACCATACGCTGTATGACGATGTGGCGAAGCTGGTCGACGCCGGCACCCACACCCCGGTCCAGGCATCGATGCAGGTGCTCGGCTGCACTTTCGAGGCACTGGCCGAAGCGGTACTGCGCGAATGGAACATCCCCGACAGCATCGTGCAGGCGCTGAACCCGCCGCCGCCGGGCGTTCTGAAGCCGGCGAAGGGCAGGCAGGAATGGCTGCAGCAGGTGGCCGCCTTCAGTTCCGCCGCTGCCCGCCTGATTCCGAACATGAATGCGCCCGGCCAGGAAGCGGCGAACCGCGCGGTGCTGACGCGCTTTGGCGCGGCGCTCGGCCTCGACCAGGCCAAGCTCAGCCACCTGTTCGCAGGCGTAGCGCAGGAAACGCGCGTCCTGGCCAGCAATGCGGAGCTCGCGCTGCAGGCGGACGAGCACGAACATGCGGCGCAGGAGACGGCCGCGCCGGATGCGACGGCAGGCGTGGCTGCCGGCCAGGCCGGCCCTGCGGCCGCGGCTCCGGCGGCTGCATCCGCTGCGCAAAAGCCCGATCTCGAATCGGGCCTGCCGACCGAATTGCTGCTGGACCTGGTGGAAGAGGCGCTGCCGCTCCAGATCTACGAGCGCCATGCGAGCGGCAAGCCGATGAATGCGCGCGACCTGCTGCTGGCAGGCGTGCAGGACGTGACCCAGATGATGGCGTCGGGCCGCTGCAAGGTGAACGATCTGATGCTGCTGGTGCTGGAGACGCTCTACAACAGCCTCGGCTTCCGCTTTGCTACCGTGTGCCTGAAAGACATTCATGCGCACCAGTACCGCGCGCGCATCGCGATGGGCGAAAACAACGAGGAGCGCCAGGCCGGTTTCGTGTTCCCCATCGCCACCGCGCGCGACCTGTTCCACCTTGCGCTGGAAAACGATGCCGACCTCATGATTTCCGACGCGACGGTACCCAAGATCCGCGACCTGCTGCCCGGATGGCACCGCACGCTGCTGCCCGATGCGCGCAGTTTCATCGTCCTGCCGCTGGTGGTGCAGAAGAAGCAGCTCGGCCTGTTCTACGCCGATCGCGTGTCGGCCGCGCCGGAAGGCGTGCCGCCCGACGAAACCGCGCTGATCAAGACCCTGAAGGGACAGGTGCTGACCGCACTCAACGCGCGCTAGGCTGTGTCTGACAGGCTACTGCGCAAACCGGATTGACGCCTGCGTTGCCCTGCGTACCTCGCGTACGCGTGCGCTGCCCGACGCCAATCCGGCCCGCTCGCTACGCTTGTCAAACAGAGCCTAGCGCAGCACTGCCAATGCCGCAATGCCGGCCGCTGCCGCCAGCGACAGGCAGCTGATCCAGAACAGCGCGCCGCGCTCCTGCTGCACGGCCTGCGGATCATGCTGCTCCAGTGCCGGCACCGGGATCTTCATCCGCCGCCGCGCGCGGCGCTGGCGCACCAGGTAGCGCCTGATGTCGAGCGCCATCTTTTCCGCCGTCTCGTAGCGCTTTTCCGGGCGCTTGCTCATCGCCGTCATGACGATTTGCGACAGTGCCGGCGGAATTTTCGAATCGATCTCGTGCGGCGCCGCCGGCGCCTTGCAGGCGATCTGCTGCAGCAGCTTGTCCGCGCTGTCGGCGGTAAACGGTTTGCGGCCGGTCAGCATTTCGTACATGACCGCGCCGAGCGAATAGATATCGGTGCGCGCATCCACCGGCTTGCCGGACGCCTGTTCCGGCGACATGTAATTCGGCGTGCCGACCAGGCGGTTGCCGGTCACCAGCGTCACCGGTCCCTGCGGGTCGGCGCTCTTTTCGGGAATGCGGTTGGGCGAGCGCGCGATGCCGAAATCGACCAGCTTGGGCTGGTCGTCCCTGATCATGAAAATGTTCGCCGGCTTGACGTCGCGGTGGATGACGCCGCGCCGGTGCGCATGATCGAGCGCGTCGGCGATCTTCCATACGATGGCGGCCACTTCCTCCGGCAGGTAGCGGTGGCCGCCATCGAGCAGCTTGCTCAGCTCGCGCCCCTGCAGGTATTCCAGCGCGATCCACGGCATGCCGCCTTCCACCGACGCATCATAGACAGTCACGATATGCGGATGCGACAGCAGGCCGGCGGCACGCGCTTCGTTGATGAACTGCTGCTCATAGCGGTGGCGCTCGGCGGCGGTCAGCCGCGGATTGAAAGTCTTGATCGCGATGTCGCGCCCGATCACCGGATCGTGGCCGAGGTAGACGCAGCCGATGCTGCCCCGGCTCAGTTCGCGGCTGATGTAGAAGCGGCCGATGCGGGTCACTGCGGGAGCGGCGGCGGTGTCGGGAGTGTTGAGGGCGGGCGATGGCGCGGACATGATGGCGAGAGCATGCCGCGAAGCATCTGGTTTGGCAAGAAATTAGGCCGTTTTGGCAATCACTGTAACAAACGGGGGCGGTGATTATTGAACTTTCGGTTACTTGAACGGATTGCGCTCGTTGAGTTCATCGATATAGGCATCGATGCCGCCGGCCTCCTGCTGCAGGAAGCGTTCGATCGCGTCTGCGAAGGCGGGATGCGCGAGCCAGTGCGCCGACCAGGTTTTTTGCGGCAGGAAGCCGCGCGCCATCTTGTGTTCGCCCTGCGCACCACCCTCGAAACAGGCGATGCCCCTCGCGATGCAGAAGTCGAGCGGCTGGTAATACGCGGTCTCGAAATGCAGGCAGGGAATATCCTCGATCGCGCCCCAGTAGCGGCCGTACAGCGTGCGCTCGTCGTGCACCACGAAGGAACTCGCGACCGGCTTGCCGCGCCGCTCGGCGATGATCAGGCGCAGATGCTGCGGCATGGTCCGCGCGATGCGCAGGAAGAAGTCGAGGTTCAGATAGGGCGTCGAATAATGCGCGGCGTAGGTGCGGTCGTAGCAGCGCTTGAAGAAGCGCCAGTCGGCTTCGCTCGCCTCCGTTCCCGCCACCTGCCGGAAGGTGACGCCGGCTTCCTGCACCTTGCGCCGCTCGGCGCGGATGTTCTTGCGTTTCTTGCGATCGAGCGAGGACAGGAAATCATCGAAATCGCGATAGCCTTGGTTGAGCCAGTGGAACTGGACGCCGGAACGCAGCATGAAGCCGGATGTTTCGAGCAGCTCGGCCTGCGGCTGCGGCGGAAACAGGATGTGCGTCGACGACAATCCATTGCTCTCCTGCAGCGCGCAAAGCGCCTGGGCCAGATCCCGCGCCGCGGCGTTGCTGCGCGCGAGCAGGCGCGCGCCGGTGACCGGCGTAAACGGAATCGCCGACAGCAGCTTCGGGTAGTAGTCGAGGCCGTTGCGGCGATAGGCGTCGGCCCAGGCCCAGTCGAACACGTATTCCCCGTAGGAATGCGATTTCACATAAAGCGGCAATGCCGCTTCCAGCCGGTTTCCCTGCCATAAGGTCAGGTACTGCGGCTGCCAGCCGGTTTTCGCGCAGGCACTGCCGGACGCATGCAATGCGTCGAGAAAGGCGTAGGAAAGAAAGGGATTGCGCTCATCCTGGCTCCCTGCCAGTCCATCCCATGCCGTCTGGCCGATGTCGGAGAGAGCAGAGACGATTCGCGTGCGATAATTCACTATTGATATCAAACCACTGGCCTGGGGTGGCGCCGTTATTGCGCGCAGGAATTTTACGGGCCGGCGCCCCGGCGGGATCCGTTGCAGCGTCAGTCATTCTACGCAAAATCTGACCGGCGGGTCCGAAACGCCGTGCCGCAAGGCGTGTGCGCCAGGGGCGTGCCATTCTTCAGTAAGGTAACGATGAGCAAGCAATTCTTCAACATCTATTCGCATGCTTTCGCCCGCGTGGCCGTGGGCGTGCCCAAGTGCCGCGTCGCCGATCCCGTATTCAATGCGAAGGAAACCCTCGCCCTTGCTGAAGAGGCCGCGAGGAACGGCGCCGCGCTGATTGCCTTTCCCGAGCTCGGCCTGTCCGCCTATACGTGCGACGACCTGTTCCACCAGTCAGCCCTGCTCGACGCGAGCCTCGTGGCGCTCGAATCCATCGTCGCCGCCTCGGCGCGGCTTCCGATTGCGATGATCGTCGGCTTGCCGCTTCGCGTCGAGCACCGGCTTTTCAACTGCGCCGCAGTCGTGGCATCGGGGCGGGTGCAGGGCATCGTCCCGAAGAGTTATCTGCCAAACTACGGCGAATTCTACGAGGCCAGGCAGTTCAGCCCGGCCGACAGCGCAGCGGTTTCCGAGGTGGCGCTGTTCGGCCAGCGGGTGCCGTTCGGCCCATCCCTGCTGTTCGAGCTGGCGAACCTGCCGCTGTTCCGCTTCCATGTCGAGATCTGCGAAGACGTGTGGGTGCCGATTCCCCCGTCCACCTTCGCCGCGCTAGCCGGCGCCAGCGTGCTCGTGAACCTGTCGGCATCGAACATCGTGGTCGGCAAGTCGCGCTACCGGCATCAGCTGGTGGCGCAGCAATCCGCCCGCTGCCTGTCCGCGTACCTGTATTCTTCCGCCGGCAAGGGGGAATCGTCGACCGACATGGCGTGGGACGGGCAGGCGCTGATCTACGAGAATGGCGAGCTCCTGGCGGAGTCGGAGCGCTTCTCGGACGAATCGCACCTCATCTATGGCGACGTCGACCTGGAGCGGGTGTCGCGCGAGCGCATGCGCATGACGACTTTCGGCGACTCCGTGCGTCGCCACGGCGCCGAAGTGTCGAAATTCAGGACCGTCGCATTCCGGCTCGACCTGCCTGTCGAGAGCGAATTGCCGCTGAAAAGGAACATCGAGCGTTTTCCCTATGTCCCGTCCGATCCGCAGCGCCGCGACGAGCGCTGCAACGAGGTCTACAACATCCAGGTGCAGGCGCTGGCGCAGCGGCTGTCCGCGTCTGGCATGTCGAAAGTCGTCATCGGCGTGTCCGGCGGCCTCGATTCCACCCACGCGCTGCTGGTGTGCGCCAAGGCGATGGACCGCCTGAAGCTGCCGCGCACGAATATCCTCGGCGTGACGATGCCCGGCTTTGCGACCAGCGAGCGGACGCTGCTGCAGGCGCGCAAGCTGATGGAAGTCGTCGGCTGCGCCGCGATGGAAATCGACATCCGGCCGAGCTGCGAGCAGATGCTCAAGGATCTCGGCCACAGCTATGCGTCGGGCGAGGAAAACTACGACGTGACCTTCGAGAACGTGCAGGCAGGCGAGCGCACCAGCCATCTGTTCCGGCTGGCGAACCTGCACAACGGGATCGTGATCGGCACCGGCGACCTGAGCGAGCTGGCGCTGGGATGGTGCACCTACGGCGTGGGCGACCACATGTCGCATTACAGCGTCAATGCGAGCGTTCCGAAGACGCTGATCGCGCATCTGGTGCGCTGGGTCGCGGAAACCGGGCAGATCGGCGGCGCCGGCTCGGACGTGCTGCTCAGCGTGCTGGACACCGACATCAGCCCGGAGCTGGTGCCGGGCAAGTCCGGCCATGCACCGGAGCAGAAGACGGAGAGCGTGATCGGGCCGTACGAGCTGCAGGATTTCAACCTGTATTACACGCTGCGTTTCGGGTTCTCGCCGTCCAAGGTGGCGTTCCTGGCGTTGCACGCATGGCGCGACCGCAAGGCGGGGCGGTGGCCGGACGAGGCGCACGCGGTCAGGAATGAATATGGTCTTGCGGCAATCAAGCGCAACCTGGCCATCTTCCTGCGCCGCTTCTTCCAGACCAGCCAGTTCAAGCGCACCTGCATTCCGAACGCGCCCAAGGTGGGTTCCGGCGGATCGCTGTCGCCGCGCGGCGACTGGCGCGCGCCGAGCGATTCCGAGGCGGCGGTATGGATGAAGGAGCTCGACAATATCCCGGAACGATGACCGGGCAGGACAGGAAGATGCGCGGGCGGCGTCCGGCATTGCCGAGATCCCCGGCGCGGGTTATCGTAGCGAGGACGCGGGTCACGCCGCGCAATTGATTACAATAAAAGAGAATTGCGCCGAAAGGCGCCGACCGGCAGCCGCGCCGCGCCCTGGAGTGCGACTGGTGCGACGCCGGCGACTTCCCGCTTTCGCAAGCAATATGACTAAGGAGCTGTTATGAAGCTGGTTACTGCAATCATCAAACCGTTCAAGCTGGACGAAGTGCGTGAAGCGCTCGGCGAAATCGGCGTCACCGGTCTGACCGTGACGGAAGTGAAGGGCTTCGGCCGCCAGAAGGGCCACACGGAGCTGTATCGCGGCGCCGAGTACGTGGTTGATTTCCTGCCGAAGGTGAAGATCGAAGCGGTGATCGATGACAAGGTGGTCGAGCAGGCGGTCGATGCGATCATCAAGGCGGCGCGCACCGGCAAGATCGGCGACGGCAAGATCTTCGTGCGCGAAGTGGAACAGGTGATCCGCATCCGCACCGGCGAGACCGGGCCGGACGCAGTGTAAGACCGTATATCCTTGCTGCCGGGGCTGCGCGCGCCCGCGCCCGGCGGCTTCTACTCCAGGCGGATATCCTTCGCCCACGTCAGCAGCCTGAACACGGTGATTGCCAGCGCGCTCGACCAGAGCGAGAAATCGGCAGGCACGCCGGCCTGCTGCATCAGCAGGTACATCCAGCATCCCGCAAACGAACAGATCGCGTAGGGCTTGCCATCGCGCAGCACCATCGGAATCTCGTTGCACACGATATCGCGCAGCACCCCGCCGAATATGCCGGTGATCACGCCCATCATGGAGGCGATGAACAGCGGCATGCCCGCCGAGAGCGCTTCCGACACGCCGACAATCGAGAACAGGCCAAGGCCCAGCGCGTCGGCGGTGACGAGCAGCTTTGCCGACACGATCCGGCGCAGCGTGCGGATGGCCGGCACCGCGACCAGCGCCAGCAGGAAGATCAGGATCGCGTATTCCTGGTGGGTGACCCAGAACAGCGGCCGCTTGTCGAGCAGGATGTCGCGCAGCGTGCCTCCGCCGAAGGCGGTGATGAAGGCGACGGTGAAGATGCCGACCACATCCATTTTCTTGCTGCGCGCCTCGATGAAGCCGGAAAAGGCGCCGACGAGGATCGCGAGGATTTCGAGGATCTTGACCAGGGTCATGCGGTGGGGCAGGGAAGTGGTTTGCGGTGCATGATACTTGGGCGGGGGAGGAAAGCAAGGCGGAAACCGTTTGCCGCGGCGGGAATGCGGGCGCCGGCGGCCGCGTGCATCCCGATACCGCCCCCGATTGCCGATACCGCCACACTTGCAGGGGGAGGGCGCCGCTGCTTCACCATGGGCTCCCGCCTGCGCGGGAGCGATGGAGATCGTACGACGGCAGTCGACGCGAAGATCGCTATGCCCGCAACAACACCACCAGCGCTCCAGCGCCGCCTTCCGCCGCGCGCGCCTGGCAAAAGGCGATCACTTCCTCCTTCTGCACCAGCCAGCTGCGCACCTTGCTTTTCAGGACAGGCTCCTTGTTGACCGAGCCCAGCCCCTTGCCATGCACCACCCGCACGCAGCGCATGCCGCGCTTGACCGCGTTGCGCAGGAAGTCCGCCAGCGCCTCGCGCGCTTCCTCGCGCCGCATGCCGTGCAGGTCCAGCTGCGCCTGGATCACCCATTCGCCGCGCCGCAGCTTGCGCAGAATCTCCGGGCCGATGCCGGGGCGGGCGTAACTGAGTTCATGGTCGGTGTCGAGCAGGGTGTCGACATTGAATTCGTCGGACAGCGATTCCTCCAGCGCGGCCTGCTCGTCGGCCAGGCGCTGGTGCGGGATCGGGAGCGGCGGCGCCGGTTTCGACTCGGCCTTGTCGGGTGGGGCGATGGGCGTGACGTCGCCTATGCTGCGTCGAAAGAGCTCGGCGTCGCGCCGGCTTTCCTGCTCGCGCCGCAGGCGTTCCGCCTCCGCCGCCTTGCGCGCTTCTTCCTGCGCCTTGATTTCCGCGCGCAGCTTCTTCAAGCCGGAAAAGTCCTTGATGGAGCCAGACATGATGTGCTTCCTGTGCCGCGCGCGCCAGCGGCGCGCACGGGTTGCTGCGGTGGATCAGCCCTCGAGGCTTTCCAGGTAACGCTGGGCGTCGAGCGCGGCCATGCAGCCGGTACCGGCGCTGGTGACCGCCTGGCGGTACACATGATCCTGCACGTCGCCGGCGGCGAACACGCCCGGGACATTGGTCGCGGTAGCGAAACCTTCCGTGCCGCCCTTCGTCCTGATGTAACCGTTCTGCATCTCGAGCTGGCCGTCGAAGATGCCGGTGTTGGGCTTGTGGCCGATCGCGATGAACACGCCCTGCACCTCCAGCGGCGTCACCTTGCCGTCGACCGTCGATTTGATGTTGATGCCGGTGACGCCGCTGGCGTCGCCGGTCACTTCATCCAGCGTGTGGTCCCATTTCACCTCGATCTTGCCTTCCTCGACCTTGGCCATCAGGCGGTCGATCAGGATAGGTTCGGCGCGGAACTTGTTGCGGCGGTGGATCACCGTCACCTTGCTGGCGATGTTGGACAGGTAGAGCGCTTCCTCGACCGCGGTATTGCCGCCGCCGACCACGGCCACCGCCTGGTTCTTGTAGAAGAAGCCGTCGCAGGTGGCGCAGGCGGAAACGCCCTTGCCCATGAAGGCTTCTTCGGACGGCAGGCCGAGGTATTGCGCGGAGGCGCCGGTAGCGATGATCAACGCGTCGCAGGTGTATTCGCCGGAATCGCCGACCAGGCGGATCGGCTTTTCATTCAGCTTCGCGGTATGGATGTAGTCGAACACGATCTCGGTGTTGAAGCGCTCCGCATGCTGCAGCAGGCGCTGCATCAGCTCCGGGCCCTGCACGCCCATCGGGTCGCCGGGCCAGTTTTCGACGTCGGTGGTGGTCATCAGCTGACCGCCCTGCTCGACGCCGGTGATGAGTACGGGTTTCAGGTTGGCGCGCGCGGCATAGACGGCTGCGCTGTAGCCGGCCGGGCCGGAACCGAGAATCAGTACGTGGGCGTGTTTGATGGTTGCCATAGCAATAGATGGGGAGGTGAAGGAATTCTTGTCTGCAGGCGTCCAATGCCGCGTATATTTCCGTGCATATGTCGCCAAAAGGCACAAATTCAAGCGCATCCCGAGTATTTATTCAGGATTGCACCAGAAAAACTGGTTAAGATTATAGACGAAGCGGCCCCGCAAATCCGGGTGGCGACCGGAAATCGTCCCTCCCGCCGCGGCCCGGCACGCCCCCGAATTCCGCATGCATCATGACCAGAACAACGCAAGCCTATACCCGCAACACCACGCCGACGGACGCGCCGCAGCTGCCGAACCGCCTCGTGCGCCTGCTGTCCGAGGCGCGCTGGTTCGTGCTGACCATCGTTACCGTCTACCTGATTCTTGTCTTTCTGACATATTCGAAAACCGATCCGGGCTGGTCGCAGGCCGCCGTGGTGCCGCAGATTCATAACTGGGGCGGCCGCATCGGCGCCTGGTTCGCCGACCTGATGCTCTACATCTTCGGCTTTTCGGCCTGGTGGGGCTGCGTGTTCCTGCTGCGCTCGGTATGGGGCGGTTACCGCCGGCTGTCGCAGCGCTTCCTGTTCCAGACGGAGCCGGAGCCGGAACACCACCAGGAAGTCTGGATCCGTTCGGTCGGCTTCGTGCTGATGCTGATCGGCAGCGTCGCGATCGAATACCTGCGCATGTACACGCTCAAGGCGCAGCTGCCGCGGGCGCCGGGCGGCGTGCTCGGCGAACTGGTCGGCGGCGCCGCACAGAGCGCGTTCGGCTTCACCGGCGCGACGCTGTTCCTGCTGTTGATTTTCGGCGTCGGCTTTTCGCTGTTCTTCCATGTGTCCTGGCTGAACGTGGCTGAACGCGTCGGCGCGGCGATCGAGGGCATCGTCAACGGCGTGCGCAACCTGTATTCGGCGCGCGAGGACCGCAAGGTCGGCCAGGTGGCCGCGGTCAAGCGCGAGGAAGCGGTGGTTCAGGAGCGCGCCAAGATCGTCGAGGCGCAGCCGATCCGCATCGAGCCGCAGGTGGTCGCGGTGCCCAAGTCGGAGCGCGTGGAAAAGGAAAAGCAGACGTCGCTGTTTGCCGACCTGCCCGACACCAACCTGCCGCCGCTGTCGCTGCTGGACGAGGCGCCGGCGACGCAGGAGACGGTCAGCGTCGAAACCCTGGAGTTCACCAGCCGCCTGATCGAGAAGAAACTGTCCGACTTCGGCGTCGAGGCCAAGGTGGTGGCCGCCTATCCGGGCCCGGTGATCACCCGCTACGAGATCGAGCCGGCCACCGGCGTCAAGGGCAGCCAGATCGTGAACCTGGCGCGCGACCTCGCGCGTTCGCTGTCGCTGACCTCGATCCGCGTGGTCGAGACCATCCCGGGCAAGAACTACATGGGCCTGGAGCTGCCCAACCCGAAGCGCCAGATCGTGCGCCTGACGGAAATCCTCGGCTCCAAGGTCTACAACGACAGCCATGCCAGCCTCACCGTCGCGCTCGGCAAGGACATCGCCGGCAACCCGGTGGTGGCCGACCTCGCGAAGATGCCGCACCTGCTGGTCGCCGGCACCACCGGCTCGGGCAAGTCGGTCGGCATCAATGCGACCATCCTGTCGCTGCTGTACAAGTCCGATCCGCACAATGTGCGCATGATCCTGATCGACCCGAAGATGCTGGAAATGTCGGTGTACGAGGGCATCCCGCACCTGCTGGCGCCAGTGGTGACCGACATGCGCCAGGCCGGCAATGCGCTGAACTGGGCGGTGGCCGAGATGGAGCGCCGCTACAAGCTGATGTCCAAGCTCGGCGTGCGCAACCTGGCCGGCTACAACAACAAGATCGCCGATGCCGAGAAGCGGGAAGAAAAGATCCCGAATCCGTTCAGCCTGACGCCGGACGCGCCGGAACCGCTGGAGAAGCTGCCCAATATCGTGATCATCATCGACGAGCTGGCCGACCTGATGATGGTGGTCGGCAAGAAGATCGAGGAATTGATCGCCCGTATCGCGCAGAAGGCGCGCGCGGCCGGCATCCATCTGATCCTGGCTACCCAGCGCCCGTCGGTGGACGTGATCACCGGCCTGATCAAGGCCAACATCCCGACCCGCATCGCGTTCCAGGTCAGCAGCAAGATCGACTCGCGCACCATCCTTGACCAGATGGGCGCCGAGACCCTGCTCGGCATGGGCGACATGCTCTACATGCCGCCGGGGACCGGCCTGCCGATCCGCGTGCACGGCGCCTTCGTGTCGGATGATGAGGTCCACCGCGTGGTGCAGCACCTGAAGGCGCAGGGGGAACCGAATTACATCGAGGGAATCCTAGAAGGGGGCACGCTGGAAGAGGGCGGCGACGCTGCGCCGGGCGGCACGGGCGGCGGCGACGGCGAGGCCGATGCGATGTACGACCAGGCGGTCGCGGTTGTGCTCAAGCACCGCAGGGCATCGATCTCGCTGGTGCAGCGCCACCTGCGCATCGGCTACAATCGCGCAGCGCGCCTGCTGGAACAGATGGAGCAGAGCGGCCTCGTTTCTTCAATGCAATCCAACGGCAACCGCGAGATCCTCGTGCCAGCCGGGAACAACTCGGAATAGGAATAGACTTGACCCAGACAGGAATCCGCCATTTCCGCCAGCACGCCGCACGCCTCGTTGCGGCGTGTGTCTTTGCGCTGCCCGCATTCGCGCACGCGTCCGCGCTCGACCAGTTCAGGTCCTTCGTCAGCACCACCAAGTCCGCGCGCGGCGAGTTCGTGCAGCGCCAGGTCAAGAGCGTCGGCGGTGGCGAGAAGGCCTCCGGCAGCGCCAGCGGCACGTTCGTGTTCGCCCGCCCGGGCAAGTTCATCTGGACGTATCAGAAGCCTTATGAACAGCTGCTGCAGGCCGACGGCGAAAAACTCTACATCTACGACAAGGACCTGAACCAGGTGACGGTCAAGGCGCTCGGCAATGCGCTCGGCTCGTCGCCGGCGGCGATCCTGTTCGGCAGCAATGACCTTGAAAAGAATTTCACGCTGAAGGATGCCGGCGCGCGCGACGGCCTGGAATGGCTGGAAGCGACGCCGAAGGCGAAGGATACGACCTTCGACCGGATCGCGATCGGCCTGAAGGATGGCGTGCCGCAGGCGATGGAACTGCACGATTCCTTCGGTCAGGTGTCGCAGCTGAGCTTCAGGAAGTTCGAGAAGAACCCGGCGCTCGGCGGCGAACAGTTCCGCTTCGTGGTGCCCAAGGGGGCGGACGTGTTCCAGCAATATTGACAGCAAAAAAAGAAGGGTGGGGTGGGTTGAGCGTAGCGAAACCCGCCATGCGCTCCAGATACGGTCAATGGCGGGCTTCGCTACGTTCAACCCACCCTGCAAAAACGGCAAAGTTCGAGCGCAAATCGAACGCAATCACATGGCAAACATCCCCCTCGCCGAGCGGCTTCGCCCGCAATCCCTGGACGACGTGATCGGCCAGCAGCACCTGCTCGGCGCGGGCAAGCCGCTGCGCGTCGCGTTCGAGTCCGGCGAGCCGCATTCGATGATCCTTTGGGGGCCGCCGGGCGTGGGCAAGACGACGCTGGCGCGCCTGATGGCGGACAGCTTCAACGCCGAGTTCATCGCCTTGTCGGCGGTGCTGTCCGGCGTCAAGGACATCCGCGAGGCGGTCGAGCATGCGCAGGTGGTGCGCGCGAACTCCGGCAGGCGCACCATCCTGTTCGTCGACGAGGTGCACCGCTTCAACAAGAGCCAGCAGGATGCGTTCCTGCCGCATGTGGAAAGCGGCCTGTTCACCTTTATCGGCGCCACTACCGAAAACCCGTCCTTCGAGGTCAACAGCGCGCTGCTGTCGCGCGCCGCGGTATATGTCTTGAAGTCGCTGTCGGAACAAGACCTCGACGAACTGGTCGATCGCGCCTGCATCCAGGAGCTCGACGGCCTCGACTTCACGCCGGAGGCGAAGGCGACGCTGGTCGCCAGCGCCGACGGCGACGGCCGCAAGCTGCTGAACAACCTCGAGATCGTCGCCCGCGCGGCGGCGGCCAGCGTCCAGCAGACCGTCGACGAAGCCTTGCTGGCGACCGCGCTGGCGGAAAACCTGCGCCGTTTCGACAAGGGCGGCGACGCCTTCTACGACCAGATCTCGGCGCTGCACAAGTCGGTCCGCGGTTCCCATCCGGACGCGGCGCTGTACTGGTTCGTGCGCATGCTCGACGGCGGCGCCGATCCGCGCTATCTCGCGCGCCGCATCATCCGCATGGCGGCCGAGGACATCGGCCTGGCCGACCCGCGCGCGTTGCGCCTGTCGCTCGACGCCGCCGAAGTCTATGAGCGGCTGGGGTCGCCCGAAGGCGAGCTGGCGCTGGCCGAAGCGGTGGTCTACCTGTGCTGCGCCGCCAAGTCGAATGCTGTCTACAATGCCTACAACGCCGCCCGCGCCTTCGTCGCCAAGGACAAGTCGCGGCCGGTGCCGGAGCACCTGCGCAACGCGCCGACCAAGCTGATGAAAGAACTCGGCTACGGCAAGCTGTACCGCTACGCGCACGACGAGCCGGATGCGTATGCCGCGGGCGAAACCTACCTGCCGGAAGGCATGCGTGAACCCGGCTGGTACCAGCCGGTGCCGCGCGGGCTGGAAGGCAAGATCGGCGAGAAGCTGGCCTACCTGCGCACGCTGGACCGCGAGGCAAAGAAGAACGAGAAAAAGTAAAGGCCCCGGCTTCCGCCATCCGGTTTGCCAAGAATCAAGGGCCCGCGCTCGCGCGTGTCGCGGGAACAGCCCCCGCGCTTGGTACAATGGCGGTTTCGCTTTCATACATCAGCGCAATTCCATGATCGACATTCAACTTCTCCGCAAGGACATCGACAGCGTCGCCGCCCGGCTGGCCGCGCGCAAGTTCCAGCTCGACGTCGCCGCCTTCAACGCGCTCGAAGCCGAGCGCAAGCAGATCCAGACCCGCACCGAAGAACTGCAGGGCAAGCGCAACGCGCTGTCCAAGCAGATCGGCATGCTCAAAGGCAAGGGCGAGGATACCAGCGCCGTGATGGCGGAAGTGGCCGGCATCGGCGACGAGCTGAAGGCTTCCGCCGAGCGCCTCGACGTCGTGCAGGCGAAGATGAGCGAGTTCATGCTGACCATCCCCAACCTGCCGCACGAGTCGGTGCCGGCCGGCCAGGACGAGAGCGCCAACGTCGAAGTGCGCAAGGTCGGCACGCCGAAGACCTTCGATTTTGAGGTAAAGGATCATGTCGATGTCGGCGCCGGACTCGGCCTGGACTTCGACGTCGCGGCCAAGCTGACCGGGTCCCGCTTCGCCGTAATGAAGGGCGGCATTGCCCGCCTGCATCGCGCGCTCGCGCAATTCATGCTGGATACGCACACCCGCGACCACGGCTATACCGAGTGCTACACGCCCTACATCGTCAATGCCGACTCGCTGCGCGGCACCGGCCAGCTGCCAAAGTTCGAGGCCGACCTGTTCGCGGCGAAGAAGGGCGGCCAGGAAGGCGAGGGCGAATCGCTGTACCTGATCCCGACCTCGGAGGTGTCGCTGACCAACATGGTGCGCGACGAGATCGTCGGCGCCGACGCGCTGCCGATCAGGCTGACCGCGCACACCCCGTGCTTCCGCTCGGAGGCCGGCAGCTACGGCCGCGACACCCGGGGCATGATCCGCCAGCACCAGTTCGACAAGGTCGAGATGGTGCAGATCGTGCATCCGGAAAAGTCCTACGAGGCGCTGGACGAAATGGTCGGCCACGCGGAAAACATCCTGAAGAAACTCGGCCTGCCGTACCGCGTGATCACGCTGTGCACCGGCGACATGGGCTTCGGCGCGGCCAAGACCTACGACATCGAAGTATGGCTGCCGGCGCAGAACACCTACCGCGAGATCTCTTCGGTATCGAATTGCGAGGCCTTCCAGGCGCGCCGCATGCAGGCGCGCTTCCGCAATGCGCAGGGCAAGCCGGAACTGGTGCACACGCTCAACGGCTCCGGCCTGGCGGTCGGCCGCACCCTCGTCGCGGTGCTGGAGAACTACCAGCAGGCGGACGGCAGCGTGGAGATTCCGGAGGCGCTGCAGCCGTACATGGGCGGTTTGAAGCGACTCGCGCCTGCGGCTTGAGAAAAGCTGCCGCGACCCTGGCCCAGGACAGGGTCAGGCCGCCGGCGCCTATCCCTGGCGACGTTCGATGAACAAGCTGTTGCCGGGGATTTTTTTTGCCTGCTTCTTTGCGTCCGACGCCGCCGCCGCGATCTGGTGGTGCGATGAGAACTGGCCGGGCTCCACCTTGACCACGCCCAGCGAAATGCTGATCAGCGCGTGGAACACCTTTTTTCCGCGCCGGTCTTCGCTCAGGTATCCGCCGTGCTTGCGGTCTTCATCCGTATAGAACAGCGGAATCGCCGCAGCGAATTCATCGATCAGCGCCCTGCAGCGCGCTTCCCAGTCTTCGCTCTGGAACAGGATGATGAAATCGTCGCCGCCGATATGGCCGACGAAGTCGCTGTTCGGATCGCAATGCGAGCTGAGGATGCGGCCCGTGAGCTGGATCACGTCGTCACCGCGTCGGTAGCTGTAGACGTCGTTGTAGGGCTTGAAATGGTCGAGGTCGACGTAGCAGGCCCAGAACCGGACGCCGCCGTGCAGCAGGCGTTCGATGTGTTCATGGATCGGCACGTTGCCGGGCAACAGGGTCAGCGGGTTCGCGTAGCGGGCGGCGTTGATCTGCATCTGCGTGATTTCCCGCATCAGGTCCTGTCCCGTGCCCATTCCGAGGTAATAGCCGCCTTCCGTGATGATGAATCCGTTCGACAGGTGATGGCGGGCGGCGTCGACGATCATCCGGCTCAGGTCCTGCAGGCTGGTGCCCTTGTCGGCGATTAGCGGCGTACTGTCCATGAAGGTGGTGCACGGCTTCTTGCCGTACAGATCGCGCGAATACAGCCTGGAGAAGCGATCGATCAGGTCGCGCCGGGCAATCAGCCCGATCGGCAGGCCATTTTCGACCACCGGGATGACTTCCAGCTCCGGATTACGGTTGAACATGTCGCACACCTCGGAATTGGTCATGTCCGGCGTCGCGGTAGGCACAATGCGCAGCAGCTTCATCGCGGTCACGACCGTGTGCTCGAATGCGCTCTTTTGGGGATAGACCGGAACCCCATTTCGATTCAGCGATTTCGCGGTCTCGGCGCAGAGTTCGGTGCCCGGGCTGGGATGCGGCCGCCCGAGATGATAGCCCTGCCCGCACGCGATGCCGAGGTCCCGGATCAGCAGCAGTTCGGCCTGGGTTTCTATCCCCTCTGCGATGACCGTGCTACCCGATTGTTCCGCGATCTCCTGGATCGAGCGCACAAACTGCAGCTTGACCGGATCCTGGTTGATTCCCTGCACGAAGTGCATGTCGATCTTGACGTATTCAGGCCGCAGCTCGGACCACAGGCGCAAGCTGGAAAAGCCGGCGCCGAGGTCGTCGATCGCGATCTGGAAGCCCATGCCGCGGTAATGCATCACCGCCTCGCGCATCAACTCGTAGTCATAGGTCGGCTGGTTTTCCGTCAGCTCGATGATGACGCGGTCCGGGTTCAGGCCGACATCATGGATGTAGCCCAAGGTCTCGCCATGCCGTACCTGCGGTTCAAGCAGCATCTCCGGGCTGACATTGAGGAACAGCTTGCCGGGCAGCTTCAGCTCGGCAAAGCGCTCTATCACGATACGCCTGCACATGTGCTCTACCTCGACGGCGAGGTTGTGCGCGCGGGCGACCTTGAACAAATTCATGGGCGAATGCAGGGGGCTGTCCGAAGGGCCGCGGATCAGGCCTTCGTAGCCGACGATCTCGCCGTGCTGCATATGGATGATGGGCTGGAAAAGGGCATTGAGCTGGCGCCCGGCCAGGATTTCCTTGAGACGGGCCAGCAGCATCGCATCCCTGGTTTCCGGCGCTCTGCCGTGCCGCTCATCACCGTCGTTGACAGTACGGCCGAGCACACGCAGACGGCCGTGCCCGACGCCGACAACACCGCTCGCAACAGCATTCATGACTTGGTACTCCTGAGCCGCATCGTGCGGCGCGGTCGAAACAGGAAGCGGATTCAAGATAGCCTTCTTGTCTTAGTGGTATTCAAATGCCGGCTTGAATATTAGTCAGGTTTTGTGACAGGACGATGATGAAAGGGAACTTTCTTTCCCGAGACTGGGCCGCCGGGGAGCAGCGACAGACATTGCCAGGCGGAGCAGGAATTACTATTCCGTAACCTCGCAAAGCCTGCTATACTCCTGTGCTTTGCGGCGTTCACCCCGCCGCATAACGACCAGGAAAGGTGGCAGAGTGGTCGAATGCGCTGGACTCGAAATCCAGTATACGGTTCTCCCGTATCGAGGGTTCGAATCCCTCCCTTTCCGCCAAAGTTTCAGGCACTGCGAAAGCATCCGCAAACCCGCGAGAATTCAATGAATTTCGCGGGTTTTTTGTTTTCCGCGCGAGTCGGCGCATAGCGCTCGATGCGGGGTGCGGCGAGGCCTCCTGTAGAATGGGCGGCTTTTACGCCCTCCCCAAGAACGACGATCCATGCGCCACATTGCCGACGGCAGCATTTCGAGACAGAATAATTTCGACTTCCTGCGCTTGATGGCCGCGTTCTTCGTGCTTGTGAGTCACCAGCATGCGCTCTCCGGCCTGCCCGAGCCGGAAATCTTCAGGATGAGTCTCGGCACCTTCGGCGTCCTGATTTTCTTTTCGGTCAGCGGCTTCCTCGTGTCGCAGAGCTGGCGCCAGGATCCGAGCGCGCTGCGCTTCGCGGCGAAACGCTTCCTGCGCATCTGGCCCGGCCTGGCCGTCGTCACCCTGGCGTCTGCCTTCCTGCTCGGCCCGGCCGTGTCATCACTGGATCCCGGCGCCTATTTCTTCCACCCCGCGCTGACCGACTTCCTGCGCACCCTGAAAGTGGTGACGATCCGCTACGAGCTGCCCGGCGTGTTCGAGGACAATCCGCACCCCCGCGCCGTCAACGGTTCGCTGTGGACCATTCCGCTGGAAGTGCGCTGCTATATCGTGCTGCTGCTGCTCGGCTGCGTCGGGCTGATGTCCCGGCGCTGGGTCATCCTGCTCGGCACGATCGCGGCGGGCGTCTACTATTTCCGCTTTGCGCCGGATCCCAAGCACTATCAGCTGCATTTCGGGCTGTATTTTTTCGCCGGTGTCTGCCTCGACCTGTTCCGGCGCGCATGGGAAGACCGGCCGCTTTACCTGCTCGGTGTCGCGGGCGGCATCGCTCTCGTCTGCCAATTGCTCGGCGCCGATCGCGCCGCCTTGCTGTTGCTGATTCCGGCCGTTTCCCTGGCGGTCGGCATGCGCGCGTGGCCGGTGCTGTCGCGTGCCGGCCGGTTCGGCGATCTCTCCTACGGCATCTATATCTATGCGTTCCCGGTCCAGCAGACCGTGCAGTGGGCGGGCGGGAAGGACCTGCCGTTCGCCGCCGGCCTCGCTGCCACGGCCGTGCTGACGGTGGCATGCGCATGGACCTCGTGGCACCTGGTCGAGCAACCGGCGCTGGGACTCAAGCGGCATTTGTCCGCGTGGCGTTCCGTCACCGCCGGGCTGCGCCGCTCGCGGCCGCAGTGATGTTGTCATTAATTCACTGGAACACCCATTGTTTTCCGGGATCGCGCGCTAAATGCTATCCTTGCCTTTGGGCAATATTCTTTGCCTGATACCAGGCTTACATCGTTCCAGGCCTCCGCTGCAGCCGCGGAGTTTGCAACCTCATCGCTTCAATGAAGACATGAGCAAGATGTTGAACACGTACCGGCAGTCCGACCCGCTCGCGCGGCGGGTGCTCGCCTACATCCTCGTGTGCAGCACCTGTCTCGCGTTCCTGTCGACCGCGATGCAGCTCCTGCTCGATTACCGGCACGGCGTCTCGGCGATCGAACTGCGATTTGACGAAATCGAGCGCAGTTATGTCGACAGCGTCGGCGCGTCGTTATGGACGATGGATGAGCAGCAGACCGGTACGCAGCTGGAAGGCATTGCCCGGCTGCCCGGCATCCTGCTGGTGGAGTTGCGCGATCCCGCCGGAAAGCTGCTGGTGCGGACCGGCGCACTGGCGAACCCGGACGCCAATACCATTCGGCGCGCCATCCCCATCAAGTTTTCAGAGAACGGCACCGAGGAGAGCCGCTTCCCGCTGGGCACGCTCTACGTTACCGCAAGCCTTGACGATCTGTACGGCGAGCTGCAGGACAAGGTACTGCTGATCCTGATCACGCAGACCGCCAAGACCGCGATCGTGGTCTTCTTTACGCTGTATATCTTCCGCCGTTTCGTGAGCCGGCACCTGTCCTCGCTTGCCGACTACGCGCGCCGGCTCGACCTGTCCAATCTTGGCGCCTCGCTGCAGCTGCGCCGGCGGCCGCGGCCGGAACCGGATGCGCTCGATGTCGTCGTTTCCGCCTTCAATGACATGACGAGTTCCATCAAGCGCGACGTCGAGGAACTTGCCAGCTACCGCCAGGGACTGGAGCGCCTTGTCGAACAGCGCACGGCCGAACTGGCGCAGAAAGTCGCGGAAAAGGAAGAGGCGATCGCGCGCCTGCACCTGGAAATGGCCGAACGCAGGCTCGCCGAGCAGGCCGCGCGCGAGAACGAGGAGCGCTACCGGCAGGTGGTGGAAATGTCGCCGGACGCGATCCTGATCGAGCGCAACGACAGGATCATCTTCGTCAACCAGGGGACGCTTACGCTGCTCGGCGCGCCGAATGCGGAACAGGTGAAGGCCATGCCTTTCCTGCAGATGGTGCCGCTTGGCTGGCGCGAACGCATGCAGGAAAAAATGGACGAGATGCTCGCGCCGCACAACGAGTCCCGTTCCTTCGAGGGCAAGTTGGTGCGCTTCGACGGCACGTTGATCGACGTCGAGATCCGGCGCGCGACCTTCCAGTACGGCGGCGAGCCGGCAGTGCAGACCGTGATCCATGACATCACGCGGCACAAGGATTACGAGGAGCAGCTGCGCCGTCAGGCATTGCATGATGCGCTCACCGGCTTGCCCAACCGCTTGCTGCTGATGGACCGGATGACGCAGGCGATTGCGGCGGCCGACCGCAGCGGGGAAGTCTTCCATGTGCTGTTCTTCGACCTCGACCGCTTCAAGTATGTCAACGATACGCTCGGCCATGACGCCGGCGACGAGCTGCTCAAGACGATCACCGCCCGCATGGGCGAATGCGCGCGCAAGGGCGATACCCTGGCGCGCCTGGGGGGTGACGAATTCGTGCTGATGCTGGAAGGCATTGGCGACGACGACGCGGTCGCCGCGCTGGTAAGCCGCATCATGCAGCGCATCTGCGAACCCGTCCTGCTCGGCACCCAGGAAGTGTCGGTCACCTGCAGCATCGGCATCAGCGTCTATCCGCGCGACGCGCGCGACCCCTTCACCCTGCTGAAGTACGCCGACACCGCGATGTACCACGCAAAGGAGAAGGGCCGCAACGGCGTGCAGCACTATGCGGCCGAGATGCACAGCCGCGTGAATGAACACCTGGTGATGGAGTCGCAGCTGCGGCGGGCGCTGGAGCGGAATGAATTCCTGCTGCAGTACCAGCCGCTGGTCGACCTGCGCAGCGGCAGGATCGTCGGCGCCGAAGCGCTGCTGCGCTGGCGCCATCCGGAACTTGGTCCGGTGCCGCCCGCACGTTTCATTCCGCTGGCGGAGGAAACCGGCTTGATTGCCGGCATCGGGGAGTGGGTGATGCGGACCGCCTGCATGGAGGCAAGGCGCTGGCACGACGCCGGTTTTGCCGGCCTGCAGGTGTCGGTCAACCTGTCGGCGCAGCAGCTTGTGCGCGGCGAGTTCGAAGCCGAAGTGGAAAATGCGCTCGCATGCTCCGGCCTTCCGCCTTCCTGCCTGGAACTCGAGGTGACCGAGACCGCGTCGATGCGCAACCCGGAAAATACCGTGATGGTGCTGTTCAGGCTCAAGGCGATGGGCGTGGGCATCGCGATCGACGACTTCGGCACCGGTTATTCCAACCTGTCCTACCTGAAACGTTTCCCGGTCGACCGGCTCAAGCTGGACCGTTCCTTCGTATCCGACATTACCGCCAACCCGGACGACTCGGCGCTCGCCCGGGCGATCATCAGCATGGCGCACAGCATGGATCTCGCAGTCGTTGCCGAAGGGGTGGAAATTCAGGAGCAGGCCAGCCAGCTCGCCGCATTCGGCTGCGATGAAATGCAAGGCTACCATTTCAGTCCGCCGGTAGATCCGGAAGCCTTCCTCGACATGCTCAAAGCCGGCAGGAGACTTGACCTGGCAACCGGCAATCCGGTACTGGCGGTATCGCTCGCTTGATGCCTGGCAGTAGTAAAATATTGCCTCATTTCATAAGGTGGAGGCAGGGGTAATGGATTTTCCCGATTTCCGCGTGCGCACCCGGGGTCTTGCAGCGGCACTTGTCCGGCTCATGCTGGCCGGCATTGCCGCCCTTGTTGCCGGCCTGCCCGCCGCAGCGCAGTCGGTGGACGACCTGACCTTCATCACCGAGGACTATCCGCCCTTCAATTTCGAGCGCGACGGCAAGCGCCAGGGGATCGCGGTCGACCTGCTCGCCGACATGCTCGCGAACGCGGGCGCGAAGAAGACGCGCGCCGACATCAAGGTCTGGCCGTGGGCGCGCGGTTATGAAACAGCGCTCAGGGAAAAGAACGTCGTACTGTTTTCGACGACCCGGACCGCGGAACGCGAACACCTGTTCAAATGGGTCGGGCCGATCATGCCGTCGCGCATCGTTCTCGTCGCGCGCAAGCAGTCCGGCATCCGGCTCAAGAGCGTCGACGACATCAACAACTCGCCCTACAAGGTCGGCGTGGTACGGGAAGACATCGGCGGCCAGCTGCTGGCCAGGCTGGGACTGTCCCGGGACCGCACGGTACAGGCGAATTCCGGCGTGAGCCTGGCCAAGATGCTGCATGCGGGAAGGGTGGACCTGTGGGCCTACGGCGCCGAAGTGATCATGTGGAACATGAAGGAACTGGGTCACCCGGCCAGCGACTACGAGGAAGTGCTGACCCTGACCGAATCGCAGCAATACTACTTCGCCGTGAACAAGGATACTGACGACCGGCTCGTTGCAAAACTGCAGGCAGCGCTCGACCAGGTGAAGGCGAAGGGCCGAGTCAACGACATCGTCGCACGCTATCGTTGACTGCTGGATCGCGCCTGTCATCCGGCAGTCACAATGCTGCATTATCGTCATCGGTTTTCTTGATAAACACTCTCCTGCACGCAGGCGGATGGTGATACATTCGACCATCTTTACCTGCAACGCTCGAGAAGGACTAGGCATGTTCGCAGCAGTAGACCTCGGTTCCAACAGCTTCCGCCTCCACATTGGCAAACAGGAAGACGGCCAGATCCGCATCCTGAAAAGCGCGCGCGACCCGATCCGCCTCGGCGCCGGACTTGATGCGGAGGGCAATCTGACCGAGCAGGCAATGCGCACCGCACTTGAATCCCTGAAAGGTTTCCGCACCATCCTAGGCGCCTATCCGCTGCAGGCGGTCCGCGTTGTCGCAACCAACACGCTGCGTGTTGCGAAAAATGCGGCAGCCTTCCTGCCCAGGGCGGAAGCGGCGATCGGCCATCCGATCGAAGTCATTTCCGGCGAAGAAGAGGGCCGGCTGATCTACATGGGTGTGGCATGTGCCTTGGCGCAGCAGGACGAGCCGCGCCTGGTGATCGACATCGGCGGCGGTTCAACCGAGCTGATCCTCGGTGACGGTGCACAGATCCGTCACGTCGAATCCTTCAGCATCGGCACCGTGCCGCACAGCCGGTCCTTCTTCCCCGGGGGACGCATCGATGCCGCTTCCTTCGATGCCGCAGTCCTTTCGGCACGTTCTCAATTCGAGGACGCCGCGCCGCTGTACGATCCAAAACTCTGGACCGCCGCCTACGGCTCGTCGGGCACGATCCGCGCGATCGCCGAAGCGATCGCGAAGAACGGCATCGGTGACGGCACCATGTCCCAGAAGAGCCTCGACGCGCTGAGGAAGCGGCTGATTGCGTTCGGCGACGCGGCCAAAGTTGAGCTGGCCGGCATCAAGCCGGAGCGGGTGAATGCGGTGGCGGGCGGCCTGGCGATCCTGATCGGCGTCATGCGTGAACTTCGCGTGCCGGCAATCGGGGCCGTCGACGCCGGCCTGCGCATGGGCGTGCTGTGGGACCTGCAATTGCGGGCAAGCCAGCGCGACCGGCGCGAGCAATCGGTGCAGGAATTCCTGCAACGCTTCCACGTCTCGGGAAGCCGCGCACTGCAGGTCGCCCGGGCCGCTGCTGCGCTATACGGTTCGCTCAAGCCGACGTCGGATGCCCTGGTGAAGTACCTCTACTGGGGTGGCCAGTTGCATGAAGTCGGCCTGGCGGTATCGCACACCGGTTACCACAAGCACGGCGCCTATCTGGTGGAAAACGCCGACCTGCCGGGTTTCACCACGCGCGAGCAGCGGCTGATGAGCGCGCTTGTCCTGGCGCAAAAAGGGAACCTGCGCAAACTCGGCGACGCGCTGGCCGATCCCGATTTTGCCAAGGCGGTGCTCGCGTTGCGCCTGGCGACGATCTTCCTGCATGCGCGCATCGACGATGACCCGGGCGCGGTGCGCCTGAAGATGAAGAGCCGGATCGAGCTCGAGCTGCCGGGTGACTGGCTGGACCAGCACCCGACGCTGTCCTACTGGATCGACAAGGAACGCGGCTGGTGGGGAGAGGTCGGTGTCGAGATGGGTGTCCGGACCTGCCCCTGAATTTTTGCTCCGCCGTGGTTCAGGCGAGCCGTTCGAGCAATGGCGCGCGGTAAGCGGTCTGGAGACCAGGAGGCCGTCTGCTCGCGCGGCTGTCGGCAAGACGGGTAACGGTAGCGCCGGCCTTTTCCTGTACCGGTGCCCCGGGCAGGGCGGCCGGCGGTGCTTCGCGCAGCTTGAACACGGCCACCGCCTTTGTCAGTCCGTCAGCCTGGCTCCGCAGGGAAGCGGCCGCTTCCGCCGCATGTTCCACCAGCGTCGCATTGCGCTGCGTGATCGCATCCATCTGGCTGAGCGCCTCGTTGACCTGTTCAATGCCCGCGGTCTGCTCGCGGCTGGCGGCAGTGATGTCGTTCATGATGTGCGCCACCTGCTGCACTGATGCGACGATCTCGTCCATCGTGTTTCCTGCGGCGGCAACCAGCGTATTGCCTTGCTCCACCTGGCCTACCGAGCTTTCGATGAGCGCCTTGATTTCCTTCGCTGCGCCGGCCGAGCGTTGCGCCAGCGCCCTTACCTCGGCGGCGACCACCGCGAATCCGCGGCCCTGCTCGCCGGCGCGTGCCGCTTCGACGGCCGCATTCAGCGCGAGGATGTTGGTCTGGAAGGCGATGCCGTCGATGACATGAATGATGTCCATGATGCGGCCCGAACTTTCCTTGATCGCTCCCATGGTTTCGACGACCTGGCCGACCGCTTGCCCGCCCTTGGCGGCGACTTCCGCCGCCGACAGCGCCAGCTGATTGGCCCGGCTCGCGTTGCAGTCGTTCTGGCGAACGATGGAAGTGAGTTCCTCCATTGAGCTGGCGGTCTGCTGCAGGGAGCTGGCCTGCGATTCCGTGCGGGCAGACAGGTCCGCGCTGTCGGATGCGACCTCGTTCGAGGTATGGGCGATGGTTTCGCTCGCGGCGCGCACATGTGCGACCAGCTCCGCCAGTTCGGCGTTCATCTTGCCGAAGGCATTGACCATGCAGCCGATCTCGTCCTTTGCCGCGGATGCCACCTGCGTGGTCAGGTCGCCCGCGGCCGCGCGCTCGACCGCTTGTTCCAGTTCCTTGACCTCGCGCGAAAACGAGATGTAGAAGCCGGCAAGCAGGTAGGCCGTCACGGCCAGTCCGCCAAGCGCGGCGGCAACGATCAGGTACAGCCTTGCGGAAAGGAGTTCGATGCGCTGAGCGAGCAGGCCGTCCAGTTCTTCGGCGCAGGCGCGGGCGGCTGCATAGATGCCGTCGATGCTCTTGTTCCCGGCTTCGAAGAACTGCTGTCCCGAAGTCTGGTTATAGGAATTAAGCACCTCGCTCTGCGCCCGGTCGAGGAAGGCCAGCGCCGCCGGGATGGAAGCAAGCCGGCCCTCCAGGGAGCGGCGCAACTCGCGGTTCTCGCGGAACACTGCCTCGAATTGTCCCGGGACGCGGCGCAGCTCGCTGCGGCCGACCATGACGCTTGAGTTGAGCATCACGTCTTCGTTCGGCTCCAGCAGGCCGGTATCGATGTAGGCCGCGCCGCGGCCGGCAACGGTGGACAGCATGTCCGTGACGGCGGGCAGGCTGTGCACCAGCATGGCGTTGAGGTGGTAGCTGTCGAGTTTGGGGTCGATCGTCAGCCCGGACTTGTCGGAAGCGAGGGCGATCAGCCGGGTCAGCTTTTCGATCACGGCGCTGTGGTCCGCGTAGCTGTCCTTCGACTTGGTCGCCGCAATCCTGTCCTGGGCGGTTTTCCAGGCCTGCCTGACCTCGGTCCAGGCGGCGGACAGGCCGAGGCCGGACGCGTTTTTGTCGAGGCGGTCGACCTTCTCCATCAGGAGATGGATCGCTTCGCGCGTCTGCCGTGCCTGCTCCTGTACGTCGCCATTCCCTGCCAGCTGCATGTGGCGCAGCGCGCGATGCCGCTGCACCATGCTCAACATGTCCTCCAGCGCAATGATGTAGCGCACCCCGGCGCGTTCGCTCTCGGCAGTGGAAACCGCTTTGTGCAGCTCCATGTACAGCAGTGCCAGCACGAGCAGCAGCGGCACCATGAATACCATCGACATGAACGCAAACTTGGGAAGCAGGCGCAGGCGCTGCATCAGGGAGACGGCGGGACCGAGAATGATTCTCACGTTCTTTCCTTGTTATTAGACACACGGAAAGTTTGAACCCGCATTGTTACATCTTCATGAAAGGTTGATGAATTGCAAAAAAGAGATAAATAATATATATTATTTATACTATTTAACAGGAAAGGATGGACAATGGCAAAGGCAATCCCGGACAAGCGCCCGGCCGTTAAAGTCGCGCAACAGAAAAGCGCGCCGGCGAAAAAGAACGCATCGGCCGCGAACGAGAAGGAAACCCTGACGGCGATCGCCGCGAGGGTGCCGGAAAAAACGGCGAAACCTGCCGGGAAGGCGAAGCCGGCGGTGGTGAAGGCGGATGCCGATGCCAAGGAAAAGCCCAAAAAGCCAAAGCTGGTGCGCGACAGCTTCACCATGCCGGAAGCGGAATACGCGGTGCTTGGCGATGTGAAAAAGGCGTGCCTGAAGGCCGGCATCGAGGTGAAGAAGAGCGAACTGTTGCGGGTCGGGGTTGCGCTGCTTCGCGAGATGGACACGGCAAAGCTCAAGGTCGTGCTCGACACCTTGCCGGCGTTGAAGGCCGGCCGCCCGAAAAAGGGTAAGTAAGGCCGAACGCGGGCATGCCGCACACGATGGCGTGCCCGTGCGTTCGCTCGCTTGTCTGGCCGGGCTCGGCGGCCCGACTTCTTCCGAATGCCTGGCGATGGGACAGGCGATGATCCTCAAGTCGCCGATTCCCGGACCGGAAGAGCGCAATGCGCAATACCTGCTGCAGCAGGGCGTGCGCACAAGGCGAGCGATCCGGTGACGCTGGCGTGGCGCGTACGCCGGCTGCTGTTCCGGTTGTCACTGCGGCAATGTTCCTGAGTTGTCATTCGTGAACTAATCGCAACCTTCGATGCTCGAATTCGATGTCTGATTTTCAACCCCGGGCGCCATTCGATGCAGGACCAGGAACAGAGCCAGATCCTTCAGCTGAAAAAAACGCGTACCCTCGCAACCGGCCTGCTTGTTGCGATGGCGGTTTTGTTCCTCGTCGCGCGCGTGCTGATGCCCCGCTACCCGCAGTTGTCCTTCCTGGCGGCATTTTCCGAAGCGGCTATGGTCGGCGCGCTGGCTGACTGGTTTGCAGTCACGGCGCTGTTCCGCCATCCGCTCGGCCTGCCGATCCCGCATACCGCGATCATCCCGCGCAACAAGGACCGGATCGGCGACAGCCTGTCCAACTTTCTCGAACACAATTTCATTACCCAGGAAATCATACGCGACGAGCTGAGGCCGATCGATTTTGCCGGTGCCGCTGCCACGTGGCTGGCACAGCCGGGAAACAGCAAGGCTGTGGCGCGTCAGCTGGTGCGCAGCCTCCCTGCATTGTTAAAGGTAATCGAGGATGACGACGTGCGCCAGTTCATGCATAGCCGGCTCACAGCAGCGCTGGAAAACACCCGGTTCGCGCCGGCCGTTGCCGAAATCCTCTCGGTGCTGGTCGCCAGCAACCATCACCAGGCCTTGTTCAACCGTATGATCGAGATGGCCGCGCACGCGCTGGAGCACAACAAGGACTATATCCGCTGGAAAATCCATGAAAACAGCCCGCGCTGGCTGCCCAAGGCGATCGACGAGAAGCTCTATCACCGGCTGCTCGACGCGGTGCAGAGCACGCTGGACGAGATGCGGGAAGAAGACAGCGAATGGCGGCTGCGCTTCAAGCGCATGGCGGACAACTTCATCGAGCAGCTGCGCAATTCCCCCGAGTACGAAGAAAAACTCGATGCGCTGCTGAGTGAAATCCTCGGCCACCCTCTGGTACGCAACTACATGCTCCGTGTCTGGCATGATATCCGCGCGCGGCTGGAGGCGGACGCCGCCGCCGAGGATTCCCAGCTTGCCGCCAAGCTCGACCAGGGACTGCGCTCCATCGGCAACGAACTGCTGGGGGAGGCGCGGGTGCAGAAAAAGCTGAACCAGTGGATAAGGATCGTTGCCACCGAAGCCATCGTCGCGCGCCGCGAAATGATCGCCGACCTGGTCGCCCGGGTGATCCGGAAATGGGATGCCGACACCATGTCGCGCAAGCTGGAACTGCATGTCGGCCGGGACCTTCAGTACATCCGCATCAACGGCACACTGGTCGGCGGCCTGGTCGGCCTGGTGCTGCATGCAATTTCCAGGCTGTTCTAGCTTGCGCAAGCACGGACAGGGTAAACTGGCGGGTAATCCAAACAACGCCAGCAACAGGCAATCAAAAGTCCCGGCCATGAAACAAGATCCCCGCTTCCCGAACCTGTACATCCTTGACCACCCGCTGATCCAGCACAAGCTCAGCTACATGCGTGACAAGGACACCTCCACCCGCACTTTCCGCCAGTTGCTGCGCGAGTTGACGCTGCTGATGGGTTACGAGGTCACGCGAGACCTGCCGATGACGACCAAGCGCATCGATACGCCGCTGCAGGAAATCGATGCGCCGGTGATCGCCGGCAGGAAGCTGGCGGTAGTGCCGGTGCTGCGTGCCGGGATCGGGATGAGCGACGGCCTGCTCGACCTCGTGCCCTCGGCCCGCGTCGGCCACATCGGGGTCTACCGCGACCACGAGACGCATCAACCGGTCGAATACCTGGTGCGCTTGCCGGACTTGCAGGACCGGCTGTTCATCCTGTGTGATCCGATGCTGGCGACCGGCAATTCCGCGGTGCATGCGGTTGACGTGCTGCGCAAGCGCGGGGTGCCGGAAGAGATGATCTACTTCCTTGCCCTGGTTGCCGCTCCGGAAGGCGTATCGGTGTTCCAGGCCGCGCATCCGAACGTGAAGGTGTATGTGGCGTCGCTTGACTCGCACCTCAACGAGCAGGCCTACATCATTCCAGGGCTGGGCGACGCCGGCGACCGGCTGTTCGGCACCAAGTAGGCCCCGCCAGTTATTTCCCCGCAAGGTCGGCGCCGAGCACCGCTTTCAGGTAGGGCTGCCCGCTGTCGCCCTTGCTGGCGATCCAGCAGATGCTGCCCTTGCGCAGGTGCCAGTCCTGCTGGCGGCCGGCAATCAGCAATGAAACGACATGTCCGAGCGTCGGCTGATGTCCCACCACCAGCACCGGCTCGGCCTGATCCGGCCAGCCGGCGGCCTGCAGGATGTCCGCTGCGCTCGCATCGTGGGCCAGGGCGCCCGTGGTCTTGAAATTGCGGCCGAGTGCTTCGGCTGTCTGTACGGTACGAACCGCCGGACTGCACAGGATGCGGCAATCGTCGGGCAGGCTTCCTGCCAGCCAGTCGGCCATGCGGCGCGCCTGCTTCTGTCCCTTTTCGGTCAGCGCGCGCGCCTCGTCCGGCTTGTCCGGGCTGCGTGGCTCCGCTTCGGCGTGGCGCCACAGTATCAGTTCCATGCTCTTCCCTTCATTCCAGTTTGCCGGGAGCGCCGAGTAATTGCGCCAGGTATTGCTGCGCGCAGAACGGTTCCTGCCGGCCGCGCGCTTTGCGCCGGTGGTAGCGGCCGTCGGCATCCAGTTCCCAGGCGTTCATATTGTCCTTCAGATACGGGTTCAGCCCCTCGTTGATGACGCGTTTCTTCAGCGTCCGGTCCAGTACCGGAAAGGCAACTTCGACGCGGCGGAACAGATTGCGGTTCATCCAGTCCGCGCTGGCAAGATAGACGTCGTGCGCGAGATCGTTACGGAAATAATAGATCCGGCTGTGCTCGAGGAAACGGCCGACGATCGAGCGCACCCGGATGTTTTCCGACAGCCCGGGCACGCCCGGCCGCAAGGCGCACGCGCCACGCACGATCAGGTCGATTTTCACGCCGGCGGCCGAGGCTCCGTAAAGCGCGCGGATTACCGATTCGTCCACCAGCGCATTCATCTTGGCGATGATGCGCGCCGGCCGCCCCTGCCGCGCGATCGCGGCTTCGTTCTGGATCGACTTGACCAGTTCCTTGTGCAGCGCAAACGGCGCCAGCCACAAATACTGCAGTTTTTTGGGCTTGGTCAGGCTGGTCAGGTGGATGAACACTTCGTTGACTTCGGCGGTCAGGTGCGGATGCGCGGTGAGCAGGCCGAAGTCGGTGTAATGCTTGGTGGTGGTCGGATGATAATTGCCGGTGCCGAGGTGGGCATAGTAGCGCAGTTCGCCTTCTTCACGCCGCAGCACCAGCGCCAGCTTCGCGTGCGTCTTCAGCCCGACCACGCCGTATACCACCTGCGCGCCGACGCGTTCCAGCCGCTCCGCCCAGTTGATGTTGGCTTCCTCGTCGAAACGTGCCATCAGCTCGACGATCACCGTCACTTCCTTGCCGCGCTGGGCGGCGGCGATCAGCGCTTCCATCAGGGTGGAATTCATCCCGGCGCGATAAATCGTCTGCTTGATCGCGAGCACATTCGGATCCTCGGAGGCGGTACGAATGAACTCCACCACCGGCTGGAATGACTGGAAGGGGTGGTGCAGCAGGACATCCTGCCGGCGCAGCAGCGCGAACGTGTCGCCGTCGGCGAGCTGGCGCGGCAGGCCCGGCATGAAAGGCGGGAAGTGCAGCGAAGCCTGTTGGACGGTATTGACCAGCTCGAGCAGCCGAACCATGTTTACCGGCCCGTCAACCGCGTAGAGGCGGCTTTTGTCGATCGAGAACTGGTTGAGCAGGAAATCCGCGAGATGGGCCGGGCAGTTGTGCGCGACTTCGAGGCGTACCGCGAAGCCGAAATGGCGACTCTGCAATTCCGTTTGCAAGGCCTGGCGCAGGTTCTTTACTTCCTCTTCATCCACCCACAGGTCGCTGTTACGTGTGACGCGGAATTGTGAGTATGCAAGTACTTCGCGTCCCGTAAATAGTTCAGCGATATGGGCATGAATGATGGACGACAGCAGGCAGAATGAGACGCCCTTTTTCGACAGCTCGTCCGGCAGGCGGATGACCCGCGGCAGCACCCGCGGTGCTTTTAGTATGGCAATCGCGGTGCCGCGGCCGAACGCGTCGGTGCCGGACAGCTCAACGATGAAATTCAGGCTCTTGTTCACCACCTGTGGAAACGGATGTGCCGGATCCAGTCCGATCGGCGTCAGCAGCGGCCGCACCTCGCGGTCGAAATACGATTTCACCCAGGCGCGCTGCGCTTCGTTGCGGTCCTGGTGCCGCAACAGACGGATGCCCTTGGCGGACAGCTGCCGCAGGATGTCGTACAAAAGTTCATATTGGCGGCGCACCAGCTGATGGCACTCGACGCTGGTGCGTTCCAGCGCAGCGGTCAGCGTCGGCGGCTCCTTGCGCACGCCCTCCATCCGGTTGTGTGCAAGCAGGCTGGCGATGCGGACTTCAAAGAATTCATCCAGGTTGCTGCTGACTATACATAAATAGCGCAACCGGTCCAGCAGCGGAATATCCGGATCGTCTGCCTGGGCAAGCACGCGTCGATTGAACGCAAGCTGCGACAGTTCCCGGTTGAGGTAGGTACCGCCTTGTCCCGGCGCGAGCTGGCCTTGTGAGGCAGAAATTGTCTTTTTGTTCATGCCTTTTGCGGATCTTTGCTAGTAGCCGGCAAAGTGTAGACAAGCAATATGACAGATTGATGACGAAAACCCCGCCGTCCGGCAGTTCGTGACATATCGTTTTCCTCGCTGTCATAAAGCTGTCATATTCCTTCGCTACAGTTCGCCCTGTCTTACTTTGACAACTTCATGGAGCAGATATGCGACTGAACAAATTCCTGGCTTCCGCCGCCGTCGCTGCGGGCGCCGCCCTTGCATTCACCTCCGCGGTCGCCGCCGACATCACCGGCGCCGGCGCCACCTTCCCCTACCCGATCTATGCAAAATGGGCGGAAGAGTACAAGAAGGCCAGCGGTAACGGCCTGAATTACCAATCCATCGGTTCCGGCGGCGGCATCAAGCAGATCAAAGCCAGGACGGTCGACTTTGGCGCGTCCGACATGCCGCTGAAGGCCGAAGACCTCGACGCCGAAGGCATGATGCAATTTCCGGCAATCATGGGGGGCGTGGTGCCTGTGGTAAACATCGATGGCATTGCGCCCGGGCAGCTCAAGCTGACCGGCGAGGTGCTTGCCCAGATCTACCTCGGCAAGATCAGCAAATGGAACGCGCCGGAAATCGCCAACCTGAACCCTGGCGCCAAGTTGCCGTCAGAAGAGATCAGCGTCGTGCACCGCGCTGACGGCTCCGGCACATCCTTCCTGTTCACCGACTACCTGTCCAAAACCAGTCCGGATTTCAAGAGCACGGTGGGCGCCGGCACCGCCGTGAAATGGCCGGTGGGCGTGGGCGGCAAGGGCAATGAAGGCGTCGCCGCCAACGTGCAGCGCATCAAGAACTCGATCGGCTATGTCGAGTATGCGTACGCGAAGAGGAACAAGATGGCGCACACCCAGTTGAAGAACCGGGACGGCCAGTTCGTGCAACCGGATGACGATACGTTCAAGGCAGCCGCTGCCGGCGCCGACTGGGCCAAGACCCCGGGGTTTGCGGTGGTGCTGACCGACCAGGCTGGCAAGAACAGCTGGCCGATCACGGGCGCATCCTTCATCCTGATGCACAAGGCGCAAGCCGATGCCGCAAAGGGCAAGGAGGTGCTGAAGTTCTTCGACTGGGCGTACAAGAACGGCGGCGCGATGGCGACCGAACTCGAGTACGTCTCCATGCCGCCGGCGGTCGTGAAACTGGTCCAGGATGCGTGGAAGGCACAGCTCAAGGATACGTCCGGCAAGGCGATCTGGTAACGACATGCCGCCAACCGGTGTAGCGACTGTCCGGAGCGCGGGGCGGGCGGAAAACAGCCCCGCGTCCGGATCCAACCGCCCGCAAGGGCCTCTGCTTATGAATGCCAATTCATCGTCGATCGCGGGGCAGGCCGCCGCGGTGGAGCAAAAAGACCGCGAACGGCGAGCCGCCGAGAAGGCAATGGGCTCGGCCATGCGCTTGCAGCGGATCCAGGATTTCCTGTTCCACAAGGTCACGCTGCTGTTCGCGCTGTCGGTGCTGCTGGTGCTCGCGGGCATCATTGTCTCCCTCGTCATCGGCGCCTGGCCGGCGTTCAGCGAATTCGGCCCGGCCTTCATCACGACCGTCGAGTGGGACCCGGTCAACGACAAGTACGGCGCGCTGATCGCCATCGTCGGCACCGTCGCGACCTCTCTGATTGCGCTGCTGATTGCCTTTCCGATCAGCTTCGGCATCGCGCTGTTCCTCACCGAGATCTGCCCGGCCGCGTTGCGCCGGCCGCTCGGCACGGCGGTCGAACTGCTGGCCGGCGTACCGAGCATCATCTACGGGATGTGGGGATTGTTCGTGTTCGCCCCTCTGTTCGGCGACCATATCCAGCCCCTGCTCGGCAAGACCCTGGGCCAGCTGCCGGTGCTGGGGCAATTGTTCAAGGGGCCGATGATGGGCATCGGCATTCTGACCGCGGGCCTGATCCTTGCGGTGATGATCATTCCGTTCATCGCATCGGTGATGCGTGACGTGTTCGAGATCGTGCCGGCGGTGCTGAAAGAATCCGCCTATGGCCTGGGCTGCACCAAGTGGGAAGTGGTGCGCCAGATCGTGCTCCCCTATACGAAGACCGGCGTCGTCGGCGGCGTGATGCTCGGCCTCGGACGCGCGCTTGGCGAGACGATGGCGGTCACTTTCGTGATCGGCAATGCGCACAAGCTCTCCTGGTCGCTGCTTGCGCCGGGCAACAGCATCGCCTCCACCCTGGCCAACGAGTTCGCCGAAGCCGAATCGAAGCTGCACGTGTCGTCGCTGTTCGCGCTCGGCCTGATCCTGTTTGTAATTACCTTCATCGTGCTGTCGGCGGCGAAGCTGATGCTCATGGGCTTGTCGCGCAAGGAAGGAATGAAGTCATGAATCCCGTCTACCGCAAGCGTCTCTGGACGCACCGTATCGGCATTGCGCTTTCGATCGCCGCGATGGCGGTCGGCCTGTTCTTCCTGATGTGGATCCTGTTCACGCTGCTGGTCAAGGGCACCGGCGCGCTCAGCGTGGCGATCTTCACCGAAACCACGCCGGCGCCGGGCAATGACGGCGGCGGCCTGATGAACGCCATCGTCGGCAGCCTGCTGATGGTCGGCGCGGCCACCGCGATCAGCACGCCGGTCGGCATCCTGGCCGGCATCTATCTCGCGGAATACGGCGAGGAAAGCTGGCTCGCGCAAGTCACGCGTTTCGTAACCGACATCATGCTGTCGGCGCCGTCGATCGTGATCGGACTGTTCGTGTATGCGATCTATGTGGCGAACGTGAAGCACTTTTCAGGCTGGGCCGGCACCTTCGCGATTTCCCTGATCGCGGTGCCGGTAGTGGTGCGCACCACCGACAACATGCTTAAACTGGTGCCCAGCAGCCTGCGCGAGGCCGCATTCTCGCTCGGCGCGCCGCGCTGGAAGGTGGCGATGATGGTGCGCCTGCGCGCGGTGAAGGCAGGCGTGATTACCGGCGTGCTGCTGGCGGTGGCCCGCATCTCCGGCGAAACGGCGCCGCTGCTGTTTACTGCGCTTAACAACCAGTTCTTCAGCGCCAACATGAACGCGCCGATGGCCAATCTGCCGGTCGTGATCTACCAATTCGCAATGAGCCCCTACGACAACTGGCGCGCGCTTGCCTGGGGCGGGGCGCTGCTGATCACCTTCAGCGTGCTCGGCCTGAATATCCTGTCGCGCACCCTGCTCAGCCAGAAAGTACAGCACTGACATGAATGAGACCATGACTTCCCTGAACGCCACGCTTGAAATCTCCGGCCTGAACTTTTTCTATGGCGGTTTCCAGGGCTTGAAGAACGTCAGCCTGAACATCTACGAGAAGAAGGTGACCGCCTTCATCGGCCCTTCCGGCTGCGGCAAGTCGACCCTGCTGCGCACCCTCAACCGCATGTACGACCTGTATCCCGGCCAGCGCGCCGAGGGCAGGATCATGTACAACGGCCGCAACATCCTCGACGCCGGGCAGGATGTGAACATGCTGCGCGCGAAGGTGGGCATGGTGTTCCAGAAGCCGACGCCGTTCCCGATGACCGTCTACGAAAATATCGCGTTTGGCGTGCGGCTGTATGAAAAGCTGTCCAGGGGCGAAATGGATGAGCGGGTGGAATGGGCACTGAGGAAGGCGGCGCTGTGGACCGAGGTCAAGGACAAGCTCAACAAGAGCGGCCTCTCCCTGTCCGGCGGCCAGCAGCAGCGGCTGTGCATCGCGCGCGGCGTCGCGGTGAAACCCGACGTGCTGCTGCTCGACGAACCGACCTCGGCGCTCGATCCGATCTCCACCGCGAAGATCGAGGAACTGATCGCCGAGCTGAAAGAGGATTACACGATCACCATCGTCACGCACAACATGCAGCAGGCGGCGCGCTGCTCTGACTATACTGCCTACATGTACCTGGGGGAACTGGTGGAGTTCGGCGAAACCGACCAGATTTTCATGAATCCGGCGCGCAAGGAAACCCAGGACTACATCACCGGCCGTTTCGGCTGATGCTTCATACGGACAACAGAATCAGGAGAAGCCCATGCCCGGCGACCACTCTTCCAAGCAATACGACTCCGATCTCGAAGCCATCCGCTCCAAGGTGCTTACCATGGGCGGCCTGGTGGAAAGCCAGTTCAATGACGCAATGGACTGTTTCCGCGCCGGCGACCTGGCGCGGGCGGAGCAGGTGATCAAGTCGGATGACAGCGTCAACCGGCTCGAGGTCGCGCTCGACGACGCCTGCAGCCACCTGATCGTCAAGCGCCAGCCGGCGGCCAACGACCTGCGCACAGTGATGGCGACGCTCAAGGTGATCACCGATCTCGAACGCATCGGCGACGAAGCGACCAAGATTGCGCGCACCGCGAAACACCTGCACGAGCGCGGCACCGTCGGCGTGCTCCAGCATTTTGAATCGGTGCGCGTGCTGGCTGCCGGCGCGGCGCAATCGCTGCACGACGCGCTGGATGCGTTCGCGCGCCTCGATGAAAAGCAGGCGGTGGGCATCATTACCCGCGACGAGACCATCGACCATGAATTCAGGGCGATCACGCGGGCGATGGTCACCTTCATGATGGAGGATCCGCGCACGATCTCGGTGGCGCTGGACACGCTATGGGTGGCCAAGGCGATCGAGCGTATCGGCGACCATGCGAAAAACATTGCCGAATACGTGATCTATATCGTCGAAGGCAAGGATATCCGGCATACTGACTATGTCCACAGCAAGCTCGATAGCGGCGTCTGACCCATGGCAGTCGACCAAACCACCATCCTGATCGTCGAAGACGAACCCTCCATCGTCGAACTCGTCACCTTCACGCTCAAGGCGGCGGGCTGGAACACCTTTGCGGTGAGCACCGCGAACGACGCCTGGGAATTCATCCAGCGCCGGGTGCCGCAGCTGGTGCTGCTCGACTGGATGCTGCCTGACCAGTCCGGGCTGCGCCTGCTGTCGCGCCTGCGCGGCGACCGCCAGCTCAACGGCCTCCCGGTCATCATGCTGACCGCCAAGAGCATGGAAGAGGACAAGATCGCCGGGCTGGACAACGGCGCCGACGACTACATCACCAAGCCGTTCTCGCCGCGCGAACTGACTGCGCGCATCAAGGCGCTGCTGAGGCGCAAGGCGCCCGAGCATGCGCAAGGGGTGATGACGGCCGGTCCGGTGGCCCTCGACCCCGTCAGCTGTTCGGTATCGCTGCACGGCCGGAAGATCGACATCGGCCACGCGGAATACAAGCTGCTGAAGTTCTTCCTCGCCCATCCGGAGCGGGTATTCTCGCGCAGCCAGCTGCTCGACAAGGTATGGGGCGACCATGTCGTGATCGAGGAGCGCACGGTGGACGTGCACGTGCTGCGGCTGCGCAAGGCGCTCAAGGAGGCGGAAACGCTGATCAAGACCGTGCGCAGTGTAGGATACATGCTGTCCGAAAAATAATACTTCCTCATGCATCCACGCCTGCTCTTCTGGATTCCGGCCGGACTGCGCCTGTCGCTCGTGCTCGCCGGCGCCGCGGCTGCCTGGTATTTCTTCGGCCTGGTGCCCGGGCTCGTGGCCGCCATCGCCGGATTGCTGATTTTCGTGGTCGTGCAGCTGCACTACCTCTACCGGCTGTCGATCTGGCTGAACGATCCCAATAGCGCGAAGGTGCCGGACGGCTGGGGCGCATGGACCGAAGTCTTTGCGCGGCTGTACCGGATGCGGCGCGGCGATGAGAAGAACCAGGCCGAATTGACCGAGTGGCTGGCCCGCTTCCGGCAGGCGATGAGCCTGTTGCCCGACGGCGTGGTCATCATGGATGACGTGCTGTTCCTCGAATGGTGCAACCCGGCCGCCGAGCGCCACCTGGGGCTGCGCCTGGAACGCGACAAGGGCATGCGCGTGACCAATCTGGTGCGCAGCCCGGAGTTCATGGACTACATCATCCTCGGCCGCTATGAGCAGCCGCTGACCATGAGCCTGCGCGAGCGCAAGCTGGTGGTGCAGATCATTCCGTTCGAGAACCGGCGCCAGATCCTGGTCACCCACGATGCCACGGAAGCCGAGCGCATCGAGATGATGCGGCGCGATTTCATCGCCAACGCGTCGCACGAGCTGCGCACGCCGCTCACCGTGATCAACGGCTTTCTCGAAATCGCCACCACCCAGCCCGACCTCGACCCGAAGACCCGGATGGCGCACCTGAAGCTGATGTGCGAGCAGGGGCAGCGCATGCAGAACCTGGTGGAAGACATGCTGACGCTGACCCGCCTCGAATCCGTGGATTACCCGCTGCGGCCCGAACGCGTTGCCCTGCGCGTCCTGCTCGAACAGATCGAGCAGGAAGCGATCGCGCTGTCGGCCGGCAGACATACAATTTCCCTGCGTGCGGCAGGCCCCGATATCAAGGGCGGCACCGAGGAGTTGCGCAGCGCCTTCGGCAACCTGGTCTCCAATGCGGTGCGCTACACGCCGGCGGGCGGGAGCATCGCGATCGAGTGGCAGGCATGCGATGCGGGGGCACAGTTCGTGGTGCGGGATACCGGTATCGGCATCCGGCCGGAGCACATCGCGCGCCTGACCGAGCGCTTCTATCGGGTGGACAAGAGCCGTTCGCGGGAAACGCAGGGTACCGGGCTCGGCCTGGCGATCGTCAAGCATGTTCTGCTTCGGCACGATGCAGCGCTGGCGATCACATCCGAGCCGGACAAAGGCAGCACGTTCACGGTGACGTTCCCGAGGAAGGCGATTTACGTGGAGTAGAGCGGGCGCGCGATCCGCTACAATGCGCTGTTTCCGCCGGGACTTGTCGCGCCCGGTCTTTTCCGACGCATTCCGCAGTATTTCCACTTCTTCATGAAACGTTTCTCGTCGGCAGTCCTGGCCGTCCTCATCGCCGTCCTTCTTCCTTCGTGCGCCACCGTGGAACCGCCGCCTGCGGCGCAGGCCGGTCAGCCGAAACAGGTGCGCCAGGTGCGCGTCGGTCTTGCACTGGGCGGCGGCGCGGCACGCGGTTTCGCGCACATCGGCGTGATCAAGGCGCTGGAGGCGCAGGGAATCGTTCCGGATCTTGTGGTCGGCACCAGCGCGGGAAGCCTGGTCGGCGCGCTCTATGCGGCAGGCAACGACGGGTTTGCGTTGCACAAGATGGCGCTGGAAATGGATGAGGCCGCGATCTCGGACTGGTCGGTGCCGCTGTTTGCGAAGGCGACCGGCGTGCTCAAGGGCGAGGCGCTGCAACATTACGTCAACCGCAGTGTGAACAACCTCCCGCTGGAAAAGCTGAAGCGACCCTTTGGCGCGGTTGCGACGGACCTGCAGAGCGGACAAGCCATTCTTTTTCGGCGCGGCAACACCGGTGCCGCGGTGCGGGCGTCCTCGGCCGTACCGGGTGTCTTCCAGCCGGTGCGTGTCGGCGAGCGATCCTACGTCGACGGCGGGCTGGTGTCGCCTGTCCCAGTCCGCTTTGCAAGGGAAATGGGAGCGGATTTCGTGATCGCGGTGAACATTTCATCGCAGCCGGAGGCGCAGCCGTCCGCCAGCACGCTTGATGTGCTGCTGCAAACTTTTGCGATCATGGGGCAGAGCATCAATGCCTTCGAACTGAAGGAGGCGGACGTGGTGATCCAGCCGCGGCTTGGCAGCATGAAGGGAAATGATTTCCCTGGAAGAAATACCGCAATCCTCGCCGGCGAGCAGGCGGCAGCAGCCCTGATGCCCGAAATCAAGCGCAAGCTTGCGGCGCGGCGCGAGCAGTGAGTTATTGCGGCGGGGTGTTGATGCGGCGCGCGCCGTTGAAACGGTTCTTCCAGTACGAAATATCCATGCTTTCGATACGGACTTCGCCGCCCCGCGAAGGGGCGTGGATGAACTTGTTGTCGCCGAGGTAGACGCCGACATGGGAAAAACCGCGGCGCAGCGTGTTGTAGAACACCAGGTCGCCCGGCTGCAATTCCTTCGTATCGACGCGCTCGCCGAGACGGCTCATTTCCACCGACGTGCGCGGCAGTTCCGTTCCCCACACTTCCTTGAACACGTAGCGCACCAGGCCGCTGCAGTCCAGCCCGTTTTCCGGCGCGTCGCCCCCGTATTTGTAGCGCACGCCGATCAGGCTCATCGCGCGCAATGCCACCTCGGACGCGCGCGAGGTCAGGTCCTGCAACCTGGTGAGCATCGTGGTCTGTTCCGCGACGACCGGTTCCGCCATCGATGCGGCCGGAACCCACAGTGCCAGAGCAATGGCGCAGGCATGCGGTCGGAGCGGGAGAAGTCGTCGAATCATTGTAAAAAATGTAATGTAATCGCCGGGCGACGACCCAATGTACGGGAAGTAGGGTAGAGCTGTCAAAATTTTATGCGGAGCGCTATGCTTGCATCAGGGCAGCTATTGACGAAACAGCATGACAACACCGACACCGATGGACCTACCCGTCAAACCCCGGGTGCTGATCGCCGACGATTCCCGCATCGTGCGCGCGACGCTGATCAAGCGCATCGAGGGGATGTTCGAGTTCCGCGAAGCGCTGGACGGCGAGCAGGCCTGGGAAACCCTGCTGCTCGATCCCGGCATCCGCGTCGTCATTACCGACCTCACCATGCCCAGGCTTGACGGCTACGGGCTGCTGAAGCGCATCCGCAGCTCCAGGATCAGCCGCATCCGCGACATCCCGGTCGTCGTCGTCTCGGGCAGTGACGAGCAGGAAGAACGCGACCGGGTGAAGGCAGCCGGGGCGACCGACCTGATCACGAAAGGCATCGGCACGGCGCAGCTCCTGTCGCGCCTCGATATCCTGTCCAAGCTGGTCGCGACGCAGCGCGAATTCGAGCGCAGCCTCGAGGCGCTGGTGCGCAATGTTGCCGGCAGCGCGCCGGTCGCGCTTCCCACTTCGGAACAATTGCAGGCGCAAGGGGAGGCGCTTCTTTCCGCCGCAGTCGCCGGAAGGAAGAATTTCGCCGTGCTCAACGTCCGTGCCGGCATCCGGCATGTCGAGCTCGCAGGGGTTCCCGCGCTACCGCCGCCCGGCGTGGTGGATGCGATCGGACAGCTGCTGCTGCGCACTGTACGCGAGACGGACGTGGTCTCGAAAACCGGCGAGGCGGAATTTACTGTGGTAACCGGAAGTATCAATTTCGACGCCGCCCGCATCTTTGCCGAACGCGTTTGCCGCGCCATTGCCTGTGTGCATCTGGCCGGCGACCGCCGCATGTCGTTCATCGCGAGCTGCGGCGTGGCGGCTCTCGGCGACGCCGGCGGCGGGGCGCAGGAGACGCTGCGCTCGCTATGCGACGCTGCGGCGCGGCGTGCCGCGCTCGGCCTGAATCATGCGGTCACCGGGGTTGTCGGCGCCGAGGAGGAAGGCGCGTTCGATCGCGGCGAAACCGTATTTGACGGCGGCGATGACGGCAGCGAGCTGGTCCCGGTGCCGGACCTTGCGACGCTGCTGCAATGGCTCAAGGAGGGGCGCCGCGACAAGGTTTTGCCGCATGTCGGCAAGCTCTCGGCGGAATTGCAGCCACTGGTTGAAATGCTCCTGGCAAAGACCAGGGAATAAGCAATTTGGCCGGGCTGTAACTTGCTGTTTCGGTCACGATGCGGGCGCTCCTGCGGCTGGCTGTAACGGGCTTGCAGCAGCCGTACGGGTTTGCAGGGGAGTGCGTTCTCGGCTATAATCTCAGGGTTTAACTAATTCAGTCCGCCGTAGCGCATACCCCTTCCATTTCCGTCCCAAAAAGACCCGTGACAGCCAGCGCAAGCCGTTTGGTCGACGGTCGTTCTGGCGCGGCGCAGCGGCGGTAAACATCTCAGGAGTTACCCTTGCTGCCATTTTTTTCTGGCCAATCAGTTCCGGCCATCCTTGCGCTCGCAGACGGGTCAATCTTTCAGGGTTTTTCCATCGGTGCTCCCGGTCATACGATCGGCGAAGTCGTGTTCAACACGGCCATGACCGGCTACCAGGAAATCCTGACCGATCCCAGCTACAGCCGCCAGATCGTCACGCTCACCTATCCGCACATCGGCAATGTCGGCGTCAATGAAGAAGACGTCGAAGCGTCGAAGATCCACGCCGCCGGCCTGATCATCAAGGACCTGCCGCTGCTGGTCTCGAATTTCCGATCAAAGCGCAGCCTGTCCGAATACCTCAAGGCGGAGAACGTAGTCGGCATCGCCGGCATCGACACCCGCAAGCTGACCCGCATCCTGCGCGAAAAGGGCGCGCAGAACGGCGCCATCGTCGCCGGCGAATCGGCGAGCGCCGAGGAAGCGCTGGCACTGGCGCGCTCCTTCCCCGGCCTGGCCGGCATGGACCTGGCGAAGGTGGTGTCGACAACCGAATCCTATGTCTGGAACGAAACCGAGTGGAAGCTCGGCAGCGGCTACGGCAGGCAGGACGATCCGAAATACCATGTGGTCGCCTTCGACTACGGCGTGAAGTACAACATCCTGCGCATGCTGGCGGAGCGCGGCTGCAAGGTCACCGTGCTGCCGGCGCAGGCGAGCGCGGCCGATGCGCTGGCGCTGAACCCGGACGGCATCTTCCTGTCCAACGGACCCGGCGACCCGGAGCCTTGCGATTATGCGATCGCGGCGACGCGCGACCTGATCGAGCGCGGCATTCCGACCTTCGGCATCTGCCTCGGCCATCAGATCATGGCGCTGGCTTCCGGCGCGAAGACGCTGAAGATGAAGTTCGGCCACCACGGCGCGAACCACCCGGTGCAGGACCTCGACACCAGGCAGGTAATGATCACCTCGCAGAACCACGGCTTCGCGGTCGACGTCGATACGCTGCCGTCCAACTGCCGCGTCACCCACGTGTCGCTGTTCGACGGTTCGCTGCAAGGTTTCGCGCGCACCGACAAGCCGGCGTTCTGCTTCCAGGGCCATCCGGAAGCATCGCCCGGCCCGACTGACATCGCCCCCCTGTTCGATCGCTTCGTGGCGATGATGGAGAAACACAAAAATGCCTAAGCGCACAGACATCAAAAGCATCCTGATCATTGGCGCCGGCCCGATCATCATCGGCCAGGCGTGCGAATTCGACTACTCCGG
>NZ_DASPLS010000071.1:0-50867 GCF_035627455.1 Noviherbaspirillum sp.
CCTGCAGGGATGGCGGATAGGTCAATTGGCCCTCGTAGTATTTGCCGGGAAGGGAATACGATTGTAGCCGCATCCGGCGCGCGCGGTTTTGCCGCACGCGGCCGCGACCCGGCTTACGCGCATTCCAGCCGCTTCAGTTCCATCCCGATCTGTTCGCAAAGTGCAGGCGTGGCTTGCTGCAGCGGCGCGCGCAAGCCGTCGTCCATCCACCCCATCATGGAGAGCGCCGCCTTCAGCGGCCCGGGATTCGGTTCCCGGAACAGCAGCCTGATCAGCGGCAGCAGCCGATAGAACCTGTCCCTTGCCTCCGTGAGCGCGCCGTGCTCGACCAGCCGGACGATCTGCACGAACAGCTCGGTGCGCAGATGGGCCGATGCCATAATGCCGCCACTGCCGCCGAGTGCCAGGGTCGAAAGCAGCTGGTGATCCTCCCCTGCCAGGACCTGCAGCCCGGTTTCCGTGATCAGCCGCATCGTCAGCACCGGGTCGCCGCCGCAGTCCTTCAGCGCCACGATGCGGTCGTGGCGGGCGAGGCCGGCAAGTGTGTTGAACTCCATCGTCACACCCGTGCGATACGGAATGTTGTAGAGGACCAGCGGAACCAGGGCGGCATCGGCAAGCGTACGGAAGTATTCGGTCAGACCGGCCTGGGATGGCCTGATGTAGTAGGGAGGCGGCACAAGGAGGCCGGCGACCGGGCGCTGCTGCACGCGTTCCAGCCGGCCGAGCACCGCGCGCAGGTTGTTGCCCGCCAGCCCCATCATCACCGGTGCGCCGGGCACTGCCGCGAGTACCGCGTCCAGTACCGCGAGTTGTTCGTCTTCGTCCAGCGCCGCCGCCTCGCCGGTCGAACCGCATGCGACGAGCCCGGATGCGCCCGCTTCAACGAGGCGGCGTGCAAGCGCCTGCAGCGATGCGAAATCGATCGCGTCCCCGCGGAACGGTGTCACGAGGGGAACCCAGATACCTGAAAAGCCTGTCATGAAACACTCCTGTTTGAATGACCGTCAGGGTCACCGCCAGGGTGTTCTGCGAGTGCGTGCAACAGAGGGAGGGAGTGCGACCGGTCTGTGTGCCTGCTGTCCCGTCAGCCCACCTGACGGGACAGCGCGCCCCGGTCAGATGAGCGACTGTTTTTTCGATTTGCCTGCAGCAGCGCGTGCCGACACCGGAGCGGGGGCGCTCAGGTTGGCAGGGCGGGCGGCGTGCTGGGCAGTCATCGTAAGCATTGGAAGAAGAATGGTCTATCGATTATGTTTCGGCAGGCGCAGGGCGTCAAGCCGGCCCGTCCGCTTCACTTTCCGGGTGTCGCCAAAGCATCTATGAATGCGCGGACCCGCGGCGGCAGCAGCCGGCTCCCCGGCCATATCACGCTGATCGGCAATGGCGGCGGGCGGTACCGCGCCAGCACCTCCACCAGTGTGCCGTTCCCCAGTTCCTCTGCAACCATGTAGTCCGGCACCTGCGTCAGTCCGAGGTCGTGACACGCCGCCTGCACCAGCGCTTCGCCGTCGTCCATCAGCACGCGGCGCGGGGGATGCAGGTCGATGGTCCTGTCCTCGACCCGAAACTGGAGCGGGCGCTCTCGCCCGGAACTTGGATTGCGGAACAGCAGGAATGCATGGCCGTCCAGGCGGCCGGGATGCTTCGGCTTGCCGTGGCGAGCCAGGTAAGCCGGGCTGGCGCACAGCAACAGATGCTGCCAGCCGATACGCCGGCACGCCAGGCGCGAATCTTCGAGCGGCGCGATGCGGATGACCGCATCCATCCCATCCTTGACCACGTCACAGAACTGGTCCGACAGCCGAAGGTCGGCGGACAGCGCCGGATGTGCCGCCATCAACCGGGCCAGCGCCGGTATCACCACCCGCTTGCCGTAAGTGATCGGCACGTTGATGCGCAGTTCGCCGCGCGCCTCGCCGCTGGCGCCGGCCGCGAGCGCTTCGAGTTCATCGATGTCGGCCAGGATTTTCTCGCAGCGCGCATACAGTGCCTCGCCGTCCGAGCTCAGGGTGACGTGGCGCGTCGTGCGGTGAAACAGTTTCACGCCGAGCTGGCGTTCCAGCTGCGCGATCCGTTTGGCCACGGTCGATGCCGTGATGCCGAGCTCACGCCCCGCCTGCGCAAAGCTGCGGCGGCGCGCGGCACTGGCAAACGCGAGGAACTGGTTGAAGCTGCCCATCTGCGATTGAAGAAAAATTTTCCTCAATATTACGACATTGCACATCGTTCCGGACAGGGCGCGAGATGCGCATACTCATCTCTCGGCCGCCATGCGGGCGGCGACCCGTAAAACAAGGAGATCGACCATGTATGTGATTGCAAACCAGGCGCCGGCCGCGACCGGCATTCCCGGCATCGAGCACGTGACCCTTGCGGGCAGCGACGACGGCCTGCGCCGCATCTCGGTCTGGCAGCAGTCGCTGGCTCCCGGTGCGGCAACGCCGCCGCACCGGCACGATTGCGAGGAAGTGGTCCTGTGCCGGGCGGGCGCGGGCGAGCTGCATATCGGCGAATGCATCGAGCGCTTCGGCGCCGACATGACCGTGTTGATTCCGGCCGATGTCGACCACCAGATAGTCAGCGTGGGCAAGGAAGCGCTGCAACTTGTCGCCGTATTCAGCGCGACGCCGGTGGCGACCTGGTTGCCGGACGGCGCGCCGATCGAACTTCCCTGGCGCTCCTGATGTTGTGGCGGCGAGGCGGTTTTGTCCGCCCGCCAACTTCTTGCAACGCTGGAAACGGGAAGGCCGGAAGGATGGCGCAGAGATGCGCCTCCGGCATCGCCGCGCGGCTATAATCTGCGGATGCAAAATCTCCTCCACAACCTTAATTCCGAGCAGCTCGCCGCCGTCACGCTTCCCGCACAATCCGCATTGATCCTGGCCGGTGCCGGCTCGGGCAAGACGCGCGTGCTGACCACGCGGATTGCCTGGCTGATCCAGACCGGACAGATGTCGCCGGCCGGCGTGCTGGCGGTAACGTTTACCAACAAGGCGGCGAAGGAGATGATGTCGCGCCTGTCCGCAATGCTGCCAATCAATACTCGCGGCATGTGGATCGGCACCTTCCACGGTTTGTGCAACCGGCTGTTGCGGGCGCATTACCGCGACGCCGGCCTGCCTCAGACCTTCCAGATCCTCGATTCGGCCGACCAGCTCTCCGCCATCAAGCGGCTGCTGAAGTCGCTCAACATCGACGACGAAAAATACCCGCCGCGCAACCTGATGTACTTCATCAACGGTGCGAAGGAACAGGGTTTGCGCGCGAAGGATGTGGAGGCGAATGACGATTACAACCGCCGCTTCGTCGAGCTTTACGAGGCGTATGACCAGCAATGCCAGCGCGAGGGCGTGGTCGACTTCGCGGAACTGCTGCTGCGCTCGTATGAATTGCTGATGCGTAACCAGCCGCTGCGCGAGCACTACCAGTCGCGCTTCAAGCACATCCTGATCGACGAGTTCCAGGACACCAACAATCTGCAATACAACTGGCTCAAGCTGATGGCGGGCCAGCACAACGCGGTATTCGCGGTGGGCGACGACGACCAGAGCATCTATGCGTTCCGCGGCGCCAACGTCGGCAACATGGCCGCGTTCGAGCGCGAGTTCCGCGTGCAGAACCTGATCAAGCTGGAGCAGAACTACCGCTCGCACGGCCACATCCTCGATGCCGCCAACATCCTGATCGCCAACAACAGCCGGCGCCTCGGCAAGAACCTGCGCACCGACGCCGGCCATGGCGAGCCGGTGCGCATCTATGAAGCCAGCAGCGATATCCAGGAGGCGCAGTGGATCATCGAAGAGGCCAAGGGCCTGATCAATGACGGCGCGTCGCGCAGCGAGATCGCGATCCTGTACCGCTCCAACGCGCAGTCACGCGTGATCGAGCATGCGCTGTTCACCGCGGGCATTCCGTACCGCGTGTACGGCGGCCAGCGCTTCTTCGAGCGCGCGGAAATCAAGCATGCGATCGCCTACCTGCAGCTGATGGACAACCCGCACAATGATTCCGCGTTCCTGCGCGTGGTGAATTTCCCGGCGCGCGGCATCGGCGCGCGCTCGCTCGAGCAGCTGCAGGATGCGGCCCGCCAGTACGGGGTGTCGCTCTATGCGGCGGTACCCTATGTGGCCGGCAAGGCCGGTACCTCGCTCGGTTCTTTCGTGAAGCTGATCGAAGGCATGCGCTTCGAGACGCAGAACCTGCCGCTGCAGGAAATGGTGCAGGTGATGCTCGACATGAGCGGCCTGGTAGCGCATTACCAGACCGAGAAGGAGGGCGCGGACCGCATCGAAAACCTGGAGCAGCTGGTCAGCGCCGCGATGCTGTTCGTTTCCGAGGAGGGGTTCGGCATCGACGCGCCGGCCTTGCTCGGCCCGAAGACGCAGGCCTCTTCGGGCGTGCCGCTTCCCAACGGCGATGAGCTGATCGACGCCGACGCGCCGCTGCCCACCGTGATGTCGCCGCTGTCGGCCTTCCTGTCGCATGCGTCGCTGGAAGCGGGCGACAACCAGGCGCAGGCCGGGCAGGACGCGCTGCAGCTGATGACGGTGCACTCCGCCAAGGGCCTGGAATTCGACGCGGTGTTCATCACCGGGCTGGAAGAAGGCCTGTTCCCGCATGAGAACAGTGCGCAGGAAGAAGGCGGACTGGAGGAAGAGCGCCGCCTGATGTACGTCGCGATCACGCGCGCCAAGAAGCGGCTCTACATCAGCTTCTCGCAGACCCGCATGCTGCACGGCCAGACGCGCTACAACATGAAGTCGCGCTTCCTCGACGAATTGCCGGAAGAGGCGCTCAAGTGGCTGTCGCCGAAGGTGCAGCAGCACAGCTGGTTCGGCCAGCGCAAGTCGGCCTGGGACGAGGCGCCGGAAGCGGCGGCGAACGCGATTGCGCAGAACTTCAGCCGCAAGGATGCCGGCTGGCGGGTCGGCGAGACGGTGGCGCACCAGAAGTTCGGCGAGGGCGTGATCGTCAATATCGAAGGCAGCGGCACCAATACCCGCGCCCATATCAACTTCGGGCGCCACGGGATGAAGCTCCTCGATCTCAATATTGCCAAGCTTGAAAGAGTGGCCGGCTGAGCAGCCGTTCAGCGGGCGTGCGCGGCACTGCCGCGCCGCTTGGGGCTGGCGTCGCAGGACGCAGCCCTATGCTTGCCGAGACCTATTCCAGCGCAAAGAACTTCATCGGGTCGACGCGCCACTTCTCCGGCAATTCATGGCTGAGGATCTTGTCGCCCCCGCCCAGGCCCAGCGGTCTGGACAGATCCACTTCCACGGGCTTGATGTAGGTGTTGGACCGGGTGCTGAAGAACACGTTCACCTTCGGCGCCAGCAGGTTGGTCTCGTGCGGTTCGGTGACCACGCCGAGCCGGCCCGATTCCAGCAGCACCAGCGTGCCGACCGGGTAGATGCCGACGCAGCGCATGAAGGCCTGCACATGCTGCGCATTGAAGTGGAACTTGCTCCATTCGTAGATCTTGCGGAGCGCGACCGCGGCGGGCATGCCCTTGTGGTAGCAGCGGTCGGCGGTGATTGCGTCGTACACGTCGACGATCGCCGCCATCTGCGCGAGGGTGCCGATGCGCTCGCCCGGCAACCTGTCCGGGTAGCCGCTGCCGTCCATGCGCTCGTGGTGATGCAGCGTGATATCGAGCGGGATTTCCCCCACCCCGGGTGTCCTGAGCAGGATGTCGTAGCCGTCCTTCGGATGCTTGCGGATGATGTCGAATTCCGCGTCGGTCAGCCGGCCCGGCTTGTTCAGTACCGCGTCCGGCACCAGCGCCTTGCCGGTGTCGTGCAGCAGGCCGCCGAGGCCGGCCTCGCGCGTGGTCGCCGCGTCCAGCCCTGCGGAGCGGCAAAAGGCGACCAGCAGCGTGCAGACGCTGACCGAATGCAGGAAGGTATAGTCGTCCTTGTTCTTGATGCGCAGCAGGCCGGTCAGCGCGCCGGGATTGCGCAGAATGGATTCGGTGATGTTCTGCACCACCGGCTCGACCCGGTCCAGTTCGATCGCCTTGCCGAGTCGCGCGTCCGCCATCACGGTGCGTACCAGCTGGTGCGCCTGGTTCTTGATCTGCTTGGCGCGCGCGATTTCCTGCGTCAGGGTCACACGGGCGACTGGCGCCGGCTGGCGCGCGGCAATGTCGACCAGTTCCTTTTCGAGCGAGCGCTGCACCTGTTCCGCGGTCGGCGCATCGGCGACATCCAGGCCCTTGCCGGTATCGATGTACACCTCGTGGATGCCGGCGTCGATGATCTTGCGGATCTCGTCTTCGGAGGTGACCAGCAGCCGGTTGCGCATGAATGGATGATTCATCCAGTCGCAACTCAGGTCGTGCACGTACATGCCGACCTTGAGCTGGTGTACCGCGATTTTCTTGATCATCTGCACCTCCCTGGATGTCGCGTTGACAGTTCCGGCCGGCGCAGGGACCGGCGTGGGGCTAGTATAGCGAGAATGTTTCCTGCTAGCAGCGAGCCGGACGGGAAGCGGCTATTGTTGCGGCAGGACAGGAGCGGGCTGCGGTCCGGGGCGGCCGAAAATCGAGGTATAGGTCGGATAGAAGGAACAGTACATCACGACGGTCAGCATCAGGGAGACTGACAGCAATACCAGCATCACCGCGAACGCCTTGCCGACCAGCAGCGCGACGAAGCTGGAAATCACCGCCGGCAGGATCACGCCGAGCAGCATCCAGACCAGTCCGTACACGAGGAAGGCCATGCCGGAGCGCTTGACCGCGAAGAAGCTGTAGAACACTGCCTTGCCGATGCTCATATCCTGCCAGGCGACCAGCGGCGCGGCATACCAGAATGCCATGAGCGCCGGCGTGTAGATCGCCGCGGCGAACATCATGGCAGACGACAGGTTCGAGCCGCGTATGGTTTCCGCGTCCAGGCTCTTCTGGCCGGTCATCACTTCCCAGAACACGCCGCCGTCGACCACCGCCGATGCGCCGACGGCGACAACCGCGGCAGCCAGGTACAGCACGCCGAGCTTGATCAGGCGGCGCATCGCCGGGCTGCGGAAACCAGTCAGGAGCAGGTTCGGATACACCTTCCGGCCTTGCTCGATATTCGCGCAGGCCTGCATGAAGGCCATCGAAAACACCGGCACCAGCATCAGCGGCAATATCTGGCCGAGCAGCGGCAGGAAGCCGATGGCGATCATCAGGAACATGTACGCCAGGAACAGCGTGGAGATTTCGGCGGGCTGCTTGCGGAACAGTGCAAATCCTTCCTTCACCCAGAGCCAGCCGGTAATTGCGGGCAATTTATCCATTGTCAGAACAGGTCGGGCACCGGATGGTTGATGCGTTGGCGAAGGATGCGTTCAAAATGCGTCGGGTCGTGCGGCGTCAGCATCTCCGCTTCACGCGGCAGATAGAAATCGTACAGCCGCGACAGCCAGAAGCGCAGCGCACCGGCCTGCAGCATCGGCTGCCATGCAATCTTTTCGGCGGCATTGAACGGCCGCACCGCGTGGTAGGCATCGAGCATCGCGCGCACGCGGCTTTCGTCCAGCGCGCCGGTTGCTAGGTCGATGCACCAGTCGTTGACGGTAACCGCCACGTCGAAGATCCAGGTGTCGCAGCCGGCGAAGTAGAAATCGAAGAAACCGGTCAGCCGCTCGCCGTCGAACATCACATTATTGCGGAACAGGTCGGCATGGATCGGGCCGCGCGGCAACTGGTGGAAGGTGGCGGAGGCGGCAAAGGCTTCCTGCGTGTGGATTTCGGCTCGCAGCAGATGCTGCGCGTCTTCCGGCAGGTAGGGCATGACCACCGGCGTCGTTTCGCGCCACCAGTCCAGGCCGCGCAGGTTTGGCTGCTGCAGCGGGAAATCCTGGCCGGCAAGATGCATTTTCGCGAGCATCGCGCCGACCGCCGCGCAGTGCGCCGGCGCTGGAGAGAGCTGCGAGCTGCCGTCGAGCTTGGTGACGATCGCACACGGCTTGCCATGCAGCGCGTGCAGGATATCGCCATGGCGATTGGCAACCGGCGCGGGGACCAGCACGCCGCGGTCAGCGAGATGGCGCATCAGTTCCAGGTAGAACGGCAGTTGTTCGAAGCTCAGCTTTTCAAAGATCGTCAGGACATATTCGCCCGCTTCGGCCGTGAGGAAGAAATTGCTGTTTTCGATGCCGGAGGAAATGCCCTTGACCGCAAGCGGCTTGCCGAGGGAGAACTGCTTGGTCCATTCCGTAAGGTCATCCAGGCTGACCGGGGTGAATACTGCCATGTGCGGAAACGATAAAAAGTCGAAATCGGGTTGGGTGGAGTGCTATTTCTGGGCGGGTGGCGGGGGCGGCGGCGGTGCAGGCGCCGCGGCCTGCGCTTCTTCCTGCTCCCTGGCGGTCGGCCGGCCCAGGTTGAATTCCTTCACTTCCCATTGCGCAGCGCGTATTGCATGTCCCTGCAGGTCGCCGGCGGCGGCGCTGCCTGCCTGGTCATTCGCTCTTACGACATAGGTGCTGCCGCCGGTGCTGACCCTGATCGCGGTGACCTTGCCGCCAGGCGTGCGGTTTTCCTCGATCCGGCTTTTCTGGTCAGGCTTGCGGATCGTGACCGCCGGCGCCTCGCCTTCGTCCAGGCTTTCCAGTTGTGGCGGCTGCTGCGCGAACGCCGCCAGTGTGGTTGCTTGAATGGCAATGCAGGCAAGCGCTGCGTGCCGTGCCTTGTTCAGGAACGTCATGAGGTCGAGGTGTTGGTTGATCCGCTTTGCCTGACTGCAATCAGGCGCTGGAGCAACATTTTAGCAAACCCGACCCGGCGGCCGGGGAAATTCCCGGCCTTGGGCGCTCCGGCAGTCTCACAGATACGCGCCGGCTTCCCTGCTGTCGGCGGACAGCAGCTCGTGATGCGCCTCATAGAACGCAAAGATCGCTTCCACGACGTTGGCGGGTTCGTCGATCAGCTGCACCAGGTCGAGATCCTTCACATCGATCATGCCGTTCGCTGCAAGGCTGGTCCGGAACCAGTCGAGCAGGCCACGCCAGAACGTTGTGCCGACAAGAATGACGGGAATACGGCGTGACTTCCCGGTCTGAATCAGCGTCAGCACCTCGGTGAATTCATCCAGCGTACCGTAGCCGCCGGGCATGACGACATATGCGTCTGCATACTTCACGAACGCGACCTTGCGCGCGAAAAAGTGGCGGAAATTAATGGAGATGTCTTGCCAGGCATTGCTGGCTTGCTCGTGCGGCAACTCGATGTTCAGCCCGACAGAAGAGGATTTGCCTTCGAACGCGCCTTTGTTTGCGGCTTCCATGATGCCGGGGCCGCCGCCGGAGATCACCGCGAGTCCGGCATCGGACAGGCGGCGCGCGATGTCGATCGCCTTCTGGTAGTAGGGATCATCCGGTTTCGTGCGGGCGGAGCCGAAGATCGAGACTGCCGGCCGCAATTCCGCCAGCCGTTCGGTCGACTCGATAAACTCTGCCATAATCGTGAGCATATGCCACGATTCACGCGCCTTTTTCGCCGTGGCGCGATTGACGTCCGCGATCTGCCGCAGACGGGGCACGTTTTTTCCCTTTGATTCCATATGAATAAAACCTTGTTGTTAGTTGACGGTTCGAGCTACCTGTATCGCGCCTTCCATGCAATGCCCGATTTGCGCAACGGGGAAGGCGCGCCGACAGGCGCGATCTACGGCATGATCAACATGCTGCGCAAGCTGCGCAACGACTTCGATGCAGCATACATCGCCTGTGTATTCGACGCAAAAGGAAAAACATTCCGCGACGACCTGTATCCCGACTACAAGGCGCACCGGCCTCCGATGCCGGAAGACCTCGCCCGGCAGATCGAACCGATCCATGAAGCGGTGCGCGCACTCGGCTGGCCGATCCTGATGGTGGAAGGCATCGAGGCCGACGACGTGATCGGCACCCTCGCCACGCAGGCGGTACAGCATGGCATGGAGGCGGTCATCTCCACCGGCGACAAGGACATGGCGCAGCTGGTGAACGAGCATGTCACGCTGATCAACACGATGACGAATGAGAAACTCGATCGCGAAGGCGTGATCGCGAAGTTCGGCGTGCCGCCGGAACGCATCGTCGACTACCTGACGCTGATCGGCGACACTGTCGACAATGTGCCCGGCGTCGACAAGGTCGGCCCCAAGACCGCGGTCAAGTGGCTGACCCAGTACGGCACGCTGGACAACATCATCGAACAGGCGGCCGGCATCGGCGGCGCGGTCGGCGAGAATCTGCGTCGCGCGCTCGACTGGCTGCCGCAGGCGCGGGTGCTGTTGACCATCAAACATGATTGCGACCTGGCCAAGCATATGGTGTCGATCCCGGAATCGCTGGTCGCGCGGCCGGCGGATAACGACGCGCTGATCGATTTCTTCCGGCGCTACGGCTTCAAGACCTGGCTGCGCGAACTCACGGGCGATGCCGGCAGCGCGCGTGCCGCTACGGCGCCGGCCAATGGGGAGCCGCAGGGCGGCCTGTTCGATGCCGCCGCGCCGGCCCCCGCTGCCGAGTACGAGACCGTGCTGACGGAAGCGCAGCTCGAGCGCTGGCTCGCAACCGTCGACGCCGCGGCACTGACTGCCGTCGATACCGAAACCACCTCGCTCGATCCGATGCGCGCGCAGCTGGTCGGCATCTCGCTGTGCTGCACGCCCGGCAAGGCGGCCTACATCCCGGTGGCGCACCGCTACCAGGATGCGCCCGCGCAGCTGTCGCGCGAACTGGTGCTGGCGAAGCTCAAGCCCTGGCTGGAGGACGCCGGCAAGCCCAAGGTCGGGCAGAACCTGAAATACGACAGCCATATCTTCGCCAACCATGGCGTGACGCTGCGCGGCATCGTGCATGACACGCTGCTGCAATCCTATGTGTTCGAATCCCACCGCAGCCATGACATGGACAGCCTCGCGCTGCGCCACCTCGGCCGCAAGACGATTGCCTACGAGGAAGTGTGCGGCAAGGGCGCGTCGCAGATCGGCTTCGACGAAGTCGCGGTGGAGCGTGCGACCGAATATGCGGCGGAGGATGCGGACGTGACGCTGCAGCTGCACCAGGCGATGTGGCCGGAGGTGGCGCAGGACGAGGGCCTGCAATTCATCTACGAGAAAGTCGAGCTGCCGACCTCGGTCGTGTTGCAGAAGATCGAGCGCAACGGCGTGCTGATCGATGCGCAGCTGCTGTCGGCGCAGTCGCATGAACTCGGCCTGCGCATGCTGGAGATGGAAAAGCAGGCCTACGAGCTGGCGGGCCAGCCGTTCAACCTGAATTCACCCAAGCAGATCTGCGAAATCTTTTTCGACAAACTGCAGCTGCCGGTGGTGAAGAAGACGCCGTCCGGCTCGCCGTCGACCGACGAGGAAGTGCTGCAGAAGCTGGCGGAGGATTTCCCGCTGCCCAAGATCCTGCTCGACTATCGCGGGTTGTCCAAGCTGAAATCGACCTATACCGACAAGCTGCCGAAGATGGTCAACCCCGGCACCGGCCGGGTGCATACCAATTACGCGCAGGCGGTGGCCGTCACCGGCCGCCTGGCATCCAACGATCCCAACCTGCAAAACATCCCGGTGCGCACCGCCGAAGGCCGGCGCATCCGGGAAGCGTTCATCGCACCACCCGGCAGCGTGATCGTGTCGGCTGACTATTCGCAGATCGAGCTGCGCATCATGGCGCACATTTCTGGCGACGACAACCTGCTGCGCGCATTCGCCGAGGGGGAGGACATCCACCGTGCGACCGCCGCCGAAATCTTCGGCGTAGCCCCGGCGGAAGTCAGCAGCGAGCAGCGCCGCTATGCGAAGGTGATCAATTTCGGCCTGATCTATGGCATGAGCGCTTTCGGACTGGCGAGCAACCTCGGCATCGAGCGCTCGGCGGCGCAGATGTATATCGACAAGTATTTCCAGCGCTATCCGGCGGTGGCGCAGTACATGGCTGACACGCGCACGCAGGCCAAGGCGCGCGGTTATGTGGAAACGGTGTTCGGCCGCCGCCTGTGGCTGTCCGAGATCAATTCGCCCAACGGTCCGCGCCGGCAGGCCGCCGAGCGCGCCGCTATCAACGCGCCGATGCAGGGCACCGCCGCCGACCTGATCAAGCTGTCGATGATCGCGGTACAGGACTGGCTGGAAGCGGAGCGCATGGCGTCGAAGATGGTGATGCAGGTGCATGATGAACTGGTGCTGGAAGTGCCGCAGGAAGAACTCGAGCGCGTACGGCAGAAGCTGCCGGCGCTGATGAGCGGCGTGGCGCAATTGAAGGTGCCGCTGCTGGCGGAAGTGGGCATCGGCCCGAACTGGGACCAGGCGCACTGAGCGGGGCGGTGATTCCGGCATTGCCGGCGAGCGGCCCGGCGGCTGCCGCCACAAGGAAAGGGCGCAGCCTGGAAAGCGCGGTGGAAACAGCCGCGCTTTTTGCTGCCGTTTGCCGAAATACCCGGTCTGTGCTTTAATTTGCAACTTTGTTGCATCTTTGCCGAGGCCGAAAATCGACTCTTCCCTGCTTTCCATCCTGCTAGCCACGATCCTTGCCGGCATCGTCAGCATTACCGCGGCCGCGGCGTTTTCCTTTTCGCTGCTGTCGAAAATGGTCGAGCGCATGGTCAGCCTGTCGGTCGGCCTCCTGCTCGCAACCTCGCTGCTGCATGCGTTGCCGGAGGCGTTCGAGTCCGGCGCCGACACCCATGCGCTGTTCGCCACGCTGCTGGCCGGCCTGCTTGGCTTTTTCCTTCTCGAGAAGATGGCGATCCTGCGCCATTCGCACCATTACGAGGGCGACGGCCATGGCCATGAGCACGGCCACGATGCGCACGAGGCAGGCAAGGCGGGATGGATGATCCTGGTGGGCGACGGGCTGCATAATTTCACCGACGGCATCCTGATCGCCGCCGCTTTCCTGGCCGATCCGAACCTCGGCCTGATTACTGCGCTGGCAATCATCGCGCACGAAATCCCGCAGGAGATCGGTGACTTCATCGTGCTGCTCAATGCCGGTTTTTCCCGCGCCCGTGCATATGTGTACAACCTGTTGTGCAGCCTGATGGCGGTGGCGGGCGGGGTGATCGGGTATTTTTCGCTGGAACGCGCGTCGGGAATGATTCCCTATGTGCTGGTATTTGCCTCTTCAGGCTTCATCTACATCGCGGTCAGCGACCTCATGCCGCAGATGCAGCGCCGGTCGACGCTGCGCGACACGATCCCGCAGGTCTTGCTGATCGCCGTCGGTGTCGCGGTGGTGCTGTTGCTGACTGGGCAGTCCCACGACCACTAGCGATCGTCAGGGGGGGCGTCCCCTGAGTCAGGGGTGCCTCTGCCGCCGCGCGCTTACCCGCCCCTTGCCACCGGGCGCGCAGGATCGGCGCACCATTCGCTCCATGAGCCCGGGTACAGCGCCGCGCCCTTCAGGCCGGCCACTTCCAGCGCCAGCAGGTTATGACAGGCGGTCACGCCGGAGCCGCACTGCATGATGCTGTTTTCCGGCGTGTCGATCAGCGCGCCGAAATCCTGGCGCAGCTGCGCGGCCGGCTTGAAACGCCCGTCCGGCGCAAGGTTGTCCTTGAAGAAGCGGTTCTTCGCGCCCGGAATGTGCCCGCCGACCGGATCCAGGGTTTCATTCTCGCCGCGGAAACGGTCGGGCGCCCGGGCATCGACGACGGTCCGCGCCGGGTTCGCGAGGTTGGCCAGGATATCCGCCGCGCTGACAGTCGATGCCAGCGGCGCATGCGGCTCGACATTGCCGCGCGGCCGCGCGACCGGCGCGTTCGACAGCGGCTGGCCGGCTGCCTGCCATGCCTGCAAGCCGCCGTCCAGCACCGCGACCGCTTCATGGCCAATCCAGCGCAGCATCCACCACAGGCGCGCGGCAAACATGCCGCCCTGGGCGTCATAAGCGATGACCTGTGAACCATGGTTGACGCCCCAGCGGCGCAGCGTCTCGACGAAGGCATTGCGGTCCGGTAGCGGATGGCGTCCACGGAAGGCGCCATCCGGCGCCGGGCGTTTGTCCGACAGGTCGGTATCGAGATGGGCGAACTGGGCGCCCGGGATATGCCCGGCGTCATAGGCGGTCTTGCCGGCGTCGGGGTTGGCGAGGTCGTGGCGGCAGTCGAGCACGACCCAGTTGGCGTCGTGAATATGACGCGCCAGGTCTTCCGCGCAAATCAGTGTGGTGGCGTAAGGCATGGGTCTCCTTCCCGGTTGTTACACCCTCTATACCTCGGTCGCGATCGGATCGTTCGCGTTTGCCACCGATACCTTGGCGGCGGCAGGCGGGGTGTTCCGTGCATTGTAATAGGTTGCGGCGATGCCGCTGGCAAGAATGATGGCGATGCCGGCCCAGCTCGTCAGGCTGAGGACGTCGCCCCAGATCAGGATGCCCCAGAGACTGGAAAACACGATGCCGGTGTATTGCAGGTTCGCCGTCACCAGCGTCTTGCCGAGGCGGTAGGCGCGCGTCATTGCCATCTGCGCGACGGTGGCGGTGATGCCGGTCGCCAGCAGCAGCAGGATGCCCTCGACACTGTGCGCGCTCCAGGCGGTGGCGCCGTTCGCATCGGCGAGCGTGCCGGCAACGCCGGCGAGGCAGCCGGTCAGGGAAAAGTAAAACACCACGCGGTATTCCGGCTCGCCCATCTGGCCGAGCTTTTTTACCTGCAGGTAGGCGAGCGCCGACAGCACGCCGGATGCCAGTCCGACCAGCCCGGCAAACCACTGGTCGGCGTGGAAGGACGGCTGCAGCAGCAGGGTCACGCCGATGAAGCTGAACAGGATGGCCGCCGCCAGCCCCCATTCGAAACGCTGCTGGCGATGCCACCATGCGGCGCCGAACAGGATGGCGGCGATCCATATCGGCGACATGTAATTGAGCGTCATGCCGGTCGCGATCGGCAGCTCGCCGATCGAATAGAACCACATCCAGAGCGCAGTGACGCCGACCACGCCGCGCCACAGGTGGTGCCAGGGCAGCGCGGTGCGGAAGGTGCCGCCGCGCGCCGTGATCAGGCCCGCCATGAACAGCGCGCCGATCATGCCGCGGTACATCACGATCTCGGCGATGGAATACATGCCGGATGCCATCTTCACGCACACCCCCATGATGGAGAAGACGAAACTTGCGAACAGCATCCAGAGCGATTGCATGGGGCGGCTAACGGGGAAGAACGATGGGCAAGCCCATGATGATACGCGCAATCGCACTTGCGGGCAGGGAACCGCCCAGGCAGGGAGAGGAGGCGCGGGCGGACGTCCTGCGTCCGCCCGCCGGTGCGCTTATACCGCGATGCGAGCCCGGTACCATTCGTGGAAGTGCTGCATGCCGTCTTCCATCGGCGACTGGTAGGGGCCGACTTCATTGACGCCGCGGTCGAGCAGGATGCGGCGGCCGACGTCCATGCGCACGCCGATCTCGTCGTCCTCGATGCAGGTTTCCATGTAGGCGGCGCGCTCGGCCTCGACGAATTCGCGTTCGAACAGCACGATTTCTTCGGGGTAGTAGAACTCGACCACGTTGGTGGTCTTCTGCGTGCCGTTCGGCCATACGGTCGACACCACCAGCACATGCGGATACCACTCGACCATGATGTTCGGGTAGATCGTAAGCCAGATCGCGCCGTAGGGTGGCACCACGCCCTTGCGGAACTTCATCACCTGTTCCTGCCACTTGCGGTACTTCGGCGAGCCGAACTTGGTCAGGCCGCTGTTGATGCCCACCGTCTGCACGCTGTAGTCGGCGCCGAATTCCCAGCGCAGGTCGGAGCAGGTCACGAAGTTGCCCAGGCCCGGGTGGAACGGCTCGACGTGGTAATCCTCGAGGTAGACCTCGATGAAGGTCTTCCAGTTGTAGTCGCAGTCGTGCACCTCGATATGGTCCAGCATGTAGCCGCTGAAATCGAGGTCCTTGGTCACGGTGAGCCTGGACATCATGTCGGCGATGTTCACGCCGTTCTGCTCGAACAGCAGGCCGTTCCAGCGCTGCAGCCTTGCCGGCGACAGGTTCATGCACGGCGTGTCCTCGAAATGCGGCGCGCCGATCAGGTCGCCCTTCAGATCGTAGGTCCAGCGGTGGAGCGGGCAGACGATGTTGGGCGAGTTGCCGCGTCCGTCAAGCATCTTGGCTTGCCGGTGGCGGCAGACGTTGGACAGGAGTTCGATGCCATGCGGGCCGCGCACCAGCATGCGGCCTTCCTTTTCCCAGGGGAGCGTAGCGTAATCGTTCTCGTTGGGCACCATCAGCTCATGGCCGACGTAGCGGGGCCCTTGTTGAAATAGTTGCTTGATTTCCTGCTGCAACAGCGCGTCGTCGAAATAGACGTTGACCGGAAGTTGCGCGTTGGATCGCGCGAGCTTGGCCGCAGAAGCCAGATCGGACATCCCCACCCCCAAATTAATTTGCACCAACCTAAGAGAGAAAGAATCCGCAAAAACCAGTATTCAAATAAGATGAAACGGAAATTTTGGACAGAACCAAGGATTATACCCCAGCCGGTGTCCGAAACCCGCGAGCAGCAATTCTGATAAGAAAAAAAAGGGCTACGGACGAGGGTAATTTGCCTATAGAAAAACTGTATGTTCTCCTTTCTGCGCGGATGCTGCGCCGCCTGTGGGACATGGGTCGATCATGTTGCCGTTTACCTAATGCGGCTTGATCTTGCGCAGAACCGTGACGTTTTCCTGCGCATTCGCGTGAAATTCGCGTTTCTCGGCCTCAACTGGTTACAGATGGTTTGTTCTAAAATATCGGGCTACACTTAAATTTTGAGCACTATGTCCAAGAAATCATCGCCTGCCGAGGGGCAGCCCGCGTCCTTCGAGGATGCGATGGCCGAGCTGGAGCAGCTGGTCGCGCAGATGGAAGCCGGCGAACTCCCGCTGGAAGCGTCGGTGGCGGCGTATAAACGCGGTTCCGAACTGGTCAAGTATTGCGCGGGGCAGCTCGACAAGGTCGACAGCCAGGTCAAGGTCCTGGAAGGCGAGATGCTCAAGCCTTTCGCCACGGAAGCGGCGTCCGGAGCGGAAGAATGACCGGCCGCGCATTCGACGACTGGATGAGGCAGGTGCAGTCGGCCATGGAAGACGCGCTTGCTTCCTTCCTGCCGCCTGCCGCGCAGGCGCCGGCGCGCCTGCACGAGGCGATGCGCTACGCGGTGCTGGACGGCGGCAAGCGGGTGCGTCCGCTGCTGGTGTTCGCAGCCGGCGAGGTGTTCGACGCGGACGATGCGGCGCTGGCGCGCGCGGCCGCGGCAGTGGAAATGATTCACGCGTACTCGCTGGTGCATGACGACATGCCCTGCATGGACGATGATGCCTTGCGGCGCGGCAAGCCCACGGTGCATGTGAAGTATGACGAGGCGACCGCGTTGCTGGTCGGCGATGCGCTGCAGTCGCAAGCCTTCATGGTCCTGTCCGAGGGCGAGCTGGGGATCGATGCCGGGCGGCGGCTGGAAATGCTGCGCTTGCTGGCACGGGCATCCGGCTCGGCCGGCATGTGCGGCGGGCAGGCGATCGACCTGGCCAGCGTCGGCCTGTCGTTGTCGCTGGGCGAGCTGGAACGGATGCATCGCCTGAAGACCGGCGCGCTGCTGCGGGTGTCGGTGCTGCTCGGCGCGCTGTGCGGCGCGTCCCTCGGCGCGGCCCAGAAGGCGGCGCTGGATGCGTATGCGGCCGCGGTCGGACTGGCGTTTCAGGTGGTTGACGACGTGCTCGACGCGACCGCCGACTCGGCCACGCTGGGCAAGACGGCGGGCAAGGATGCGGCGGACAACAAGCCGACCTACGTGTCCATCCTCGGGCTGGAAGAGTCCCGGGAACTGGCGGAAAAACTTCGGCATGATGCGCACCAGGCGCTCATGCCCTTCGGGGACAAGGCACGGCGTCTGCGCGAGATCGCGGACCTGATCGTGCAACGGAAAGCATAGTATGGATTTGCTGAAGAACATTAACGGACCGGCGGACCTGCGCAGGCTCTCGCGCATGCAGCTCAAGCCGCTGGCAGACGAGCTGCGCGCCTTCGTCCTCGACTCGGTGTCGAAGACCGGCGGCCACCTGTCGTCCAACCTCGGCACGGTGGAGCTCACCATCGCGCTGCACTACGTGTTCAACACCCCGGAAGACCGCATCGTATGGGATGTCGGTCACCAGACCTATCCGCACAAGATCCTGACCGGGCGGCGCGACCAGATGCACACGCTGCGCCAGTTCAACGGCATCTCCGGCTTCCCGCGCCGCTGCGAAAGCGAGTACGACACCTTCGGCACCGCGCATTCGTCGACCTCGATTTCTGCCGCGCTCGGCATGGCGATGGCGGCGAAGTCCAAAGGCGAGAACCGGCACGCGATCGCGGTGATCGGCGACGGCGCGATGACCGCCGGCATGGCCTTCGAGGCGCTCAACAATGCCGGCGTCTATCATGACATCAACCTGCTGGTGATCCTGAACGACAACGATATGTCGATCTCGCCGCCGGTGGGCGCGCTCAACCGCTATCTGGCGCGCCTGATGTCGGGCAAGTTCTACGCAGCCGCGAAGAACGTCGGCAAGACGGTGCTGCCCGGTCCGATGCTGGAACTGGCCAAGCGCATCGAAGAGCATGCGAAGGGCATGGTGGTGCCGGCCACGATGTTCGAGGAATTCGGCTTCAACTACATCGGTCCGATTGACGGCCACGACCTGGAGTCGCTGATCCCGACCCTGCAGAACCTGAAGAACCTGAAGGGGCCGCAGTTCCTGCACGTGGTCACGAAGAAGGGCCAGGGCTACAAGCTGGCCGAAGCCGATCCGGTGCTGTACCACGGTCCCGGCAAGTTCAACCCGGCCGAGGGCATCAAGCCGTCGGCAGCGTCGAAGATCACCTACACCCAGGTATTCGGCGACTGGCTGTGCGACATGGCGGCGCACGATCAGAAGCTGGTCGGCATCACGCCGGCGATGCGAGAAGGTTCCGGCATGGTGCAGTTCGAGAAGCGCTTCCCCGGCCGCTACTACGATGTCGGCATCGCCGAGCAGCATGCGGTGACCTTCGCCGCCGGCCTCGCCTGCGAGGGCCTGAAGCCGGTGGTCGCGATCTATTCCACCTTCCTGCAGCGCGCCTACGACCAACTGATCCACGACGTGGCGCTGCAGAACCTGGACGTGACCTTCGCGCTCGACCGCGCCGGCCTGGTCGGCGCCGATGGCGCCACGCATGCAGGCAATTACGACATCGCCTATCTGCGCTGCATTCCCAACATGGTGGTGATGGCCGCGTCCGACGAAAACGAGTGCCGGCAGATGCTGACCACCGCCTACCAGTACCAGGGCCCGGCGGCGGTGCGCTACCCGCGCGGCGCCGGCATCGGTGCGGAGATCGGGAAGGAACTGCGCGCGATTCCGCTCGGCAAGGGGGAAGTGCGGCGCGAAGGCAAGGGCGTCGCGATCCTCGCGTTCGGCACCATGCTGGCGCCGGCGCTGGGCGCGGCGGAAGCGCTGAACGCGACGGTCGCCAACATGCGCTTCGTCAAGCCGCTCGACGTCGAGCTGGTCAAGCAGCTGGCGCAGTCGCACGATGCGCTGGTGACGGTGGAGGAGGGCTGCGTGATGGGCGGCGCCGGCTCGGCGGTCGCGGAGGCGCTGGCCGAGGCCGGCATCGTCAAGCCGGTCCTGCATCTCGGCTTGCCCGACAGGTTCGTCGATCACGGCGACGCGGGCCAGTTGCTGGCGCTGTGCGGCCTCGATGCGAAAGGCATCGCCGCTTCGATCCGCAAGCGCTTCGACAAGGGCGAGCCGCGGCTGGTGGTGAACAACACCTGATCCGCCCGGCCAATAAAAAAAGCGACGCGCGGGCGTCGCTTTTTTTTCGGCGGCCGGGTCAGGCGTCGCGCTTGCGATCCTTCTCCCACAGCACATCGCTGCCGCCGGCGAAACGGTTAAGCACGCGCGACAGCACGAACATCAGGTCCGACAGCCGGTTCAGGTATTGCCGCGGATTGGCATTGATGGTTTCGCTGTTGCCCAGCGTGACGACAGCACGTTCGGCACGGCGGCAGACGGTGCGGCAGACATGCGCGAGTGATGCGGCGCGCGAGCCGGCGGGCAGGATGAAATCCTTGAGCGGCGGCAGGTCGGCGTTGTACTTTTCCAGGAGGGAATCGAGGCGTGCGACATGCACCTCCGTGATCAGCGTGTAGCCCGGAATGCAGAGTTCGCCGCCGAGGTCGAACAGGTCGTGCTGGATCGAAAAGAGTTCTTCGCGCAGCGCGGGCGGCATGTCTTCGCACAGCAGGAGGCCGATCTGCGAGTTGAGTTCATCGACGTCGCCCATCGCATGCACGCGCAGGCTGTCCTTCGGGACGCGGCTGCCGTCGCCCAGGCCGGTGGTGCCGTTGTCGCCGGTGCGGGTGGCGATTTTCGAGAGTCTGTTGCCCATGATGTCGGAACGAGGTTGGTCAAGCCCAGAGAATACGGCAAAAACGCCCGCGGCGCTGTCGTCCGGATGCCAATAGGCGGCCCCCCGCCATCGGAGTAGAATCGAAGCACAAGGCGGCCCGTCGACAGCGGCGCCGCCGCAAGCCCCTCCCGGAGACAAGCATGAACCATCCCGCCCAACTCGCGGCGCTCAAGAAGCCGTTGCCGCCGGAACTGCTGGCCGCGCTCCAAGCCGTTTTCGCCGACCGCGTCACCACCTCGCTTGCAATGCGCGAGCACCACGGCCGGGACGAGTCGTCCTACGATCCGATGCTGCCCGATGCGGTCGTGTTCGCGCAGACCACGGAGGAAGTGGCGGAAGCGGTGAAACTTTGCAGTTCGTTCGACATCCCCATGATTCCCTACGGCACCGGCACCTCGCTCGAAGGGCATATCCTTGCATTGCGTGGGGGAATTACGATCGACCTGTCGCAGATGAGCAAGGTGCTCGCGGTGCATGCCGAGGACCAGACCGCGACCGTGCAGGCCGGCGTGACCCGCAAGCAACTGAACCAGGAAATCAAGGATACCGGACTGTTCTTCCCGATCGACCCGGGCGCCGACGCGTCGCTCGGCGGCATGGCCGCCACCCGCGCATCGGGAACCAATGCGGTGCGTTACGGCACGATGCGCGAAAACGTGATGGCGCTGACGGTGGTGACCGCGGACGGCCGCATCATCAAGACCGGCACCCGTGCGAGGAAATCTTCCGCCGGCTACGACCTGACCCGCATCTTCGTCGGCAGCGAAGGCACGCTCGGCATCATCACCGAAGTCACGGTGCGGCTGTATCCGCAGCCGGAAGCGGTTTCCGCCGCGGTCTGTTCCTTCCCGAACACCGCTGCCGCGGTCAACACCGTGATCCAGACCATCCAGATGGGCGTGCCGGTGGCGCGGGTGGAATTCCTCGACGAGAATGCGGTGCGCTCGATCAACCGGCACGACAAGCTGAACCTGCCGGAAAAGCCGCTCCTGCTGTTCGAATTCCACGGCAGCGAGCACGGCGTGCAGGAACAGGCGCAGGTGGTGCAGGAACTCGCCGGCGAGCACGACGCGATCGGCTTCGAATGGGCGACCCGCCCGGAAGACCGTTCCCGCCTGTGGACGGCGCGCCATAACGCCTACTTCGCGATGCTGCAGATGCGGCCCGGCGCGCGCGCGATCTCGACCGACTGCTGCGTGCCGATTTCGCGGCTGGCCGAATGCATCCTCGACACTCAGGCCGATTGTGAAAAGAACGACATGATTCACGGGATCGTCGGCCATGTCGGCGACGGCAATTTCCACGTGCTGATGATGGTCGACCCGCACGACCCGGCTGACGTGGCGAAGGCAGAAGGCGTCAATGCGCGCATGGTGGCGCGGGCGATTTCAATGGATGGCACCTGCACCGGCGAGCACGGCGTGGGCATGCACAAGATGGATTTCCTGGTGCAGGAGCACGGGGTCGAGGCGATCGAGCAGATGCGCATCCTCAAGCGTGCATTCGACCCCAAAAACATCATGAACCCCGGTAAAATCCTTCACTCCGTCCAAGAAACGATCTGACTATGGCCACGCGCCTCCCACCGGTTCATGCCCTGTCCGCCTTCGAGGCGGCGGCCCGCCATGGTTCCTTTGCGCTTGCCGCGGACGAGCTGTGCATTACGCCGTCAGCGCTGTCGCACCGCATCCGCCTGCTTGAGGAATTCGTCGGCGAACGCCTGTTCCTGCGTGACGGACGGGCAGTGACGCTGTCGGAATTCGGCCGCCGTTACCTCGACGTGGTGAAGGCGGCGCTGCGCACGCTGACCGACTTCCCGCTGCCGCACCGGACCGCGCCGGCCCAGCCGCGCATCAAGGTGACGGTGCCGCCGACCTTCGCGCGCTGCCTGCTGGTGCCGCGCCTGGCGGACTTTACCGCGCAGCACCCGGACATCGTGATCGAGCTCTTCCTGTCGGTGCCGCTGTACGACCTGAGCCTGTCCGAGAGCGATGTCGAAGTCCGTTTCGGCGCCGGCAAGTATCCCGACCTGGTGACCGAGAAACTCTACGAGGAACCGACCTTCGCGGTCGCCAGCCCGAAATACCTGGAAAAGATAGGCGGGCTGAAGGCGCCGGCCGACCTGCACAAGGCGACCCTGCTGCGCTCCGCGCTGGAGCCGTGGCAGCCTTGGTTCGAGGTGGCCGGCCTCGACTGGCCGGAACCGTCGACCGGCCTGCGCCTGGACGACCTCGGCCTGCTGCTCGAAGCGGTAAGGCACGGGCACGGCGTGGGCCTGACCCGCAAGCATTTCATGCAGGACATGGTGGCCAACGGCGAACTCGTCCCGCTGTTTCCCCAGGTGCAGCTGAAGTCGCCGCCGCATGCTTATTACGTGGTCTACGAAAAAGCGGCGCGCGAGCGGCCCGAAGTCAGTGCCTTTGTCGAATGGCTGATGGCGACCATCGGCAAGCTGTAACGCTGCGACAACTTGAAAAGAATTCAACCAGGATTGGAAGGGGTATCCCGCGCCGGCAAGCCGGTGTGAGCCGGTGGATGATACCCGCGCCGATCCGGTCCGCCTTCCGCCGTCTGTTGCGTCCGGTTGCAGCCTGCGTTGAAAAGAATTCACGCCTTCATTGCCGCCGCGGCAGCCGGTTTTCGCTACACTCCCTGTGTACGCTGAACCAGCCAGGAATGCATCATGAACGCCCCCCAACCCTCATTCACCCTCGAGCGCCAGCGCGAAGTGGTGGCTGCATTGCGCCGGCTGCTGCCTGACGCCTGCATCCTGTTCAACGAGGAAGACACCCGCCCCTACGAGTGCGATGGCCTGGCCGCCTACCGGCAGCTGCCGATGGTGGTGGTGCTGCCGCAGACCGAGGCGCAGGTGGTCGACATCCTGAAGACCTGCCGCGAACTGAAGGTGCCGATCGTGCCGCGCGGCGCGGGTACCGGCCTGTCCGGAGGGGCAATGCCGATCGCGGACGGCGTGGTGCTGTCGACCGCGCGCCTGAACCGCATCCTGAAGATGGACCCGTATTCGCGCACCGCGGTGGTCCAGCCCGGCGTGCGCAACCTCGCGATCTCGGACGCTGCCGGGCAGCACAACTTGTACTACGCGCCCGATCCGTCGTCGCAGATTGCCTGCACGATCGGCGGCAATGTCGCGGAAAACTCTGGCGGCGTGCATTGCCTGAAGTACGGCCTGACGGTGCATAACGTGTTGCGCGTGCGCATGGTGACCATCGACGGCGACGTGGTCGAGCTTGGCAGCGAGGCGCTGGATGCGCCCGGCCTCGACCTGCTGGCAGTGTTCATCGGTTCCGAAGGCATGCTCGGCGTGGTCACCGAAGTGACCGTCAAGCTGGTGCCCAAGCCGCAGATCGCGCGCGTGATCATGGCGTCGTTCAACGACGTGGTGAAGGGCGGCGACGCGGTGGCGGAAGTGATCGCGGCCGGCATCATCCCCGCCGGCCTGGAAATGATGGACAAGACTTCCTCGCGCATGGTCGAGCCGTTCGTGAAGGCGGGCTACGACACCGAGGCCGAAGCCATCCTGCTGTGCGAATCCGACGGCTTGCCGGAAGAGGTCGAGGAGGAAATCGCGCGCATGAGCGAGGTGCTGAAATCCTCCGGTGCAACCGCGATCGCGGTATCGCAGAACGAGGCCGAGCGCCTGCGCTTCTGGTCCGGCCGCAAGAACGCGTTCCCGGCGGCGGGGCGCATTTCGCCCGACTACTACTGCATGGACGGCACCATCCCGCGCAAGCATCTGGCACAGGTTCTGACCAGCATTACCGAAATGGAAAAGAAGCACGGCCTGCGCTGCGCCAACGTGTTCCATGCGGGCGACGGCAACCTGCATCCGCTGATCCTGTTCGATGCCAACAAGGAAGGCGAATTCGAGCGCGCGGAAGCGTTCGGCGCCGACATCCTCGAACTCTGCGTGCGGGTGGGCGGCACCATCACCGGCGAGCACGGCGTGGGCATCGAGAAAATCAATTCCATGTGCGTGCAGTTCGCGCCGAAGGAACTGGAAGCTTTCCTTGCGGTCAAGAGGGCGTTCGACACCGTCTCCTTGCTCAATCCCGACAAGGCCATTCCGACGCTTAACCGCTGCGCCGAAAACGGAAAGATGCGGGTGACCGGCGGACAGATGAAGTTCGCGCACCTGCCGCGCTTTTGAAGGGAAGGTATGGAACAGGTATTGCAACAATGGCGCGACGCGGTCATCACGGCGACCGAAAGCAAGACGCCGCTGCGCATCCGCGGCGGCGGCACCAAGGACTGGTATGGGCAGGCGCTGCACGGTCAGATTCTCGATACGCGCGAATACCGCGGCATCATCGCGTATGAGCCCACCGAACTGGTGATCACCGCACGCTGCGGCACTCCGCTTTCCGAGATCGAAGCGGCGCTGGACGAGCATAACCAGATGCTGGCCTTCGAGCCGCCGCATTTCGGCCCCGGCTCGACGATCGGCGGCGTGGTCGCCGCCGGCCTGTCCGGTCCCCGGCGCCAGGCAGTGGGCGCGGTGCGCGACTTCGTGCTCGGCGCGCGGCTGATGGATGGCAGGGGCGAGGTGCTGCGCTTCGGCGGGCAGGTGATGAAGAATGTCGCGGGTTACGACGTGTCGCGCCTGCTGGCCGGCTCGCTCGGCATGCTCGGCCTGATCGTGGAGGTGTCGCTCAAGGTCTTGCCGAAACCCTTTTCCGAAACCACGCTGCGCTTCGAGATGAACGAGCAGCAAGCGATCGAGCGCCTGAACCAGTGGGGCGGGCAACCGCTGCCGCTTTCGGCAAGCGCATGGCACGGCGGCGTGCTGATCGTGCGCCTGTCCGGCGCACAGGCGGCAGTGAAAGCGGCTGTGCAGAAGATGGGCGGCGAGGAAGAAACCCAGGCCGCAGGCTTTTGGAACGAGCTGCGCAACCAGGGCAATGGATTCTTCGCTGCGACCAGCGGGCCGACCGCGCTGTGGCGGCTGTCGGTCCCGCCGGTTGCGCCGCCGCTGGCGCTGGGAGGCGAACAGCTGATCGAATGGGGTGGCGCGCAGCGCTGGCTGCGCACGGACTCCGACGCGGCAGGCGTGCGAGCGGCTGCCGAACGCGCGGGCGGCCATGCGACGCTGTTCCGCGGCGGCGACAAGAGCGCCGGCGTATTCCATCCGCTCGCACCGGCCGTCGCGAAGATCCACGGCAACCTCAAGAACGCATTCGATCCGGCCGGCATCTTCAATCCGGGCCGGATGTACAACGGTTTTTAACGATGCAAACCAATCTCGCTGATTTCATCAAGAACATGCGCGAAGGCGAGGAGGCCGACGCCATCCTGCGCAAGTGCGTGCACTGCGGTTTCTGCACCGCGACCTGTCCCACCTACCAGTTGCTGGGCGACGAGCTCGACGGGCCGCGCGGCCGCATCTACCTGATGAAGCAGGTGCTCGAAGGCAAGCGGGCGACCTTCAAGACCATGACCCACCTCGACCGTTGCCTGACCTGCCGCAACTGTGAATCGACTTGCCCGTCCGGCGTGCAGTATGGCCGCCTGGTCGATATCGGCCGCAAGGTGGTCGAGCAGCAGGTGAAGCGCCCGCTGGCGCAGCGGGTGATGCGCACCGTGCTCAAGGAAGCGCTGCCGCGCAAGTGGCTGTTCCATCCGGCGATGAAGGCCGGGCAGCTTGTGCGTCCGCTGCTGCCGCAGGTGCTGAAGAACAAGGTGCCGGCCAAGCAGGACGCCGGGCGCTGGCCCGCGGCCCAGCATGCGCGCAAGATGCTGCTGCTGGACGGCTGCGTGCAGCCGGTGATGGCGCCCAACATCAATGCGGCGACCGCGCGCGTGCTCGACGCGCTCGGCGTGCAGCTGGTGGTCGCGCCGAAGGAAGGCTGCTGCGGCGCGATCCGCTACCACATGAACGACCAGGACGGCGGCCTGGACGACATGCGCAACAACATCGACGCCTGGTGGCCCTACGTCGAATCGGGCGTGGAAGCGATCGTGATGACCGCGTCCGGCTGCGGCGTGACGGTGAAGGAATACGGCCATCTGCTCGCGCATGACGAGAAGTATGCGGCCAAGGCGAAGCGCATTTCGGAACTGACCAGGGACCTGAGCGAGATCCTGCCGGCCTTCGAAGCGGAATTGCAGAAAAAGCTGGACGGCAGGATTGCCAAGCGCGTCGCCTACCACCCGCCGTGCACGCTGCAGCACGGGCAGCAGATCCGCGGCAAGGTGGAAGGATTGCTGCGTGCGGTCGGGGTCGACGTGCAACTGTGCGCCGACAGCCATCTTTGCTGCGGTTCCGCCGGCACCTATTCGGTGCTGCAGCCGGAGCTGTCCTACCGGCTGCGCGACAACAAGCTGGCCAACCTGCACGCGACCAGGCCGGACCTGATCGTGTCGGCCAACATCGGCTGCCAGACGCACCTGCAGTCGGGGACCGACATGCCGGTGACGCACTGGGTCGAGCTGATCGACCGGGCGCTCGCGGCAAACACCCGATAATCGAGACCGGGCGCTTGCCGCATGGCGCCCGAATCGACTTCTTCCCAGGTATCCCGGTTCTCGACAGGGCAACGGCGCCGGGGCATTTTCGTCTCTATTTCCGAGGTGAATGAGACTTATCGGCTTCGCCTCCTTGTTATACTTGCAACAAGGAGGCGCCGTGATCAAAACCTTCGCAGTCCTGCTTGTATTCCAGACGCTGGGCGAAGGCCTGTCGTTTGCGTTTTCGCTGCCGGTGCCGGGCCCGGTGCTCGGCATGCTGATGCTGTTCTGCTGGCTGCTTGCCCGGCCGAATGAGGTTGCCGCGCTCGCGCCGACCGCGCTGGAATTCCTCAAGCACCTTTCCCTGCTGTTCATCCCCGCCGGCGTCGGCATCATGGTCCATGCGCAGCGTGTCGCCGCGGAGTGGCTGCCGCTGCTGGCCGCGCTCGTGATCAGCGCGGCGGTCTCGCTGGTCGTCACCGCGCTCGTTCTCAAGTGGTTGCAGAAATGAACGCGGGCATCGGGCAGGTCTGGGTCTATCTGTCGGCGTCGCCGCTACTGTGGCTGACGGCGACCGTGCTTGCCTATCAGCTCGCCTATGCGCTGTACCAGCGCAGCGGGTTCAATTCGCTCGCCAACCCGGTCGCGACCGCGGTGGCGCTGCTGGTAGCGGTTCTCTCGCTGACGGCGACGCCGTACGAGCGCTACTTCGAGGGCGCGCAGTTCGTGCACTTCCTGCTCGGACCGGCAACGGTGGCGCTGGCCATTCCGCTCTACCAGCAGTTGCCGAAGCTGCGCCGCAACTGGTTTGCGCTGCTCGCCAGCGCGCTGGTCGGCGGGACGGCGGCGATCGCCAGCGCGATGGGCGTGGCATGGGCGCTGGGCGCGTCGCCCGCAACCGTGCTGTCGCTCGCGCCGAAAGCGGTGACCACGCCGATCGCGATGGGCGTGGCGGAAAAGATCGGCGGCTTGCCGTCATTGACGGCGGTGCTGGTGATCCTGACCGGCATCCTCGGCGCGGTGGCGGCGCGCTGGCTGTTCGACCTGCTGAAGATCAGGGATCACGGGATCCGCGGCTTTGCGCTGGGCGCAACCTCGCATGGCATCGGTACCGCGCGCGCGTTCCAGGTGAGCGAGGAGATGGGAGCGTTCTCCGGGCTGGCGATGGGGCTGGCGGGCATCCTGACTGCGTTGCTGCTGCCCCTGGTGCTGAAGCTGCTGCAGGCCGCCTGAGGAGGCGTTCCCGTCTTGAGGTGCTCGATGTTTTTGCTAACGATGGATTTTCGTCCTACCAGATTTGTATTGGGGGGAATGCATGAAGAAATACATTCACACAAGGCAGATCACTTTTATCAATGCAACTGCTGTAATAGTCCTGACGCTCGCATGTATCGGTTGCTCAAACATCATTGCGCCTGGCAATCCATTGCTACGTCCCTCGATGGGCAGGGATATCGTTAGCGAAGGATTGCCCCAAGAGCTGTTTGTTCTACTGGATAGCAGGTCGATTACGGAAAAAGAAAAAGAACGGAGGAAAGCCAAGGGCATCCGTTTTAACGATCATGAGATAAACGAGGAGACCAAACGTGAACTCGACGCATTGAAGGCAGCTGTTTTTCCGAATGGACGTCTAGGCGATGCGTATGTCACTGGCGATTTCAGCCAAATGCCAATGGTAAAAGTGTATGTGCCTGATCGACGTGCAAGAGAACAACTCTTGTCGCATCCAAGAGTAAAGGCCGTGTATGAAAATCAGGAGTCAAGCTTGGACGTCTTGCCGAAGTAATACGAAAGGAAACTACGGAAGTTGCAAAGGCGGCTTCTTGTCCGTCACTCCGCCAGCAGCTTCTCGATATCCTTCATCAGTTCCTTCGGCTCGGTCTGCGGCGCGTAGCGCTTGTACACGCGGCCATCCTTGCGGACCAGGAACTTGGTGAAATTCCACTTGATCGCTTCGGTGCCCATCAGCCCGGGCGCTTCGCTTTTCAGATGCTTGAACAGCGGATGCGCGCCGTCGCCGTTGACGTCGATCTTGTCGAACAGCGGGAAGGAGACGCCATAGTTGCGCTCGCAAAAGGCGCCGATCTCGTCGGCGGTGCCCGGTTCCTGCGCGCCGAACTGATTGCAGGGGAAGCCGAGCACTTCCACACCCTTGTCCCGGAATTGCTGGTACACCGCTTCCAGCCCCTTGTACTGCGGCGTGAAGCCGCAGTTGCTGGCGGTGTTGACGATCAGCAGCACCTTGCCGCGGTATTGCTGCAGGTCGACGGGCTTGCCGTCGAGGCTGTTCGCTTTGAAATCGTAGACAGTGCTCACACAATCCCCAGATGTTCCGTTCCCTTGGACAGGTCGCGGCCCTGCGCCTCCTTGCTGTTGAGCTTGATCGCAAGACGCAGGTCGTTGACCGAGTCGGCGTTGCGCAGCGCGTCTTCGTAGGAAATCCTGCCGGCTTCGTACAGGTCGAACAGAGCCTGGTCGAAGGTCTGCATGCCCAGCTCGCGCGATTTCTTCATGATTTCCTTGATCTCGTGCACTTCGCCCTTGAAGATCAGGTCGGAAATCAGCGGCGAGTTCAGCATCACTTCCACGGCCGCGCAACGGCCCTTGGTATCTTTCAAGGGTATCAGGCGTTGCGATACCATCGCTTTGAGATTGAGCGACAAATCCATCAAAAGCTGCTGGCGGCGTTCTTCCGGGAAGAAGTTGATGATGCGGTCGAGCGCCTGGTTGGCGCTGTTGGCATGCATCGTTGCAAGACAGAGGTGGCCGGTCTCGGCGAACGCGACCGCATAGTCCATGGTTTCGCGGTCGCGGATTTCGCCGATCAGGATCACGTCGGGCGCCTGGCGCAGCGTGTTCTTCAGCGCGGCGAACCAGTCGGCGGTGTCGACCCCGACTTCGCGCTGCGTGACGATGCAGTTCTTGTGCGGATGCACGTATTCCACCGGGTCTTCGATGGTGATGATGTGGCCGTAGCTGTTCTCGTTGCGGTAGCCGATCATGCCCGCCAGCGTGGTCGATTTGCCGGAACCGGTGGCGCCGACCATGATCACCAGGCCGCGCTTGGTCATCGCCACTTCCTTCAGCACTTCCGGCACGCCGAGGTCTTCCAGCTTCGGAATCGTGGTGGTGATGGTCCGCAACACCATGCCGACCTTGCCCTGCTGGACGAAGGCCGACACGCGGAAGCGGCCGAGTCCGCCCGGGCTGATCGCGAAATTGCATTCCTTGGTCGCTTCGAACTCCGCCGCCTGCTTGTCGTTCATGATCGCGCGCGCGAGTTCGACGGTGTGGGTGCCGGTCAGCGGCTGGTTCGACACCGGCGTCATCTTGCCGTCGATCTTGAAGGCCGGCGGGAAGTCGGCGGTGATGAAGAGGTCGGAGCCGTTCTTGCTGAGCATGAGCCTCAGCAGGTCATGCATGAATTTCGTGGCCTGTTCGCGTTCCATGTGCTTTCCTTGCGACGCGGGCGGCGCGCCCGCGGTGTCTTTGTATTATCCGGGGAAGTTTTCCGGGATCTTCGCGGCGGCGCGGGCGGCTGCGGCGGAAATCACGTTGCGGCGCACCAGGTCGGTCAGGTTCTGGTCCAGCGTCTGCATGCCGATGCTGCTGCCGGTCTGGATCGCGGAATACATCTGCGCGACCTTCGCTTCCCGGATCAGGTTGCGGATCGCCGGCGTGCCGAGCATGATTTCGTGCGCGGCGACGCGGCCGCTGCCGTCCTTGGTCTTGAGCAGCGTTTGCGAAATGACCGCCTGCAGCGATTCGGACAGCATTGCGCGCACCATTTCCTTTTCCTCCGCGGGGAACACGTCGACGATACGGTCGATGGTCTTCGCGGCGGACGAGGTGTGCAGCGTGCCGAACACCAGGTGGCCGGTTTCGGCGGCGGTCAGCGCCAGGCGGATGGTTTCCAGGTCGCGCAATTCGCCCACCAGGATCGCGTCCGGGTCTTCGCGCAGCGCCGATCGCAGCGCGTTCTGGAACGACATCGTGTGCGGACCGACTTCGCGCTGGTTGATCAGGCACTTCTTCGATTCATGCACGAATTCGATCGGGTCTTCAACCGTCAGGATATGGCCGTACTCGGTTTCGTTCAGGTGGTTGATCATCGCCGCCAGCGTGGTCGACTTGCCCGAGCCGGTCGGCCCGGTCACCAGCACCAGGCCGCGCGGCTTCAGCGCGAGGTCGGCGAAGATCTTGGGCGCATGCAGCTGTTCCAGCGTCAGCACCTTGGAAGGAATCGTGCGCAGCACGGCGGCGGCGCCTCGGTCCTGGTTGTAGGCGTTCACGCGGAAGCGGGCCAGGCCGGGGATGGCGAAGGAAAAGTCGCACTCGAGGATTTCCTCATACGCCTTGCGCTGGCCGTCGTTCATGATGTCATAGATCATGCCGTGCACGTCGCGATGTTCCAGCGGCGGCAGGTTGATGCGGCGGACGTCGCCGTGCACCCGGATCATCGGCGGCAGGCCGGCGGAAAGGTGCAGGTCGGAAGCGTTATTCTTGACGGCAAAGGCGAGGAGTTCGGAGATGTCCATTTATAATCCCTGGGCACGGCCACGCCGTGCCAAATGCGCAATACCAGGCAATATTGCCTAGAGCAAACTGATTATGTCTCCAATTTCCTACAACTTGCAAGCCGTGCGGGAACGCATCGCTGCAGATGCGCGCACAGCGTTGCGGGATCCGCAGTCGGTCTCGCTGCTGGCTGTTTCCAAGACCTTCGGGCCGGATGCGGTGATCGAAGCGGCGGATGCCGGGCAGCGCGCGTTCGGCGAGAACTACCTGCAGGAAGCCGTCGACAAGATGACGGCGGTGCGGGCGGCGCGACCCGGCCTTGCGCTGGAATGGCACTTCATCGGGCCGATCCAGAGCAACAAGACCAGGCCGATCGCCGAGCACTTCGACTGGGTGCATTCGGTGGACCGCGAAAAGATCGCGCAGCGCCTGTCGGAGCAGCGCCCGGCGCAGCTGCCGCCGCTGAACATCTGCCTGCAGGTGAACGTCAGCGGCGAGGAAAGCAAGAGCGGCGTCGCGCCGGACGAGGTGGCGGCGCTGGCGCGCAAGGTGGCGGGATTGCCGCGCCTTGCATTGCGCGGCCTGATGGCCATTCCCGAGCCGACGGAAGACACGGAGCGGCAGCACCAGCCGTTCCGGCAATTGCGCGGCCTGCTGGAAAGCCTGCGGGCGGAGGGACTGGCGCTCGACACGCTCTCGATGGGCATGTCGGCGGACATGGATGCGGCGATTGCGGAAGGCGCGACGATCGTGCGGGTGGGAACGGCAATTTTCGGACACAGACATTATGCAAAATGAATTGAAGATCGGTTTCATCGGCGGCGGCAACATGGCCACCGCCCTGATCGGCGGACTCGCCGGCAAGCTCACCGCGGGCGCGAACATCCACGTGGTGGATCCGTATGCGCCGGCGCTGGAAAAGCTGCAGGCGCAGTTCGGCGTGAGTACGTCGCAGGCGATCGATGCCGCGCTCGCGGATACCGACATCATCGTGCTGTCGGTCAAACCGCAGCAGATGAAGGAAGTGGTGCTGCAGTTACAGCCGCATCTGTCGTCCCAGCTGCTGCTGTCGATTGCGGCGGGCATCCGCGCGGTCGACCTGTCGCGCTGGCTGGGCGGCTATGATGCGATCGTGCGCACCATGCCGAACACGCCGGCGCTGATCGGCAAGGGCATCACCGGCATGGTGGCCAGCGCCGGCGTGAGCGCGCAGCAGCGCGATGCGGCCGACGCGATCATGCGCGCGGTAGGTGCTACTGTATGGCTCGACGACGAAGCACTGATCGACCCGGTGACCGCGGTATCGGGCAGCGGTCCGGCCTATGTGTTCTATTTCATCGAGGCGATGCAGCAGGCGGCGCAGGAAATGGGGCTTTCGGCGGAGCAGGGGACGCAGCTTGCGATCGCGACCTTTGTCGGCGCGTCGCAGCTGGCGGCGCAATCGACGGAGCCGGTATCGCTGCTGCGCGAGCGCGTGACGTCCAAGGGCGGCACCACCTACGCCGCGCTGACCAGCATGGACGCCAGCGGCGTCAAGCAGGCGATCGTCGCCGCGCTCAAGGCCGCCGCGGCGCGCGGCAAGGAGCTGGGCGAGGAATTCGGCCGCGACTGATCACTCGCGGCCGGAAAGCATCCGCAGCGCCGGCGCGATCGAGCGCCAGGTACGGATTGTCGCCGCCCCGGCGCGCAGCCAGGAAGACAGGCGGCGCGGCGTGAGCAGCACGAGACCGGCGGCACCCGCGGCGATCCACCCGGGGTGTCGCCGCACCCGTCGCAGGATGCGCATGCCGGTCTCCACCGATTCGAGTCGCCATGACAGCGGTTGCAGCTGCACCGCCAGTTCGGCGCGCTGGGCGTGGCTTTCCGCCAGCAGTTGCTGGCGTTTCCATGCGAGCAGTTCGGCGCGCGTCTTCATGCCGGCGGTTGCAGCAGTTCGGTATCGCGCCCGAGTTCGGCGGCGGTATGGCCGAGCAGTTTCGGCTTGCTGCGGTACAGGTTGCGGACATGCCGCGCGATCATGATGCCGACGATGGCGAACGCAGCCGTCAGCGTCGCGAGGATGGCGACACGATGCGATTCCCAATACAGCACGACGGCCAGCAGCACGCCGAGGACGACGGCGATGCCGATGCAGAACATCGCCGCGAGCGACAGCATCAGATAGGAAAAATAGCGAAGCGATTCCTCCTCGAGCTCGGTCGCGGCCAGCTCGACCCGGTTCTGCGCCATGGCGAGCAGGGTGGCGGCCAGCCGCGCGAGCGATTCGGCGAACACCATGCGGTTCAGCGCCTGCTGATCAGCAGGCCGAGCACCAGCCCGGCGGCAGCGCCGATCCCCACTGCCTGCCACGGGTTTTCGCGCACGTAGTTCTGCGTGGTGTCCATCGCGTCGCGCGCGCCTTCGGTCACCCGCCCTTCCAGCGTGGACAGGCCGCTCCTGGCACCGCTCAGCGTGGATTCGAAGCGCGCGCGTGCCGCACGGTAACCTTCATCCACCTGTTGCCCGGTGCTGCGCAACAAGTCCTCCGCATCCTTGATCACCAGCCTCAGGTCTTCCAGCAGCCGGTCCCGGATATCACCGCCTAGTCCAGTCGTATCCATTGCACACTCCTGATGTTGAAAAGGGCGACTTTGAGTGTAAGCAACGGACATCGCAGCATCTTGCGAGGGGTCAAACCGGAGCGGCTTGACCCCGGCTAGAAGGCCAGCGGCTGCCGTGTCGCATAGTCGAGCGCGATGCCGGCGAAGATCGCCGCGCCGAGCCAGTTGTTGTGACGGAATGCAGCAAAGCAGCCCATGCGGTCGCGCTCCCGGATCAGGCTGTAATGATAGGCGGCGCAGCCGGTCGCCACCAGAATGCCGGCGACAAACCATGCCTGCAATCCATATTCCAGCCCGACGATCAGAATGATCGCGAAGGTCGCCGCGTAACATGCCATCACGGCGGTCACGTCGAAGCGGCCGAAGGTGATCGCCGAGGTCTTGATGCCGATCTTCAGGTCATCGTCCCGGTCGACCATCGCGTACTCGGTGTCGTACGCGACCGCCCAGAAGACATTGGCGATCAAAAGCAGCCAGGCTGCGGGCGGCACCGTCTCCTGCACCGCGGCGAACGCCATCGGGATGCCGAAGCCGAATGCGATGCCGAGATAGGCCTGCGGGATCGCGAAGAAGCGCTTGAAGTAAGGATAGGTGCCGGCAATCACCAGCGCGGCCACCGACAGCTGCTTGGTCAGCGCGTTGAGCGGGATGATCAGCATGAAGGCGATCGCCGCCAGCACTGCCGCCACCGCCACAGCTTCCCAGGGTGCGATCTTGCCGCTCGTGAGCGGCCGCTCGGCGGTGCGCTTCACATGCCGGTCGAAGTCGCGGTCGGCGTAGTCGTTGATCGCGCAGCCTGCCGAGCGCATCAGCACCGTGCCCAGCGTGAAGATCCCGACCAGCTTCCAGTCCGGCCGGCCGCGCGACGCAAGCCACAGCGCGGACAGCGTCGGCCACAGCAGCAGCAGGATGCCGATGGGTTTGTCGATGCGGATCAGTTTGGCGTACAGGGCGAGTCGGTTCATGGTTCGGTATTGCGCTGCAAAATGGAATTATAAGCGGCGTCCTGCCGCTTTAAGTTATCGTAATGCAACTGTCGCAACTGATGGTTAAAATACAATTTTCAGTGGAGGAGACATCCATGCCGTTACAAGTGAAGCCGATGCTGGCTGCGACCCTGCTTGCGCTGGCGAGCGCGTCCGCCCACGCAGTCACAGAAATCACCTGGTGGCACGCAATGCAGGGCGCGCTGGGCGAGCGTGTCAACGGTCTGGCGGACCAGTTCAACAAGAGCCAGTCCGACTACCGGGTCACGCCGGTCTTCAAGGGCAGCTACGACGAAGCGATGGCCGCCGCGATCGCCGCTTACCGCGCCGGCAATGCGCCGCACATCCTGCAGGTGTTCGAAGTCGGCACCGCCACGATGATGTATGCCAAGGGCGCGATCAAGCCGGTGACCGAAGTGATGAAGGCCGCCGGCGAGAAGTTCGATCCCGCGGTGTACGTCCCCGCCGTCGCCGGCTACTATACCGCGCCCAACGGCGATATGGTGTCCTTCCCGTTCAACAGCTCGACCACGGTGTTCTACTACAACAAGGACATGTTCGCCAAGGCCGGCCTGAACCCGGACAAGGCGCCGGCAACCTGGCAGGAAGTCCTGGCGGCGGCCGCCAAGCTCAAGGCCGGCGGCGAGAAATGCACCTACACCACCGGCTGGCAGTCCTGGGTGCACCTGGAAAGCTTCTCCGCCTGGCACAACGTGGAATTCGCGTCGAAGAACAACGGCTTCGGCGGCCTCGATGCCCGCCTGAAATTCAACAGTCCGCTGCACGTCAAGCACATCGAAAACCTCGCCAACTGGGCCAAGCAGGGTTACTTCACCTATGCCGGCCGCAAGAACGAACCGGAGGCGAAGTTCTACTCCGGCGAATGCGCGATGCTGACGTCGTCCAGTTCCGCGTACGCCAACATCAGCAAGAACGCCAAGTTCAAGTTCGCGGTCGCGCCGCTGCCTTACTACAGCGACGAACCGGGCGCGCCGCAGAACACGATCATCGGCGGCGCGTCGCTATGGGTCATGAGCGGCAAGCAGACCGAGGAATACAAGGCCGTCGCGAAATTCTTCAAGTTCCTGTCGCAGCCGGAAGTGCAGGCGAAGTGGCACCAGGAAACCGGCTACCTGCCGATCACGACCGCGGCCTATGAGCTCACAAGGAAGTCCGGCTTCTACGAGAAGTCCCCCGGCCCGCAGGTCGCGGTGCAGCAGATGATCGTTAAGACCACCGCCAAGTCGCGCGGCCTGCGCCTGGGCAGTTTCGTACAGATCCGTACCATCGTCGACGAGGAACTGGAGCAGGTGTGGGGCGGCAGGAAGACCGCGAAGGAGGCGCTGGACAACGCGGTGCGGCGCGGCGACGAACTGCTGGTACGGTTCGAGAAGGCGAACAGGTAAGGGGAGCGCTCATCGGTATCCTGGAGGGTGGGTTGAGCGAAGCGAATCCCACCTTCGAACGTTCACGAAGCGCTTGGTGGGTTGCGCTTCGCTCAACCTCGGCGGCCCCACCCACCCTACAGTTCTTTTTCCCGACAGACATGGAAAAACGCGCCCGCTTCAAATCCGCCTGGCTGCCGTACGTGCTGGTCGCGCCGCAGATCCTGGTCACGCTGCTGTTCTTCTTCTGGCCCGCGGCGCAGGCGCTGTACCAGTCGGTGCTGCTGCAGGACGCTTTTGGCGCCTCCTCGCAGTTCGTCTGGTTCGACAACTTCCGCGACCTGTTCAACGACGACACCTATCTGGAGTCCTTCAAGACTACTGCGATGTTTTCGTTGCTGGTAGCCTTTTTCGGGCTGACGCTGTCGTTGCTGCTGGCGGCATTCGCCGACCGCGTGCTCCGCGCGGCCACCGTCTACAAGACTTTCCTGATCTGGCCGTACGCGGTGTCGCCGGTGGTGGTCGGCGTGCTGTGGATGTTCCTGCTCAATCCGACGCTGGGCGTCGTCGCGCACGCGCTGCGAGGTGCCGGCATCGAATGGAACAGCCTGCTCGACGGCTCGCATGCGATGATCCTGATCGTGATCGCCGCGATCTGGAAGCAGATCAGCTACAACTTCCTGTTTTTCCTCGCCGGCCTGCAGGCGATCCCGAAATCGCTGATCGAGGCGGCGGCGATCGACGGCGCCGGCCCGGTGCGGCGCTTCTTCACCATCGTGTTCCCGCTGCTGTCGCCGACCACGTTCTTCTTGCTGGTGATTAACATCGTCTATGCCTTCTTCGATACCTTCGCGATCATCGAGGCGACCACCCATGGCGGCCCCGGCAAGGATACCGAGATCCTGGTGTACAAGGTGTTCCATGACGGCTTCAAGGGCGGCGACCTCGGCAGTTCCGCCGCGCAGTCGGTGGTGCTGATGGCGATCGTGATCACGCTGACGGTGATCCAGTTCAAGTATGTGGAGAGGAAGGTGCAGTACTCATGACATGTGCCATATGACGCGAGAGAAACCCATCCCCCACCCGGCCTCCCTCTTGAAGGGGGAGGTGAGATCGGACTTCATACAATCATGATCGAACGCCGCCCCATCCTCGATATCCTCAGCCATCTGGTGCTGATCGTCGGCGTGGCCATCGTCGCCTTCCCGATCTATGTCGCCTTCGTCGCCAGCACGCAGACCGCCGAGCAAGCTGCGCTGGCGCCGCTGTCGCTGGTGCCCGGCGACCAGTTCCTTGCCAACTATTCCGCGGTGCTCGTGAAAGGCGCGTCGGGCTACATCACGGTGCCGCCGGTCGCGCGCATGATGTGGGTAAGCCTGGTCTCCGCGCTGGTGATCGCCATCGGCAAGATCGCGATTTCAATGTTGTCGGCGTTTGCGATCGTGTACTTCCGCTTTCCCGGACGTTCGCTGTTCTTCTGGATGATCTTCGTCACCCTGATGCTGCCGGTCGAGGTCCGCATCACGCCGACCTACCAGGTGGTGTCCGACCTGCGGATGCTCAACAGCTATGCCGGACTGACGATTCCGCTGATCGCGTCGGCGACCGCCACCTTCCTGTTCCGGCAGTTCTTCCTGACCGTGCCGGAGGAGCTGGCGGAGGCGGCGCGCATCGACGGCGCCGGGCCGCTGCGCTTCTTCAGGGATGTGCTGTGGCCGCTGTCGCGCACCAACGTGATCGCGCTGTTCGTCATCATGTTCATTTACGGCTGGAACCAGTACCTGTGGCCGCTGCTGGTGTCGACCGACCAGGCGATGTACCCGATCGGCATCGGCATCAAGACCATGATCGCCGGCGGCGATGCCGCGCCGGAGTGGAACATGGTGATGGCCACGCTGATCCTGGCAATGCTGCCGCCGGGGCTGGTGGTGGTCATCATGCAGAAATGGTTTGTGAAGGGGCTGGTGGATTCCGAAAAATGACGGCGCGGCCGCGGCGTCCACTAATCGACGATAACCCGGGAAACGGGAAACAGGGAATATGGCAATCGTCCATCTGAAAGACATCACCAAGACCTACGGCAAGGGAGCGAAGGCCGTGGAAGTCATCCATGGCATTTCCATCGATATCGCGGACGGCGAATTCATCGTGATGGTCGGCCCCTCCGGCTGCGGCAAGTCCACGCTGTTGCGCATGGTGGCCGGGTTGGAGGAAATCAGCGGCGGCCAGATCGTGATCGGCGAGCGCGTTGTGAATCAACTGGAACCCAAGGACCGCGACATCGCGATGGTGTTTCAGAACTATGCGTTGTACCCACACATGAGCGTGTACGAGAACATGGCGTACGGCCTGAAGATCCGCGGTTTTTCCAGGGGCGACATCGACAGCCGCGTGCAGAAGGCGGCACGGATCCTGGAACTCGGCGCGCTGCTGCAGCGCACGCCGCGCCAGCTGTCCGGCGGCCAGCGCCAGCGGGTGGCGATGGGCCGCGCGATCGTGCGCGAGCCGGCGGTCTTCCTGTTCGACGAACCGCTGTCCAACCTCGATGCGAAGCTGCGGGTGCAGATGCGCCTGGAGATCCAGAAGCTGCACCGCACGCTCGGCACCACCAGCCTCTACGTGACGCATGATCAGGTCGAGGCGATGACGCTCGGCCAGCGCATGATCGTGATGAATGCCGGCCGCGCGGAACAGATCGGCACGCCGGCGGAGGTGTACGGCAGGCCGGCGACCACCTTCGTGGCCGGATTCATCGGCTCGCCGCCGATGAATCTGCTGCATGGCAGGATCGACGGCGGGCGCTTCGAACTCGGTGACGGCGCCGCCATCGCACTGCCGCCGCTGCCGGCCGCGCTGGCGGGCAGGGAATGCATCCTTGGCGTGCGCCCGGAGCATCTGGTCCTTGGAACGCCGGGCGTGCGCATGCAGGTGGAAATGGTGGAGGCGCTCGGGGCGGACGTGCTGGTGCATGGCATCAGCGGCGGCCAGCGATTGGTCTTGCGCGCGCCGGCCGGCACGCAGGTAGCGGCAGGGCAGGCGGTGGAGGCCGGCTTCGATGCGGCGTCGCTGCACTGGTTCGACCGGCAGACGACCCGCCGCATCGAACTCTGAACCGGGTCAGGCTTCCGCGCTTTCCGCCTCGCGCAGCATGGTCGCGCCATGCAGGTCGCAGGACAGCACCGCCTGGCGCACCGCCTCAATCGCCGGGCGCCGGGTGAAGCTCTTGCGCCATGCGATCACCACCCGCCGCGACGGGCTCGGTTCCTCGAACGGCACATAGCGCAGCATGCCGTCCCTGGCCTGCATGTCGGGTACCGACCCATGCGGCAGCACTGTGATGCCGATGCCGGAAGCGACCATGTGGCGGATGGTTTCCAGCGACGAACCTTCGAAGGTGCGCGCGATGCCGTCGCCGCTGGTGGAAAAGCGTGACATCTCGGGGCACACTTCCAGCACCTGGTCGCGGAAGCAGTGGCCGTTGCCGAGCAGGAGCATGGTTTCGGATTTCAGTTCTTCCGCCCGGATCGCCGTCCGGTTTGCCCACGGGTGGTTCTTCGGCAGCGCGACGACAAAGGGTTCGTCGTACAGCGGCTGCACTTCCAGGCCCTGGTCGGCGAACGGCAGCGCCATGATCGCTGCGTCCAGTTCGCCCTGGCGCAGCAGTTCGACCAGCTTGACGGTAAAGTTTTCCTGCAGCACCAGCGGCATTTGCGGCACCCGCTCGATCATGGTCTTGACCAGCGGCGGCAGCAGGTAGGGCGCGATGGTATAGATCACGCCGAGGCGCAGCGGGCCGGCGAGAGGATCCTTGTTCTGCTTGGCAATTTCCTTGATCGCCGCAGTCTGCTCCAGCACCCGTTCGGCCTGCGCGACGATCTGCGCGCCGAGCGGCGTCATCGAAATTTCCGAGCCGCCGCGTTCGAAGATCACCACGCCGAGTTCATCCTCGAGTTTCTTGATCGCCACCGACAGCGTCGGCTGGGCGACGAAACAAGCCTCCGCTGCATGGCCGAAATGTTTTTCGCGCGCGACGGCGACGATGTATTTGAGTTCGGTAAGGGTCATGGCGTCTGCCCGCGTGGCAAGGAGTCCGTTAGTTTTGTCTGAAAGCCAACCTCAATACCATTGGCAATATTCATAGTATAAAGACTATGTGAAAAAGCAAATGTATGCCGTGCGGAATATGGAGTGAACAACAAGGGACGGCAGAGGCAGCCTGCCCATCCGGGTCTTTTTTTACAGCTCGCCGGCGCCGCCGGCGTCAAACCTTCAGGAACTCTTCGCGCCCGCCCAGCCAGCGCGCCAGGTGCGCCTCCACGGTTGCCGGATCCTCATGCAGCAACACGTGCGCGACGTCGCGCGCCTTTTCCACCAGCCACTGGTCGGTCTGCAGGTCGGCAAAGCGCAGCATCGCCTGGCCCGACTGGCGGGCGCCGAGGAATTCGCCGGGGCCGCGGATTTCCAGGTCGCGCCGCGCGATCTCGAAGCCGTCGGTGGTTTCCCGCATCGTCATCAGCCGCTGCTTTGCCACCGGCCCGAGCGGACTCTGGTAGAGCAGCAGGCAGACGCTCGCCGCCGAGCCGCGCCCGACCCGCCCGCGCAGCTGGTGCAGCTGCGACAGCCCGAAGCGCTCCGCATGCTCGATCACCATCAGCGACGCGTTGGGCACATCGACGCCGACTTCGATCACCGTCGTGGCAACCAGCACATGCACCTCGCCGCGCGCAAACCCGTCCATCACGATCTGTTTCTCGGCCGGCTTCATGCGGCCGTGCACCAGTCCCACCCGCAGGTCGGGCAGCGCCTCGGCCAGCATCGCATGGGTATCGGTCGCGGTCTGCAGCTGCAGTGCCTCGGATTCCTCGATCAGCGGGCACACCCAGTACACCTGCCGGCCCTCGAGCGCCGCCGCATGCACCCGTTCGATCACCTCGTCGCGCCGGTTCTGGTCGACGATGCGGGTCACGATCGGCGTGCGTCCCGGCGGCAGTTCGTCGATTACCGACACTTCCAGGTCGGCGTAATAGGTCATCGCCAGCGTGCGCGGAATCGGCGTGGCCGACATCATCAGCTGGTGCGGCACGGTTGCCGCATCCAGCCCCTTGTTGCGCAGCGCCAGCCGCTGGCCGACGCCGAAACGATGCTGCTCGTCCACGATCACCAGGCCGAGCTTCGCGAACTCCACGCCTTCCTGGATCAGCGCATGGGTGCCGATCACCAGTTGCGCGTCGCCCGTTTCGATGCGCGCCTGCGCCTCGGCTTTTTCCTTTTTCTTCAGGCTGCCGGTCAGCCACGCAACACGCACGCCGAGCGGTTCCATCCATTGCGCGATTTTGCGGAAGTGCTGTTCGGCAAGGATTTCGGTCGGCGCCATCAGCGCTGCCTGGAAGCCGCTGTCGATCGCCTGCGCGGCAGCGAGCGCGGCGACCACCGTCTTGCCGCTGCCGACATCGCCCTGCAGCAGGCGCTGCATCGGGAAGGATTCGCGCAGGTCGGCACGGATCTCCGCCAGCACCCGCTGCTGCGCGCCGGTCAGGGCGAAGGGCAGCGCGTCGAGGAAGGCGGTCGACAACGCGCCGAGCACCGGCAGCGCCGACGCGCCTTTCGCGCGCCGCGCCGCCTGCGCGCGCTTGAGCGACAGCTGCTGTGCGAGCAGCTCGTCGAATTTCATGCGGATCCAGGCCGGATGCGAGCGGTCCATCAGCGCCTGCTCGCTGACATCCGGCGGCGGGTTGTGCAGCAGCCGCACCGACGGCTCGAAAGCCTGCAGCTTCAGCGCGGCGAGCAGCGCCGGCGACAGCGTGTCGCGCCAGTCGACCCGCGTCATCGCACTGGCGATCGCCTTGCGCAGGTAGGCTTGCGGCAGGCCCTCGCCGGAAGGATAGACCGGCGTCAGCGCCTGCGGCAGCGGATCGCCTTCCTGCACCACCTTGTAGGACGGGTGCACCATTTCCGCGCCGAAGAAGCCGTGGCGCACCTCGCCGCGCGCGCGTACCCGCGTGCCGGCGGCGAGCTGCTTGACCTGGTTGCCGTAGAAATTCAGGAAACGCATCACCAGCGGCCCGGTTTCGTCGGCAATGGTGACCACCAGCTGCCGGCGCGGCCGGTACTGGATGTCGCATTCCGTGACCACGCCTTCGACCTGCGCGCTGTTGCCGCCCATGAAACCCGCCTCGCGGATCGGCAGCACCCGGGTTTCATCCTCATAGCGCAGCGGCAGGTGCAGCACCAGGTCCATGTCGGTGCGCAGGCCGAGGCGCGCGAGCTTGGCGGCGCCGGTATTGGCCTGGGATTTTTCGGGGGATGCGGTTTTTCGCTTTACGGCGGGCATGTGAATCGTGCTGCAGGGCGTAAAATAGCGGGTTTTTATTTGGCCGAAGCGGTCGGTCTGCCATTGTATGGCAATTCTGCCAAGGGCGGACGCGCCGCCCGCCCCCGGGATGACCCGGACTCGCCCGCTTCCTGATCCATCTTGCCATTCTGACGCATGTATTCGCTTTCCGACTTTGATTTCGACCTGCCGCAGGAACTGATTGCGCAGATGCCGCTGCCCGAACGCAGCGCATCGCGCCTGCTGGAGGTCGACGGCGACAGGCGGGCCGACCGCAGCTTCGCCGACGTGGTCGACCTGCTGGCGCCGGGAGACCTGCTGGTCTTCAACAATACCCGGGTGCTGAAGGCACGCTTTTTCGGCGCCAAGGACAGCGGCGGCAAGGTCGAAGTGCTGGTCGAGCGGGTGCTCGACACCCGCCATGTGCTGGCGCAGGTGCGCGCTTCCAAGTCGCCCAGGGCCGGCAGCCGGATCCGGCTGGCCGACGCCTTCGAGGTGACGGTGGGCGAACGCGCAGGCGAGTTCTACACGCTGCAGTTCCCATCCGACGTGTTCGACCTGATCGACGCCCACGGCCGCCTGCCGCTGCCGCCCTACATCGAGCATGCGGCGGACGACTTCGACGAGAAGCGTTACCAGACGGTGTATGCGAAGGAGCCGGGCGCGGTGGCGGCGCCGACCGCCGGCCTGCATTTCGACCAGGCGCTGCTCGACCGCCTGCAGGACAAGGGCGTGCGCTTCGCCTATGTGACGCTGCATGTCGGCGCCGGCACCTTCCAGCCGGTGCGCACCGAAAATCTTGCCGAACACAAGATGCACAGCGAGTGGTATACGATGCCGCCCGAAACCGTCGAGGCGGTGCGCGCCGCGCATGCGGCGGGCCGGCATGTGGTTGCGGTCGGCACCACCAGCATGCGCGCGCTGGAGTCGGCGTCGCAGTCCGGCACGCTCGCGGCCGGCAGCGCCGATACCACGCTGTTCATCACCCCCGGCTACACCTTCAAGACGGTGGACCGGATGATCACCAATTTCCACCTGCCGAAATCGACCCTGCTGATGCTGGTGTCGGCCTTCGCCGGCTACCGGCAGATCCGCGCCGCATACGCCCATGCGATCGAGAAGCGCTACCGCTTCTTCAGCTACGGCGATGCGATGCTCCTGACGAAAAATACACAATGCTGAATTTCAAACTCCTCAAGACCGACGGCCGCGCGCGCCGCGGCCGCCTGACGCTCAACCATGGCGTCGTCGAAACCCCGATCTTCATGCCGGTCGGCACCTACGGCTCGGTGAAGGCGATGTCGCCGGAAGAACTGCATGACGTCGGCGCCCAGATCATCCTCGGCAATACCTTCCACCTGTGGCTGCGGCCGGGGCTGGACGTGGTCGGCAAGTTCGACGGGTTGCATCGCTTCATCGGCTGGGACAAGCCGATCCTGACCGACTCCGGCGGCTTCCAGGTGTTTTCCCTGGGCGCGATGCGCAAGATCACCGAAGAGGGTGTCAAGTTCGCATCGCCGATCAACGGCGACAAGCTGTTCCTGTCGCCGGAAATCTCGATGCAGATCCAGCGCGTGCTCAATTCCGACATCGTGATGCAGTTCGACGAATGCACGCCGTATGAGATCGACGGCGATCCCGCGACCGAGGCGCAGGCCGGCAAATCGATGCGCATGTCGCTGCGCTGGGCGAAGCGCTCGCGCGACGAGTTCGACCGCGGCGAGAACCCGAATGCGCTGTTTGGCATCGTGCAGGGCGGCATGTTCGAGCACCTGCGCGACGAGTCGCTGGCCGGCCTGCAGGAGATCGGCTTCGAAGGCTATGCGATCGGCGGCCTGTCGGTGGGCGAGCCGAAGGAAGACATGATGCGGGTGCTGGAGCACGTCGGGCCGCGCCTGCCGGCCGACAAGCCGCATTACCTGATGGGTGTGGGCACGCCGGAAGATCTGGTCGCCGGCGTCGCGTCCGGCGTCGACATGTTCGACTGCGTGATGCCGACCCGCAATGCGCGCAACGGCTGGCTGTTTACCCGCTACGGCGACCTGAAGATCAAGAATTCCCGCTACAAGGACGACGACAAGCCGCTCGACGAAAGCTGCGAGTGCTATGCCTGCCGCAACTTCTCGCGCGCCTACCTGTACCACCTGCATCGCGCCGGCGAAATCCTCGGCGCGCGGCTCAATACCATCCACAACCTGCATTACTATCTGCAGTTGATGCGGGAAATCCGCGCGGCGATCGATGCCGACCGGTTCCAGGTCTTCGTTGCCCAGTTCCATGCGGACCGGGCGCGCGGCGTATAGACAACGCGATATCGATACCGGCCGGCAGCCTGCTGTCGCCCGGGGATGTAAGGAAACCCGGCGTGAATGCGCTAAAATGCCGGGTTAGTCTACACAACAGCTAGGAGCAAAACCCGTGTTCATTTCCAACGCATACGCGCAAACCGCGGCCGCAGGGGCCGAAAGCAGCTTCATGAGCTTCCTGCCAATCATCCTGATGTTCGTCGTGCTGTACTTCCTGATGATCCGCCCGCAGATGAAACGCCAGAAAGAGCAGAAAGCCATGCTCGATGCGCTCGGCAAGGGAGATGAAGTGGTGACAGCCGGCGGCATCGTCGGTCGCGTGACCAAGGTCACCGACGCGTATGTCACGCTGGAGATCGCCGACGGTACGGAAATCGTCGCGCAGAAGGCCGCCGTCTCCACTCTGTTGCCCAAGGGCACCATCAAGTCGCTGTAAGGGACGCCGGGTCGGCTTTCCTGCCGGCATGTTTTGCGGGCGCGTATGCAAGTACGGCCCGCCCAACGCGGAACCTCGAATCCTATGAATCGCTACCCCCTCTGGAAATACATCCTGATCGTGATCGCGCTGCTGTTCGGCGTCATCTACACGATCCCGAACTTCTTCGGCGAGTCGCCCGCCGTGCAAATCAGCAGCGCCAAAGCGACCGTCAAGGTGGGCGAGGCCACGCTGTCGGCGGTGGAAGACGCGCTCAACAAGGGCGGCCTCAAGCCCGACGGCATGTTTTTCGATGTCAGCGGCAACCAGGGCTCGGTCCGCGCCCGCTTCGAGGACACCGATACCCAGTTCAAGGCCAAGGCGCTGCTCGAGAAGGCGCTGAATACGGACCCGAACGATCCGACCTATATCGTCGCCTTCAACCTGATGCCGAACACGCCGCAGTGGCTGCAGAGCCTGCACGCGCTGCCGATGTACCTCGGCCTCGATCTGCGCGGCGGCGTGCACTTCCTGATGCAGGTGGATACCAAGGGCGTGCTGAACAAGCGCCTGCAGGGCCTGCAGGCTAGCGTGCGCAGCCTGCTGCGCGACAAGAACGTGCGCCATGCCGGCATCGCCCGCGGCGGCGATGCGATCGAGATCAGGTTCCGCGACGCGGAAACCCGCGACAAGGCGAGGGAAGTGCTGTCTTCGCAGCTGTCCGAACTGGTCTACCAGGACGCCGCCGAAGGCGCGGACCTGAAGCTGGTCGCCAGCTTCAGGCCGGAAGCGCTCAAGCGCAACGTCGAGGAAGCGGTCCAGCAAAACATCAGCACGCTGTCCAAGCGCGTCAACGAACTCGGCGTGGCCGAGCCGGTGATCCAGCGCCAGGGCGCCGACCGCATCGTGGTGCAGCTGCCCGGCGTGCAGGACGTCTCGCGCGCAAAAGACATCATCGGCCGCACCGCGACGCTGGAAGTGCGCATGGTCGACGAGAGCGTGGTGCGCGGCACCGAGCAGACCGCCGCGGTGCCGTTCGGCTCCGAGCTGTTCAAGATCGGCAAGGGTGCACCGGTCGTGCTGTACAAGGAACCGATCATTACCGGCGATTATATTTCCAGCGCCTCCGCCAGCTTCGACCAGAACCAGCAGCCGTCGGTCAGCATCGACCTGAACGGCGACGGCGGCCGCCGCATGCGCGAAGCCACCCGGGAAAAAATCGGCAAGCTGATGGCGATCGTGCTGTTCGAAAAGAACCGTGGCGAGGTGCTGACGGTCGCCACCATCCGCGACGAGCTCGGTTCCCGCTTCCAGATCACCGGCATGGGTTCGTCGGAAGCGGCCAACGACCTGGCGCTGCTGCTGCGCGCCGGCTCGCTGGCGGCCCCGATGGAAATCATCGAGGAGCGCACGATCGGCCCGCAGCTGGGCGCAGAAAACATCGAGAAGGGCTTCAACTCGACGCTGTACGGCTTCGCGGCGATCGCCGTCTTCATGTTCATCTACTATCACCTGTTCGGCTTCTTCAGCGTATTCGCGCTGGCGGTCAACCTGCTGTTGCTGATCGCGGTGCTGTCCACGCTGCAGGCGACGCTGACGCTGCCCGGCATGGCCGCAATCGCGTTCACGCTCGGCATGGCGATCGACGCCAACGTGCTGATCAATGAGCGGATACGCGAGGAACTGCGCGCGGGCAACAGTCCGCATGCGGCGATCGCCGCCGGCTTCGACCGCGCGTGGGCCACGATTCTCGATTCCAACGTGACGACCATGATCGCCGGCCTGGCGCTCCTGATCTTCGGTTCGGGCGCGATCCGCGGCTTCGCGGTGGTGCACTGCCTCGGCATCATGACCTCGATCTTCTCGTCGGTCTTCGTCTCGCGCGGCATCGCCAACCTGTGGTATGGCCGCAAGAAGAAGCTGACCAGCGTATCGATCGGCCAGGTGTGGAAGCCGAACGCCTGACAGGAATGTAAAGAGGGCGGCTGCGGCCGCCGGCAGGAATCTGCGACAGAAAGGAATGTAATGGAGTTATTCCGCATCAAGAAGGACATCCCCTTCATGCGCCACGCATTGATCTTCAATGTGGTGTCGCTTCTCACCTTCGTGGCGGCAGTGTTTTTCCTGGTCTACAAGGGACTGCACCTGTCGATCGAGTTCACCGGCGGCACCGTCATCGAGGTGAACTACAGCAGACCGGCCGACCTGGAAGGCATCCGCAAGACCATCGAGGGGCTGGGCTACACCGATACCCAGGTGCAGAGCTTCGGCACCGCGCAAGACGTGATGATCCGCCTGCCCGCCCGCAAGGACGTCGGCTCCGCGCAGCAGAGCGAGCGGGTGATGTCGGCGCTCAAGGCGCAGGAAGAATCGGTCAAGCTGCAGCGGGTGGAATTCGTCGGTCCGCAGGTGGGCGACGAACTGGCGCACGACGGCCTGCTCGCGCTCAGCATGGTGATCATCGGCATCGTGATCTATCTCGCGTTCCGCTTCGAATGGAAATTCGCGGTCGCGGCGATCGTCGCGAACCTGCACGACGTGGTGATCATCCTCGGCTTCTTCGCATTCTTCCAGTGGGAATTCTCGCTGACGGTGCTGGCCGCGGTGCTTGCGATCCTGGGCTATTCGGTCAATGAATCGGTCGTGATTTTCGACCGCGTGCGTGAAACCTTCCGCGACCGCCGCTACGGGAAGATGGGGACCGGGGAAGTGATGAACCACGCGATCACCAGCACCATTTCCCGAACCATCATCACCCACGGCTCCACCCAGATGATGGTGCTGTCGATGCTGCTGTTCGGCGGCCCGACGCTGCATTACTTCGCGGTCGCGCTGACCATTGGCATCCTGTTCGGCATCTATTCCTCGGTGTTCGTCGCGGCCGCGGTCGCCATGTGGCTGGGCGTCACGCGCGAAGACCTGATCAAGCCGGTCAAGGAAAAGGACGAGACTGACGGCGCGGTGGTCTGATCTCCGCTGCAACAAAAAAGCCGGCTTTCGAGCCGGCTTTTTTTTTCGTCTACACTGATGCTTGCACTCGAAAGGACAAGGCATGAAGAAAGTACGCGTCTGGGACCTGCCGATCCGCCTGTTCCACTGGGCTCTGGCGGCGCTGGTCGTGGCCTCCGTGGTCACGGAAAACATCGGCGGCAATGCAATGGACTGGCATTTCCGTGCCGGCTACGCGGTGCTGGCATTGCTCGGGTTCCGCATCCTCTGGGGGCTGGTGGGGCCGCGCTATGCGCGCTTTTCCAGTTTCCTCTATGGTCCGTCCACGGTGATGGGTTACCTGCGTGGCGAGGAGCGCAAGCGGCTCGGGCACAATCCGCTTGGCAGCCTGGCGGTGTTCGCCCTGCTCGGCGTGGTGCTCGCGCAGGCGGTGTCCGGCCTGTTTTCGAACGACGACATCGTCAATGAAGGCCCGCTGGTGAAGTTCATCAGCAAGGAGTTGTCCGATAGCTTCACCTGGTTTCACACGGAGGTCAGCGCAACCGCGATCTATGTAATGGTCGGCCTGCACCTGGCGGCGATCGCGTTCTATCAGATCGGGAAGCGGCAGAACCTGGTGCGGCCGATGATCACCGGCGATCATGAAGTCGAATTCGACGCGCCGGCCGCCAATGATTCCTGGGCCATGCGGCTGCTGGCGCTGGCGCTGCTGGCCGCCTGGGCCGGCGCTGTGTACTACCTCGTCACGCTGCCGGCGCCGTCGGTGTGATCCATGAAAAACGCCCGCGGGCACGTGCCGGCGGGCGTTCCATAGGTGAGAGCGGGATTACTTGTTGCGGTAGTTGTCGTGGCAGTTCTTGCACGACTGGCCGACGCCGCCGAATGCCGACTTGATCGCATTCAGGTCACCGGATTTTGAGGCGGTGGAAAGCTTCGCGACTTCCTGCTGCATCTTTTCCGCGGCCGCCTTGAATTTATCCTGCTCCTTCCAGAGCTCCGGCTTGGCCTTCGAGTTCTGCAGGTCGGAACCCTGCGGGAAGGCCGACCATGGCAGCTTCGACATCATCTCGATCACCGCCACGTCGCCTTCGACGGCTGCCTTGTCGTACGGCCTTTCGCCCTTGACCACCGCCCCAACGCGGCCCATGTGCGTACCCATCACCGAAAACACGGACTGACGGTACTTGACGGCGTCCTCGACCTTGGCGAACTGCGCTTGGGCGGAGAAGGGGATTGCGATCAGCGTTGTCAGGGCGATGCTGGCTATCGGGTGTCTCATACAAGCTCCTTTGCTGGATTGTTTGTGTGTTCAGCAACTGCTGCCGCCGGCGATGCGTCCTGCACGCTATTCGCCGCGACGGCCTGCTAAACCTTGTCCGCCGCCGCTTCCAGGCGCTGTTTCAGCTTCGCCAGCTCGCGCTCGAGCTTGTCGAAGTCCTGCTCCCGGTAGCCAAGGAAGGGCTGCCTGCAAAATTCTACATGAGGCGGGAAAACCCGTTTGAACAGCGCTTCGCCCTTCGCCGTCAGCCTGACGATGGTGCTGCGCCGGTCTTCCACGCAGACCACGCGGCGCACCAGGCCCTTGCCTTCCAGCCGGTCGACCACCCCGGTCAGCGTTCCCTTGGTGATCAGGGTCTTCTCCCCCAGTTCCTTGAACGGCATGCCCTCGGTATTGCCGAGCGTGGCGATGATGTCGAACTGCGGCGGCGTCAGGCCGAGCGTGCGGATATGCGAGCCGGACAGGCGCTCGAAGGCGTGGTAGCACTCCGCCAGCAGGCGGATGCTGCGAAGGAAGCGTTCTTTCTTCACGTCTGGTTGCTCCAGCAAAAGAGCGATATCGGGATGGTTGCGGCATGGCGCGCCGCGCCGCACCAGCGGCGTGGCCAGGCAGGGCGATCCGGCAGGGGTATCGCCCTGATTTGAGGGCAGGGCGTCGGCGCCGGGCTCAGACCTTGCGCGCCAGGTCGGCGGCGCGGCCGATGTAATTGGCCGGGGTCATCGCCAGCAGCTGGTCCTTGGCTTGCTGCGGAATCGCCAGGCCGGTAATGAACTCGCGCAGCGCATCCTTCGAGATGCCCTTGCCGCGCGTGAGTTCCTTGAGCTGCTCGTACGGATTCTCGATGCCGTAGCGGCGCATCACCGTCTGCACCGGTTCTGCCAGCACTTCCCAGGTCGCGTCCAGGTCTTCCGCCAGCCGTGCCGGGTTGACTTCGAGCTTGTTCAGGCCGCGCAGGCAGCTGTCATAGGCGAGCACCGCATAGCCGAAGGCGACGCCGATGTTGCGCAGCACCGTGGAGTCGGTCAGGTCGCGCTGCCAGCGCGAGACCGGCAGCTTTTCCGACAGGTGCTTCAACACCGCATTGGCCAGGCCGAGGTTGCCTTCGGAGTTCTCGAAATCGATCGGGTTGACCTTGTGCGGCATGGTCGACGAACCGATCTCGCCGGCCTTGGTCTTCTGCTTGAAGTAGCCGAGCGAGATGTAGCCCCAGATGTCGCGGTTCAGGTC
>NZ_DASPLS010000072.1:0-101963 GCF_035627455.1 Noviherbaspirillum sp.
GGTTCCTTCTTGCTTTCCACGACGCTGGTCTTGGAGGTTTTCACCGGCAGACCCTTGAGGTGGTTCAGCGCCTGTGCCAGCTGGAAGTCGTCCTTGCTGCCGAATTCGAGCGGCTTGCGTTTTTTCTCGAGCGCAGCGATACGTTGAGCTTCTTCCAGTTCATCGATTTTCTGCTTGGCTTCTTCCTTGTCGCGGTCATTGGAAAGATGCTTTTCCAGGTCCGCTTCGCGCAGGCGGAAACCGTTCAGGCCGTCGCCGTCCGGATATTCATCCACCAGCAGGTCAGGCACGATGCCCTTGGCCTGGATCGAGCGGCCGTTCGGCGTGTAGTAGCGGGCGGTGGTCAGCTTGACCGCGGTATCGGCGGACAGCTGGCGGATGGTCTGCACCGAACCCTTGCCGAAGGTCTGCGTGCCCATGATGGTGGCGCGCTTGTAATCCTGCAGCGCGCCGGCGACGATTTCCGATGCCGAGGCGGAGCCGGTATTGACCAGCACCACGATTGGCACCGATTTCACCGCTTCCGGCAGCTTGGCCAGCGGGTCGCTGGAAGCGGTGCGCGAGGAGGTGTAGAACTCGCGGCGCGCATAGAAGGTCTGCTTGGAATCCGGCAGCTGGCCGTTGGTGGAGACCACCGGCACGTCCTTCGGCAGGAAGGCCGCCGACACGCCGATAGCGCCCGGCAGCACGCCGCCCGGGTCGTTGCGCAGGTCGAGCACCAGGCCCTTCAGGTTCGGGTCCTGCTGGTAGATCGCCTGCAGCTTCTTGGCCATGTCTTCGACCGTCGGCTCCTGGAACTGCGACACGCGCAGCCATGCATAGCCCGGTTCGATGATCTTGGACTTCACGCTCTGCACCCGGATCTCCTGGCGCACGATGGTGACGATGATCGGCTTGTCCTCTTCCTTGCGGGCGATGGTCAGCGTGATCTTGGTGTTCGGTTCGCCGCGCATGCGCTTGACCGCCTCATCCAGCGTCAGGCCCTTGACCGGCGTGTTGTCGAGGCGGGTGATCAGGTCGCCGGACTTCAGGCCGGCCTTGAAGGCGGGCGAGTCCTCGATCGGCGAAATGACTTTCACATAGCCGTCTTCCATGCCGACCTCGATGCCCAGGCCGACGAACTTGCCCTGCGTGCCTTCCTTCAACTCCTTGAAGGCCTTCTTGTCGAGATAGGCGGAGTGCGGGTCGAGCGAGGAAACCATGCCCGAAATCGCTTCGGTGAGCAGCTTCTTGTCTTCGACAGCTTCGACGTAGTCCGTCTTGATCAGGCCGAACACGTCGGCCAGCTGGCGCAGTTCCTCCAGCGGCAGGGGCGCGCTGTGTTTCTGCGCGCTTGCTTCAAACTGCATCGATCCTGCTATGCCTGCCACGACGCCCAGACCGATAAGGCCGAAGTTCTTCAATTTACTGCTCATGTCTCACCTGTAGTTATCGATCCCGCCGGCTATCTGGTACTGACCCAGCCGAGGGGATCAATTGCACGGCCCTGGTGCCGCATCTCAAAGTATAAACCCGAATGTTCGTTGCCGCCGCTGTTGCCTGCGCTTGCAATGATCTCGCCCGTCCTGACCGTGTCGCCGGCCCGTTTCAGGACCGCCTGGTTGTTGCCGTAGATGGTCATGTACTGGCCGCCGTGGTCGATGATGATCAGGTTGCCGAAGCCGCGCAGCCATTCCGCGAAGACAACCTGGCCGGTTGCCACCGCCTTGACCTCGGCGCCCTCCGGCGTGCGGATGAACAGGCCCTTCCAGCTCGGCCCTTCGCCCCGCTTGCTGCCGAACCTGGCTACCACGTCGCCCTTGACCGGCAGCCGCAGCTGGCCGCGCAGGGATGCGAAGGCCAGTGCATGACCGTCTTGGACGTTCGCATCCGGTGCGAGTTCATTACGAGTCGTCAATTTGGCTGGCGGCTCGTCATTGTCAATTGCATCAGGATTGTGCGGCGCCGTCTTGACGGAACTCACTTTTTTGTCGGCTTGCGCATCGTTCTTGAGCTTGCTGGCCCGCGCCAGCTGTTCCTGGCGTCGTTTTTCGCGGGCCGCCGCGTCGGCCTTCTGTTGTTCTTCGATCAATTTGGCCAGCTTGTCGACCAGGCCGGCCAGGCGCTGCTCGTCGCGCTCGATGTTGCCGGCTTCCCTGCGCTGGGCCGCCAGCTTGCTCGACAGCTGGGCCAGCAGCGTCGCGCGGCGCGCCTTTTCCTTTTCCAGCTGGGTCTTCTGCTGCCGTTGCTCCTGCGCGATTTCCTCGAGTTCGTCGCGCGCGTCCTGCGCGGCGGCCTTATTGTCCTCGACCGCTTTCATGTTGGCGCGCAACGCCTCGATCAGCCTGGCCTGCGCCTGCGATACATAACCCATGTATTGCAGTTCGCGGTTGATGCGGTTGGGATTGTCGCCGGACAGCAGCAGCTTGATCCGGTCTTCGTTGCCGGCCACATACTGCTCGCGCAGCAGCGTCGACAGCTTTTTCTGCTGTCCGGCGATCGCGCGCGACAGCTTTTCCTGCTCCTCCGCCAGCCGCGCCAGACGCGCTTCGGCGTCGCGCTGCTCGCGGTCGAGTTCATGCAGCGCGCGGTTGGCTTCGGAAATCGCCGCCTCGGAACTGGCCAGCGCGTCGGCCGCGTGGCTTTTCGCCACTTCGGTCTTGCCGATGTCGCGCTTGAGGGCTTCCAGCTTCTGCTGCAGTTCGGCCCGTTCCGCTTCGGCGGCCCGCTTCTGGCGGGTGCGTTCGGAGACCTTGGCGGCGATCGCCGGCGTGGCCAGGATCAGAGCAGCCAGTCCGAACGCCGCGACAAGACCCCAGCCGGCGCCTGTGCGGGGCCGGTCGTCCGGGGGAGATGCGGGATGGGGGCCGGAGCGGCGCAGGAACGGCATCGAAAAGCGTTACTTCGCCTTTCCCTGGCTGGCGACCGCGGCCATCGCCTTGGCGATCGCTTCCTGGTCGCCGAGATAGTAGCTCCTGATCGGCTTCAGGTCCGCGTCCAGCTCATAGACCAGCGGCTGGCCGTTGGGAATGTTCAGCCCGACGATGTCCTTGTCGCTGATGCCGTCGAGGCTCTTGATCAGCGCCCGCAGGCTGTTGCCGTGTGCGGAGATCAGGATCTTGCGGCCGGCGCGGATGGCGGGCGCGATCGACTCGTCCCACGCAGGCATCACGCGCGCGACGGTGTCCTTCAGGCACTCGGTCAGCGGGATCTGTTCCTTCTTCAGGCCGGCGTAGCGCGGGTCGTTGTAGGAGGTGCGCGGATCGTTCGCTTCGAGCGGGTTCGGCGGCACGTCGTAGCTGCGGCGCCAGACCAGCACCTGCTCGTCGCCGTACTGGGCGGCGGTTTCCGCCTTGTTCAGGCCCTGCAGCGCGCCGTAGTGGCGTTCATTCAGGCGCCAGTCGTGCACCACCGGCAGCCACATCAGGTCCATCTCGTCCAGCGTCAGCCAGAGGGTGCGGATGGCGCGCTTCAGCACCGAGGTGTAGCACAGGTCAAAGTCGAACCCGGCTTCTTTCAGGATCTTGCCGGCCTGGCGCGCCTCGTTGATGCCTTTTTCGGTGAGGTCGACGTCGGTCCAGCCGGTGAAACGGTTTTCCAGGTTCCACGTCGATTCGCCGTGGCGCATGAATACGATTTTGTACATGTTGGATATGGGCAAAATAAAGGATTGCAGGATTCGGAATGCGGTTTCGGCTTCTATTTTATAATGGCGGGATTGCTTAGAGGGCATTCCGAACGCGGTAACCGGCTCGTCCGGCCTGTTTCCCCCGTCCAGAATACCCTGTCAACCTTGGAAAGTAACTGTGAAATTTCTTATCGATAATATCTGGCTGTTCGGCATTGCTCTCGTTTCCGGCGGGGCGCTCTTGTGGCCGAGCCTGCGTCGCAGGGGCAACCAGGTTTCCACCTTGCAAGCCACGCAGCTGATCAACCAGGGCCGGGCCGTCATTGTCGACGTGCGCGATCCGAACGAATTCGGCGCGGGTCACCTGCGCGACGCAAAGAACATCCCGCTGGGTGAGTTGTCCAAGCGAATCGGTGAACTGGACAAGTTCAAGTCGAAGTCGATCATCCTCGTCTGCCAGAACGGGGCCCGTTCCCCGAAGGCGGCGAGCCAGTTCAAGAAGGCGGGATTCGGCGAGGTGGCCTGCCTCGATGGCGGCGTTGCCGCGTGGCAGGCGCAAGGCCTGCCGCTGACGAAATGATGGAGCAGCGATCATGACAGCGCATGTTTTGATGTACAGCACCGGCGTCTGCCCTTATTGCGTGATGGCCGAGCGGCTGCTCACGGCGAAGGGCGTGCAGAACATCGAGAAGATCCGCGTCGACCTGCAGCCGGAGCAGCGTGCGGAAATGATGCAGAAGACCGGCCGGCGCACCGTGCCGCAGATCTATATCGGCGAAACCTACGTCGGCGGCTTCGACGAGCTCAGCAAGCTCGATCACGAAGGCAAGCTGGACGCGCTGCTCCAAGGCGCTTAAACTTGGCAATTCTTCCATGAAGGGACGGCGAGCGCCGTCCTTTTTCCTTCTATCCTACATAACGAAAGACGCCCATGTCCGAGCAAAACCAGCAACCCGTGTTCCAGATCCAGCGCATCTACCTGAAGGACCTGTCGCTTGAGCAGCCGAACTCGCCGGCGATTTTCCTGGAGCAGGATGGGCCGAATATCGAAGTGGCGGTCGACGTCGGCGCCGAAGCGCTGGCCGAGACGATTTACGAATCGACCGTCACCATTACCGTGACGGCGAAGATCAAGGACAAGGTGGCTTTCCTGGTTGAAGGCAAGCAGGCGGGCATCTTCGAAGCGGCCAATATCCCGGCCGAACAGCTCGATCCGCTGCTGGGCATCGGCTGCCCCAATATCATTTATCCCTACCTGCGTGCCAACATCGCCGACGCGATCACGCGCGCCGGTTTTCCGCCGGTGCACCTGGCCGAGATCAACTTCGAAGCCTTCTACCAGCAGCGCCTGCAGCAACTGGCCGAACAGCAACAGCAACAGCAGCAAGGCTCGGGCCTGCTGATGCCCGACGGCACCCCGGCAAAACACTAAGAAACGGGTTGTCCATGCAGGGAGGTGTGATGAAAGCAGTGCGCCTGTTCATGCTGCCGGCTGCCTTGCTGGCCGCGGGCGCCGCGCAGGCGCTCGACTACCGTTCCGTCGGCGCCGCCCCCGCGGTGCTGTACGATGCGCCCTCGCTCAAGGGGCGCAAGCTGTTCGTCGCGCCGCGCGGCATGCCGCTGGAAGTCGTGCTCACCTATGGCGAATGGATGAAGGTACGCGACATGGCCGGCGATCTCACCTGGGTGCAGTCGCGGCTGCTGGTGCCGCGTCGCAATGTCGTGGTCAATGCCGCCAGCGCCCGCGTGCGGGCGGCGGCGGAAGAATCGGCGCCGATCGTGTTTACCGCCGACAAGGGCGTACTGCTCGACATGCTCGATCCGGTGACCGCCGGTTGGGTCAGGGTAAGGCACCGCGACGGCCAGAGTGGCTTTGTGCGCGCAACCGAAGTCTGGGGCGAGTAAGGTGCAGACCGCCACGCCCCGCCCGCATCATCCCCTGCATATCTCCATCCTCGGCGCAGGCGCCTGGGGAACCGCGCTCGCCATCCTGCTCGCGGACCGCCATCGCGTCATGCTGTGGGGGCGCGATGAAGGCGCGATGCGCAACGCCGCCGCCACGCGCGAGAACAGTGCCTACCTGCCCGGTTTTGCGCTGCCCGCGGGCCTGCAGGCCACTTCCGATTTTGACGCCGCCGTCGCCCATGTCGCCGGCAGCGGACTGCTGATCGTCGCCTCCTCTGTGGCCGGGCTGCGCCCGCTGGCGCAGCGGCTGCAGGGCAGGCCGATCCCGAACCTGGTCTGGCTGTGCAAGGGCCTCGAAGAAAAAACCCGCCTGCTGCCGCACCAGGTGGTGCGCGAGGTGCTCGGTGCGGACCTTCCGCACGGTGCGCTCTCCGGGCCGTCCTTCGCGCAGGAGGTGGCGCAGGGCCTGCCGTGCGCGCTGACGGTGGCCTCCGCCGCCCCGGCGCTGCGCGAATGCGTGGTCGGCGCGGTGCACGGGCGCAGCATGCGGGTGTATTCGACCGACGACCTGACCGGCGTCGAAGTCGGCGGCGCGGTGAAGAACATTCTTGCGATTGCCACCGGCGTCATCGACGGCATGGGCCTGGGACTGAATGCGCGCGCGGCGCTGATCACCCGCGGCCTGGCCGAGATCACCCGGCTTGGCGTGGCGCTCGGCGGCCGGCCGGAAACCTTCATGGGCCTGACCGGCGTCGGCGATCTCATCCTGACCTGTACCGGCGACCTGTCGCGCAACCGCCAGGTCGGGCTCGGCCTGGCGCAAGGCAAGAAACTGGATGCCATCGTCGCCGAACTCGGTCACGTGGCCGAAGGCGTGCGCTGCGCGCAGGCGGTGCGGGCGCTGGCGGCCGATGCCGGCATCGAGATGCCGATCTCGAACGCGGTGGCGGCGGTGCTGTTCGACGGCGATTCGCCGCGCGCGATGGTCGAGCGGCTGTTGTCGCGCGACCCCAGGGACGAGGCGTCCTGACACCGGGCCTGTGCCCTGTTATAAAACAGGCCCTGGCGGCCTCTGGTCACTAGTGCGTCACCTGCGGGTCATCCTTGCGCAGCATCGTCATCAGCGCCGACGCATTTTCCAGCGCATAGAGCGCATACGGCGTATTGCCCTGGATATAAAGCAGTTCGCCGGCGCGCAGGTTCTGCGTCCGGTCGCCGGCCTGGACCTCGATCGTTCCCTCTATGCACTGCAGCGTGATTTCCCCCGGCACGTGATGTTCCGGGATGGATTTTCCCTTCGGCAGCACCAGCCGCATCACTTCGACATCATCGGTTCGCACCAGGGCGATGGAAGCGGCGTCGGCCAATGCCGGGCCGAGCGGGTGGATATCGATGATGTCGCCGGGAGCTGGACGGGGCAGGGACATGGAAACTCTCCTTTTTTGCGCATCGGCACGGACTGCCGTTGTCAGAAAGACTGCTCGCGGCACCGGTTTGTTCCGGCACCGAATTGCTTGCGCATGGGAACCGCAGTCCCTGCAGCCTGTCTCAAGCCCAGCATCGGGCAATGCCGCAAGCAAGCGGCGCACTAACTCTTTCCCGCCCCGGCCGTATTTCTGTCGTGCCATGTCAAACCGGCGACCTTGCCGATCTGGTAAGTTCTGCATGCCCGATGGCCTTATACTAATAGTTTCTTTGTCATTATCCGAAAACGAGTTCATGCATACATACGCTTCCTCTTCCCGCCGCGCCCGCGCCGGACTGGTCCAGCGCGGCTTCACCCTGATCGAGATCATGGTGGTGGTGGTCATCATGGGTATCCTGGCCGCGCTGGTCGTGCCCAAGCTGATGGGACGCGCCGACGACGCGCGCATCACCGCAGCGCGGCAGGACATCGCCACGCTGATGCAGGCGCTCAAGCTGTACAAGCTCGACAACCAGCGTTATCCGACCACCGAGCAGGGCCTGCAGGCGCTGATTGCGAAGCCGACCAGCGGTCCGGCCGCGAACGGCTGGAAGCAGGGCGGCTACGTCGACAAGCTGCCCAAGGACCCGTGGGGCAGTGCCTACCAGTACCTGTCGCCGGGCGTGAAGGGCGAGGTCGATGTGTTTTCCTTCGGTGCCGACGGCCAGCCCGGCGGTGCCGGCAACGATGCAGACATCGGGTCGTGGGATCTGTAATCACCGCATCCGCCGCGCGCGCGCGCACTTCGACGCATCGCGCCGCGCGCGGCTTCACCCTGCTTGAACTGCTGGTGGTGCTGGTCATCGCCGGCATCCTGATCGGCATGGTCGCCTTCAATGCGATGCCGGGCGAACGCCAGGTACTGCAGGGCGAAGCGCAGCGCGTGGCACTGCTGCTGCAGCTGGCGCGCGACGAGGCGATCGTGCGCAACCGGCCGATCGCCTTCGAGGCCGATTCCGGCGGCTACCGTTTTCTCATGCGAGACGGCAACAAGTGGCAGTCGATCACCCAGGACGACTTGCTGCGCGAGCGCGAATTCAAGCGCGCGCCGGTGGCGGTATCGGTTGCGCCGGCAAGTGCCGCCGAGACCGACCCCATGCGCATCGTGTTCGGCCGCGAACCGGTCGACAAACCTTTCGTCCTCACTTTTTCCGCCGGCGACGCCAGCGTCGCAATCCGCGCCGACGGCGTCGGCCATTTCACGGTGGAGTGACCATGCGCCGCCCACTCTCCCTTTCTCGCCACGCAGCCGGTTTCACGCTGCTCGAAGTGCTGGTGGCGCTGGTCGTGGTGGGCACGGCGCTGGGCGCGAGCCTGCGCGCGGTCGGAAGCCTGACGCAGAACAGCAGCGGCCTGCGCGCATCGATGATGGCGACCTGGTCGGCGGAAAACCGCCTCGCGCAGATCCGGCTGGCGCGCGAATACCCCGCGCTCGGCAGGCGCAGCTTCGCCTGCCCGCAGGGCGAGCTGCGCCTGACCTGCGAAGAAGAAGTGTTCGTCACGCCGAATCCCTTCTTCCGCCGCGTCGAGGTCAGCGTATTCGAGGACGACAACCCCGGGCGCAGCATCATCAAGCTGGCGCAGATCGTGTCGAGCCAATGATCATGGATACCCGGCGCCGCGGCTTTACCCTGGTCGAACTCCTGGTGGCGATTTCGGTGCTCGCCATCGTCGCCGTGCTCGGCTGGCGCGGGCTCGATACCATCATCCGTTCGCGCGCCGCGCTGAACGAGGAGCTGGAGCAGACCCGCGGCTTGCAGCTTGCGTTCGCGCAGATGCAGGCCGACTGCGGCCGCATTGCCATGAAGGAAGATATCGGCGGGCGCAGCATGCTTTTGGCGCAGCCGGGGCGGCTGACGATGGTGCGCATGGTATTCGCGGAAAACCAGCCTGCGCGCGCGCAGGTGGTTTCCTACCGCATTGCTGACGGCGTGCTCATGCGCCGCGAGTCGGTGCCGACGCGCAACCTGCGCGAACTCGACGCGGCGTGGATCGAGGCGCTGGGCCCGAGCACGAAAGCGCCTGCGGTGGTGTTGCACAACAATGTGAGCGAGATGGCGATCCGCACCTGGGCCGGCGGCAACTGGCGGCCCGCCGGCGCGGAGCCGGTGCAGAAGCCGGGCGGCGGCGTCGAGGAGCCGACCGGGGTGGAAGTGTCGTTGCGCCTGCGCGACCGGCCCGCCAGCCTGGTCAAGATTTTCCTCTTGGGGGCGGCATGAAGCGGCGCACCGCATCCCGGCAGCGCGGCGTGGCGGTGATCACCGCACTGCTGCTGACCACGCTGGCGGTCACCATCGTCGCCAGCCTGTTCTGGCAGCAGCAGGTGCAGGTGCGCTCGATCGAGAACCAGCGCCTGCAGTTGCAAAAGCAATGGATCCTGCGCGGCGCGCTCGACTGGACGCGGTTGATCCTGCGTGAGGATTTCCGTACGAAAAAGACGGTCGATCACCTGGGCGAACCCTGGGCGGTGCCATTGGCGGAAACGCGCCTTGACCAGTACGTGGACAAGGACAGCGCGAGCGATGCGCCGGACGCCGCATTGTCCGGTGGCATCGTTGACGCGCAGGCGCGCTTTAACCTGAGGAACCTGATCCAGAACGGCAATGTGAATGCCGGCGAGCTTGCGGCATTCACGACGCTGCTGACGCTGCTGCAGGTCAATCCCCAGTTGGCACCGGCAACTGCGGCGCTGATGCAGTCGGCGCAGCCGAAACCGGTTTCCGGCTCCGGCACCGGCACGCCCCCCGCGCCTGCCGCGCCTGCCGCGCCGGCGGACAACGCTGCTCCGTTGCCGATGGACATCCAGCATGTGGACGACCTGCTGGCGGTGCCGGGCTTCACGCCGGAAATCCTGGCGAAGATCAGGGACTACGTGATCGTGCTGCCGAAGGCGACAAAAATCAATGTCAACACTGCGCCGGCGGAAGTGATCGCAGCCAAAATTGCTACACTGTCGCTGTCCGACGCGTCGGCACTGGTTGCTGCAAGGCGAAACCGGTTCTTCGAGCGCAACGAGGACCTGAGGCCATTCCTGCCGCGCGCCGAATTGAATCTCGACGGAATCGATTACAAGACCGGATACTTTCTGGTCAACGGGAATGTGAGGATGAACCGCGCCGGCATGGAGATGCAGGCGCTGCTGTCCCGCGCAGACAACGGCGCGACCTCCATTCTCTGGATACACGAATACTAGGGCGGCGCACGAACGCCGCCCGCCAAAACAAGAAAGAGAGACCTTGAGCACACTGTATATCCGCCTGCCGTCCCATCTTGCCGCCGAAGGCCTGCAACCGGGCGTGCCGCTGTACTGCCAGTATGCCGTCACCGGCAACGCCGGCGCGGTGGAACGGGATGGCGTGGCAGCGCTGCCGGACATGGCCGAGCATGTGAAGAAGGCGCAGCGCGTCGTGTTGCTGCTGGCCGCAAGCGACGTCACCCTGCTGCGCGTGAAAATGCCGCCGCTGTCCGGCGCGAAGCTGCGCGCCGCACTGCCCAACCTGGTGGAAGACCAGTTGATGAGCGATCCGGCGGAATGCGTGGTGGTGGCCGGCGAGATGCATGCAGGCGTGCGCACCGTTGCCGTCGTCAGCCGCACGTGGATGGAGCTGCTGAACCGCACCATGGTCGCGCTCGGCGCGCGCCGCGTCGTCGCAGTGCCGTCGCAGCTGTGCCTGCCGCATCAGGCCGACGCCGCCACCGCCGCCGTGTCCGAACACGGCACCGACATCGAACTCGCGGTGCGCCTTTCGGAGCAGGAGGGACTTGGGCTGTCCGTCGTCGCTGACCAGCCCGAGTCGGCAGCGTTCGAAGCGATGCAGTCGCTGGCGGCCGTGGTGCCCACCGGTGCGATCGTGCTTTACGTGCCGCAAACCCGCGAGCGCGACTACCAGGAATCGCTGCACATCGCGCCCGCGCTGCAGGAGCGCATCACCTTGCAGGCCGACAGCTGGCAGCGCTGGACCGGCAACGCGGAGCGTACCGGGCTCGACCTGATGTCCGGACTCGGCGCCGCCGCCGGGCCGCAGTTCAACTGGCGTCCCTGGCGCTGGCCGCTGGTGCTCGGCACCTTACTGCTGCTGATCAATGTCATCGGCCTGAATGTCGACTGGCTGCGCATGAAGCGCGAAGCCGAAGCGTTGCGCAACGGCATGACCCAGACCTACAGGAATACGTTCCCGAAGGACCCGGTGATCGTCGATCCGCTCGCGCAACTGCGTCAGAAACTCGCCGGTGCGCAACGCGAATCGGGCCAGCTCGCGCCCGACGATTTCCTCGCGCTGGCCGCCGCATTCAATGAAGCCTGGGCCGGCACCGGGCAGGGCAAACCGCCGGTGGGCGGCCTCGAGTACCGCGAGGGCACGCTGACCGTGAAGCTCAAGCCGGGCAGCCAGGTTACTACCGAGCAGCTGGCCGGCGCACTCAGTTCGCGCAACCTGGCAGTCACCCAGCCCAAGCCGGAAATCTGGGAAATCAGGAGCGCGAAATGAACGGATTGAAACAAGCACTGTCCGCGTTCTGGGGCGAACGCAACAAGCGCGAGCAGAACATGCTGATCGCCGCCGTCGTGGTGATCCTGGTCGGCCTGGTCTATGCGTTGCTGATCGATCCCGCGCTGTCCGGCCGCGCCGAGCTCGAAAAGACATTGCCCGCGCTGCGCCAGCAGGGCGCCGAAGTGCAGGCGCTGGCAAAGGAGGCCGGCGCGCTGTCGGGCAAGACGGCCGCGGCGCCGCCCGCAATGACCCGCGAGAGCCTGATGAACTCGCTGGCCAGGAAAGGTTTGAAGGCGCAGAACGTGACCGTGAGCGGCGAGCTGGCAAGGGTGCAGCTGAATACCGCGTCGTTCGCCGCGACCACCGAATGGCTGAATGAAATGCAGCGCACCGCGCGGCTGGCGGTCGCGGAGGCGGTGGTGGAGGCGAATCCGGAGCCGGATTCGGTCAACGCCAGCTTCACGCTGCGCCAGCAGCGCGGCGACACCCGCTGAGGGGCCGACCCGGTGCGCCGACTCGTGATATGGTTGCTGGCGGGCGTCTTCGTCGCGTTGCTGACGGTCGTGGTCTTTTGCCCCGCCGCCTGGATGGCGGTTGTGGTGGAGCGCCAGACCAACGGGCGACTGACGCTGGGCGATGCGCAGGGTTCGCTGTGGCGCGGCTCCGCCTTCATCGGCGGCGCGCCGAGCGGGAGTGATCCGGTCACACCCTTGCTGCCGGGCAGATTTTCCTGGCGGCTATCGCCGCTGGCGCTGCTGGGGCAGGTCGACCTGACGCTGGAAAACCCGGACGCGCTGTCGCAACCGGTGCAGATCACCGGCAGCTGGCAGCAATGGCAGGTGAGCGCGGCATCGGTGGCATTGCCGGCGGAACGGCTGGTTGGCCTCGGCGCCCCGCTGAACACGATCCAGCCCTCCGGGCAGATGCGCCTGACGTGGACGCCGCTGCAGGTGACACGGCAGGGCGATGCGCTGGAAGTGGCGGGAACGACGACCCTGCACATGGACGACATCGCGTCGCGCCTGTCGCCGGTGAAGCCGCTTGGGGCTTACCAACTGATAATGGATTGGCGCGGGCAACAGGCGCAAATGGCGTTGACATCGGTCAAAGGGCCGTTGCTGTTGAGTGGTAACGGTACGCTCGCGAATGGAAGATTGCAGTTTTCCGGGAAGGCAGAAGCGGAAGCAGGACAGGAAGAAAGGTTGGCAAATCTGATGAATTTGCTGGGACAACGCCGAAGAGAAGGCGACAAGAATGTTATCGCGCTAGAGTTCAAATGACAAAAAATCGATCAGCAGAAACATTGCAACGTCCGGCAGCACTGCGCCGGCTGGGAGCGGCCGCCGTGCTGCTGTGTGCGATCGCCGGCACGCCGACTGCCTGGACCCAGGATCCTTCGGCCAGCCAGGCGACGCTCAATTTCGTCGGCGCCGACATCGAGTCGGTGATCAAGGCAGTGGGCCACTACACGCGCAACACCTTCATCATCGATCCGCGCGTGAAGGGCACCATCAACCTGGTGTCGGAAAGGCCGGTCACCAAGGCGCAGGCGCTGCAGATGCTGACCTCGGCGCTGCGCCTGCAAGGCTTCGCGGTGGTCCGCTCGGAAGGCTTCCTGAAAGTCGTGCCGGAGGCCGACGCCAAGCTGCAGGCGGGTCCGACGCAGCCGAACGAAGTGCGCGGCGACCAGATCGCCACGCAGATCTTCCGCCTGAACTATGAATCGGCCAACAACCTGGTGCAGATCCTGCGCCCGCTGATTTCGCCGAACAACACCATCAACGTGAACCCGGGCAACAACAGCATCGTCATTACCGACTATGCGGACAACCTGAAGCGCCTGGGCAGAATCATTTCCGCGCTCGACTCGCCGGCGACCGGCGACATGGACGTGGTGCCGGTGCGGCATGCGATCGCGACCGACATCGCGCTGATGGTCAACCGGCTGCTCGACCAGGGGCAGGCGGTGCCGGGCGGCGATGCCGGCCGTACCACGGTGCTGGCCGATGCCCGCACCAATTCGCTGATCATCCGCGCGCCCTCGGTGGCGCGCGCCAACCTCGCCAAGTCGCTGATCGCCAAGCTCGACCAGCCCACGGCGCAGCCCGGCAACGTGCACGTGGTATACCTGCGCAATGCGGATGCGGTGCGCCTGGCGCAGACGCTGCGCGCGGTGGTCGCATCGGATGCATCGGCGCAGGGCGCCAACCAGCCGCAGCAGCAGCCGGCGCAGCCGCAGGCGCAGCAGGCGGCCGCGCAGCAGGGCCAGCTCGGCCAGGGCGCACTGAACACGCAAGCCCCGCCGGTGGCATTGCCGACCGGCGGGCCGGGCGGCTTCATCCAGGCCGACGCCGCCACCAATACCCTGATCATCACCGCCAGCGAGTCGGTGTACCGCAACCTGCGCGCGGTGATCGACCAGCTCGATGCGCGCCGCGCGCAGGTGTACGTGGAATCGCTGATTGTCGAAGTGTCGGCCGACAAGGCCGCCGAACTCGGCGTGCAGTGGCTCGGGCTGTCCGGCGATGCGACCAGCCGTTACCGCGTCGGCGGGGGCACCTCGTTTTCCACCGGCGGCAACAACATCGTCAATCTCGCAATCGGCAACGGCCAGGTCGCGCCCGGCCCCGGCCTGACGCTCGGCGTGTTCCGCCAGATCAACGGCGACCTCACGCTCGGCGCGATCGCGCGCGCGCTGGAAACCGATGCCAAGGCCAACATTCTGTCGATCCCGAACCTGATCACCCTCGACAACGAAGAGGCGCGCATCATCGTCGGCCAGAACGTGCCCTTCATCACCGGCCAGTACACCACGCAGGCGTCCGGCGGCGCGGCCGGCGTCAATCCGTTCCAGACCATCGAGCGCCGCGATGTCGGCCTGTCGCTGCGCGTGCGGCCGCAGATTTCGGAAGGCGGCACGATCAAGCTGCAGATCTACCAGGAAACCTCCTCCATCCGCGACACCGCCAACACCGCCGGCATCATCACCAACAAACGTTCGATCGAATCGAACGTGCTGGTCGACGACGGCCAGATCATCGTGCTCGGCGGCCTGATCGAAGAGCAGTTGCAGGATGGCGCGGAAAAGGTGCCCGGCCTGGGCGACATCCCGGTGGTCGGCAACCTGTTCAAGTACCAGACCCGCAAGAACACCAAGACCAACCTGATGGTGTTCCTGCGGCCGACCGTGATCCGTACCGCCGAGCAGAGCAACAACGTGGTCACCGACCGCTATGAATACATCCGCGGCGTGCAGTCCGCGGCGCAGCCGGCGCCCAACATCCTGCCCTACGGCCAGACACCGATGCTGCCGCCGCTGCAGGGCGGCCGGCCGGCGGGACCGCCGCTGCTGAACGCCGAACCGCGCACGCCCGCCGGCATCGATCCGCGCAATCCTGCCGGCACCGTGGACAATCCGCCGCCCACCGTGCCGGCGCCCGCCCCGCTTGCACCGCAACCGGGGCAGAACCAGCCAAGATAGAAGAGAGCAATGAGTATTGTAATGACCGACGCCCGCCTGCTGCCTTACGCGTTCGCGCGCGACCACGCCGTGCTGGCGCGGCGCAGCGAGGTGTCCCACAACGCCATCGAGGTTTGGGTATCCGAGGCGACCGCGCCTTCCGCCATCGCGGAAGTGTCGCGCCGTTTCGGCCGCGTCAAGCTGAAATCCCTGCCGCGCGACGAGCTCGAAGCGGCGATCGCGCGCACCTATGCGAACTCCACCGGCGACGCCGCCCAGGTGGTGGACGAGGTCGAATCCGACCTCGACCTCGCCAAGCTGATGCTGGACATGCCGGCCATCGAAGACCTGCTGGAGTCGGCTGACGACGCGCCGGTGATCCGCATGATCAATGCGCTGCTCACGCAGGCCCTGCGCGAGGAAGCGTCCGACATCCATATCGAGCCCTTCGAGCAGGTGTCCGTGGTGCGCTTCCGCGTCGACGGCGCGCTGCGCGACGTGGTGCGGCCGAAGAAGGCGATCCACGCGTCGCTGATCTCGCGCATCAAGATCATGGCCCAGCTCGACATCGCCGAGAAGCGCTTGCCGCAGGACGGCCGCATCACGCTGCGCGTGGGCGGCAAGCCGGTCGACGTGCGCGTGTCCACGCTGCCCACCGGGCACGGCGAACGCGCGGTGCTGCGTCTGCTCGACAAGGAAGGCGGACGCATGGACCTGAGCCATCTCGGCATGAGTCCCGAGGTGCAGGATACCTTCGACCACCTGATCAGCCAGCCGCACGGCATCGTGCTGGTCACCGGCCCGACCGGTTCCGGCAAGACCACCACGCTGTACGCCGCGCTCACCAAGCTGAATGCGCCGGCGACCAACATCCTCACCGTCGAGGACCCGATCGAATACGAGCTGCAAGGCGTCGGCCAGACCCAGGTCAACCCGCGCATCGACATGACCTTCGCCAAGGCGCTGCGCGCGATCCTGCGGCAAGACCCGGACATCATCATGATCGGCGAGATCCGCGACCTGGAAACCGCGCAGATCGCGGTGCAGGCATCGCTCACCGGCCACCTGGTGCTGGCGACGCTGCATACCAACGACTCCGCTTCCGCCGTCACCCGCCTGCTGGACATGGGCATCGAACCCTTCCTGCTGTCGTCCTCGCTGCTGGGCGTGGTCGCGCAGCGCCTGGTGCGCAAGCTGTGCCCGCTGTGCCGCCGCCACGACGGGCAGCATTGGCATGCGGTCGGCTGCGACAAGTGCGGCCATACCGGCTACCAGGGACGGGTCGGCGTCTATGAATTGCTGGTGACGACCGACGAGATCCGCTCGCAGATCCATGACCGCGCGTCCGAAGCGGAGATTCGTGCCGCGGCGCAGCGCAACGGCATGCGCACGATGCGCGAGGACGGCGAGCGCTGGCTGGCCGACGGCACCACCACGCAGGCCGAACTGCTGCGGGTGACGAAAGAGTAAGGACACAGAATCATGCCGGCATTCCGCTACGAAGCCGTCGACGACGCGGGCGCGACCCGCAAGGGCGTGGTCAACGCCGACAGCGCACGCGCCGCGCGTTCCGACCTGCGCTCGCAGGGCCTGGTGCCGATCGCGGTCGATGCGATCGCCGCCCAGGTCGATGAACTCGGCCAGGCGCGCCGCAGCCTGTTCGGCGACCGCCTGTCGACCAACGAGCTCGCGCTGTTTACCCGCCAGCTCGCCAGCCTGCTGGAAGCCAGCCTGCCGCTGGAGCAGGCGTTCACCGCGCTGCTGGAACAGGCGGAACGCCCGTATGTGCGCGACCTGGTCGCGTCGGTGCGGGCCGAAGTGATGGGCGGCTCTTCGTTGTCGGATGCGCTGGCGCGCCATCCGCGCGATTTCGCCGACATCTACCGCGCGCTCGTCGCATCCGGCGAACAGATCGGCCAGCTGTCGCGCGTGCTGTCGCGCCTGGCGGACTACATCGAGCGCCGCAACGCACTGGTGCAGAAGGTGCGGCTGGCCTTCACCTATCCGGCCATCGTCACCGTGGTCGCATTCTCGATCGTGATCTTCCTGCTGGCCTATGTGGTGCCGCAGATCGTGTCGGTGTTCGCCAACACCAAGCAGAAGCTGCCGATGCTCACCGTCATCATGCTGGCGATTTCCGATTTCGTGCGCGCCTACGGCTGGCTGGTCGCCATTGCGCTGGCCGGCGCTTTCCTGGCCTGGCGCGCCGCGCTGAAGAATCCCGACATCAAGTTCCGCTGGCACCGCTGGCTCTTGAACGCGCCGCTGTACGGCAAGTTCGAGCGCAGCCTGAACACCGCCCGCTTCGCCAGCACGCTGGCGATCACCACCGGTTCCGGCGTGCCCATATTGCGCGCGCTGCAGACCAGCCGCGACACGCTGTCGAACGTCGCGATGCGGCAGCAGGTGGAGGAAGCGACCACCAGCGTGCGAGAGGGCGTGGGCCTGGCGCGCGCGCTGTCGGCGCACAAGCATTTCCCGCCGATGCTGATCCACATGATCCGCGCCGGCGAAGTGACGGGCGAACTGCCGGCGATGCTGGAGCGCGCGTCGAACACCCAGGAGCAGGACCTGGAGCGCCGCGCGATGACCATCGCCGGCCTGCTCGAGCCGGCCCTGATCCTGGTGATGGGCGTGGTGGTGCTGCTGATCGTGCTGGCGGTGCTGATGCCGATCATCGAGATCAACCAGCTCGTGCGCTAGAAAAGAAGAAAAGGAATGGAATGAGGCGCCTCCCGCTACTTGTGAGTTTCCTGCTGTTCATCGCGCTGTGCGCGTCGGCGGCCTACTGGGCAATGCAATTGTTCAAGCCGCCGCTGCGCCCGGTGGCGGCGCCGCCGCGCGCCGCGCAGGCCGAGATACGCGCGGATGCCGCCGCGACGCTGTTCGGCAGCCGCAGCACGGGCAGCGCGGCGGTCGCCAGCAATTACCAGTTGCGCGGCGTGATTTTCTCCGGCAATCCGCGCGACAGCGTGGCGATCATCAGCATCGACGGCAAGCCGGCACAGGCGATCCGCGCCCGCGCCGAACTGGCGCCGGGCGTGACCATCAAGGAAGTGCATCGCGACCATGTGCTGGTGGACGAAGGCGGCGGCACCAAGCGGGTGGAGCTGCCGGAAAGCGCGAAGGGGCTGGAAGGCATCGCCGCTGCGCCGACGCCGCCGTCCCCGGTGCCGCGCGCGGTCCCGCCGCCGCCCCCGCCACCGGCGCCTCAGCCGGGGCAATTGCCGGGTGCCGCCATGTCCACGCGCGCGCAGGCGGCCGCGCAGGCTGCGGCCGCGGCGCAGACCGGTGCGCCCGGCCAGCAGCAATACATACCGCCGGGGTCACCTGCGGTGCAGGCGCCGCAGCCGCCGGCCGTGCCCGCGCCTGCCGCACCACCAGTGCCGGGGCAGCCGGTGCCCGGCCAGGCGCCGCCACCGGTGAACACCGCGCCGCCAGTCAGCGGCGTGAGCCCGGCGGTACCCCAGCAGGTGCCGCAAGCCGGCGCCGTTCCTGCCCCGCCGGGCGCGATCCCCGGGAACGTGCCGGTAGCGCCGGCAGCGCCCGCGCCGCAACTTCCGCCTTCGATGGGTATCCCGCCGCAAACCACGCCACCGGCGGCCGCCGTTCCCGGCGCACCGCAGGTGCCCGGCGTACCGGGCACGCAACCGCCGACCGGAAGGTAAGGCGCCGCGCCGCGCGCAGCAGAGGCCGCGGCGGGCAAAGTGGGGCACCCCGGCCGGGGATCAGCTTTCTTCCGTATTGCCGAGCGCCTTCTTCAGCAGTCGTTCATGCAATTGACGTTCGGTACTGCTGCCTTTGCGGTGCGTGCCGGCGACGCGCTGCTTCGCAGCGAGCGCGATCGGGTTACGCGGCTTCAATGCACGCTGCGCCGGTTCGACCCGGATGATCATCTTCTGTCGCTTCGCGAGTGCCTTGTTTGCCATGATATGGTTGTGAAAGGAGCGGTTTCCTGATCCTTGCCGCCGGCCGCGGTCGCAACGCGCGAACCGGTGTTCATCTTCCCGCGCCGCCAACCAGGGCATGCGCCTGCCGCGCGGCACATGCACGCCGGCAGGCGCGTAATGCACTACAGCACGTAGCGCGACAAGTCCTCGTTCACCGCCAGCGCGCCGAGCTTCTCGTCGACATAGGCCGCATTGATCGCCACCGTCGTGTCGGTCGCATTCGTGGCGGAGAACGACACCTCTTCCAGCAGTTTCTCCATCACCGTGTACAGGCGGCGCGCGCCGATGTTCTCGGTCTTTTCATTCACCGAGAACGCGATCTCCGCGAGGCGGCGGATGCCGTCCTCGGTGAAGTCGATCCGCACGCCCTCGGTGCCGAGCAGCGCCTCGTACTGCCGCGTCAGGCAGGCATCGGTGCTGGTCAGGATGCGCTCGAAATCGGCGATCGACAGCGACTCCAGTTCGACCCGGATCGGGAAGCGCCCCTGCAGTTCCGGAATCAGGTCGGACGGCTTGGCCAGATGGAAGGCACCCGACGCGATGAACAGGATGTGGTCGGTCTTGATCATGCCGTACTTGGTATTGACCGTCGTGCCTTCCACCAGCGGCAGCAGGTCGCGCTGCACGCCGGCGCGCGACACGTCGGCGCCGCCGACCTCGGAGCGGCTCGCGATCTTGTCGATCTCGTCGAGGAACACGATGCCGTTCTGCTCGACGTTGGCGATCGCCTTCTGCTTCAGCTCGTCCTCGTTGACCAGTTTCGCGGCTTCCTCCTCGATCAGGAATTTCATCGCTTCCTTGATCTTCAGCTTGCGCTTTTTCTTGCGCGACGCGCCCAGGCCGGAAAACATCGACTTGATCTGCTCGGTCATTTCCTCCATGCCCGGCGGCGCCATGATTTCCATGCTGGGGCCGGCGTCGGCCACTTCGATCTCGATCTCGCGGTCGTCAAGCGCGCCCTCGCGCAGGCGCTTGCGGAAGGTCTGGCGGGTGGTGTTGCCGGCGGGCGCGTCGGCGTCGCCGCCGCCCGGCGACGCGCTGAAGCCGAAGTCGCGCGGCGGCGGCAGCAGGATGTCGAGCACCCGGTCTTCGGCGGCGTCTTCGGCGCGCGTGCGCACCTTGCGCATTTCCGATTCGCGCGTCTGCTTGATCCCGATGTCGACCAGGTCGCGGATGATGGTGTCGACGTCGCGGCCCACATAGCCGACCTCGGTGAACTTGGTTGCCTCGATCTTGATGAAAGGCGCATCGGCCAGCTTTGCCAGGCGGCGCGCGATCTCGGTCTTGCCGACGCCGGTCGGACCGATCATCAGGATATTCTTCGGTGTGATCTCATGGCGCAGCGGTTCTTCCACCTGCTGCCGGCGCCAGCGGTTGCGCAGCGCGATCGCCACCGCGCGCTTGGCGCGGCCCTGGCCGACCACGTGCTTGTCGAGTTCGGAAACTATCTCTTGCGGAGTCATGTTCATGATGTCGTGCCTGATGTCGGTGCGCGCTGCCGCGCGTTATTCGAGGGTTTCGATGGTGTGCGACAGGTTGGTGTAGATGCACAGTTCGCCGGCGATGGTGAGGGCTTTCTTCACGACTTCCACCGGCGTCATCTCGGTGTTTTCGATCAGCGCCTTCGCCGCCGACTGCGCGTAGGCGCCGCCGGAACCGATCGCGCCGATGCCGCCTTCCGGCTCCAGCACGTCGCCGTTGCCGGTGATGACCAGCGTCGATTCCCTGTCCGCCACCAGCAGCATCGCCTCCAGGCGGCGCAGGATGCGGTCGGTGCGCCAGTCCTTCGCCAGTTCGACCGACGCGCGCATCAGGTTGCCCTGGTGCTTTTCCAGTTTCGCCTCGAAGCGCTCGATCAGCGTAAACGCATCGGCGGTGCCGCCGGCGAATCCGGCCAGCACCTTGCCCTGGTACAGGCGGCGCACCTTGCGCGCGCTGCCTTTCATCACGATATTGCCCAGCGTTACCTGGCCATCGCCGCCAAGCGCGACGAGATTGCCGCGACGTACGGACAGGATGGTGGTGCCGTGAAACTGTTCCATGCTTTCCCCTGTGGACTGGTATTCCTCCGCAGATGAGGGCGCGGTGAAGGATTACAAGGCGGGATGCTGCATGCGGTCGGGCCGCCGCAGTTCAGTTTTTACGGGGAAGGATGCGGGCGATGTCTTTCAGCCCGATCACATTGAACAGTTCCGCAACGAGATGATTGACATGATGGAACTCGATCGTCTTGCCGACGCTGCAAAACGGCGCCAGGCCGGTCAGCAACCGGCTGGCGGAGCTGAAGTCGACGCGCTTGAGCTGGGTGCAGTCGATGATCGCCGGGCTGTGCTCGTCGGAATAGGCGGCGATCGCCACGATCAGGTTGTCGATGCGGCCGTCCACCACGGCGGGCATCATGAAGCCCTCGGCCGGCGGCGCCTGGTCGGGCGCGGCGGCGGTGGTCACCTTGCTCTCGGGCGCCACGAATGCCGGCGGCGAGACTTCGAAGGTGACGCAGTAGTCGATGCTGACTTCCTCGAATTCCTTTTCCCGGTTCAGGAGCCTGAGGATTTCCATCAGCAGCAGCCAGGAATCCTCGGTGTCCTCGCGGCGTCCGACCTCGACGATGGCGCGAATCTTGTCGGCCAGCTCGGGCGCGCCGACCAGAACCAGCGCATGCCCGGTCTTCTGCAGCGTCTTCAGCAGCCCCAGCAGAAGCTTGCAGCCTTCCGGCGTGGCCTTGGTGACGCGGGCGAACTCCAGGCGCAGCACACGGTAGTTTTCCCCCAGCTTCAGCGCGCGGTCGACCTGCTTGACGCAGGACGCGTCGAGGCTGCCGGAGAACGGCACCGACGGTGTCGCCCCCGGTGCCGCCGCGGCGTCGGGCGTGTCGTCGTGCCCTGTGTCCCATGCGGGCGGCGAGGTCTCGAACTTGCTCGCGTAATCGATCGACAGGTTTTCGAACTCCTGCTTCTTGCCGGTGATCTGGTACAGGTCGAACAGCATCCACCACGCGTTGCGGGTGACGTCGCCCAGCATGTCTTCTTCGATTGCCGATTTCAGCATCTGCTCGACCAGTTCATTCTGGCCGTTCGCATACAGGATGGCCGCTTCCTCGACGACCGCTGTCGCTTCGGAGGCCGGCGCCGCGAGGTCGAAGACGGCGCTGTGGCCGTCCAGCAGGAAGGCGGTGGTGGTGCCGTCGTCCTGCTCGGCCGGCTGCATTCGCGCCGGTTCCGCGGCGGGTTTGCCGGCGCCGGTGCGCGGTTTTTCCCGTGCCGCAGGTGCGGCGGGTGCTACGGCTGGCGACTTCGACGGCGCCGTTTTCTTCTGTGTGGGGACCGGGCGCGGCGGGTTGGTCGGCACATTTACGAATTCCGACGACATCTCCGATTCGATCGCATCGATCTTCAGTGCCGTCGCCAGCGCGGCCTGCGCGTCGCGCTTGACGGCGGGCGCGCGGGACGCGGTGTTGCGCGCGGAGCCGGACGGGGCGGACTTTGAACGAGAAGCGTCCTTCTCGGCGGGCTTTGCCTGCCGACGGTCCTTCTTCCCGAAAAGCGAAAAAATCCCCACGATATTCCTGCCCCGATTATTTTTTCTGCTCCGCGAACGCGGAGGCGCGCTGCCAGCGCTTCTATCCTTAAGGTAACACAAATGGAAGCCGGGCTGGCCATTCGCGCGGCGGGATGGTGAGGTTTGTCAAACGGCAAAGCGTCGCGACGAAACGCGACTTGTCGGCGCTGCAACATGCAGTGTGCGACGCAGCATGGCCGGCACGCGCCCATTAACGGGAGCGGCCCCGCCCTTTGGTGCTCCCGGGCCGCGCGCTTTGTCGCGACCTACTTGCCCGACACCGGCGCGGCGTCGTTCAAGCGGTAGTACAAGCCCATCGGGTCATCTTTCAATACCGTCATCTTGCCGGAGAGGATGACCGGATCGAAGGTGAACTTCACCGGCGTTTTCGATTTCACTTCGATCACCCCTTCGGGACCTGCCGGCAGGCAGAACGAGCAGGCCTGCGGGCTCAGCGAGATCAGGAAATGCTTCTGCTTTTCGCCGGGTTCGAGCGGCATCATGAAGCCCTGCACCTTGACTTCCTTGTCATTGAGCGCGGTGATCTCCTTCGAGAACTCCGGCAGGATGCGGTCCTTGGTCTTGATCTGCTTGACCTTGGCCAGCGTGTCCCAGGACACCACGCCCTTGATCTCCGGTAGCGGCTGCATCGGCATCGGCGGGGCATTCGGCGGCGGGACGTGCCCGCTTATCGGCGCCCCCTGGGCGGGGGGGACCTGCGGCGCGGCGAATGCCGTGCCGGATGCGGCCAGCATGGCGATGACCAGTAGTGGCAAGGATGTCTTCATGAGTCGTCCGAAAAAGTTGATCCGGGCACGGCAATTCTAACGTTGCCTAGTGCTTGTGTCTGGCGCCGCACAGCTTGCCGATCGCGAGACCCTTGCATGCTTTTGCCAGTTCGGCATGACACGCTTCTTCGTCCTTGCCCGAGGCGAGGCACTGCGCTGCCGCTTCATGTGCTGCGGCGATCGCCTTGTGCTGCTCGATCAGGGCTTTCCTGTGGGCGGGATCTTCCTTGGCCTGCGCGACCAGCGCTGTTGCGGCCAGAACTAAGGACAGCAGGTGTTTCAAATCGTTCTCCCTGGATTCATTCAACGCGACAAGGTTGTGGCGATATCTGTGAGATAGGCGCGCAACGCCGGCAACAACGCGGCTGCGAGGCCGACTGCGAGTGCGACCGGCACCAGCCATGCTTCTGCCGGCGCCACATGCAGGCCGGTGAGCGACAGGCCCCGGTCATCGGAAACCAGACGGCCGAGAATCTCCAGCGCCGCATGCCCGGCAAGCCAGCCCAGCACCGCGCCGGCGCCCGCCAGCAGCAGGCCCTCGACCAGCAGCAAAGAAAGCAGCTTGCGCGGCGGCGCGCCCAGCGTGCGCAGGATGGCAAGATCCGTCTTGCGTTCTTCCAGCGCGCTGTAGAGCGCGACAAACATCGACAGCGCGGCCGACAGCAGCATGATGGCGGCGATCCCGCGAAGTACGTCGACGCCCACGCCAAGCATGCGGAAGAGCTTGGCGGATTCGAAGGCGGGCTGCGCGGCCTGCAGTTCGGGTTGGGCGTTGACGGCGCGCGGCAGCATTGCCGCCGCCAGCGGAGATGCGTACTGGATCAGCAAAGACGTCAGCTCGCGATCCGCGTCCATCGCCTCCTTTGCTTCCTCGTCGTTGGGATCGATGCCGTGCGCTGCTTCGTGCACCTGCCACACCGACTCCACCGGCGTCAGCACAAGCCGGTCGAGGACGGACCCGGTCGGCCTGAGGACGCCGACCACCTCGAACGGCTGGTCGCCGTGGCCGTCGCTGTCGCCGTTACCCCCCAGGCCATGCGATCCGACGAATCGCGAGCCGGCCGTCAGCCCTGTCGTTGCGGCGGCGTGAGCGCCGAGGACGGCCTGCATTGGACCGTCGAACATCTTCCCCTGCGCGATTTCGCCGCCGTAGTGTGCGACGTACTCCGTCGTGGTGCCGACGATGCGGAATCCCTTGAAGCTGTCGCCCAGCGCCAGCGGAATCACTTTCTTCACCAGCCGGTTCTGCTGCAGCTGCGCCTGCGCCGCCAGCGGGATGTTCCCAGTCGGAATGTCGACGTGGTACACCGACGACAGGATCAGCTGCAGCGGCGAGCCCTTGGCGCCGACCACCAGGTCGATACCCTGAGCATCGCGCAAGGCATTGTCCTCGAGTTGCTGCGATGCCGACAGCACGAAGGACATCATCGCTACGCCGACCGCCATCAGCAGCAGGTTGACTGCCGTCGTCAGCGGTTTGTGGCGCAACGATTTCAATGCCAGCGCGAACGCGTTCAACCGGGGCATGCCGCCTCCTTCGCGGGGGCCTGCAGGCGCAGCACCTTCGCGCCGGGCAGGGCGGCCAGCACACGCGCGTCATGGGTGGCGATCACCAGCGAGGCGTCGTTGGCTTCCGCCTGCGACGTCAACAGGCCGATTGCAGCCGTACAGGATTCGTCATCGAGATTCGCGGTCGGTTCGTCAGCCAGCAGCAGCGCCGGCTGGTTGAACAGCGCGCGGCCGATCGCCACACGCTGTTGCTGTCCCTGGCTCAGCTGATGCGGCTTGGCCGACGCCTTGTCCGCCAGCCCGAGCGTGTCCAGGAGCTTGTCGGCACGTGTCGTGTCCGCCGCGCGACCAATCGCATAAGCCGGCAGCAGCAGGTTTTCACGCACCGTGAGGCTGGCCACCAGCGCCAGTTTTTGCGGCAGGAAGCCGACGGTCGCGCCGCGCCAGGCATCGGCGGCGCGCGGCGACAGGGCAGCGAGGTCGGTGCCCGCTACCCGCAGCGTGCCTTGCTGCGGCGTGAGGATGGCGGCGATCAGGTGCAGCAGGGTCGATTTGCCGCAGCCTGACGGGCCGAGGATGACCGCATGCTCGCCACGGGCGAGCGAGAATGCCGGCACCGACAATTGCGCGCCGGCGGCATTCGGATAGCGGTAGGAGAGTCCGGAGAGTTGCAACATGGTTGCATTGTACCGTGGACGACGGCCGCGTTGCAGCAGCGGATTCGCGGCCCGGCGCGTGGAAACGCGGGAAAAATGGAGCGAAACGGGAGCGAAAAGAATGGGGTGGAAAAGAACGGGGGCTGAAAAACGGGCTGAAAAGCGCCGGTCCGCAAAGAGCGGGCCCAAAAAGCAAACAAGCGCACGACGGATCGTGCGCTTGCCGGCGGCGGAACGGGGCGGCCTGCGCTGGCCGGATCAGTCCCCGTACAGCTTCTGCTTCAGTTCGCGGCGCTGCTGGGCTTCCAGCGACAGCGTTGCGGTCGGACGTGCCAGCAGCCGCGGAATGCCGATCGGTTCGCCGGTTTCTTCGCACCAGCCGTATTCGCCGGCGTCGATGCTGGCGATCGCCTGCTGCACCTTTTTCAGCAGTTTGCGTTCGCGGTCGCGCGTGCGCAGCTCCAGCGCATGTTCTTCCTCGATCGTGGCGCGGTCGGCCGGGTCCGGCACCAGCACGGTTTCGCGCAAGTGCTCGGTCGTCTCGCCGGCGTTCTTCAGCAGGTCGCGTTCCAGCTGCTGCAGGCGCGCCTTGAAGAAGGCCAGCTGCGCCTCGTTCATGTAGTCCTTGTCGCTCATCTTGAGGATTTCCTCTTCGGTGAGCACTCTGCCCTCAGCGGGGGCGGCGGTCGGTTTAGTTGTTTTGGTAGCCACTTCGCTTACTTTCGAAACTACGGGTTTTTCCATTTTAGCTGTTAACCCGGCGCTTGCATTGCTGCTGCTCATGGGCGCGCCGGATGTCTCCTTGGAACTCGAGGCCGAAACCGTGGTTTTTTCCACCGGCTTCGCTGCTGTTGCTCCCTTTGGCGTGTCGGGCGCGGTGCTTTTTGCTGCAGCTGCACGCGCGGCGACGGGTACGGTCTTCTTGGTGGTTGCCCCCTTGGCGCTTGTTTTTGCCGCCGGTCCGGCGGCGGATGTCACATTACTTTTTACCGTGGTTTTACCTTGTTTGGCAATGGATTTCGCTGCGGTCGACGCGGTCTTCGCGGCTGGCTTGCGCGTACCTGAAACTGTCTTTGCAAGCTTGTTCGCGACGGTATTGAGGGTGGCCTTCGCAGCGCCTGGAGCGGCAGTCTTGCCCTTGGCCGGGGCGGCGGTTTTTGCCGCTGTCTTGCTGACGCTCTTTGCCGCTGCGCTCTTGGTGGCGGATCTTGTTACGGTTGCGTTCATGGCTCCCTCTATGAATGAACAGCCCGATATGCTCGATCCTTGCCCCGAAAACCGTCTCCTACCGTTTCCAGGCAGGGTTGGATACCATCGGGCGCCGCGCGACTTCAGTCGACGCATCTTGCCAAACGACTACCTCCACTGCTTGAATCTACATCAAAGACATTGCCATTAGTTTATACCAAACACTGTTCCAAACCGCCAATAATCGTTTCCTGGGGCAGATTCTTCCCGATAAAGACCATTTTGCTGCCGCGCGCCTCGCCTTCGGCCCATTTCGCGCCGATATCGGTGCCCATCATCTGGTGCACGCCCTGGAACACCACCTTGCGGTCGGCGCCGTCCATCCACAGCACGCCCTTGTAGCGCAGCATGCGCGGCCCGAAAACCTGCACCACCTGGCCGAGGAATTCGTCCAGCCGGGCGGTATCGAACGGGCGGTCGGCCCTGAACACGAAGGCGGCGATCTCGTCCGAATGGTTCGAATGCCGGTGGCCGTGGGGGTGGTCGTGGTGGCCGTGGTCATGCCCGCAATGCTCGCCGCATTCGTGGTGGTGCTCGTGCTCCTCCTCGCCGGCAAGGAAATCCGGATCGATCTCGATCTTGTCGTTCAGGTTGAAGCCGCGCAGGTCGAACACCTCGCTGATCGGGATCTGGCCGAAATCGACGCGGGCGACCGGCGCGCGCGGGTTGATGCGTTTCAGGCGGGCGGTGAGCGCCTCCACCTCGCCGGCGCCGACCAGGTCGGTCTTGGACAGCAGCAGGCGGTCGGCGAAGCCGACCTGGCGCTGCGCTTCCTCGTGCTCGTCGAGCTGCTGCATCGCGTGCCGCGCATCGACCACGGTGACGACGGCATCGAGCATGTAGTGGGTCGCCACCTCGTCGTCCATGAAGAAGGTCTGCGCCACCGGGCCCGGATTGGCCAGGCCGGTGGTTTCGATCACCACGTGGTCGAAGTTCAGTTCGCCCGCGTTGCGCTTTTGCGCCAGCGCGCCGAGCGCAAGGATCAGGTCGCCGCGCACGGTGCAGCACACGCAGCCGTTGCTCATCTCGACAATCTGCTCGTTGCTGTCCTGGACCAGGATTTCGTTGTCGATATTCTCCTGCCCGAATTCATTTTCGATCACCGCGATGCGCATGCCGTGCGGCTCGCGCAGGATGCGGTTGAGCAGGGTGGTCTTGCCGGCGCCGAGAAAGCCGGTGAGTATGGTTGCTGGAACGAGTGTCATGGTCTGTTATGTCAGTGCGCGCATTCGGCGCACCATCCTTTGATCGTGAATTCGATGTCGTGGCTGCGAAAGCCCTCGCCTAGCGTTTGCTGCAACGCCTGCTGCAGCGTCTCGGCCTCGCCGATGCTGTCGAGGCAAAACACTTTCGCGCAGCGCGTGCACTTGAAATGCCCGTGCTGGTGGTGCGGCACATGCTCGGCCCCGGCGCTGTAGCGGAACACGCGGTCGTCGCCGGCGATCTTGTGCGCCAGTCCGGCGTCGGTCAGGCAGTCGAGCGCGCGGTACAGCGTCACCCGGTCCATGTCGGCGAACGCCTCCTGCACGTCCTGGTGCGAGAACGCGCGGCCGGCGTCGAGCAATGCCGCCAGCACCTTGACCCGGGCCGCGGTAATGCGCACCGATGCGGCGCGCAGCTGCGCCTCCGCCATTGCCTCCAGTGAGACGTCAGGTCCGGCGCCGCGCGCGGCAGGCTTGGCTTTACTGCTCATTAATGAAATGCAATGAAAAAACGTGACGGAAAATTATGACGCAAATCTGCAATCGAGTTGCAAAAATTAATCGGATTGCAATATTTTCCGTATCAAGGCTTGTGCAGCATCAAACCCTTCAGGTATTCGCCTTCCGGAAAACTGGTGGTCATCGGGTGGTCGGCGCCGGCCGACAGGCGGCGCAGGATGCGAGCATCGACCCTGGCGTCGTTCGCGGCGCCGGCGACGATCTTCTGGAACAGGTCGGCGCTGATCGCGCCGGAGCAGGAATAGGTAAACAGCAGCCCGCCGGCGCGCAGGAGCTGCAGGCCGATCAGGTTGATGTCCTTGTACGCGCGCGCGGCGCGTTCCACCTGGTCGGGCGCGGCGGCGAATTTCGGCGGGTCGAGCACGATCAGGTCGAAGGACTTTCCCTGCTCGCGCAGCGCGCGCAGCGTCTTGAACACATCCGCATCCCACCACGCCGCCTTTGTCGCGTCGAAGCCGTTGAGCGCGACGTTGCGTTCGCCGATTGCCAGCGCTTCGCCGGAAGAGTCGATCGACACCACGCTCTGCGCGCCGCCTTTCAGCGCGGCCAGCGAAAAGCCGCCGGTATAGCAGAAACAGTTGAGCACGTCGCGGCCGGCCGCCTGTTCCATCACCAGGCGGCGGTTGTCGCGCTGGTCGATGTAGAAACCGGTCTTGTGTCCGGTCTTGATGTCGACTGCGTAGCGCACGCCGTTTTCGGTGACCACGGTTTCACCGTCCGGCTCGCGCCCTGCAAGCGGGCCGGTGACCAGCGGCAGTCCCTCGCGTTCGCGTACCGACGCATCCGAGCGCTCGTACACGTTCGGGCAGCCGGTCTCGGCGATCAGTGCCTGCACGATCGCGGTCTTCCAGGCTTCGACGCCGGCCGACTGGAACTGGCACACCAGGTAGCCGTCCCTGCCCGCATACCAGTCCACCACCAGCCCGGGAAAGCCGTCGGCTTCGCCGAAGATCAGGCGGATCGCATCGGTGTCGCGCACCGCGGCCATCCGGTACGCGAGCGCATGCTTGACGCGGCGCTTGATCAGCGCATGGTCGACCGGTTCGTTTTCGTCGAAGCTCCACGCCCGCGCGCGGATCTGCGACTTCGGGCTGTACGCGGCGCGCGCGAGGAAGCGGCCGTCGGCGGCGCGCACCAGCACGGTGGCGCCCGGCTTGTTCTTTTCTTCCGGCTTGCCTTCGATGCGGTCGATGGCGGTCGGGAAAATCCAGGGATGGCGCCGCAGCAGGCTTTTTTCCTTGCCCGGCTTTAAGGTGATGGTCAGCATGAGGAATTCTTGTCAGTCGGTATCCTGGCGCAACTGCTCCACCAGTTCTTCCACCAGGTAACGCCGGTGCGGCGGCAGGGCCTGGATCTTGGCGGCAAGCGCGAGGGTTTCGGGCGAGGGCTTGCCCACGCCCTTGGCGGCGCCGGTCTTTCCGCCGGTCGTGCCGTAGGGCGCGCGCTGCTCGTTCGCCTGCGTCGATTTCGGTGCCGGCCCGTAATGCAGCCAATGCTCGTTCACGTTCAGCCATTCCGCCAGCGTCGCCAGCTTCTCGTTGGTCGGTATCGCGCGCCCGGTCAGCCACTTGTGCGCGGTCTGCACCGAGATCGCATCGCCGCGATGGCGCAGGTTGAAGCGCAACGCGAGGTCGGTGGCTCCCTGCACCGGTTCCTGGCTGCGCCGCAGGGCGAGCGACAGCCGTTGGGAGAATGCTGCTTTTTCTTCTGAGGTAGGCATGCCGGCATTCTCCGATACGTGGTGTTGCAGCATGTCAACCAATCGGGATAATTATAACGTGCACGGTTTAAATCCTTCCCCGTTTCGGATACCATTCAACGACGCGGTGATGCAGAGGGGAAACCGCGCTGTACGAGCGCTTACGGCTGCCGCGCCGGCGGCGTCGCTCGTGCCGAACCTGTTCACGCGCTTGTCGAGAGTTCTATGATTCTGTCGCTGTTGATGGTACCGCTGGGCCTGTGTTTCATCATCGGCACGATCGTATCAAAGCTCGTCCGCCTGCGCTGCGCGACCGACCCGCGCGAAAAGGCGTACTGGAAGTGGAGCATCGCGGCGAACCTCCTGTTTGCCTACGGCCTGCTGGTGCTCGGCCTGCTGGCGGCGGATATTTTGCGCGGCGAACCCTGGCAGCTATCGGAGCGCTGGCCGTCGCTCTTCGCCGACTGGTACAACGCGCGCGATCATGTGCTCGCGGTGCTGCTCGATGTGCTGATGTCTCTGGTAGCCGCGCTCGCCTCGATGGGCTTCGCCCTGTATTTCGGCTACGTTGATGACAATGACGTCTGGCATCCGTCGATATTGCCTTCGCTCGGACGCCTTGTACGGCGAAAGCCGCACAGCAAAGGCGTGACGGAGCGCGAGGATTCCTGAGGCGGTGGCGGGCGCGCTATTTGCCGCCGGTTTTTTTTGCCCGCGGATGCGCCGCGTCATACACCTGCGCCAGCCGCTGGAAATCGAGGGAGGTATAGACCTGGGTGGCGGCGATCGACGCGTGGCCGAGCATTTCCTGCACCGCGCGCAGGTCGCCCGAGGACTGCAGCACATGCGAGGCGAACGAGTGGCGCAGCACGTGCGGATGCACCTTGGCCGGAATGCCGAGTGCCTGGGCATGCGCTTTCAGGCGCAGCTGCACCACGCGCGGCGACATCCGGGTGCCGCGTTCGGTGAGGAACAGCGGGTGCGGATCGAGCTTCACCAGCGTGCCGCGCACCGCGAGCCAGTCGGCAAGGGCTTGCATCGCCGGACCGCCGACCGGTACCCGGCGCCGCTTGCTGCCCTTGCCGGTGACTTCGACTTCGCCGTCGTCGAAGCTGACCCAGCCCGACGATTCATAAGCGCCTTCCTTCACATAGCCCGCGTCGAGCGATGCCAGTTCCGACACCCGCAGGCCGCTGGAGTAGAGCAGCTCGAACATCGCGCGGTTGCAGAGCTGGGTGGCCGACCGAGTGTCACGCCCGGGCGCGGCCTGCGATACGACGCTGACAGCGTCGTCCGCCGACAGCGCTTTCGGCAGCGGCTTGTCGCGCTTGGGCGCCTTGACGCCGGCGACCGGGTTGGCGGGCATCGCCTCGCTTTCGGCGAGCCATTCGAAAAAGCCGCGCCAGGCAGACAGCCTGCGCGCAATCGAGCGCGGGTTCAGCCCCTGCGCATGCGACTGCGCCGCCAGCTTGCGGATATGGTAGTGGGTGACGGCGGCCAGCGCCGGGGCGCCGGGGAGCGCGTCGGCAAACGCCAGCAGCGCGTCGAGGTCGCGCCGGTAGTTGTTGACGGTGTGCGGCGACAGCTTGCGCTGCGTTTCCAGGCTATCGAGATAGCGATGAACCAGCTGGCGGTTGGCGTCGGCGCTCACACCCGATTCAGTCAAGCAGGCAGGTCATCGCCGCGCTGGCGGTCTCGCCGATCTTCGACAGGAAGTCGGTCGCCATGTCGGCGGAGAAGCGCTGCGGGTCGGATGAGCCGAGCACCAGCAGCCCGAAGGCTTCCGGCGCTTCGCCGGCGCGCAGCGGAAGCATCGCGATCGACTGCACCGGTTCGGCGCGGTCGAGCCAGGATGCGGCTTCGAAGTCCTGGTTGGGGCCGCAATAGGGAGCAGTCAGGCCGTTGCAGAACAGCTTCGCGTCGTCCGACACCTCGGCCGCGAACCAGGTGTGCGCATAGTCTTCGGCGACACCCCACAGGCGCACGGTGGCATGCGGCACCGAGAAGATCGTCTGCAGACCGTCGATCAGCGTGTGCGGCATGTCGACGTCGTTGCGCGACAGCAGCAGGGCGCGGGTCCACATCAGGAATTTCTGCGTGATCGCATCGTTTTCCTGCGCGATGCGCAGCAGTTCGGCCAGGCGCAGCTCGTGCGACTTGATCTTTTCGCGCAGCACTTCCATCTGGCGTTCCTGCAGCGATACCGCGCGGCCGGCGACCGGGCTGGCCAGCTTGATGCGCGCTAGCAGTTCGCTGTGCTCTTCGAAGAAATGCGGATTGTCCGAAAGAAAATCGGCAACGGCGTTGGAATCCAGTTGGTAGGTCATATGCGCGGGTTGGAAAGGCTGGCCAAGCCGTGATTTTACCCGACAAAGGACGAAAGTTGCCGCCAGGATCGCGTGACAAGATGCAAACCGCGTCTCCCGCGCGGCGCAGGTATTGGCAGACCGGCCAGCGGTTTTCAGAACTTGTGGCGGATGCCGAAGTTGAACGCGCGGTTGCCGGTGCCCGCCTCGCTCGCATTGCCCACCGTATAGGCCGCGCCCGGATCATTGTTGATGCGCGCGAATGACGTGTACAGGTTGGTGCGGCGCGACAGCGCGTAGGTGTAGCCGACGGCCCACTGGTCGGCGTCCGCATTGAAGGCGCTGCGGTCATCCTTGCGGATCCAGGAAGCGAGAAGAGCGCCGGCGCCGACCGGCACCGTCACGCCGAGCATGTAGTCGCGGCTTTCCGCCGCGCCGGTGCCGCGGTTCAGGCCGACGCCGAGGCTTGCCGCGGCCATGCCGAAGTCGAAGCGGCCGCCGACCAGGGTGTTTCGCGTGCTGTCGGTGCCGATCGCGTTTTCCACCCGCTGGTGCGCCACTTTCAGCACCAGGGGCCCGCCGGCATAGCCGATCGATGCGCCGAGCTGGCGATTGGCAGTGGTGTCGCCGGGCACTTCGCCCAGCCCATACGCCAGTTCGCCGCTCAATCCGCTCCACGCCGGCGAGCTGTACTTGATGGTGTTGTCGGTGCGCGTCACGGTGGCCATCAGGTTGGTGGAGGCGCCCGCCAGGCCGGTGCCGAAGGGATCGACCTGGTCGAGCAGCAGGAAATGCGGCGTGTGCTGGCGGCCGAAAGTGAGGTCGCCCCAGCGTCCGCCCAAACCGGCCCAGGCCTGGCGTCCGAACAGGCGGCCGCCCTGTCCCAGCGTTCCGGTATCCTCGTTGAAGCCGGCCTCGAGCGCGAATTTCGCCGACAGGCCGCCGCCAAGATCCTCGATCCCCTTGAAGCCGAGCCGGGAGCCGGATTGCGTGCCGCCCGTCAGTTTCGTCACATTGCCGGCGGCTGCCCCGCGTTCGTAGACGACGCCGGCATCGACGATGCCGTACAGGGTGAGGGATGTCTGCGCATGAGCATTGCCGGACAGGGCACCGAGGACGCCGGTTGTTGCGAGGACAAGTACTGAGCGGTTCATCGCCATCACTCCCATCCAGACTGATCGGCCTGACAATCAAAGCATAGGCCGCAAAACCGGTTCTGGTAAGGGAAGGAAGGGATAGCGTGCGGGCGCCGCGCGGGAATCGCGTTCCGCCGGCGCAGGCTGTGGCATTTTTCCCACAGGCGCCGCTCGATGCTACCGAAAAGAAATTGCGGGCAGGCTGCTCAGATGTCGATTTCGCCTTCGAAGACGCTGACCGCCGGGCCGGTCAGCATTACCGGTGCGCCTTCGCCGCCCCACGCGATCGACAGTTCGCCGCCACGGGTGCTCACCTTGACCGGCGAATCGAGCAGTCCGCGCCGGATGCCGGCGACGACCGCCGCGCAGGCGCCGGTGCCGCATGCCAGCGTTTCGCCGGCGCCGCGCTCGTACACGCGCAGCTTGATCGCATGACGGTCGACGACTTGCATGAAGCCGGCGTTGACGCGCTTCGGAAAGCGCGCGTGGTTTTCGATCACCGGGCCGTCGAGGTGCACGGCGGCGTCCTGCGCCGCGTCGACCACCTGCACCGCATGCGGATTGCCCATTGACACCACCGAGAACCAGGTCGTCCTGCCATTGATGTCGAGCGGCCACAGCGTATCGGTCCCTTCCTGGCGTCCCGTCAGGCCGCCGGCGTCGAACGGCACGCGCGCCGGGTCGAGCACCGGCGCGCCCATGTCGACCGTGATGCGGCCGTCGGCTTCGAGCCGCGGTTCGATCACGCCGGCCATGGTTTCCACCTTGATTGCCTGCTTGTCGGTGAGTTTCTTGTCGGTCACGAACTTCACGAAGGCGCGCGCGCCGTTGCCGCATTGTTCCACTTCGCCGCCGTCGGCATTGAAGATGCGGTAACGGAAATCCACGCCGGGCAGGCGTGGCTTCTCGACCACCAGCATCTGGTCGGCGCCCACGCCGAAGCGGCGGTCGGCCAGCTTCTTCCATTGCTCCGGGCTGAAGTCGATGTGCTGATGGATGGCATCGATCACGACGAAGTCGTTGCCGGCGCCGTGCATTTTCGTGAATTTGAGTTTCATGCGGAAATTATACTGGTGAGCTCAGCGGCGCGCGTAGATGCCCGGCGTGCCCGGCGGCCGGGTCTTGAAGCGCTTGTGCGCCCAGAAATATTCGGATGGCGCTTCCAGCACGCGTTCCTCGATGAAGGCGTTCATGCGGCGGGTGGCGGCCACGATGTCGCCGCCCGGATAGTCTTCCCAGGCCGGATGAAAGGTGACCTTCCAGCCCCGGTATCCCGGCAGGTAGGTTGCGATCACCGGAATCACTTTCGCGCCGGTGGCGGCGGCAATGCGGGCCGGCGCGGTCAGCGTGGCCGCCGGCACCCCGAAGAAGGAAACGAATTCCGCATCCTTTTCCCCGAAATCCATGTCCGGCAGCATGAAAAAGGGCAGCCCTTCGCGCATCGCGCGGATGATGGGCTTGACGCCTTCGCCACGCGAAAACAGCCGCACCGGGCGGAAGCGCGAACGGCCTTTGCGCAGCGCTTCGTCGAACACGGCGTTCTGCTGCCGCGTATAGATCGAGCAGAGCGCGGTCTCCAGCATCACTGCCACGCCGGCCACGTCGAGCGACACGAAATGCGGGCAGAGCAGGATGGTCGGTCCGGCTTCGATTGCGTCCAGCGGCACGCGCGGTTCGACCCGGATCAGGCGGCGCAGGCGCGCCTCCGGCGCCCACCACAGGATGCCGCGTTCGAGCACGCTGCGCGCATACGCCTGGAAGTGTCTGCGCGCAATGGCGGTGCGTTCCGCTTCCGGCAGCTGCGGCAGGCACAGGCGCAGGTTGGTCAGCGCGATATGCCGGCGCGTGCGCACGGTGAGGAAGAGCAGTGCGCCGACCGCTTCGCCGATGCGCGCGAGCACCGGCAGCGGCAGCCAGTGCAGCAGCCACATCATCCCCAGCAGCAGTCTCATCGGCTCCCTTCCTGTGCGGATGCGGCCGATTCCGGCGGCGCTTCCACGTCGTCCGGTTTCTTGTAACGGTTGTAGCTCCAGAAGTACTGTGCGGGACAGCGGCTGATCAGTTCTTCCATCGCGGCATTGATCGCGCGCGCCTGCTGCTCCGGCGTGCCTTCCAGGCTGCCTTCGAAAGGCACGAAGCGCAGCGCGTAGCCGCGGCCGTGCGGCAGCCGCTCGCCGTAGGCCAGCACGATCGGCGCGCCGGTCATCTGGTGCAGCTTGGCGGGCAGCGTCATCGTATAAGCGGGCTTGCCGAAGAAGTCGGCCCACACGCCTTCGCCTTCCTGCGGCACCTGGTCGGGCAGGATCCCGATCGGCTCGCCCTGCCTGAGTTTCTTCAGCAGCGTGCGCACGCCGGACAGCGTGGCGGGCGCCAGGCCGAGGGTGTTGCGCGCGCGGGCGCCTTCCACCAGCGGCTTGAGCGCCTGCTTTTTCGGCGGACGGTACATGACGGTCAGCGGCGTGATGGTCGATACCTTTTGTGCAAGGATCTCGAAGCAGCCAAGGTGCGGCGTCAGGAAGATCAGTCCGCGCTTCGCATCCAGCGCGGCCTGCACCGCGTCCCAGTTTTCGACGTGCGCGGTCCTGAGCACCCGTTCCGACTCGGCGCACCAGACGAACGGCAGTTCGAGGATGTTGCGGCCGGCCTCGGCCACCGCTGCGTTGAGCGAGCCGGCATAGCCCGCGCGGGTAATGTTGTCCTTCAGGCGGCGGCGGTAGGACGGCGACGCAAGATAGACCACCCAGCCCAGCGCAGCGCCCAAACCGTGCAGGACGGGGAGCGGCAATCCGGACAACAGGCGAAAAAGTCTGACGAGCATCAAAAACTGTTGAAATGTTGAGAAACTTTTGGAGAGGCGTAAAATATCATATTCGTACCTTGAATCAGCCGCCGAGTTAACAGACAACTTGCGAGGCGGCCTACAAATTTCGCTAAAGCGTCGCAGGCTCACTGGAATTGGCCGCGACATGGTCCAACAATTCAACAACAGGAGCCCGCGATGGCAAATGAATATCTCTTTACTTCGGAATCTGTTTCCGAGGGTCACCCCGACAAAGTCGCCGACCAGATTTCCGATTCGATTCTCGACGCCATCCTGGCGCAGGACCCGAAGGCGCGCGTCGCCGCCGAAACCCTGTGCAACACCGGCCTGGTGGTGCTCGCCGGCGAAATCACGACGACCGCCAATGTCGACTATATCCATGTCGCACGCGACACCATCAAGCGCATCGGCTACGACAATGCCGACTACGGCATCGACTACAAGAGCTGCTCGGTGCTGGTCGCCTATGACAAGCAGTCCCCGGACATCGCGCAGGGCGTCGACGAAGGCCGCGGCCTCGACCTCGACCAGGGCGCGGGCGACCAGGGCCTGATGTTCGGTTACGCCTGCGACGAAACGCCGGAACTGATGCCGGCCGCGATCTACTATGCGCACCGCATCGTCGAGCGCCAGTCGCAGCTGCGCAAGGACGGCCGTCTGCCGTGGCTGCGCCCGGACGCGAAGTCCCAGGTCACGCTGCGCTATGTGGACGGCGTGCCGGTTGCGATCGACACCGTTGTGTTGTCCACGCAACACAGCCCCGACATGGAACACAAGGCGATCGAGGAAGCCGCGATCGAGGAAATCATCAAGCCGGTGGTGCCGGCCGCGTGGCTGAAGAATACCCGCTACCTGGTCAATCCGACCGGACGCTTCGTGATCGGCGGCCCGCAGGGCGACTGCGGTCTGACCGGCCGCAAGATCATCGTCGACACCTATGGCGGCGCTGCGCCGCACGGCGGCGGCGCCTTCTCCGGCAAGGATCCGTCCAAGGTCGACCGTTCCGCCGCCTATGCCGGCCGCTACGTGGCGAAGAACATCGTCGCCGCCGGCCTGGCCAAGCGCTGCCAGATCCAGGTCTCGTATGCGATCGGCATCGCCAAGCCGACCTCGGTGATGGTCACCACCTTCGGCACCGGCAAGATCAGCGACGACAAGCTGGCGATGCTGGTGCAGGAGTTGTTCGACCTGCGTCCGAAGGGTATCGTACAGATGCTCGACCTGCTGCGCCCGGTGTACGCGAAGACCGCCTCCTACGGCCACTTCGGCCGCGAGGAGCCGGAATTCAGCTGGGAGCGCACCGACAAGGCAGCGGCGCTGAAGGCGGCTGCCGGTCTGTAATTCCCTGCGTGCGTTGGTGATGCAGTGGCTGAACTGACAGGATGAATCGATTGTGCAAATACTCCGCCATGTCACTGCATTGCTTGCCGTTGCGGCAAGCATCCCGGCTTTCGCCGCGCCGGCAACCCCGGCGCAGCATGCCGACTGGTGCCGGCGCCTGACCACACGCCTTCCCGGCGTGTCGGCCGCCCAGTGCCAGCGCGCCGCGCTGTCCACCACCGGCGCGCTCTCGCGCAACGGTTTTCCCATTCTGATGCGTTCCATCCCCGCTGCCCGCGGCGGCAAGCAGGGTGAGCCGGTGCGCGTGCTGCTGTTGGGCGGCATTCACGGCGATGAACTGACCGCGGGCGCGATCGTGTTCCAGTGGATGCAGTGGATGCAGTCGCCCGAGGCGCGCGAATTCAGCTGGCACGTGGCTCCGGTCGTCAATCCGGACGGCCTGCTCGCACCCAAGCCGCAGCGCGTCAATGCCAACGGCGTCGACCTGAACCGCAATTTCCCCACGCCCGGCTGGGAGCAGGATGCGAAGCGCTACTGGATGAAGACCACCGGCAGCGACCCGCGCCGCTTCCCGGGCCAGTCGCCGCTGTCCGAGCCGGAAAGCCGCTGGCTGAATGAAGAGATGGAGCGCTTCAAGCCGCATGTGATCATTTCGGTGCACGCGCCGTTCGGCGTGCTTGATTTCGACGGACCGGCGAAGAAGGCGCCGCGCCGCTTCGGCCGGCTGTACTTCAGCCGCGTCGGCGTGTATCCGGGGTCGCTCGGCAATTACGGCGGCATGCACAAGAATGTCCCGGTAATTACCATCGAGCTGCCCAATGCGCGCTCCATGCCGTCGCCGGACGAGGTGCGCCGCATCTGGCAGGACATGCTGGCATGGATCGCGCGCAGCATGACGCCGGACGGGCAGCCCGCGCAGATTCAGCGGGCGTCGAACAAGGCGCTGGCCGCGCATTGAGATTTGGCAGATCACTCCGGGCTGACTAAGGTATAATTCTCGGTTCCAAGGAGCGTTGCAGCGCGGTTTTCATGGCCGCGTCAGGCTTGGATTTCTTTTCGCAACGGCGCTCACGTTACTTTTTTTCTATGTTTCCAGGAAAGGAGGGCGTGATGAGCGCCGTTATCTCGAAGTCAACTTCCCAGCAGGATTTCTTTGTCGCCGATCTCAGCCTGGCCGATTGGGGCCGCAAGGAGATCAAGATCGCCGAAACCGAAATGCCCGGCCTGATGGCGATCCGCGAGGAATTCGCCGCCGCGCAGCCGCTCAAGGGCGCGCGCATCACCGGCTCCCTGCACATGACCATCCAGACCGCCGTGCTGATCCAGACGCTGGAAGCGCTGGGCGCGCAGGTACGCTGGGCATCCTGCAATATCTACTCCACCCAGGATCATGCCGCCGCGGCCATCGCCGCCAACGGCACGCCGGTGTTCGCATTCAAGGGCGAGTCGCTGGATGAGTACTGGGACTTCACCCACCGCATCTTCGAATGGCCGGACGGCGGCTATTCCAACATGATCCTCGACGACGGCGGCGATGCCACACTGCTGCTGCATCTTGGCACCCGTGCCGAGAAGGATCCGGGCGTGCTGGCCAATCCGGATTCGGACGAAGCCGTGTGCCTGTTCAATTCCATCAAGAAGAAGCTGGCCGAGTCCCCGAACTGGTACTCCACCCGCCTGGCGCAGATCAAGGGTGTGACCGAAGAGACCACCACCGGCGTGCACCGCCTTTACCAGATGCACAAGGAAGGCAAGCTGGCCTTCCCGGCAATCAACGTCAACGACTCGGTCACCAAGTCCAAGTTCGACAACCTGTACGGCTGCCGCGAATCGCTGGTCGACGGCATCAAGCGCGCGACCGACGTAATGGTGGCGGGCAAGATTGCGGTGGTGTGCGGCTACGGCGACGTGGGCAAGGGTTCAGCGCAGGCGCTGCGAGCGCTCTCTGCCCAGGTGTGGGTCACCGAAATCGATCCGATCTGCGCGCTGCAGGCGGCAATGGAGGGCTACCGCGTCGTGACCATGGACTATGCGAGCGAGCACGGCGACATTTTCGTGACCGCGACCGGCAACTACCATGTGATCACGCATGAGCACATGAAGAAGATGAAGGACCAGGCGATTGTCTGCAACATCGGCCACTTCGACAACGAGATCGAAGTTGCCGCGCTGCGCCAGTACACCTGGGAGAACATCAAGCCGCAAGTCGACCACATCATTTTCCCGGACGGCAAGCGCATCATCCTGCTGGCCGAAGGCCGCCTGGTCAACCTCGGCTGCGGTACCGGCCATCCGTCTTATGTGATGAGCTCGTCCTTCGCTAACCAGACCATTGCGCAGATCGAACTGTTCACGAACACCGCCGCCTATCCGGTCGGCGTGTACACCCTGCCCAAGCACTTGGACGAGAAGGTCGCGCGCCTGCAGCTGAAGAAGCTGAACGCGCAGCTCACCCAGCTGACGGACGAGCAGGCTGCGTACATCGGCGTGAAGAAGGAAGGCCCGTACAAGGCTGACCACTACCGTTACTAAGACGCGCGCCCTCCCTGGGGAAGGGGAGGGCACCATGTGAAGTACGGTTTGCGGCAGCACCAGGCGCCCCCGCGGGGCGCCTGGTGCATTCGTCGAGCGGAGGAAAACATGCGCCTGCTTGTCACCTGGCTGATCAACGCGGCCGCGCTGTTTGCGCTGCCCTGGCTGATGAAGACGGTCTATGTCGAGGGTTTCGGCACAGCGCTGCTCGCGGCGCTGGCGCTCGGCCTGGTCAACGTGCTGATCCGGCCGATCCTGGTCCTGCTGACGCTGCCGGTGACGGTGCTGACGCTGGGGCTGTTCATCTTCGTGATCAACGGCGTGATGTTCTGGCTGGTCGCCAATTTCGTCGGCGGCTTCTATGTCGCCGGCTTCGGCACGGCACTGCTGGCGGCGCTGCTCTACAGCCTTATTTCCTGGGCGTTGTCCGCTTTGATACTCAAATAATCATGACGCAGAAAAATTTCAGCATCGAGTTTTTCCCGCCCAAGACACCCGAGGGTGTGGAAAAGCTGCGCGCCACGCGCGCGAAACTGGCTGAGCTGAAGCCGAAGTATTTTTCCGTGACCTTCGGCGCCGGCGGCACCACGCAAAAGGGCACCCTGGAAACCGTGCTCGAGATCCAGCGCGAAGGCCATGAGGCCGCGCCCCACCTGTCCTGCATCGGCGGCACGCGCGAGAGCGTGCGCGCAATCCTCGGCGAATACAAGGCCAGCGGCATCCGGCGCATCGTCGCGCTGCGCGGCGACCTGCCGAGCGGCTATGGCGCATCCGGCGAGTTCCGCCACGCGAACGAACTGGTGGAGTTCATCCGCGCCGAGACCGGCGACTGGTTCCAGATCGAGGTTGCCGCCTATCCGGAGGTGCATCCGCAGGCGAAATCGCCGCAGGACGACCTGCAGAATTTCGCGCGCAAGGTGAAGGCCGGCGCGAACGCGGCGATCACGCAGTATTTCTACAACGCCGACGCCTACTTCCGCTTTGTCGACGACGCGCGCAAGGCCGGCGTGGACGTGCCTATCGTGGCCGGCATCATGCCGATCACGAATTACACGCAACTGATGCGGTTTTCCGACATGTGCGGCGCCGAGATCCCGCGCTGGGTGCGGCTGAAGCTGGCCAGTTTCGGCGACGACGCCGAGTCGATCAAGGCCTTCGGCATGGATGTGGTGACGGGACTGTGCGAACGCCTGCTGGCCGGCGGCGCGCCGGGCATGCATTTCTATACGCTGAACCAGGCGGCGGCCACGACCGCGCTGTGGAAACGGCTCGATTTGTCGAACCGCTGAGGCGTCCGTCTGCAGGACTGCAGGGCCGAGCGCGACCGCATCTGCGGCCGCGCTTTTTTTTGCCTGTCAGTTCGTCATCGCCTCGGTGATGATCGCGTCCAGAGCGACGTCGTGCACGTCTGACGGAAATTCGGTGCGCGCGCATTCGTAGGCGATGCCGATCGCCAGCGGCCGCTTCGCCGCGGCCAGCGTGCGGTCATAGAATCCCCCGCCGTAGCCCAGGCGGTAGCGCTGCGCATTGAAGCCGACGCAGGGAATCAGCAGCGCGGCCGGCTGCACCGTCGCGCCCGTCACCGGGATCGCGACGCCGAAGCCGTCCTTCGTCATTGCGTCGCCCGGCTTCCATTCGATGAACGACAACGGCGCGTCCTTGCCGACCACGACCGGCAGAGCCAGCCGCGCACCGCGGGCGCACAACGCCTCGTAGGCGGCGCGCAGGTCCGGTTCGCCGCGGATCGGCCAGTACACGCCCAGCATCGCCGGCCGTTGCGTCTCCCACCACGCGGCGACGCGCTCGCCGATGGCGGCGTCCATTGCCGCGCGAACTTCAGGCGGGATCGCCTGTCTGTCCGCAAGCAGCTCGCGCCGCAGGGCGGCTTTTTGTGCAGTTGTTTTCGGCATGATGACGGGACGAAATTCTCGGAACCACATGCTATCCTACAAGAGTAAATCGTTCTGAGGCGTTACCCATGTTTTCAAATAAACGGATTGCCGGTTTTGCGCTTGCCGCGGCATCGGCAGTTCTGCTTGTCCCGGCGGCGCAGGCGAAAAAACCTGTTGCCACCTTTGCCAGCGAGGATGATATTTTCCTGGCGTTGCGCGACGCGTCGCGCAACGGCGATGCCGCGCGCGCCGCGGAACTCGCCGGACGCCTTGGCAACTATGCCATGCCGTCCTACGTCGACTATTTCCGGCTGCGCCCGCGCATCATCAGCGCGCCGGAGCAGGAAATCCGCGACTTCCTCAGCCGCTACGAAGGCAGCGCGATCGCCGACCGCCTGCGCAACGACTGGCTGCTCGAACTCGGCCGCGCCCGCAACTGGATGCTGTTCGACGAGCAGTACCCGCAGTTCGTGCTCAACGACGATACCCAGGTCAAGTGCTATGCGCTGATGTCGAAGGCACTGAAGGGCCAGAATGTCGCCGACGACGCGCGCGGCGTGCTGGTCAATCCGCAGAATTACGGCGAAGCCTGCCCGGCGCTGATCACCACCCTGGTGCAGGCCAACCAGTTCACGCTGGATGACGTCTGGGCCCAGGTGCGGCTGATCGCCGACTCCGGCTTCGCCGGCACCATCAAGCGGCTGGCGCCGGTCACCGAGGCCAGCGAGACGACACTGATGCAGGCGCTGGACAAGCCGGACGCGGTGCTGGCGCGCGGGCCGGGCGGCAACCGCGCCTCGCATGAAGTGTTCATCGTCGCGCTCGGACGCAGCGCGAAGAACAATCCGTCGCGTGCGGTCGATGCGCTGGTTGCCGGCGCCGAGCGCCTGAACGAGCGCGAGCGCGAGCATGCGTGGGCGCAGATCGCGCTGCAGACATCGATGAAGCTGGCCCCGGATGCGATCGTGTACTGGCATCGCACCAACGGCGCGCCGCTGTCCAACGACGCATATCAATGGAAAGCGCGCACCGCATTGCGCGCCGGCGAGTGGAAGCTGGTGAAATCGACCATCGAAGCCATGCCGGCGTCGCTGCGCAACGATCCCGCCTGGATCTATTGGCTGGGGCGCGCGCATCTGGCCGAAGGCGACCAGGAAACCGCGCGCAAGCTGTTCTCGTCGATCACCGACCAGACTAACTTCTACGGCCAGCTTGCGCTGGAGGAACTAGGCAAAAAGATCAGCATTCCGCAGCGCGCGGAGCCGGTGACGCCGGAAGAACTGGCGCCGATGGCGGACAACGCGGGCTTTCGCCGCGCGCTGAAGTTCTTCGACCTGAACATGCGGTTCGAGGGCTACCGCGAGTGGAACTGGGAGCTGCGCAAGATGAACGAGCGCCAGCACCTGGCGGCGGCCGAGTATGCGCGCCAGAAGAATGTGCTGGACCGGATGGTCAATACTTCGGACCGCACCAAGACCGAAGTCGACTTCACGCAGCGCTTCCCGACGCCGTTCCGCGACGTGATGGCGGCCGCAACCGAAAAGCTGGGGCTGGACATGGCCTGGGTGTACGGCCTGATCCGCCAGGAGTCGCGCTTCATCCTGAACGCCCGCTCGCACGTCGGCGCCTCCGGCCTGATGCAGGTCATGCCGGCCACCGCGCAGTTCGTCGCGCGCAAGATCGGGCTGAGCGGCTACTCGCAGCAGCAGATGAACGATCTCGGCACCAACATCACGCTCGGCACCAACTACCTGAACATGGTGCTCCACGACCTCGAAGGATCGCAGGCAATGGCGACCGCGGCCTACAATGCCGGCCCCGGCAGGCCGCGCGCCTGGCGCTCGACGCTCTCGCGGGCGGTGGAGGGCGCGATCTTCGCGGAGTCGATCCCGTTTACCGAGACGCGGGATTACGTGAAGAAGGTGCTGTCGAACGCGACGTATTATGCGGCGCTGTTCGAGAACAAGCCGCAGTCGCTGAAAAGCCGGCTCGGCATGGTGGCGCCGAAAGGATTCGTTCCGAGCGAGCTGCCCTGAGCCTTACGGCCTGGATGCGGGCCTAAGATGCAACAGAGTCAAAGCCACGTCCACGGACGTGGCTTTGTCGTTTGCGCGGCTGGAAAATGTCCGGATTGTTTACAGCTTGCGGCGCGCCGGCGCCTTCCGAAGCGCAGGCGGGCGAGCAGCCGCTGCTCTTGCGCGCGCCGAAGGCATTGTCCGGGCCGCCGCCAACGCCTTCGCGGTGCCGGACCGCAGCGGCGTGTTCAGGTTGCTGCTGCCTTGAGGTAAGCGTCGCGGCAGGGCGACGGCGGGGCCTGATGGTCGTATCATGGCGACATAAGCTGAAAAGGAGTGCTGGCATGGTAACCCGTACTGTCCTCGTCATCGGCGGTTCCGGCTTCATCGGTTCCCACCTTGTCGCCAGGCTGGCGGATGCGGAGTACCGCATCGCCGTGCCTACCCGCAGCGCATCCCGCGCGGCGCATCTGAGGCTGCTTCCGAACGTCGAGCAGGTGGTGCAGGCGGATGTGCATGACGATGCGGTGCTGGACCGGCTGGTCCAGGGCCGCGATGCCGTCATCAACCTGGTCGGCATTCTCCACGGGAAACAGGGACAGCCCTACGGTCCCGATTTCGCACGCGCGCACGTGGCGCTGCCGCGGCGCATCGCCAATGCCTGCGCCCGGCACCGCGTGCCGCGCTTCCTGCACATGAGCGCGCTCGGCGCCGACCGCAATGGTCCCTCGATGTACCAGCGCTCCAAGGCGGATGGCGAAGCGGCGGCTTTTTCCAGACCGGAAGTCGGGGTGACCGTATTCCGGCCGTCAGTGGTGTTCGGCGACAACGACCGTTTCCTCAACCTGTTCGCATCCCTGCAAAGGGTGCTGCCCGTGATGCTGCTGGCCGGCGCCGACGCGAAATTCCAGCCGGTGTATGTGGAAGATGTCGCGCAGGCCTTCGTCACCGCGCTGCGCGACAGGCGCACGGTCGGCAAGGTGTACGAGCTGGCCGGGCCGCAGGTCTACACGCTGCGCGAACTGGTCGCGCTGGCCGGCAGCTATGCCGGCCACCGGCGCCCGGTGATCGGGCTGCCCGGCGCGCTCGCGCGCATGCAGGCCTTCGTGATGGAGCACTTGCCGGGCGAGACGTTGATGAGCCGTGACAACCTCGATTCGATGAAGGTGGACAATATCCGGCAGGACGCATCGGCCGACGAACTCGGGATACGCTGGACCGCATTGGAAGCGGTCGCGCCAGGCTATCTGAGCGGGCGCACGCCCCGGCGGGGCCAGGCGGCGCAGTGAACGCTCCGGCCCCGCATGCCGGTTTGCAAACCGGCGCAAAAGCTTTATCCTCGAAGACCGCGCGGCGCTGCCGTGCGAAGGCCACTCAATCTTCACAGGACTGGAAGCATGCAAAGCACCGAACTCGACCCGACCCTGGAGCAAACCCTCGACGCCGCCGGCCGCGCCGGTTACAAGCTCGTCATCGGCAACAAGAATTATTCATCCTGGTCGATGCGCCCCTGGGTGGCGATGAAAGCGTTCGGCATTCCGTTCGAGGAAGTGCGCATTGCTCTGGGCCGTCCCGAGACGTCGTCCCTGATCGCGCGGCATTCGTCGGCCGGGCGCGTGCCGGTGCTGGTCGCCGGCGAAACCAGGGTCTGGGATTCGCTGGCGATCTGCGAATACCTGGCCGAGCAGTTCCCCGACAAGGGATTGTGGCCGCATGACGTGGTCGCCCGCGCGCACGCGCGCTCGATCTGCGCGGAGATGCATTCCGGCTTCACCGGCTTGCGCTCGGCGATGTGGATGAACATCCGCGCCAGTTTCCCCGGCAAGGGGCGCACACCGGAGTCGCAGGCAGACATCGCGCGCGTGTGCGAGATCTGGGAAGACTGCCTGTCGGGGCCGGGAACGCGTACCTTCCTGTTCGGTGATTTTTCGATCGCCGATGCCTATTACGCGCCGGTGGTGATGCGCTTCCGTACCTACGGCGTGTGGCTGCCGCCGGTGCTGCAGGCTTATGTGGACCGCGTGGTCGCGCATCCGGCGGTGGCGCAGTGGATCGACGAGGCGCTGAAGGAAACCGAGCGGCTGGAAAAGTACGACGTCTATCCGGACTGAAATGGCGGGAATGCGATGAAGACCTATGTCGTCGGCGGCGCGGTGCGCGATGCGATGCTCGGCTTGCCGGTGCAGGACCGCGACCACGTGGTCGTCGGCGCCACGCCCGAGCAGATGGCGGCGCTCGGCTTTCGCGCCGTCGGCAAGGACTTCCCGGTATTCCTGCACCCCGACACCCAGGAGGAATACGCGCTCGCGCGCACCGAACGCAAGACCGCGCCCGGCTACAAGGGGTTCGTGTTCCATGCGGCGGCCGACGTGACGCTGGAGCAGGACCTGGTGCGGCGCGACCTCACCATCAATGCGATGGCCCAGGCCGAGGACGGCAGCATTGTCGATCCTTTCGGCGGCCAGAAGGATTTGCAGGCGCGGCTGTTCCGCCACGTGTCCGACGCCTTCATCGAAGACCCGGTGCGGATCCTGCGCGTGGCGCGCTTTGCGGCGCGCTTCACCGATTTCAGCGTTGCACCCGAGACCAATGCGCTCATGCGCCGCATGGTCGAAGACGGCGAGGTCGATGCGCTGGTGCCGGAGCGCGTGTGGCAGGAATTGTCGCGCGGGCTGATGGAAGCGAAACCGTCGCGCATGTTCGGCGTGCTGCGCGACTGCGGCGCGCTCGCCCGCATCCTGCCGGAACTGGATGCGCTGTGGGGCGTCCCGCAACGGGACAAGCAGCATCCTTCTCAGGACTAGCAATCAACGATGTCTGCTTCCAGGAGCGTGGTCGAGGCGCAGGCAAGGCCGTGACGAGGGGCTGTCTTACTTGCGCGCCGCCATGAACTCGTACGATGGAAAGTATGCCGGAGTGCCGGCTTTCATGCTTCTTCCGTTGTGAAAGTGGTTAAAGAGACATCGAGCGGCAGGAGTGCGAGTGCGGGGTTTTGTTCGCACTCGCCACTAACCACGGTTAGTCTGCAAAAAGAGGCGAGGGGAGGGCGCCGGGATGGCAGCGCACCTCGGTTCGCCTTTAATTGACTACCTCTATCATCGTCACGGTGAGCTTGCCGCCCACCATCTCGGCGACGAAGTTCACCTTGTCGCTAACCGCCAGCCGTTCGAGTTGTGTGGGGTCCAAAACACTGAATGCCATTGTCATTGGCCCCATCCCGAGGTTCTTCAAGTCGCCATGCTTGATGGTGACTTTCTTTGCAGCCTTGTCGACCTTCCGCACAACACCCTCGGAGACTGGTCCGCTTGGCTTGGAACGGTGCGAGTCGTGGTTATGATGCTGGGCACCAGCCGGCAGTACAAAGGAAAGTCCAAATGCAACCGCGGCCGCGAGACTGACGAGCGTTCTCATCTAGATTCCCCTCTTTAGTCGTGATGGCTGAAGACACGGGTCCGGCGGTTTCCGTCAACCAGCAAGACGTCGTACGAGTCTTTTCGGGATCCTTCCATGCCTGGAGAGCCCATTGGCATGCCAGGAGCGGCAAGGCCCTTTGCGTTGGGCCTTTCTGCAAGGAGGCGCTTGATATCGGCTGCGGGAACGTGCCCTTCAATGGCATAACCCGCGACCACACCGGTGTGGCACGACCCCAAATCATTGGGGATGCCGTGCTTTTCACGATAGTCAGAAGGATTCGCGACATTATGGGTTCTCACGGTGAAGCCGTTACTTTCCAGATGCTTAACCCAATCGCCGCAGCAACCGCAGTACGCGCTCTTGTAGACGTCGATAACAGGTGCGGCGGCACTTGCAAGTACCGGGGCGGTGAGTAGCGCAGCCATTGCGGCTTTCAGTAGAAGTTGCGATTTCATGATTTAACCTTTCAACACTTTGATTTTTCCAAACATCCCGGCTTCAAAATGCCCGGGAATAAGGCATGCGAAGTAGAAATCGCCCGCCTTCGTGAACTGCCAGACAATGTCACCCTTTTGACCTGGCTCTACATGCGCGGATGACGGGTCATCGTGTCGAAGTTGACGCTGCTGGGACATTGCCTTGCCGTGAGCCTTTAACTCGTCCATCGTGCCGAGCACCATTTCATGCAAAAGCTTTCCCTTGTTCGTCACAACGAAGCGGATGGTTTCTCCTTGCTTCACGCTTACGGCGGCCGGACCAAAGCGCATGTCATCAGTCATCTCGACAGGAAGCGTGCGGCTAACTTTCCTCGCATTTCCCGGCTTGCCGAACATGTCGGCTTCCGGGGCATGCGCAGCGTTATGAGACGTGCCTTGGCCGTGAGACCCGGCGACGGCAAGGGCATTGGTCGAGGCAAAGCTGAAAGCGATTACGACAGGCGAAATCACAGCGGCAACGGTATTCGTTTGAGTCATCAGAAGTCCTTCCTGGTCATATTGGTACTCGGGCGCGATTCGCTGCGAATGCAGTCGCCACCCGGGGTATGGAACCACCGGCAGACCATGCGCTGGCTATAGCGGGAATGTCGGTGACGGGTGAAGCTGGGGCGTCGAGCTAGGTTGCCGGGATGCGCGAACGCATCCCGCACAAGCTGGCTTTAACCGTGGAAGTACCGAGGAGGCCGTTCCAAGCCGGCCGGGATATGGCCGGTAAACGCGATCGGAGGGCGAGAGGTCACTGCCTCAGAGCCGGCGAAACGCTCTGCCCGGAGAAGACTTGACGGCGGCGCAACAGCGCCGATAAAACATGCCGAAGTACCGCAGCCAGTGCCCTTCAGGTGGCTTTGTCCATCGGCCTGCCCTTTATTGCTGCAGTGGTCACTGCCGCTTGCCGATAATTCATCATGGGCTTGAAGATGATGGGAACGGTCCTGATGATGTTTCATCTCGGCAGTCATTTCTGACGGCGAGTGAGGACCGGTCGCACAAAACATGTCGCCAGCCGCCATCCCTCTCAATGGGAGAGAAGCAATGACGAGCAGAATCAACAGTGTTTTGAATATGCGGTTCATTACCGGGCAAGTGGCTGCAACGAAAGCGTCGGTCAGCTTTTCCGAAAAGAATAAACCTTGCTACGGGGGGAAGGTCAAGAAGAATCCGGGCGCTCCTTGACTTGTCCCCCAAAGCTGGCGTGCTGGCCCTTCTCGGTGTAACCTATTGGAAGTTTCTCGTTCGATTTATATGCGACGTTTTTTTTGCATTTTGATGATGTTGCTGCTGCCGCTGCATAGTTTTGCTATGCAGGGCGGCTGGTATTCGTCCGCAAGTGCATTTGACATCAGCCATGAGGTGGACCACCTGACAGGTGCCGCGCATCACCATGATGACCACCATGGTTCGGTTCATTACGATAATTCGAGCGACTCCAGCAGTCATTTCGCCGAACACTCTGCAGGTCATTCGTGCGCGGCGCTGCCGAGCACGGTTTGCCCGCCCCTGGCCATTGCGTTGTCCAGCGCAGCTGTTCCCGAAGCCCGTCAGTTCATCCCGGATCCCATTCCCGAGCGCTTGCAGCGCCCCCCAAAATCCCTCGGTTAATTCACCGAGGGCATTCCGCACTTTCCGAGTTTTACCCGTTGAGCGTCGCTGGGCGTTTTCGCGCTTAGTACGCGCTTAGTACGCGCTTAGTCCGTTTGCCTTCGGCCAGTTTTTCTGGATCCCGAATGGAGAACATATGCGTAAAGAATTAACAAAGCATCATCTGTGCTTTGCGCTAGCACTTGCACTGGGCGCAGCGTCGGCGCCGGCGCTGGCGCAGAGCCGACCGGCTGACCTGAAGGCGGTACTGGAAGCTGCATGGCAACGGTCACCGCAAGCCAGGACACTGGAAGCGCGACGGGACGAAGCAGCGGCGGGCAGAGAAGCCGCGCAGTCCTGGATAGCGGGTTCGCCTGCAGTTGGCCTTTCCCAAAGAACCGACCGTTGGACGAAGCGCGAAGGGGTGCGCGAAACGGAGGTTTCCCTTTCAACACCTATTTGGCTGCCCTCTCAAAAGGCTGTCCGCCGCGCCCAGGCCGACATAGGCACCGAAGACCTGGAGGCGCAGATAGCCAATGCACGACTTTCGCTGGCAGGCGAAGTACGGGAGCGGCTTTGGGCAGTAGCGGCTGCCAGGGAAACATTGGACGAGGCGAAATCCCACCAAGAACATTTGGAAGCAATGACTGAGGAGGTCATGCGACGTGTTAATGCAGGCGACCTGGCAAGAACAGACGGAATGCTCGCGCAGCAAGAAGCGCTTGCCGGGAAGGCTGCCGTCGTTGAAGCCCAAGTGAAGCTGCAGGAAGCCTTGACGCACTACACGACGTTGACCGGCCTGAGCGACGTTCCGCAGCTCGAGCCAGAACGAATCGGCGCCGAAATGCGAGACCCGCATCCAAGGCTGCTCGCGGCGAAAACAGCTGTCCGGCACGCGCAGGCGTCAATGAACGTGGTGAGCAAGTCACGCAGCGAGCCACCGACGGTTGGCGTGGCAATGCGAAGGGAACGGGACGGAGCTGCAGTCGATGCCGCTTCAAGCATTACGTTTGCAGTAGAGATTCCGATTGGGACGAATGCCCGAAACCGGCCTTTGGAAGCCGCTGCTCGAACCCTGATCGCAACAGCGTCGGCGGAATATGCCCAGGTAGAAGCATCACTGCGGGATGAAGTCGACCTTGCGCGCCGAAAAGTGCTGGCATCGCAACAGACACTGGAAACCGCGTCCTCGCGCGCCGCATTGGCCCGTGAACATGCGCGCCTGATAGAAAAAGCGTTCAGGGTCGGCGAGCGAGGACTTGCAGAGATGCTCCGTGCCCGGACCGCCGTGCACGAAGCCGAAGTTGCGGAGCGCCAGCAGCGCGTGGCCGTTGGTCTTGCACACGCTCGCCTGAATCAGGCATTAGGAATCTCACCATGAAAATCCTGAACATCATCTGGCTCTTCTTTGCCCTGACTTCTACTGCATATGCCCATGGTGACGAGGACCACTCCAAGGACGGCACGCCGGCCGCCCAAGCACAAAGTGCGGGACAGCCGCGTGTCGAAACGTTTACCGAGGCCTTTGAACTGGTGGGCCAACTGCAGGGAAAAGAGCTATCTGTCTTTATTGATAAATACGAGACGAACGAGCCCGTCTTGAACGGCAAGCTCGAAGTCGAGTTGAACGGCCTGAAGTCGGTGGGAAAGTATCGGCCGGAGCGTGGTGACTATGTCATTGCCGACGAGGGATTCATCAAAGCGCTGGCTGCGCCAGGCAAGCATGCACTTGTCTTCACACTGTCGGCGGCGGAGGAAACTGACCTTCTGGAGGGCACACTTGAAGTCCAACCGGCCGTCGAGCATGAAACAAACACACAGTTTCCGTTGGCATGGGCAGGCGCAGGACTGCTTGCTGCGCTTGCTTTGATAGCCCTGGCCGCAAAGCGCCGCCGTTCCACACATCCGACGGGGAAATAAACATGCTTGACAAGATTTCATATTCAATCATTGGTTTGATCGTTTCCGCACTCTCGTCGGCAGCAATCGCGGGGCCAGGGGCCCACGGGCCGAATGGCGAGCATTTGGACGGCCCGGCGGCATCAAGCGTAACCGGATTGGCGCGTTTGCCGGACGGGAGCGTGAATGTGCCCAAACTCGCACAACGGAGAATGGCAATTCGCACCGTCATGGCGGGCGAAGCCGAGCATCCGCGCACCGTCGAACTGAACGGCCGCATCAGCATCGACCCCAATGCCGGTGGCCGGGTGCAAGCACCGTTTGCCGGCCGGGTTGAGGCCGGACCAAAGGGGCTGCCGGTAGCTGGCGAGCGCGTGGAGAAAGGTCAGGTTCTCGTACATGTTCGACCAGTGGCGGGCGCCATCGAGCGCAGCAATCAGCAGGCCCAGCTCGTCGAACTTCGGTCCAACCGTCAGTTGGCTGAGCAACGAGTAAGGCGGCTCGAGTCGCTTGAAGGTACCGTTCCCCAAAAGGAAATCGAGGCGGCAAAAGCCGAGCTGACAAGCCTGACGGGGCGGGAAAAGGCAGTTGCAAGCAGTATTGGGGGCAACGAGGCTATCACGTCGCCCGCCTCTGGAGTCATTGCTGCCGCAAACGTCCTCGCAGGCCAGATTGTCGAGGCACGCGATGTCCTTTTTGAAATCGTCGACCCCAGCCGGATGATGGTTGAGGCACTCACGACGGACCCGGCACTCGCTGGACGTATCGATAGTGCCACGCTTGCCGGTATCCCTGGCGTCGGCCTCAGCTTGTTAGGCGGAGGTCGAAGCCTTCGCGAGGGAGCATTACCTCTTAACTTTCGTGCTTCCGTTAAAGATGCGGCGCTGGCCGTTGGCCAGCCGGTGACAGTTGTGGCGAAACTGACCGAGAAGGTGAAGGGAATTGCGTTGCCTGCCGAGTCCGTTGTTCGCAATCCTTCAAACGAACCGGTTGTATGGATTAAGGCGGGCGCAGAGCGCTTCGTCGCCCAGCCCGTGGAAATGCGCCCGCTTGATGCAAAGACCGTTGTTGTGGTGAAGGGGCTGTCCGCCGAGAACCGTGTTGTGAGCTCTGGCGCGGCACTAATCAACCAGATCAGGTGAGGTCGAACAAATGTTTAACTCGATTGTTCGATTCAGTCTGAGTAACCGGTTATTCGTGCTGGTTGCCGCATTACTCCTGGTGGTGTACGGCACCCTGATGGCTTCCCGTACTCCTGTGGATGTCTTTCCGGACTTGAATAAACCGGTGGTCACGGTCATGACGGAAGCAGGCGGCATGGCCCCGGAGGAGGTCGAACAGCTTGTGTCATTCCCGATTGAGACGTCACTCAATGGCATGCCGGGCGTGACGCGGGTTCGCTCGGTATCCGGCGTCGGACTCTCTATTGTGTACGCGGAGTTTGACTGGGGGACGGACCTCTACCGCAACCGCCAGCTTGTGGCCGAGCGCCTTGCCTTGGTGAAGGAGCAGCTGCCGGGCGGAATCACCCCGATCATGGGGCCGGTGTCGTCCATCATGGGCGAAATCATGTTGATTGCCCTGCCAATCGACGTTTCAAAAGCAAGCCCGATGCAGGCACGGGAGTATGCCGACTTCGTCCTGCGCCCGCGCTTGCTGTCGATTCCTGGTGTCTCCCAGGTCATTCCGATTGGCGGCGAGGTGCGCCAGCTTCGCGTCGAACCCGATACGGCGCGAATGGCGCAGTTCAATGTCACCCTCGACCAGATAGCAACGGTCCTCCAGGGATTTGCGACCAACACCAGCGGCGGCTTTATCGACCTGCACAGTCGAGAATACTTGATCCGCAACCTTGGCCGGACCACCCGGGTGGAGGATATGAAAGGCCTTGCCGTCGCCTTCCGGAACGGTACTCCGGTTCTGCTGGAACAAGTGGCCTCCGTCAGATATGCGCCAGCGTTCAAGCGAGGTGATGGCGGCATGAACGGCCTGCCCGCGGTTATCGTAAGCGTGCAGAAGCAGCCGGCCGCCGATACGGTCAAGCTGACGCGGGAAATTGAAAACGCACTGAAGGAACTGAAGCAGGGCCTGCCCGCAGGGCTGTCCACGCCCGAAGTCCTGTTCCGACAGGCCGATTTCATCGAGGCGTCCATCGGCAATGTGGCCGAAGCATTGCGAGACGGCGCCATCATGGTTGCCATCGTACTGTTCGCGTTCCTGTTGAACTTCCGGACCACTGCAATCTCCCTCATTGCCATCCCGTTGTCGCTTGCCGTTACCGCGGTCGTGTTTCACCTTCTCGGGCAGTCCATCAACGTGATGACCCTCGGAGGGCTGGCCATTGCAATCGGCGAGCTGGTCGACGACGCGGTGGTTGACGTGGAAAACATCCTGCGCCGACTCAAGCAGCGCAAGGCTGGCGAAGGCCCGCCGTCCGTCATGCACGTCATCTGGCAGGCTTCGGTCGAGGTCAGGTCCGGTATCGTCTACGCGACTGTCATTGTCGTATTGGTGTTTGTGCCGCTGTTTGCATTGCCTGGCATCGAGGGCAGGCTCTTCGCGCCGCTCGGTGTGGCCTATATCGTATCCATATTGGCGTCGATGCTCGTGTCGATGACCGTGACACCCGTGCTGTCGTACTTCCTGTTGCCGCAAATGAAGCAGCTTGCACACGGCGACAGCCCTGTCGTCCGACGACTGAAGGCGTGGGATACGCGAATTCTGGAGTGGTCGTTTCCGCGCGTGAAAGGCATCCTTGCCGGTGCCGCATTGGTTGTGATCGGCGCTGCAGCCACGGTCCCGTTCTTCCCACGCGCCTTTTTGCCTCCGTTTAACGAGGGCTCCCTGGTCATGGGCATGACGTTCACACCCGGCACTTCGCTCGGGGAGGCAAACCGCATGGGCGCACTGGCGGAGACGCTCATCAGGGAAGTGCCGGAGGTGTCGAAAGTCGGCCGCCGAACCGGGCGCGCGGAGCTCGACGAGCATGCGGAAGGCGTTCATTCCTCGGAAATCGATATCGACCTGAAGCGCTCAGAGCGGAACCGCGAAGAGGTCATGGCCGACTTGCGCAGCAAGCTGTCCGTCATACCTGCGTCGATTGCGATCGGGCAGCCCATCTCGCATCGCCTTGACCACCTGTTGTCCGGTGTTCGCGCGCAGATTGCTCTCAAAATCTACGGAGACGACCTCGATACCCTGCGCGGGCTCGCCGAGGGACTGCGCGGAAAGCTGACAGCTGTGCCGGGGCTGGTCGACTTGTCCGTTGAACGACAAGTGCTTATCCCGCAAATCAAAGTCCGGGTCGATTACCGGAGGGCGGCGCAGTACGGCCTGGCGCCGGGCCAGGTACTGCAGGCACTGGAAACGTTGTCGGAAGGCGACCGGGTAACGCAGGTTGTCGACGGGCCTCGCCGGTTTGACCTGATGGTCCGACTGCCGGACCAGAATCGTTCACCGCAGGACTTGTCGCGCGTCATGCTGGACACGCCGGCCGGCCGGATTCCCCTGTCGGAGATCGCGGCGGTCGAGGAAAGCGACGGGCCGAACCAGATTGGCCGAGAAAACGGTCGTCGCCGGATCGTCGTGTACGCGAATACCGATGGCTCGGACATGTCGCGGGTGATCGGAGATATCCGCAGGGTTATCGCGTCAACTGCGCTGCCCGGCAGCTACTTCATCAGCATTGAAGGGCAGTTCCAGGCGCAGGAGCAGGCAACCAGGCTGATTATCGGCTTGTCGCTGGTGTCATTGATGATGATTTTCCTGGTGCTGTATTCACGATACCGTTCAACTGCCCTGGCACTGGTCATCATGGGAAATATCCCGTTCGCGTTGATCGGCAGCGTCGCCGCGATGTGGATCGCGGGCATTTCCTTGTCGGTCGCGTCAATGGTGGGTTTCATTACCTTGACCGGCATCGCGACACGTAACGGCATCCTGAAGGTCAGCCACTACATCAACCTGTGCAAATTTGAAGGCGAAACCTTCGGCACGAAGATGATTATTCGCGGCTCACTGGAGCGCTTGACGCCGGTGTTGATGACGGCGCTTGTCGCCGCATTTGCACTGGTGCCGCTGCTCTTGGCAGCGGACGCCCCTGGCAAGGAAATTCTGCACCCGGTGGCAGTCGTGATTTTTGGCGGTCTCGTGAGTTCAACAATCCTCGACTCCCTGCTGACACCGTTGATTTTCTGGCTTGTGGGCCGCAAGCCCCTGGAGACGCTGGTTGCCGGACAATCAGAGGAAGCGTATTAAGAACGGGCTATTGCAGCGGCGCCCATGGACGAGCCGCTGCACGTATGGAGGACGCAATGAAAAAGTATCTCGCCCTGGTGGCAACGGCAGTAACGTTAGCAACAAGCGGAAGCGTGTGGGCACATGGGGAAAAGGCCAAACATGGCGGTATCGTTCAGGAATCCAGCAGTGGCGTCAGCCTCGAGCTGGTGGCCAGGGATGGGAAGGCCACGATTTACGTGGAAGACCATGGGAAGCCGGTTTCAACCGCGGGAGCCTCCGGGAAGCTGACCGTACTGAATGGGACGGATAAATCGGAAGTCCCGCTCGAGCCGGCTGGAGAAAATGCCCTGGTGTCGAAGGGGGACCCAAAGCTCGGCACGGGCGCGAAGGCGATTGCAGCCATCCACCTGGCTGATAAAAAGACAGTGAACGTCCGCTTTGCGGTCAAGTAAGTGCCTGAGAGCGGCGGGCGCAAGAACAAGCGCTCGCCCGAATTAACGGAATGAGGAAGCAATGAAAATCAAAAATGTTTCGACCATGTTTGCCCTTGTGGCGGCAGTCACGGCTCCAACAGCGCTTGCGCAACAATCGACTGCGCCAGGCCTGGCCGACAAGGTCAAGGGTTTGTTCGCTCAGCCAAAGGAAGACGAACTCATCGAGCCGGATCTGGCGTTCAAGTTAAGTGTGGTGGCCAAGAACACGAACGTATTGCACGTCGAGGTTGTGCCGGCAAACGGCTATTACGTCTACAAGGAGCGCATGCGTTTTTCCATAGAGGATGGAAGCGGCGTGCGAATTAAAGACGTGAAGTTTCCCGGCGGTGAAATGAAGAATGACCAGATTTTCGGCCGCACCGAGGTCTTTAGGAAGACTGTCCCGGTCGCGCTTACCCTCGAAAATGCGGCAAAAGGGAAACCTATAACGCTGCAGGCGTCGTATCAGGGTTGCCACGAGAAGCTTGGTGTTTGCTACCCACCGATTGATAAAACGGTACAACTGACGCTGCCTTAGCCTTGCTGGCTAGCCTCTTTCGTGTCGTAAGTTAAACTAAACCAGACTGCCGGTATTCTCCTGCTGTCACTTTCCGACTAGTGGTTTCCTGATTTTTCAATTACCAGAGTAGCGTTATGGGCAGCGACAACGACACCGTGAAAGAAAAAACCTTTGGACAGCTCGTGATGGAAGCCCTCGATATCGCTTCGCAGAAAAACGCGTCTTTAGCTGTTCGCTTTGCTTGCCTGGTCTCCGGCATCGGGAAGAATCAGCTAGCCGGTAATCAACAAGTCGACCAAGTTAGCGGGGCAGGACGCGCGAGAATCCTCGACCTGTGCGAGCGGTTGCGCGTGCCCACCGAGTGCAAGGAGCTGGCATTGACCATGGAGCGAGAGCATGCTCAAGTCGATGACAGTCCGAGTTTCAATGCGGAAGAGATAGTAAATTTGCTCGAGCGGTGTGATGCAATTCGAAAACCTGGCCGGTTTCGCGAGCTCCTGACGGCATGTGAATGCATCGCGCAAGCGTACGATGAAAAAGGAGATTTTCAGTACCAAGCTTCGCAGCTCTTAAATGCTGCCGCAGACGCAGTTCGCAGAGTTGACACGGGCGCAATCGCAAAGAGAGCTGCCGCAGATGGAATGCAAGGCCCAGACATAGGCAAAGCCGTACACTCCGCCCGAGTGGAAATTCTCAAACAAACCTTACAGCCGGGATCTGGCATCTGACAAGCTCAAAAGGCTCCGTAACCTTTCTTCGCTGATGCCGCAGCTACTTTTATAGTCACGCGTCCGTTCGAACTGCAGGACGATTTCATTGCGTCGTTTCCGCAGGCGGTGTACCTGCATGGAGCGATCGAGGCCGCGCGGGCGGTGAGCGCCGGCGCGATCGCGCAGCGCCTGCGACGGTGCCGAAGCGCATTCCGGAAGCGATCACCGCCGCACGTATCGGCGCTGTAACTGCTTTTCTGCGACAGCAAAAACACTTTGAGTAACAGGATGTCTAGAGAACATTTTCTCTAGGGTAATTCTTTCTTCTTTTCCCGTCTCCCCGTCAAAAATCCCAGTTTTGCTTGTCAGGAATTCGAGTAACATTCTTGTCAGAAAAACTCTGGGGTGGTGCTGCGAAAAAGTTGCCACCGGGAAAATCAGTCATGTCCAAACACGCTTCGCTCGTGCATGCACGAGACATGCGCGGGCCCGTCCCGGCGCCGGCGCCGAAACTCGAAGTCGCCGACCTGCTGGTCGCCTATCTCGAGCAGCTCGGCGTCGATTATGTGTTCGGCGTCCCCGGCGGCGCGATCGAGCCGATCTACAACGCCCTCGCGCGCAGCGCACGGCGCGGCGGTCCCCGTCCCGTCGTCGCCCGTCATGAAGCGGGCGCTGCGTTCATGGCCGATGGCTACACACGCGAGACCGGCAAGCTCGGCGTCTGCTGCGCAACATCGGGCCCGGGCGCGACCAACCTGATCACCGGCGTCGCGTGCGCGTACGACAACGGCATCCCGATGCTGGTGCTCACCGGTCAGCCCGTTCTGCCTGCATTCGGCAAGCGCGCATTGCAGGAATCCGCATGCACCGGCGTCAACACGCTGGCGATGTTCCGCCATTGCACGCGCTACAACTCCCTGGTATCGCATCCCGAGCAGATGGAAGCGAAGCTGACCGCGGCGCTCATGTGCGCGATGCGCTCGCCGCGCGGCCCGGTGCACCTGTCGATTCCGCTCGACATCCTGCGCAGCGCCGTTCCGCAAAGCGCGACTTCCTATGACTTGCGCAGGCTGCTGCAGCCGGCCCCGATGATCGACGAGACGGCGGTGGAACTGCTGGCGCGCGAAGTGCGGCAGGCTAAGCACATCGTGATGCTGGTCGGCGGCTGGTGCGGCGAGGCCGCGGGCGCCATCCTGCAGTTCGCCGCGCAGACCGGCGCGCGCATTGTCGCCACGCCGGACGGCAAGGGGCTGGTCAGCCCGCGCCATCCGCTGTTTCGCGGCGTGTTCGGTTTCGCCGGCCACGCCTCCGCCGATGCAGCGCTGCGCGATAAATCTGTCGACCTGATCCTGGCCGTCGGCACCAGCATGGGCGAGTGGACCAGCGCCGGCTGGAGCGATTCGCTGCTCAACAGCCGCCTCATTCACATCGACGAGTGCGAAGACCATTTCGCGCGCAGCCCGATGGCCAAGCTGCATGTGCGCGGCCGTATCCTGACGGTGTTCGAACGCCTCGGCGAGAGGGTGCGCGAGCTGCAGCCGGCACAGGGCGCGGCCGCAGCCGCCGGCGAGCAAGACGCCGCCCTCGAAGCGGAACTCGCGGGCGAAGAAAAGCGGGACAGCGACGCCGTGCCCATCCTGCCGCAACGGCTCATGCGCGATCTCGGACGCCTGTTTCCGCCAAGCACCCGCTTCCTGGCCGATGCCGGCAACAGCGTCGCCTGGGCGATTCACTGCCTGCGTCCGCAGGACAGGCGCATGAGCGAGCGGCGTCTGCCCGGCGAGCGCAAGAGCACGTCGGGCCGGCGCAAGACCGACGGCGGCTGGCTGCGCGTGACGATGGATTTCGCGCCGATGGGGTGGGCCATCGGCGGCGCCGTCGGCACCGCGCTGGGCAATCCCGAGGTGCCGGTGGTCTGCATCACCGGCGACGGCAGCATGCTGATGAACGGCCAGGAACTCTCGGTTGCCGTTGCCGAAAACCTGACCGTGATCTACATCGTGCTCAACGACGCCGCGCTCGGCATGGTCAAGCACGGCCAGCGCCTGGCGGGCGCCGAAAGGATCGCGCATAGCTTGCCGCGCACCGACTTCGCCGCACTGGCAAGGGCGCTCGGCGCCGATGCGTTCACCGTGCGCCGCCCGGATGAACTCGGCGCGCTCGACATGACGGCCATCTGCAGCCGCAAGGGCCCAACCTTGATCGATGTGCACATCGACGGCGAGGAGGTGCCGCCGATGAATCTGCGGATGCGGGCGCTGGGGACCTTGTTGTGACGCACCGGAATGAGAATGTGAGCGATCGGGATCCTTCCCCGGCCATCCGCACCCGCATCTGGCGCGAAGAACCGGAGCCGGACAATCCTTTTTCCGCGCGCGCCGCCTATTGCCGCGGCTATGACGTATTCGGCGCGATGGTCGGGCGCGCCCGCTGGATCGAGATGCTGGTCCTGCTGTTCCGGGATGCACTGCCGCCGGCGGCCGAACTGGACATGCTCGAAGCGCTGTCCGTGGCCCTGGCCAATCCCGGTCCGCGCGATCCGTCGGTGCATGCCGCAATGTGCGGCGGCGTCGGCGGTTCGAGCGCGGCGGCGTCGCTGATGGCGGCGCTGTCGGTGGGAGCGGGACGCGTCGGCGGCGCGCGCGACCTGTTCGACGCGATGCAGGTCTGGTCCGCTTGCGGCAGCGATTTTTCCGCGTGGGACAGGCATGCGGCGGAGCAGCCGAAGCACGCCGGCGTCTGGCCGGAGACGGAGCACCCGCCCGGATGCGAACCGCATGGCGCCACAACGTCGACCGTCGTCCGGCAGCTGCTTGCCACGCTGGCGCACATCGGCGGCACGCCGCGGCTGTGCTGGCTGGCCCAACAGCGAGAGGAACAGGAGCGCGCGCTCGGCCGTCCGCTTGCGATCACAGCGGTTGCCGCCGCCGCCTTCTGCGACCTCGGCTTTGCGCCGGCAGAAGGCGAGATGCTGTTCCTGCTGCTGCGTCTTCCCGGCGCGGCCGCGCATGCGCTGGAGCAGCAGGGCTACGGCTACAAGCGCTTTCCGTTCTTTCCGGTGGAGCTGGAGGACGACCCGTTGCGAAAGACGCAGGCATGAACGGCCCGGATCTTCTGCAGCAGCACGCCGGCTTGCTGAAGACCCGGGTCGGCGCCTGCTGGCCGGGCAGCCGCGCGGTATTCCGCGGGCATGACCTGCATGCCGACCTGCATGACATGGACTGGATGGCGTTGTACGTGTTCGGCATTACCGGGCGGCGCTTTTCGCCGCAACAGATCCGCCTGATGCATGCGATCTGGACCTATACGAGTTATCCCGATGCGCGGATCTGGAACAACAGGGTGGCCGCGCTTGCCGGTTCCGCGCGCAGCGCTGCCGCTCTCGGCACGGCCGCCGCGCTCGCCGTGTCCGAAGCATCGATCTACGGCGGCGGCATCCTGGTGCGCGCCATCGATTTCTTCATCCGTACCCGTGCCAGGCTGGAGGACGGCGCATCGCTCGATGCATGCGTGCGCGAGGAACTCGACACCTTCCGCGTGATTGGCGGTTACGGCCGGCCGATTGCGTCGGGCGACGAAAGAATCGGGCCGATGCTGAGTCTCGCCGCGGAGCTGGAGCTCGACCAGGGGCCCCATCTGCAGCTGGCCTTCGCCGTCGAGGATGTGCTGCGCGCCGGCCGCTGGCGCATGAAGATGAACTACGCGGCGCTGGTGGCGGCGCTCGGCGCCGACCTGGGATTGTCGCAGCGGGAGTTCCAGCTGTACATGTTCCCCGTCTTCCTCGCCGGCATGCAGCCCTGCGTGGCCGAATCGCAGGAACGCCCGGCGGGAACATTGTTTCCGCTGCGCTGCACCGACATCCTGTACGAGGGACCGGTGGCACGCGCATGGCCGGCGCGCCCGCGGTAACGGCGGTTTTCACAACAGTCTTTTGACGAGAAACGACAACATGGATAACAGGCCCAGCAGCTTTTACCATCCGCTTCCGACGAAGCTGTTCAACTTCGGCGCGCGCGCGTTGAACGCGGCCGGCATCGGCCGCATCGCGCTGTCCGAAGATGCGCTGGTCGCCGCCGCCCGGCGCGAGACCGGCCTCGAGCATTTCGGCGACGACAGCCACCTGCCGGGATTGCGCGTGCTGCTGCGGTCGCTGGAAGCGGAGGCGCGGCTCAACCCCTTTGGCCGTTTCTACGCGAAGACGAACATTGTCGGCTCGCTGAAAAACCGGCTCTGGGCCAATGCCTGCTTCGAAGCCCATCCCGAAATCCGCAGGCGCAAAATTGTCGCACCGATCGTCATCGTCGGCCCGCATCGCTCCGGCACCACGCGCATGCAAAGGATGATGTCGGCCGATACCCGCCTGTCGCACCTGAAGACCTGGGAAGGCTTCAATCCGGCGCCGCGGCCGGGCCTGCCCGACATGGGCAGGACGATACGCCGGGAGGAAGTGCGCAAGGCGCTCGGCGCGGTGGACCGGCTCTATCCGGGCGCATTTGTCGGCCATCCGATGGACGCCGACTGGGCAGAGGAGGAAATGCTTCTGCTTAACCATTCGTTCTGCAGTTTCTCCATCCTCGGCTCGTACCATGTGCCCGGTTACTTCAACTGGTTCCTGCAGCATGACAAGACCGGGCCGTACCGCTACATGGCGGACCTGATGCGTCTGATCTCCTGGTCGCGCGGCGAGCCGGAGGGCACGCGCTGGGTCTTGAAGAACCCGCAGCACATGCTGGATCTGGATGCGTTGATGGCGGTCTTTCCGGATGCCAAAGTCGTGTTTACCCATCGCGATCCGCTCAAGACCGTGGCGTCGGTCATGTCTCTCATGTGGCATTACGCCGTCCAGCATACCGACGCCCCCATGCGCGGGCCGATGCGCGACACCTGGATGAGATTCTGCGAGACGGCCGCGCGGCGCTGCATCGAGAAGCGCCACCTGATTCCCGCGTCACAGCAGCTTGATGTGTATTACGACGATATGAACAGCGACTGGCGCGCGGTCATGCGGCGCGTCTACGACTTCGCCGGCATCGGATTTTCTGCGGAAGCGGAGCAGGCGCTCGGCGGCTGGCTGGCGCGCAGCGAAAGCGAAAGCAGGCATGGCAGCCATCGCTATTCGCTGGATGATTTCGGCATCACCAGGGAAGAGGTGGATGCGCGCATGATGTTCGTCCGCCGGGAATATGCGATTCCCTACGAAGGCAGGCGCGCCGCATAACACGCAAAGTGAGCATGTATGAACGACGAGCGAGTGTTTGAGACCGACGCGGCGCCGGACTGCGGGGGGCGCATTGATGTGACCTGGCACCGCAGCGCGGTCGCTGCGGCCGACCGCGCCCGGCTGCTGGGCCAGGAGCCGGTTACCGTCTGGCTGACCGGCCTGTCCGGTGCCGGCAAGTCGACGATTGCTTTCGAACTCGAGCGGAGACTGATCGCGCAGGGCCGGCTTGCATTCGTGCTGGACGGCGACAACGTGCGGCACGGATTGAGCCGCGACCTCGGGTTTTCTCCCGAGGACAGGATGGAAAATATCCGGCGGGCCGCTGAAGTGTCCAAACTCTTTAATGATGCAGGTCTACTAGTGGTTACAGCTTTTATTTCTCCCTATCGTTGCGACAGGGAGCTTGCGCGCGCCGTCATTGGCGCGGACCGGTTCATTGAGATCCACCTCTGCACCGACCTGCGTGTATGTGAAGAGCGCGATCCGAAGGGACTGTACCAGAAGGTGCGGCGGGGAGCGATCGGCGGATTCACCGGCGTGTCTGCTCCCTACGAGCCGCCCGAGGCGCCGGCCATGCGCATCGACACGGCGCGTTCGACCGTGGAGGAAAGTGTGGCGGAAATCCTGCGGAAACTTGCCCCGGGATTGCAACAGAAGCGATACACTTCCTGAAAATAATAATGCCTGGGAGACATATCGTGCGGCCATCAGGATGCCTGACGCTGGCCATGGCTTCGGCCTTGGCGTGGTACTCGGCGGGAGCGTATGCCGAGAGCATGGAGGAGGACGATCTCGCGCTGGTCTACGGCGACAAGTCCATGGTCAGTATCGCCACCGGCAGCCAGCAATCCCTGCGCCGCGCGCCGGCGGTAGCGACGGTGATCACCGCCGACGACATTGCGGCGATGGGCGCCACCGACCTGGATGAGGTGCTGGAATCGGTGCCCGGGGTGCACGTGTCCCGCAATCCCATCGTCTACTCGCCGGTTTACGTGATCCGCGGCATCGGTGCCAGCGGTCCGACCAACCCGCAGGTCCTGCTGCTGCGAAACGGGATCCCGATGACGTCGATGTACACCGGCGACAAGGGTAACATGTGGAGCGGCATGCCCGTCGAGCACATCGCGCGCATCGAAATCATTCGCGGACCGGGCTCCGCGCTCTATGGCGCGGACGCGTACTCCGGCGTAATCAACATCATCACCAAGAATGCTGCCGAGATCCAGGGAACGCAGGTCGGCGCCCGCGCCGGCTCGTTCCGGACCGGGGACGCGTGGGTGCAGCATGGCGGGGCGCTGGGGGCGGTGGATGTTTCGGCCTATCTGCAGGTGGGCAGCACCGCAGGATTCAAGGAAACCATCGCTGCCGATGCGCAGACGCGCAACGACAGGGCCTTCGGTACGAACGCGAGCCTCGCGCCCGGTTCGATCAACACCGGGCGCGATGCGGTCGACGCCAGCCTCGATTTCGCTTACGGCAAATGGCGGCTGCGCACCCATTATGCGCGGCGCGACAATGTCGGCACCGGCGCGGGGGTGTCGTCCGCACTGGACCCGGCCGGCTACGCGAAGAGCCATCGCGCCGGCGGCGACCTGTCCTGGACCGATCCGCAGTTCGCGCAGGATTGGGGCGCCGGCCTTACCGCCAGCTATCTCCGTTACGTGGAACTGACGCCCAACCGGCTGACCCTGCTGCCTCCCGGGCTGCGCCTGCCGACCGGCCTGTTTCCCGAGGGGATGATAGGCGGGCCGAACCGATGGGAACGGCAGTTGCGCCTCGGCGCCTACGCGGTCTACACGGGCTTCGCTGCGCACCAGCTGCGCTTCGGTGTCGGCCATGATGATCTCGACCTGTACAAGACCACCACCTACAAGAACTTCATGCTGAGCCCGGCCGGCGTGCCGATCCCGACCGGCCCGGTGATCGAATACTCTGCGCTCCAGCCGCATATCCTGCCCCAAAGGCGCAAGGTGAATTACGTCTACGTGCAGGACGAGTGGAAGTTTACGCGAGACTGGGCGCTGACGGCGGGCGTGCGGCATGACCGCTATTCAGATTTTGGCGGCACCACGAATCCTCGTCTTGCGCTCGTATGGGACGCCGCGCTCGACGTCACCACCAAGCTGCTGTACGGAAGGGCATTCCGCGCACCCTCCTTTAACGAGCAGTACGGGATCAACCCGGTCGCCAACGGCAATCCGGGTCTCCGTCCGGAACTGATCAACACCCTGGAATGGACCGCCTCCTGGCAGGCGCGGCGTGACCTGCAGTTCAATATGACCATCTTCAAGTACGCCATGTCCGACATTATCCGCGCCGTGCCGAACGCGGTGGCGGGAACCGGCTCGACCTATACCAATGCCGGCAGCCAGCACGGCAGCGGGCTGGAGCTGGAGCTGGCATGGGATGCTTCGCGCACCCTGCGCGTCACCGGCAACTACGCATACCAGCGCTCGATCGACGAGGCAACCGGCCAGGACGCCGGATATGCGCCGCGCCAGCAGATTTACGGGCGGGCCGACTGGCGCTTTGGCGGCGGCTGGATCCTCAGTCCCCAGCTGAACTGGGTGGCAGCCCGGAAAAGGCCGGTGGGCGACCCCCGGCCGGCCGTACGCGATTACACCTCGGTCGACGTGACGCTGCGTAGCAATCGCGGGCGCGACCAGTGGGATTTTGCATTCTCGGCGCGCAATCTGTTCAACGCGGATATCCGCGAACCCAGCCTGGCGCCGGGCGTGGCCATCCCGAACGACCTGCCGATGGCCGGGCGGGCGTTCTACCTGCAGGCGGTCTACAGGATGTAGGCGGCGACGTACGACAAGTGCCGCTGCCGGGTAGCCGGGTGCGCAGCGGCGGGAATACGGTTTTTCCGGCTGCAAGACAGGGTACGGTTTTTCCCCTCGGTTCTTTTTGGGATATCGTCTGATGAATCGGCGTCACAGTTTGCTGCAGTAAGAAAATGGCGGAGGCTAGTTTCCTGATCGGCCGCCGGATGCGGGTAGGCGCGCACGCCTTGGGTTGCGTGCTGTGCCTGCCGCTGGCATTCGCGCCGGGAGCGGCGCAGGCGGCGTCCGCCGACGCCGATGCCATCCATCAGCAGGGCAGCCCCTTCGAGTCCCGTCGTTCCGTACGCGGCGCGCGCACCGATCTCTCCCCGATCAGCCTGGCAGAACCGGGTGACGGCGCCAGGCGTGCCGACACGCAGGCCGCCGGCACGCTGGCGGTGGTCTACCCCGACATCGGCGAGCCCTATCGCAGCGTATTCGCGAAGATCATCGAAGGCATCGAAGACGGTGCCCGCAGCGCGGTGCGCAGTTATCCGATCGCCGCCAACCAGGATCCGGCCGAGCTCAACGCGCAGCTCAAACGCAACGGCACCAGGGGGGTGATCGCGCTGGGCCGCCAGGGCCTGCGTGCGACAGCGGGGCTCGACCGCGACATTCCGGTGGTCGTCGGCGGCGTGCTCGCGATCCCGGACGCGGAAAACCGCAGCCTGACCGGCATCAGCCTCACGCCCGATCCGGCGCTGCTGTTCGCCCGCCTCAAGAGCCTGATGCCGGGCGTAAAACGCGTCATCGTCGTCTACGATCCGCAGCACAACGAATGGCTCATCAGGCTGGCGCGCGAGGCTGCCAGGACTCAGGGGCTCGAACTCGCCGCACACGAAGCGCGCGACATGAGTACTGCCGCCCGCGCCTATGAAAGCGTGTTTGCCGGCAGCGACAGCCGCCGCGACGCGGTATGGCTGCCGCAGGACACGACCACCGTCGACGAAAACACCATCCTGCCGCTGGTGCTGAAGGAGTCGTGGAACCGCAGCGTGCCGGTCTTCTCCAGCAGCTTCGTGCATGTGAAAAAGGGCGCCTTGTTTGCGCTTTATCCGAACAACGTCGAGCTCGGGCGCACGCTGGCCGGTTCCGCGCAAGCGCTCATGGCGGGTGACGCGCGGCGCCGCGGGCTGGTGCCCCTGCGGGAAGTGCAAACCGCGGTCAACCTGCGCACCGCCAGCCACATCGGCCTGAACATCAGCTTTCAGCAGCAACGCAGTTTCGATTTCATCTTTCCGGAGCCCTGATGCATAGAGCGAGAGACAACAGGAGCATGCTTGCACCGTTGCGGTACCGTGCGGCGGCAAGCAAGGCACATGTCGGCCGTGGCGGCCGCCCCACTTTTGTTCGGACATGATGTTTCGCGATTTCCTCAGCCGCACCGGTTTTCGCCGGCAGCTCACCGTCGTCGTCAGCGCCGCCATTCTCGGCCTGGCGCTGTTTTCCTCGCTGATGAATTCCTGGGAGGCCAGCCGCCGCATGGAGCGCTATCTCGTCGAACAGGGGCAGCGCATCAGCGAGAACCTGGCGCTGCAGAGCGTACTCTCCATGCTCTACCATTCGGCCGACAATGCCCGCGACGGCGTCAATACCACGCTTGCCTTCCCCGATGTGCTGCGCGTCGAACTGATCGACAGCGCGAACCAGGTGCTGTTGTCGCAGGCCAAGCAGGGCGCCGACGCGAGCCGGACCAAACGCGCCGGCGGCGACGTCTCGCGCGCGACGCTGGTGCACGAGGACAACGACGAATGGCATTTCAAGGCGCCGGTCTACAGCGGCCAGTCCGATACCAATCCGTTCGATCTCACCGAGCGCAAGCCGGAACTGCTGGGCCATGTCTATGTCGTCATCGGCAAGGGCACCCTGAACCGCCTCGTGACCTCGCTGTTGATCGGCAATCTCGCGATCACGCTGTCGTTCGCCGCCGTTCTGCTCGGCATCATGCGGCTTCTGGCACGCCACATGATTCGTCCCCTGAACGCGCTGTCGCGCCTGATGGGCCGCGCCGAAGCCGGGGAATCCGGCATGCGGGCCAAGCCCGCCGGTCCGCGCGACATCGTCGATATGGCGCATGCATTCAACAAGATGATGGACGTGCTGGAGGAGCGCGAGGCCGAACTCAAGAAATCCCGCGACGAAGCGTTGCGTACCGCCCTGATGAAGACCCAGTTCGCCGCTACCGTCAGCCATGAAGTGCGCACCCCCCTCAACGGCGTTGTCGGCATGCTCGACATGCTCAAGGAAATGCGGCTGACCAAGCGCCAGCAGGAATGCGTGGATGTCGCGTGGAACTCGGCACGCGCGCTGATCGAGCTGATCAACGACATTCTCGATTTCTCGAAGATGGAGGCGGGCAAGCTGGAGCTGGACGAGATCGAATTCGACCTGCGCAAGCTGGTCGAGGAAGTGATCGAACTGCTTGCCAAGCAGGCACAACAGAAAGGGCTCGAGATCGGCTACCTGATCGCGCCGGATGTGCCCGACCGGATCTGCGGCGACTCCCTGCGCCTGCGCCAGGTGCTGCTGAACCTGATCGGCAATGCAGTGAAATTCACCGAGCACGGGGAAGTGGCGGTGCGCATCTCGCTCGCGCCCGCCGCCGAGGGGGGATTCGGGCTGCGTTTCGAGGTGGCGGACACCGGCATCGGCATGAGCGAAGAAGCGGTCCAGCATATCTTTGAATCCTTCGCGCAGGCCGATCGCTCCACCACGCGCAAGTACGGCGGCACCGGGCTGGGGCTCGCGATCTGCCGGCAGCTGGTGGCGCTGATGCAGGGCGAGATCGCGGTCAGCAGCGAGCCGGGAAGGGGCAGCGCGTTCTGGTTCACCGTCCTTTGCAGGCGCGCCGGGCAGGCTGCGCCCGTCGAGCGCCGGGCACTGCCGGGCGTGCGCGTCCTGGTGGTCGACGCGAGCGACATTGTGCGTGCCTTCGTCGAGCAGACGCTCGCGCGCGCCGGCGCATACTGCCTCGCCCTGCCGTCGGGCGCTGCAGTGCCGGCCGAACTGGCACGCGCGGAGCAGGCCGGTCTGTGCTATGACCTCGTGATCATGGATGTCGATACCGTGGATGAGCGCGGCACCGATCTGGTGCGCCGCATTCGGATCGATGCGAGCGCATCGGGCCCGCGCATCCTGGTGCTGGACCGGTATGCGGCGCCGATGGGAAGCAGGTCGCTCGGGGCTGATCTCTATCTGGGCAAACCGCTGCGCCAGCAGCGCCTGCTGGAAGCGGTGCAGCGCCTGCAGCCGGGCGAGCAGGTGACGGCGGCCGCGGCGTTCGCGCTGCCGCCTCCGGCCGGCGTGGCGAGCGCGGCCAAGGAGTACCGCGTACTGGTGGCCGAAGACAACCGGACCAACCAGATGGTGGCGGGCGGCATGCTGACGATGAACGGCTGCGAATGCGAGTTCGCCGCGAACGGACGGGAAGCGGTGGAAGCGGCGCGCCGCACGCGCTTCGACCTGATCCTGATGGATTGCAGCATGCCGGAAATGGACGGCTACGAGGCGACCGCCCATATCCGCAGTTTCGAAGAGCCGTCCGGCCGCCGGACACCGATTGTCGCGATGACCGCCAATACCCAGCAGGGCGATGCGGAGAAGTGCCTCGCCGCCGGCATGGACGATTACCTTGCCAAGCCGATCACGCTGGTCGAACTGCGCCACAAGCTCGAGCGCTGGCTGGCGCGCGGCGCGGCGCAGACCCGGGCGCTGCCGCCCGAAGCCGCCGCGCACGAGGGGGATGGCGGCGCGCTCGACCTGGATGTGTTCGACAAACTGCGCGAGATCCTCGGTCCGGCATTGCAGCAGACGGTCACGCCTTTCATCGAAGATACGCCCGGCTATCTGAGCCAGCTCGAGCAGGCGGTGCACGATGGCGACAGCGACACCGCGCGGGCGATGGCGCATTCGATCAAGGGCAGCAGCGGCAACCTCGGCGCCAGCACGCTGGCGCAGCTGTCAAAGGAGATCGAAGAGCTGGCGATCGAGCGGCGCACCACCGACATCCAGCCGCTGCTCGTACGCCTGCGCCAGGCGTACGAAGCGGTGGCGGTGGTGTTGCGCGGCGAGATGTTCAGCGAGGACAGGTTGAGTGTGCGCCAGGGCGAGGAAATCGCGCAGGTGCTGGTGGTCGACGATGACCGCAGTACCCGCAGTTCGCTGCGCCATACCTTGCAGCGCGACGGGTTCCGGGTCGAGGAGGCGGCCGACGGGCTGCAGGCGCTGCAGCTGCTCAAGCGCATGCGTCCCGACGTCATCCTGATGGATGCGGTGATGCCGGTGATGGACGGCTTCACCGCCTGTGCGCGGGTACAGGAGCTGCCTAACGGCAGCTCGATCCCGGTCCTGATGATCACCGCGCTGGAGGACAACAACTCCGTCGAGCGTGCGTTCGCCGCGGGCGCGAGCGACTACATTCCCAAGCCCATCCATTTCGCCGTGCTGTCGCAGCGGGTGCGGCGCATCATCGAGGCCAACCAGGCGGAGAAACGGATCCGCCATCTCGCCTATAACGACCTGCTCACCGGCTTGCCGAACCGCGCGCTGTTCATGGACCAGCTTGGACGGCGCATCGAGCAGGCGCGAGCCGCCGGCGAAGCGATCGCGGTGCTGTTCCTCGACCTCGACCGCTTCAAGAACGTCAACGACACGCTCGGCCATGACGTGGGCGACCGCCTGCTGGTCGCGGTCGCGCAGCGGATCCGGCGCAGCGTGCGCAATGCCGACTGCGTGGCGCGTCTGGGCGGCGACGAATTCACCGTGGTGCTGGCGGAGGTGAACGGACCGAACGCCGCAGTCAGTGCCGCTCAAAACATCTGCCGTGCGCTGGCCACCCCGTTCCAGATCGACGGCCACGATATCTTCGTCACCACCAGCGTCGGCATCTCCATGTATCCGCATGACGCCACCGACGTCGGTACCCTGCTCAAGCATGCCGACACCGCGATGTACCGTGCGAAGCGCACCAACGGCGGATTCCAGTTCTTCGAGGCGTCGATGGAACACTCGATTTCGGAGCATGTGCGCATGGAGAGCGACCTGCGCCGGGCGATCGAGCGCAATGAACTGGAAGTGTTCTACCAGCCGCAGGCGCGCGTCGATAACGGCCAGGTGATCGGCGCCGAGGCGCTGCTGCGCTGGCGCCATCCGACGCGCGGCATGGTTTCTCCGGCGGATTTCATCCCGCTGGCGGAGGAGACCGGCCTGATCAACCAGATCGGCGCGTGGGTGCTGCATACGGCCTGCGCCCAGCTGCAGGCCTGGGCGAAGGCCGGCCTGCCGCAGCTTCGGATCGCGGTCAACCTGTCGGTCAAGCAATTGCTGAAGAAGGACTTCGCGGCCACGGTCGAGCAGGCGCTGGGCGACAGTGGTCTGTCGCCCAGCCTGCTGGAACTGGAAATCACTGAAAGCACCTTGATGGAAAACGCACAGGATACGCTGGAAGCGTTGCATCGCCTGCGCAACCTCGGGGTGCGGCTGTCGATCGATGATTTCGGTACCGGCTATTCTTCCCTGTCCTACCTGAAGCGCTTCCCGGTCGACATCATCAAGATCGACCGCTCCTTCGTGCGCGACGTGCCCACCGACGCCGACGACGCATCGATCGTGACGGGCATCATCGCGCTCGCGCACAGCCTGCGGCTGGAGGTGGTCGCCGAAGGCGTGGAAACCGAGGCGCAGCTGCGCTTCCTGCGCGAACAGTCCTGCGACCTGCTGCAGGGGTATTACCTGAGCCAGCCGGTGCCGGCGGAGCAGTTCGAGCGCAACATCCTGAGCAGGGCCGGCGCGCGCTGGGAGGGAAGGGCAAGGAGTCTGCCGGGGATCTGAGGCGGCGCCGATCAATGCGGCAGGGCAGGGGGCGGGCCGGCAAGGGCCGGTATGAACGGCCAGCCCCGTCCCTTGTCCGGAAGCCTGGTCCGACAGCCCTAGCGCACGAACTTTCCGTTGCGGCCGATCATCGTCAATTCGACGAATTCGCTGCCGGTATGATCGTCCGGCCCGTACGTCACCATCAGACCGCCGAAGTCCACGCGCTGCATCGATTCGAGCGCGCGGATGAAGGCTTCGCGCGTCAGCTTCGGGCCGGCGCGGCGCAGTCCCTCGACCAGCACCTTCGCGTTCACGAAGCCTTCCATTGCCGCATACGAAACCGTCACGCCAGACGCCTTGGCCAGCAGGTTGAATTCCTGACCGAGCGGCGTGGATATCAGGTGCGGCGCCGGCGTGATCTGCGTGACGACGACGCCATTGCCGGCGGCGCCGAGATCCTTGACGAAGGACTGCGAGGAGTTGTTCGACATCGTCATGATCTGCATCTGCCCGCCCTGGGCACGGATGGCCTTGATCACTTCCGCGGTGTTCTTTGCCGAGCTGACAATGATGAGCGCGGCCGGCGCGGCCTTGATCACCTCTGCTGCGGTTGCCGCGACATCCGGATTGACGCGCGCGAACTTGACGATGGAAACCGGCTTCAGCTTGCGTGACTCCATCGCTTTCCTGAAGCCTTCGAGACCATCCTGGCCGAATGCGTCGTCCACATGCAGGATGCTGATGTCGCGGATGCCGATGGTCGCGAAGTGCTCCACCGCCCTGGTGATTTCATCCTGGTATTTCGCCCGGATATTGAAGACGAGCCGGTTGAGCGGCTGATGGAACACCGCCGCCCCGGTGCTCGGCGCCAGCAGCGGGACGCCGCTGGCCTCGAGCAGCGGCAGGATGCCCTGGGTATGCGGTGTGCCGCGGGTCTGGAACAACGCGAAAACCCGCTCCTTGCGAATCAGGGTTTCCGCATTGGCAAGGGTCTGCGCCGGGTCGAACTTGTCGTCAAGCGTGTGCAGCGTGATCTTGCGCCCGTGTACGCCGCCCTTGCGGTTCACCTGCTCGAAATACGCCCGTGCGCCTTCGTTCATTTCTTTTACCGGGCCGGCTACCGTGCCTGTCACACCGACGGTCTGCCCGATCACGACTGTGGTATCGGAGACACCATCTTCGGCGGAGGCTGAAATCGCAGTGCAAGTAAGCAATAATGCTGTAAAGAGATACCGACAGTGCCTGCGCATGTCTTGTCCTGTTTCGAGGGGGGAACAGGCATTGTTGGAGCTTGCACTACCGACAGCAATTGTGGGTTTTACGTAACGCTCTGCCTGCAGAATGTGCAGTTTGCATTGATGGAGGTCAAGCGCAGCCGTTTTGCGGGGCAGGTTTCGTTGCGCGGGCGCGAGATCGCATAAAATGCGATTGTGCGTTGCACAAATTGCAGTGAAAGGAGTGCATTATGAAATCGAATGAACTCGGGGGTCTCGGCCCTCCTTCCGACATGACCATCGACGACGTCAAGCAGCAGCCCAGTGAGAAAGCCTCGGTTCGTGTGAAGGAATTGTCGGAGCGTGACCGCCGGCGCCTGCTGATGCATTTCCTTGACCTGGACAGCAACGACCGTCTGTTGCGCTTCGGCATGGTCCTGCCCGACGACCTTGTCACGCGTTATGTGCAGACCTTGGATTTTTCGCGCGATACCGTGTTCGGCGTGTACGACGACAACCTTGCGCTGGTGGGAGTCGGCCACCTGGCATTCGCTCCGCGCGACGCGATGCCTGTGCTGTCCGAGGCGACGCTGAAGGAGCGCATTGCCGAATTCGGCGTGTCCGTGTCGGCGGCGGCGCGCGGCAGGGGCGTGGGCAGCAAGCTTTTCGAGCGCGCGGCGATCCACTGCCGAAACGAGGATGTGGATACCCTGTACATGCATTGCCTGTCGTCAAACCAGACGATGATCCATATCGCAAAGAAGGCGGGCATGGAAATCCGCCGCGACTATGGCGAAGCCGACGCCTACCTGAAGCTGACGCCGGCCAATCCCGTCACCATGCTGGCCGAGGCGGTGGAGGAACAGTTCGCGAGCCTGGATTACACCCTCAAGGCGAACACCAAGGCGGCGCTGAAGCTGCTGCGCAAGCTGCCCGGCGTGAAGGGAAAGTAGCCGTACGCATGCCGCGGCGTCATACCAGCGGTAGCGCCGTAGTGTCCTTGATCCTTTGCAACGCGAAGCTCGACTTCACATCCAGCACCGCCGGATGCTTGAGCAGCGTCTCCATCATGAATTGCGAGAAGTGCTCCATGTCTTCCACGTGCACCCGCAACAGGTAATCCATTTCCCCGGTCATCGCATAGCAGGCCACCACTTCCGGCCAGTTTTCGACCGATGCGGCAAAGTCCGCGCGTGGCGAGCGCGAGCCGGCACCACCCGGCGCGTCGCTGTGCTTCTCCAGCCGCACATTCACGTAGGCGAGCAGCCCCAGCCCGATCTTGTCCGGGTCGAGCAGCGCCACGTACTGGCGGATCACGCCGGATTCCTCGAGGCTGCGGATGCGCCGCAGGCAGGGGGAGGGCGACAGGTTCACCCGGTCGGCCACCTCCTGGTTCGTGAGACGCCCATTGGCTTGCAGGATTGCAAGGATCTTCCGGTCCGTCTTATCCAGGTTTATTTTTGACATGGATCACCAATTTCAAAAATTCGTTAGCAATATTATTGCCGCTATTTCGATTTTGTGGCTGCGCTTTGCAATTTTCTGCCTCGTCGCCTTGACTATACTGTACTCAGATTTTTGCCAAATAATTATGAGGAGACAGGCATGGATTTCCAACCCTGGGACAACCCGATGGGTACCGACGGCTTCGAATTCATCGAGTACGCCGCCCCCGATCCCAAGGCGCTCGGCGCGCTGTTCGAACAGATGGGCTTCACCGCGATCGCCCGCCACCGGCACAAGGATGTGACGCTGTACCGCCAGGGCGACATCAACTTCATCATCAACGCCGAAAAGGATTCCTTCGCGCAGCGCTTCGCGCGCCAGCACGGCCCGTCGATCTGCGCGATCGCGTTCCGGGTCAAGGATGCCGCCTACGCGTACAAGCGGGCGCTGGAGCTGGGCGCCTGGGGTTTCGACAACAAGACCGGCCCGATGGAGCTGAACATTCCGGCGATCAAGGGGATCGGCGATTCGCTGATCTATTTCGTCGACCGCTGGCGCGGCAAGGAAGGGAATTCCGGTGCGATCGGCGACATCAGCATCTATGACGTCGACTTCGTCGCGATTCCCGGCGCGCAAGCGAATCCGAAGGGGCACGGCCTGACCTACATCGACCACCTGACGCACAACGTGCACCGCGGACGCATGAAGGAATGGGCTGAATTCTACGAGCGCCTGTTCAACTTCCGCGAGATCCGCTACTTCGACATCGAAGGCAAGCTGACCGGCCTGAAATCGAAGGCGATGACTTCGCCCTGCGGCAAGATCCGCATCCCGATCAACGAATCCTCGGACGACAAGTCGCAGATCGCGGAATACCTCGACCTGTACCACGGCGAAGGCATCCAGCACATCGCGCTGGGCACCGACGACATCTACACCACGGTCGACTCGATGAAGAAGCAGGAGGTCGCGTTCCAGGACACCATCGAGACCTACTATGACCTGGTCGACAGGCGCCTGCCCGGACATGGGGAGCGGCTGGATGAGCTGCGCCGCCTGCGCATCCTGATCGACGGCAACAGCAATGCGTCGCACCGCGAACTGCTGCTGCAGATCTTCACGCAGACCGTGATCGGGCCGATCTTCTTCGAGATCATCCAGCGCAAGGGCGACCAGGGTTTCGGCGAGGGCAATTTCCGCGCGCTGTTCGAGTCGATCGAGCTCGACCAGATCCGGCGCGGCGTGCTCAAAGACGACAAGGTTTCCGCATAACTACGGTTTCCCTCCCCTTTGCAGGGGAAGGAGCAAGGAGGAGCGAGATGAATACCGCAGTCGACCAAGCCGACTTTTTCAAGACCCTGGAGGAAAAGTCCGACGGCGGCAAATTGCGCGGCGACTACAGCCGCTGCGACAGCCGCTATGTCGTCGAGCAGGACTGTTCGTTGTATACACCCGAGCAGCATGCGCTCTGGCGCAGGCTCTACCAGCGCCAGGCGAAACTGGTGCCGGACCGCGCGTGCGAGCTGTTCATCGAAAGCCTCGACAAGCTCGATGCCTCGCATGAAATCCCGCAGCTGGAGCGCACCAGCGCCGCGCTGCGCAAGGCAACCGGCTGGGAACTGGTCGCGGTGCCGGGCCTGATCCCCGACCTGACCTTCTTCGAGCACCTCGCCGAGCGCCGCTTCCCGGTCACCGTCTGGCTGCGCGAGCCGGAAGAGTTCGATTACATCGTGGAGCCGGATATCTTCCACGACTTCTTCGGGCACGTGCCGCTGCTGTTCAATCCGGTGTTCGCGGACCACCTGCAGCAGTTCGGCAAGGGCGGCATCAAGGCGCTCGGGCTGGATGCGCTGCAGTACCTTGCGCGGCTGTACTGGTATACGGTGGAATTCGGCCTGATCGAAAGCCCGAAGGGGCTGCGCGCCTACGGCGCCGGCATCCTGTCGTCCGGCGGCGAGATCGAGCATTGCCTGACGAGCCCGGCCCCGCGCCGTGTCGCGCTCGACGCGGAGCGCGTGATGCGCACGCTGTACAAGATCGATTCGTACCAGGAAACCTACTTCGTGATCCGCGATTACCAGCAGCTGTTCGATGCCACCGCGCCGGACTTCACGCCGATCTACGAACGGCTGAAGCAGCTGGAGCCTTTGCCTGCGAATACGCTGTTGCCGGGAGAAGTGAACCTGCCGCCGAACCGGGTCGGCACGCCGGCATAACGCGCGGCGCTCAGCTGGAAATCCGCATCCGCAGCGCCGAGCGGATTTCCTCGCGGGTCACCTTGCCGTCCTGGTTCACGTCGAGCCGGTCGAAATTGTCGGTGACGCGGTCGAGGCCGGCACTTTTCGCTTCTTCCCGGGTCAATGCGCCGTCGGCGTCCTTGTCGGCTGCCTTGAACCGCTCGTCGAACCGGGCGAGGAAGTGCGGCTGTTTCGGTACGGGCGCCGGTTCGGCGGAAGACTGGGCCAGCGCCATGCCGCCGCCGAACAGGGCGCCCACCAGCATGGATAACAGAACGTATTGCATTGGGAACTCCGGGCTGCTTTGATTTTTACTGTACGCAGCCGCCGCACGTTTCACTATGGCATTTACGGGTTGTTACAGCTTGTGGCGCCAGGCATGCTGCGCCGTGCATTGAGCGAAACGAACGCGTGTGCTATGGTGCGGAGTGTCAAAACGATAAAACGGCGTGCCCACAAGGCGCGCCTGTTTGACTGCGAACCATCGCACCCAAGAACACAATTTTTGGCTGGAGACTGAATTGAACGCACCCCTCACTTCCGGGCAGCGGCAGCTGCTGGAAAACATTTCCCTCGACGACAAGTTCACGCTGGAGCAAGGCCGCGCCTTCCTGACCGGCACCCAGGCACTGATCCGCCTGCCTATGATGCAGCGCCAGCGCGACCTGAAGGCCGGGCTCAATACCGCCGGCTTCATCACCGGCTACCGCGGCTCGCCGCTGGGAAATGTCGACATGACGGCGATGAAAGCGCGCAAGTATCTCGAAGCGCACCATGTCAAGTTCCATCCCGGCGTCAACGAAGACCTCGCCGCGACCTCGGTGTGGGGCACGCAGCAGGTGAACCTGTTCCCGGACGCGAAGTATGACGGCGTGTTTGCGATGTGGTACGGCAAGGGCCCCGGCGTGGACCGCTGCGGCGACGTCTTCAAGCATGCGAACATGGCCGGCACCGACAGGAACGGCGGCGTGCTGGTGCTGGCCGGCGACGATCATGCGGCCAAGTCTTCCACCACTGCGCACCAGAGCGAGCACATCCTGAAGGCCTGCGGCATTCCGGTGCTGTATCCGTCGTCGATCCAGGAATACCTCGACTACGGCATGCACGGCTGGGCGCTGTCGCGCTACACCGGGCTGTGGGTGGCGATGAAATGCGTGACCGACCTGGTCGAATCCGGCGCCACCGTCGATGTCGATCCGATGCGCGTGCCGATCGTGATCCCGACCGACTTCGAGCTGCCGCCCGGCGGCCTGAACATCCGCTACCCCGACGCCGTGCTGGAGCAGGAAGCGCGGATGAACAATTTCAAGTGGTATGCGGCGCTGGCATATGCGCGCGCCAACAAGCTCAACCAGGTCATCTGGGACAGCCCGCACGCGCGCATGGGCATCATCACCGCCGGCAAGTCCTACCTCGACACCCGTCAGGCGCTGAACGACCTCGGCATCGACGAGGCGGTCGCGCGCGACATCGGCATCCGCCTGTACAAGATCGGCATGACCTGGCCGCTCGAGGCGGAAGGCGTGCAGCAATTCGCGCTGGGCCTGGACGAAATCCTGGTGGTCGAAGAGAAGCGCCAGATCCTCGAATACCAGCTCAAGGAAGAACTGTACAACCTGCCCGACGGCCAGCGCCCGCGCGTGGTCGGCAAGTTCGACGACACCGGAGAGTGGAGCGGCAACCACCGCGAGGGACACGGCAACTGGCTGCTGCCGGCGACCTATGAACTGACGCCGGCGCAGATCGCGCGCGCCATCGCCGCGCGCATCTCGAAGTATTTCGCCGGCCACCCGATCGAGCAGCGCGTCAAGGAACGCATCGCCTACCTGGAAGCGAAGGAAACGGTGCTGAAGGTCGGGGGCACCCGGCCCGATCCGGCCAAGGACCGCATCCCGCACTTCTGCTCCGGCTGCCCGCACAACACCTCGACCAAGGTGCCCGAAGGAAGCCGCGCGCTGGCCGGCATCGGCTGCCACTATATGGTGCTGTGGATGGACCGCAAGACCTCGACCTTCACCCACATGGGCGCCGAAGGCGTGACCTGGGTCGGCCATGCGCCGTTCACCAACGAGCAGCATGTGTTCGCCAATCTCGGCGACGGCACCTATTTCCACTCCGGCCTGCTGGCGATCCGCGCCGCGGTCGCCGGCAAGGTCAACATGACCTACAAGATCCTGTACAACGATGCGGTCGCGATGACCGGCGGCCAGAACGTCGATGGCCCGCTCGACCCGGCGATGATCTCGCGCCAGATCGCCGCCGAGGGCGTCAAGCCCATCGTGGTCGTCACCGACGATCCGGACAAGTACCCGGCCGGCATCAACTGGGCGCCGGGCGTCACGGTCCGCCACCGCGACGAACTCGATGCGGTGCAGAAGGAATTGCGTGAAGTGAAGGGTGTGTCGGCGATCATCTATGACCAGACCTGCGCGTCCGAAAAGCGGCGCCGCCGCAAGAAGATCGGTCCGGACGGCAAGCCGGCCTACCCCGATCCGGCCAAGCGCGCGGTGATCAATGAAGCCGTGTGCGAAGGCTGCGGCGACTGCAGCGTGCAGTCCAACTGCCTGTCGGTGGAGCCGCTGGAAACCGAGCTCGGCCGCAAGCGCCAGATCAACCAGTCGTCCTGCAACAAGGACTTTTCCTGCGTCAAGGGTTTCTGCCCGAGCTTCGTGACGGTCGAAGGCGGCCAGCTGAAGAAGCCGAAAAAGGCGGCGGGCGGCGAGGCCGGCGGCACGAAGAAGCTGCCGATCCTGCAGGGCACCAACCTGCCGCAGCCGGCCGTGCCGACCACCGAGCAGCCGTTCGGCATTATCGTAACCGGCATCGGCGGCACCGGGGTGATCACCATCGGCCAGATCGTCGCGATGGCGGCGCACCTGGAGGGCAAGGGCGTGTCGGTGCTCGACATGACCGGGCTGGCGCAGAAGGGCGGCGCGGTGATGTCGCACGTGCGGCTGGCGGATCGCCAGGAAGACATCCATTCGACCCGTGTCGGTACCGGCGCGGCCGACCTCGTGATCGGTTGCGACGTGATCGTGACCGGCAGCCGCGACGCGCTCACGCGCATGGGCGAGGGCCGCACGTATGCGGCGGTCAATTCCACCGGCGCACCGACTGCAGCCTTCGTGCGCAACCCGGACTGGAAATTCCCCGGTTCGTCCGCGGAAAACGATATCCGCAATGCCTGCGGTGCCGACCGCGTCGATTTCATCGATGCCGGCCGTGTCGCCACCGCATTGATGGGCGACAGCATCGCGACCAACATGTTCATGCTCGGCTATGCGTGGCAGAAGGGCTGGGTGCCGCTGTCGGAGGCGGCGCTGACCAAGGCGATCGAGTTGAACGGCGTGTCCGTCGACTTCAACAAGCAGGCTTTCGTGTGGGGCCGCAACGCCGCGCACGACTGGGCCGCGGTCGAACGTCTCGCGAAACTGAACGACGCGCAGGCGCAGGTGATCGAGTTCAAGCGCAGCCCGTCGCTGGATGAGCTGATCGAGTCTCGCTCGGCCTTCCTGACGAAATACCAGGATGCCGGCTACGCGGCGCAGTACCGCGCCTTCGTCGAGAAGGTGCGCGCCGCGGAATCCGAGCTGGTCGGCGAGGGACGTGCGCTGCGCCTGACCGAGACGGTCGCGCGCAACCTGTCCAAGCTGATGGCCTACAAGGACGAGTACGAAGTCGCGCGCCTACATGCGGATACTGCATTCAAGGCCAAGATCGAAGGCATGTTCGAAGGCGACTACAAGCTCAAGTTCCACCTCGCGCCGCCGCTGTTTGCGAAACGCGATGCGGAAGGGCACCTGGTCAAGCAGGAATTCGGTCCGTGGATGATGAAGGCCTTCGGCGTGCTGGCGAAGCTCAAGTTCCTGCGTGGCGGCGCCTTCGATATTTTCGGCCGCACCGAGGAGCGCAAGACCGAGCGTGCGCTGATCGGCCGCTACAAGGACACGGTATCGGCGCTGCTGCCGAAGCTGACCGGGCAGAACCTGGGCAAGGCAGTGGCGATCGCCAACATTCCGGAAGAGATCCGCGGCTTCGGCCATGTGAAGGAAAGGAACCTGAAGGCCGCGCAGCAGAAGGAAGCGGCCTTGCTCAAGGAATTCGACCTCCCGGCCGGCACCGCCGCATCGTCGCAGCACGCCGCCTGAAGCCGGAAGCCCGGGTCCATCACCGCCGTTACGGCCTGGCCGCAACGGCGGTTTTTTTACGCGAATGCATGCAAGAGAAACAGATTTGCGACTGGATTGCCGCCGACCCGCTGCGCATGCGCGCGCTTCATATCGCACGCGCGCTCGACCTGCCCGACTGGTGCATCGCCGCAGGCTTCGTGCGCAACCTCGTATGGGACAAGCTGCACGGCTATGCGGTGCCGACGCCGCTGGACGATATCGACCTGGTGTATTTCGATCCGGCCGAGGCCACCGGGGCGCGCGACCGGTGCGTGGAGGAAGCGCTCGCCGCGCTTGACGCAAGCTTGCCCTGGTCTGTGCGCAACCAGGCGCGCATGCACACGCGCAACGACGATCCGCCCTACCTTTCGACTGCGGATGCAATGCGTTACTGGGTGGAGCAGGAAACCGCGGTGGGCGTGCGCCTGGAGAAGGACGGCGCGCTGCGCGTGGTGGCAGTGTTCGGTCTCGACAGCCTGCTGGCAGGACGCATCACGCCGAACCGCGGCCGGCGCAAGGCGCACGAATTCGCCGTGCGGCTCACCAAAAAGGACTGGCTGCGCAAATGGCCGGACTTGCGGGTGGATGCGTGAGCGTTGCCCCAGCCTGAGGGAAACGCGCCAGGGGCTCTGGTGCATAACACCCTGTAGTGGCCTGAGTCCCTAATTCATTGACAAAAAGCGATGGAACGGACGCCATGCGCCGCCGTCAATCCTCGCGACAGCCCGCATTATCGCTGCGGCCGTCGACAGCACCTGCCGCCCGTTGCATTACTTTTTCCTGTCAACGAATTAGCAGCTCAGGCCATTAGGCAAGCTGGTGGCGCAGCGCCGACACTTCGATATGCGCCAGGATCACCGCGCTTTTCACATCGTAGTTCATGTCATCGGCGGGGTGGATGCGGCGCTGTGCCTGGTAACTGATGCGCGCAAGGTCGTCGACGCTTTCTCGCACGCCGCGCTCATCCTCGCGGGCCAGCGCCCGCTGCGCCTGCGTCGAGCGCTGGCCGAGCTGGTCCACGTAATCCTTCAGTTCTTCCGGGACCTTGTCGTCCGACTGGCACGCGCGAACGGCGTGGTCGATGGTGCGGTCAATGAAGCCAAGGCGTTGCTGAATTTCTTCGCGTTGTACATTCATTCGAGACCTCTCTCTGAACCGTATGCAAGCAAGGTTGACCGGAGCCGCGCCGCACTGTCGGCATGCTTCGCGCAAAGTGTTTCGTGCTGCCTTCTTCTTCGTCGCGGGCACGGTGCATGGTTTGCGTATTCTGCCCCTGGCAGCGGCACGGATCAATTCGCACTGCACAATGTCTAACCGACAAACGAGAGCTTGCTGCGGCCTCGGCGTCCGGCGGCAAGGGGTCTGGATACTTCTGGTGGAAAAAACGTGAATACCGGTACCTTCAAGGCGTACGTTGGTTGTGCCGGCTGGAGTCTGTCCAGCGCCGTGCACGACGACTTTCCGGCGACGGGGACGCACCTGGCGCGCTATGCATCGGTTTTTCCGGCGGTGGAAATCAACACCTCCTTCTACCGTCCGCATCGCGCCGCCACCTACGAGCGTTGGCGCGACAGCGTGCCGCCTGACTTTCGCTTTTCGGCAAAGGTGCCCAAGGCGATCACTCACGAAGCGCGGCTGCGCGGCGTGCACGAGGCGTTGGAAAAATTCATCGGGGAAGTGTCCCATCTCGAGCCGAAGCTGGGCTGCCTGCTGGTGCAGCTGCCGCCGAGCCTGCAGTACGATGCCGCCACCGCTCTGCCGTTCTTCCGGCACCTGCGCGCGCTCACTTCCGTGCACCCGGTGTGCGAGGCGCGGCATGCGACGTGGTTTGCGCCGGCCGTGGCGAACGCGCTCGCCGCGCTCGACGTTTCCTGCGTTCTTGCCGATCCGCCTGTCGCGCCGCTGCCGGAAACGGCAGCCAAGGTCCTGTATATCCGCCTGCACGGAGCGCCCGTCGTCTACCACTCGGCATACGCGGAGGACTTCCTGGACGGCCTCGCGGAAAGGATCAAACGCGAAGCCTGCGGCGGGCGCCAGGTGTGGTGCGTGTTCGACAATACCGCCAGCGGCGCCGCGGTGCCTAATGCGTTGTCGCTTCTTGCTCGTCTGCGGCTTGCCGAAGCGGTGCCGGCGTGACCGGCTGCTTGCCGGCGCCGTTGATGCTGCTGCCGGTGCTCTTGACCACGGTGACGGTGCAGTCCGCGGCGGCGACCACCTGCGACGACACGCTGCCGAGGTAGCGCCGGAACGCGGAACTGCCGCGCGAGCCGATCACGATGTGGTCGACCGCATTGCCGTTCGCATATTCCACGATGGCGGCGGCCGGATCCGGCGCTTCAAGCACGTGGAAGGTAATCTTTTCCGGCGGAATAGACAGCGGCCTCGCCCAGTGCTTCAGGCCGACCAGGTGCTTGACGTGGATGTTGCGGCCAGCCTTGTCGACGTATTCGTCCATGCCGAGCCGGTTGGTCTTCTGCACAGTGACGCAAGCCAGGCGGGCGCCCGGCTCGGTCTGCAGCACTCGCCGCGCGGCCACCCGCAATGCTTCCGCCAGCGCCTCCGACCCGTGCGCGAGGTCGATCGCCACCATGATGATCGGCGCGCGTGCGAGCTGGGTCGACGCGGATTGCTGCGGCACCGGCTCCATGCCGGCGGCCCGGAACCAGCGCCGCGTCACTGTCCAGAAGCCGTCGCGCACGCGCTTGCGCGCCCGCGCGGTGAGCTGGACCTGTTCCGGGTGCTGCAGCTCGAATGCCAGCTGGGCAGCGGTGTCGTGCCGCTTGTTGGGGTTGACTTCCAGGCAGCGCAGGATGATTTCCTGCAACCATTCCGGAATCTTGGGATTCAATGCGCGCGGCGGCACCGGGTCGCGGTAGAGGCGGCGGCGCAGGCCGGATACCGAGGTCGGGAAGCCGTACGGGCGTTCCCCGGTCGCAAGGTGGTACATCAGCACGCCGAGCGCGAACAGGTCGCTGCGCGGATCGTTGCGGATGTGCAGCACCTGCTCCGGCGAGATATACGGTCCGGTCCCCATCGGCAGCCGGAATTCCTCGGCCAGCAGGTCCGGCAGCTTGTCATGGCGCGCCAGGCCATAGTCGATCAGGATGGCCTCGCCGGTTTCGCGGAACATGATGTTGCTCGGCTTGAGGTCGAGATGAATCACATTCTGCCGGTGCAGGTCGTGCAGCGCGGTCGCCACGCGGACGGCGGTGGCGACCACTTCCTCGATCGGCAGCGGCGCCGCATCGAAGCGCGCCCGCAGCGACTTGCCGGCGATCTCTTCCATCACGATGTAGGGCTGGCCGGTGAAATCGCCGGAGGCAACGAAATGCGGCACATGGATGCCGGTCAGCTTGGGCATGATCATCTGCTCGACTTCGAAGCCGACGATCGCCGCCGGATCGTTGTGGTCGCCGACGATGGGGATTTTCATCATCAGCGGCGGACTGCCCTCGCTACCCTCGCTGCTGCCGCCGGCGTCGATGCGCCGCACGCGCCACAGCAGCGCCATGCCCCCCTTGTGCAGCTTCTCTTCCAGCCGGAAGCTGTCGATCACCATGCCCGGTTCGAGACGTTCCATAAGTCGCGCTCAGCGTCCGTGTTCGAGGCGGTTGCCTATGCTTTGCGGCAAGCCTGCGGCGCGGATCTTCGCCGCGGTGGTTTCGTGGTCGTAGGGTACGCGGAAATACACCAGTTCGTTGGTCGCATCGTCGAACAAGGCGTAGCATGCGGCCGGATTGCCGTCGCGCGGCTGGCCGACCGATCCCGGCAAGACCAGCCAGCGGCGCTGCGTGCCAAGCGGAATGCTGCTGTCGCCGGTCGGCACGAAGGAAGAGACCTTGCCGGTCGGCGAGAGGTTGTATAGCGCCGGCTCGTGCACATGGCCGACGAAGGTGATGCGGCAGCGCGTCGCGTGCATGCTCTTGACCGCTTCCAGCGTGCCGTTGATGTATTCCCAGCTTTTCGGCTCGGCCGCCGTCGCATGCACGAACAGCAGGTTGTTGAACTCCTGCGTCAGCGGCAGCCGGTCGAGGAAGCGGAGCTGGCTTTCATTGAGCTGCGCCCGCGTCCATTCGATCACTTCGCGCGCGGCCGGATTCATGTTCCTGTTCGGCGCCTGGGTGGCGGCAACGTCATGGTTGCCTTGCACCGCGAACGCGCCCTGGTCGACATATTCCATCACGGTATCGACCACCCAGGCCGGATCGGCGCCGTAGCCGACGAAGTCGCCGAGGAAGGCATAGCGCTGCGCATTGCGCTCCTTCGCATGGGCGAGACAGGAGGTCAGCGCTTCGCGGTTGGCATGGATGTCGGTCAGTATGGCGATCAGCATGGCTTATGCCTCAGGATGTAAATGGGGTTTTGTTATGTTGAGACATTCCATCCTACTCCCCGATTCTTTGAGTTTGCTTACAGCCACGGCCTTTCAGCCCAGCGTCAGCAGGTCGTTCGCATGCCGCAGCCGCTGGGACAGCAGCCGGGCAATGTTGCGGAACAGCTTGGAAGCAATGTCCGGCAGCTTTGTGATCTGCGCCCCGTCCAGGCGCAGCAGGCGGCAATGGGTGATCGCCCTGACCGAAGCGGATCGGCTGCGGCATTCGATGAGGGACATTTCGCCGAAACACTCGCCCGGTCCCAGTTCCTTGATCAGTTTGTTCACCCCCAGCGAGCGCTTGTAGATCGCCGCCTTGCCGGCCAGGATGATGAACAGGTGGATATCCTGCTCGCCCTCGCGGATCGGGTATTTGCCGGCACGGCATTCGATCAGTTCCGCTTCCGTCAGCAGGCGGACGAGCTCCGCCGCCTCCAGCCCGCGGAACAGGTCGAGGCGGAGCAGCAGCTGACAGGTTTCGGGCTCGCAGTGGACGGACATGGCTTGCTCGCGGGTTGTTTTGCGGCAAGCGTAGAGCGGATTGGCGCCATTGTCTATGTCGTATGGTCGAGGAACTGCCGGTAACCGCGGGCGCGCAGTTCGCAGGCCGGGCAGCTGCCGCAGCCATAGCCCCAGTCGTGCAGCGCGCCGCGTTCGCCGAGGTAGCAGGTATGGGTGTCCGAGCGGATCAGGTCGACCAGCGGGTCGCCGCCAAGGGCGCGCGCCAGCCGCCAGGTGGCGGCCTTGTCGATCCACATCAGCGGCGTTTCCAGCTTGAAGCGGGTGGCCATGCCGAGGTTGAGCGCGACCTGCAGCGCCTTCATCGTGTCGTCACGGCAGTCGGGATAGCCGGAGAAATCGGTTTCGCACATGCCGCCGACCAGCACATCCAGGCCCCGGCGGTAGGCCACGGTTGCCGCCACCATCATGAACAGCAGGTTGCGCCCGGGGACGAAGGTATTCGGCAAGCCATTGGCCTGCATCGCGATTTCGACGTCCGCGGTGAGCGCGGTGTCCGAAATCTTCCCGAGCAGGCCGAGGTCGATCATGTGGTCCTCGCCCAGCCGCGCCGCCCATTCCGGCGTCAGCCTCCGCATCTTTTGCAGCAATGCCGGGCGTACCTCGAGCTCGATCGCATGCCGCTGTCCGTAGTCGAAGCCGATGGTTTCCACCTTCGCGTAGCGGGCGAGCGCCCAGGCAAGGCAGGTGGTCGAATCCTGTCCGCCGCTGAACAGGACAAGTGCGCCGTTGGGGAGAGTCATGGTCGTAAACAATTGCGTTGGGTGGGGGGCGGTGGGCGGCAGCGCCGCACTGACCGAAAGCCCACGCATTGTACCGCCGCCGCGACTGGTTTACGGCGCGGTCCTGCTCACGTTCTGCAAGGTCTGCTCGATGTAGTCGCCGTTGTCGTCGGAAAAGCGCAGCCGTGCCGGATACCATTCGAGCGCCGGCGCAAGCCAGATGTCGACATGCTGGTCGGTCGAATCCGGCTGCGGCACGCGGGTGACATGCAGCGTGTTCAGCTCGCCCAGCGGGGTACGGATCTTTTCCTGCTTGACCACGCGGAAGGTCCACGGGTCGGCGTCGCGCAGGCCGGCCACGAAGAAATTCCACGAGACCCCCGGCTTGACCCTGGAAGCCATGCCGCGCGCGACCGCCACCAGTTCCCAGATCACGCTGTTGCGGTCCTGCTCGCCGCCCTTCAGCGGATAGGTCTGCCCGGACGCGCTGAAACGGATCGTCCCGGATGCGCGATCGAAGGAGGTGGTCGTCTGCTCCCGGCGAAACCGCTTTTCCACGAAGCTGGCCGGCGCCAGGCCCCAGGCATCGATCTCGCCTTCGCTGCGCGCTTCGAGGATCTTTCCGACGAGCGCAGCGCGCGCCTGGTTGGTCACGCTGAACTTGCCGCCCTTCATCGACCAGCGCATCACCGCATCGCCCTCGACCGGAAAGCCTTTCTGTTTCGCCTTGATGGCATAGGACAGCTCCGCCGACGGCGGGAAGCTGGTCTTGTATTTCGGCGCGGCGCCGGCTGTCCCGGCCGTCAGGGCGGCGGCGAGGATGGCTGCGGCGAAGCGCGGCGTGAAATGCTTCATTCTGTTCCTGCGGCGGCAACGCCCGGGGCGTTGCGGTTCATTTGGGAAAGCAGCATATCGAGATAATCCCCGTTGGCATAGGTGAAGCGCACCCGGGCCGGATACCAGTCATGCTGCGGCGTCAGCCAGAAATCGATCGTCTGGTCATGGGAATCCGACTTCGGCGCGCGCCGCAAGTGCCAGGCCGTCAATTTGCCGAGCGGCGTATCGATCTCTTCCTCTCCGACAACTTTCACGCGCCAGGTATCCGCGTTGCGCGCGCCTGCGACCACGATCTCGAAGCTGGTGCCCGGCGTCAACTGTGCGGGATCGCCGCGGCCGATGCCTGCCAGCTGCCACATGATGCTTGCGCGGTCCTGCTCGCCGCCCTTGTACGGGAACACCGCTTCCGACGCGGAGAAGGTGATCTTGCCCTGCTCGCGCTGGAAATGGGTGTTCGTCGTCGACTTGTTGCGCGGTTTTTCGGTGTAAAGCTGTGGCGCGATGCCAAACGGCGCGATCGCGCCTTCACTGCGGAAATTCAGTACGGTGAGCTTGAACAGGATGGTCACGTACGCTTCGCCCGAGATGCTATAGCTGCCGCCGTCCGCGTTCCAGCGAAACAGGCCGTTGCCATACCATTGCTTGCCTTCGCGCAGCGCCTGCACCTCGTAGGAGAGCTCGGCCGAGGGCGGCGGGCTGAACTTCAGGTCGCCGGGCGTCGCTTCGGCTGGCGGCGGCTCGGTGAACTGCGGCTCGGGATCGGCTTCGGCGAAGGTGACGGGCGGCATCGCGGTCTCCTCCGGCGTCGCGGGCATGTCCAGAGCGCCAGCCGCCTGCACGGCGGTTGGCGCTGTCTCGGGCGGTGCGCGCCGCGGCTTCGGCTTCGGCCTGGGTTTCGGCTTTGGCGCCGCCGCAACCCGTTTCTCGGGCTGCGCCGCAACGGGCGGTGCGGGCAGCGGCGCGGGCGGCCGCAGCTGGGCCGTCACCACCTCAGGCTGCTCGTCCCGCGGCGCGGGCGCGGTGATATGCCCGTTGGCCCAGTTGTAGAGCAACAAATGCCACAGCAGCGATGCGCCCAGCAACACGGCCAGCCGCACAGGCCGGCGGGGCCGAAGCGGCAATGGCGGGGCGTGGCGGGAAGTGCTGGGCATGGCGCTAGTGTATCAACCTCTCCCTTGGTCATTGAGATGCAAGACAAAGTTTAAGACCGGCAATAGGCACGAGAATGATCAAAACTGAACCTTTATCATTCTGCTCACTCACCTAATCTGTTACGCTCCCAGTTTTCAACGGAGGCCTGCGATGATGAAGCCGAATTTGCCGAATATGCCGAGCATCCCTGGCATCGGCGCGATGACGGATACCCTCGATTTCGTGAAGAACCTTTGGGGCAGCATGGGGCTGCCCGGAATGAACATGCCGGGAATGACCGGCATGAATGTGCCCGGCATCCCGGGCATGGTCATGCCGACCCTGTCGGTCGACGAGGTCAACAAGCAGATCTCCGACCTGAAGGCGGTGGAGACCTGGCTCAACCTGAACATGGGAATGCTGCGCAGCACAATCCAGGCACTGGAAGTGCAGGCGGCGACCATCGCGACGCTGCAGACCATGGGCGAACAGTTTACGGCGACGATGAGCTCGATGACGCAGGACACCAGTCGGGCGGCGGCGTCGCCCGCCAATGGAACGTCCACGGGCAATGGCGCTTCGCAGGGCAGCAATGGCGCCGACAGTCACGGTGCCACCCGCGCCCATGCGCCGGCGCCGGAACCGACCAGCAAGGATGAGCAGGATGCCGCGAGCCTGACGGCGCCGCTGGTCAACGCGGCGGCCTGGTGGAACATGCTGCAAGACCAGTTCAAGCAGGCGGTCAGCGGCGCAATGACGGAACCGCCGGCGGCGCCGGCCGCAAAGCCGAAGGCCAAGCCGGCGGCAAAGTCGGCGTCAAAGCCGGCGGCAAAGTCGAAAACCTCATCGTCTTCTTCCGCATCGTCGTCCGCGCGCAAGCGCAAGAGCGGCAGCAAGTAGCCGCATGCCGGGCAAACGGCGCGTCAGGCGCGCCGCCTGCCCGGTTCCTGGTCCTGTTGCGGCGGCGACGCCTGCCACATCTTCAGGCGTCCGGCCATCCACACGCTGGCCAGTCCGCATCCGACCGCAAGCCACCCCACGATGCCGTAATGCTCGACCTGGCCGAGCGGATTGCGGCTGATGATCAGTCCGGCGGCCAGCGATGCCAGTCCCGATGACATCATCTGCACCGACGCGCCAAGGCTCATGAAAGTGCCGCGCACCCGCGGCGCCGCAGCCGCGCTCACCATCGCCATGCCGGGAATCATGCGTCCCGACACCAGCACGAAGAAAATCGTCGAGTTCGCCAGCACCGCCCACCAGGGCACCGGCACCAGGTGTGTCGTCACCAGCAGCGGCACGAAGGATGCCAGCGCGACCCAGCGGAAGACGCGCAGCTTGCCGTGCCGGTCCGCCAGCTTGCCGATCGCGCGGGCGCTGAAAAAGGTGGCTGCGCCGCCTGCCAGGTACACCACCGTGATGAAGCTTTCCGAGATCCCGACGTTGGCGGTGTAGTACAGCGCGATGTACGGGATTACCGAGAAGCTGGTCATCATCAGCAGCGACACGAAGAAATACGCGCGCAGGTGATCCGGTTCGCGCGCGACCGCCAACAGCTGGCTGAACACGTTGCCGGCGTGGCCCGCATGCAGGTGCGCGGTCAGCGACGGCAGGCGCCGCCAGCCGACGAACAGGAAGACGCCGGAAAGCAGCACGATGAAGAAAAACGGCGCGCGCCAGCCGAGCGCCGGAATGTGTTCCGCGAAGAACAGGCCGAGCGGCACGCCGGCCACCGTCGACAGGGAAAACGCCGCCATCACCGTGCCCATTGCCTGCCCGCGGCGCTCGAACGGCACCACGTCGGCCACCATCGTCTGCACCATCGCGCCGAGGATGCCGCCGAAGGCTCCGGCCAGCGCCCGCGCCACCAGCAGCGCCGCATAGTTCGGCGCCAGGCCGCAGAATAGCGTGGCGAGGATGAACAGCGCATATAGCGACAGCATCATCGCGCGCCGGTCGAAGCGGTCGATCCAGGCGGCGGCAAGCAGGCCGGAAGCCGCGGCGGTAAATGTATAGGAAGACAGCAGCAGGCCGAACTCATGGGTGTCGATGTGCAGCGTGCGGATCAGTTGTGGTCCGAGCGGCATCATGATCATGAAATCCAGGATGTGCGTGAACTGGATGCCGGCCAGCACGAGGAGCAGCGAACGCTCCTGCTTCGGCGCGGAAATTTGCGGAGCGTGATTCAAGAATGAAGCCTGCGAAGTCGGGTTGCAAAGCCGATAGCTTAGCAGTGTGCGGAAATGTTTTCCTGACGCGTCCGGTTGCCGCCCCGGCGCCGGCCGGAATTACTGCAGCGTCTCGAGAAAGGCATCGATGCGTTCGAAGTGCTGCCCCCAGGTCGGCAGCGCCAGGGCGCGGCTGCGTTCGATCTGCGCGACGCGACGCGGGAAAGCCGCGTCACTGTACGCTTCGATGCGCTCGGCCCAGCCGGTGCCGTCGAGCGGATCGAGGTAATCCGGGACGTCGCCCGCGATTTCGCGGAACACCGGCAGGTCGCTGGCGATGACGGGCGTGCCAAGCTGCAGCGCCTCCGTCAGCGGCATGCCGTCACCTTCTGCAAATGACGGAAAGAGCAGCGCCCGCGCGTGACGCAGATAGGTCGACAGGTCGCGCTCGGAACAGTGCGGCAGTTCGGTGACGACCGAGCGCAGCGATGCGCAGCGGTCGAGCAGGTCCGCAACGTTCTCGCATTCCCGGCCGCGCCGGCCGATGACGAGCAGGCGCGGTGTGCGGCGCCCCATGCGCTGCTGCAGCCTGCGCCACGCCTGGAGCAGCAGCCAGTGGTTCTTGCGCGCCTCGATCGTGCCCAGCACCACGAAGTAGGGCTTGGCGAGCGGCGGGCGGGAGGCGGGCGCCGGCAGCAGCGCCGGCGCCGGCAGCACCGCCGCCGGCGGCATTGCCGCGCCGGTCTTGCTGGCGAAACCGGCAAGTTCGTCGAGCGTCGCCTGCGATTGGGTGATCATGCCGGCCGCACCGGCAAGCATGCCGTTCAGGCGCGCCACATGCTTGTCGCGTTCGCCCGGGCGGCAGTATTCCGGATGGGTGACTGGAATCAGGTCAGGCACGAAGAACATCTGCTTCACGCCGAGCCGGTCGAGGTCGTTCGGATGGCAGCGCTGTTCCGGGCCAGCATGGCCGGTGTTGAACAGGAACGCGCCTTCCAGCCCGCACCGCTGGCGCGCGCACAGCACTTCCTTGCCCACCGTCAGTACGGCCGCGGCGCGAGAGCCGCTTGCCGGATTGAGCAGCTGCGCATAAAGCAAACGCGAGGCTTGCCGCGGCAGCACGACGCTGCGCCCGCGCAGGCGGATGACCGCGTTCGCACGCGGCGCATAGTGCCTCACATATTCCCGGCTGATCCGGTCGGCCATGGCTGGCGGGCGGCCAGTGATGAAGCGGCGCAGCAGGCGCGTGACGTCGATCAGAATTTCTTGCATGGCGGTCAAAGAGAGAAACGTGACAACACTCTCCGGGCGTGGCGGGATGCACGACGAAGATGATGAGTTCGAGAGGTTTCTTATACTCAACACTCGCGGTGTTGGACGCCCAAAATACGCTTTTGTTCTGCAAGGAAAGCTTTTCCAGACGAGAAAAATGTTGCCGCGCGATGTTTGGCAGCCTACTTGCGCCGCAGAATCAGCAATCCGAGCGCGAGCGCGGCAAACAGGGCGTCGGCATGGAAGGTCGTCGCGGCAACGAAACGATCCCACAGTACGCCCGCGAAGACGCTTGCCAGCAGCATCGCGACGACGCTAGAGATTGAAAAGCCCGAAGGCCGTGCCGCGCAATTGCGCCAGCGCCGTATCGGCGACCATTGCCGAGAGCAGGCCGTGCGTTGCTGCCATGTGCAGTCCCCAGCACACCAGGCCGGCGCCGACCCACGGCAGTTGAGTGCTATGCGCCAGCAGCAGGTCGGCAAGCAGCAGCGGTGCGATACCCGCCATCAGCAGGCGGCGGTGCGGCAGCGTATCCGCGAGCCTGCCGAGAGGATAGGCGCCTGCCGAATACACCACGTTCATCAGCACCAGCACCAGCGGCGCCAGCGCCAGCGGCAGGCCGCCCTGGTGCGCCCGCAGCACGAGGAAGGCTTCCGAGAATCGCGCCAGCGTCAGCGCCGCGCCCGCCAGCACCACCCGCCAGGAAGCCGCGGGCAGCAGGCGCAGCGCCTTGCGCGAAATGGGAAAGGGGGCCGCCGGCGCGGGCCTGGGCCGCTCCGGTTCGCGCACGCCGACGATCAGCAGCACCGCGAGCATGCCGGGAATTGCCGCCACCCAGAATACGGCGCGGAAATCGTTTGCCCACAGGAGCATCAGGCCCATCGCGAGCAGCGGGCCGAGGAAGGCGCCTGCCGTATCGAGCGACTGGCGCAAGCCGAACGCGGCGCCGCGCATCGAGGGGCGGTGACGTCGGCGATCAGCGCGTCGCGCGGGGGCCGCAGATGCCCTTGCCGATCCGGTCCAGGAAGCGCGCACCGAGCACCCAGCCGGCGCCCGCTGCCAGCGCGAACAACGGTTTGGTCGCCGCGCCGAGGCCGTAACCGAGCACCGCGAGCCATTTGCGCTTGCCGATCCAGTCGCTGATTACTCCCGAAAAGACCTTCGTGATCTGTGCCGTCGCTTCCGCCACGCCTTCGACTATCCCCACCGTCATGGCACTTGTTCCGAGGACAACGGTCATAAATAGTGGCAGAAGGCTATGGACCATCTCTGACGAAATGTCCATCAATAGACTGACAAAGCCGAGTGCCCGGACGGTGGATGGAATGCGCGCCGGCGCAACGGGGTAGACCTTGTTATCCATATCTTTGCTGTAGGGCGTGCGTGCGCGGCGCGCATTGCTGAACTGTGGCGAAGCCGCCGTCCGGGTCGGCTGCGGAAATTCTGCCGGTTCACGGGGATCGCTGTTTTCCTGCTAAAATCAACAACTTATTACATATCGAAGGTGCGTGATGCTGTACCCAGAACTATTCAAATCGTTGGAACAAGTCCGCTGGAACATGGAAAAGGATATTCCTTGGGACAAGTTCGATGCGTCCAAGCTGTCAGACGAACAAGCACAAACCATACGGATGAACGCCATCACCGAATGGTCAGCGCTTCCCGCCACTGAAATGTTTTTGCGTGACAATCGCGGCGACAGCGACTTTTCCGCCTTCATGTCGGTCTGGTTCTTTGAAGAGCAGAAGCATTCGCTGGTTCTGATGGAATACCTGCGCCGCTTCCGCCCGGAACTGGTGCCGACCGAAGCGGAATTGCATAATGTGCGCTTCGAGTTCGACCCGGCGCCGCCGCTCGAAACCCTGATGTTGCATTTCTGCGGTGAAATCCGCCTCAACCACTGGTACCGCTGCGCATCCGAGTGGCACACCGAACCGGTGATCAAGCACATCTACCGCGTGATCAGCCAGGACGAGGCGCGCCACGGTGGCGCCTACCTGCGCTACATGAAGAAGGCGCTGTCCGAGGTCGGCGACAGCGCTCGCGCCGCGTTCGCCAAGATCGGCGTGCTGATGGCATCGGCACGCCGTACCGACAAGCCGCTGCATCCCACCAATCTGCATGTGAACCAGGCACTGTTCCCGAATGATACCGTGCAGAGCCGGCTGCCCGATCCGAACTGGCTGGAGCGCTGGCTCGACGGCCAGATCAACTTCGACGGCGAATGGGAAAAGAAGGTGGTCGACCGCATCCTGCACAACATGTCGCTGCTGTTCGAGCGCACCTTCGAATCGGTGCAGGACCTGAACCGCTACCGCAAGGAAATCACGGCGCGGCTGGGACAGGCCAATCCGCAGCCTGCCTCCTGAACGCCGGTCTGGGTTAAAGTACGAGCCGCAAGCATTCCGCTTGCGGCTTTTTCATTTTCAGCATGCCGACTTTCGAGAAAAAAATCTGCGCGCGCGCCGAGCTCCGGCAGCGGACCGCCCAACTGCCCGGGCCGGTGGTGCTCACCAACGGCGTCTTCGACATCCTGCACCGCGGCCACGTGACCTACCTCGCGCAGGCGCGCGAACTCGGTGCCTCGCTGGTGGTCGCAGTCAATACCGACGCCTCGGTCAGGCGGCTGGGCAAGGGCGAGGACCGGCCGATCAACACCTGCGAGGACCGCATGGCGATACTCGCCGCGCTGGAAGCGGTGAGCATGGTGGTGCCGTTTGACGAAGACACCGCGCTTGAAGTGGTGCAGGAAGCGCGTCCGGACATCTATGTGAAAGGCGGCGACTACGACATGGCCGCGATCCCGGAGGGAAAAGCAGTGCTTGCCTATGGCGGGCGCGCGCTTGCCATCGATTTCGAACACGACCGCTCGACCACCAAGCTGCTGTCGAAGGTCCGCAGGAGCTGACCGACATGAACCTTGCCCCCCTTGCCGAAGTCACCCGCGGCGCACAGGTCGAATCGATCCATTACGGCGCGGTCGCGGTCGTCGACCGGCGCGGCGAACTGCTGTACAGCGCGGGCGATCCGCACTTCCTGACCTTTACCCGCTCGACCATCAAGCCGTTCCAGGCGCTGCCTTTCCTGCGCGCCGGCGGTCCTGGCCGTTTCGGCTACGGCAGCAGGGAAATGGCGCTGCTGTGCGCCAGCCACTCGGGCGAGGCGATGCATGTCGATACGGTGCAAGGGATGCTGCGCAAGGCGGGCTGCGATGAGCACCATCTGCGCTGCGGCTGCCATGTGCCGATCCTTTACGCGACGCAGGGCAGCACCCCGCCGCCGGGCGAAACGTTTACCCAGCTGCACAACAACTGCAGCGGCAAGCATGCCGGCTTCCTCGCGCATTGCGTGCAGCAGGGGCTGCCGCTCGATACCTACATCGATCCGTCGCATCAGCTGCAGCAGGCGATCCGCGAAGACCTGGGGCGCGTGGCCGGTATCGCGCAGGATGGGATGGCGATGGGCATCGACGGCTGTTCGGCGCCCAACTACGCGTTGCCGCTGTCGCGCCTGGCCTATACCTATGCGCGGCTGGCGCAGGGCGACGCCGACCCGGACCACGGGAGCCTGATGGGCGACCTGTTCCGCGCAATGACCGCGCATCCGGAACTGGTATCCGGCACCGGCCGCGTCGATCTCGCGCTGATGCAGGCGGCGCCGGGGGACTGGGTGGCAAAGGGCGGTGCGGAAGGCGTGCAGGTGCTCGGGATCCGCTCCGCCGGACTCGGCATCGCGATCAAGGTCGCGGATGGACATGCGCGCGGCCTGGCGGCGGCGACCGTGTCGGTCCTGGAACAGCTTGGGCTGCTTGCGGCGGCGGACACCACGCCGCTCGATTCCTGGCGCAGCACCGAACAGCGCAACCTGCGCGGCCTGCACACCGGGGAGGTCCGCGCCGCCGTCACGCTCGCGAGAACTTGATCTGGCGCCGCTGCGCGGCGGCCGCCATTGTGCTACCGTGAGTCCTCATTCACGCATCACGCTTTATGCAGTTGGAAAAACATCATGCAAAGACGTTCATTCCTGCAGGGGACGCTCGCCGCGCTCCTGCTTCCCGCGTTTTCCGCCCGTGCCGCCCAGCCGGTCATCGAGGTGTACAAGACGCCGACCTGCGGTTGCTGCCATCTCTGGGTTGACCATTTGCGCGCGAACGGTTTCACGGTGACCGCCCGCGACGTTTCCGACACCTCTCCCTATCGCCGCAAGTTCGGCGTGCCCGAGGAGCTCGGCTCCTGCCACACCGGCGTCGTCGGCGGCTACGCGATCGAAGGTCATGTCCCAGCCCAGGACATCAAGCGGCTGCTGGCGGAAAAGCCGAAGGCGAAAGGCCTGGCGGTGCCGGGAATGCCGATGGGCTCGCCCGGCATGGAGCAGGGATCGCGCAAGGATCCCTACGATGTGATGCTGATCCAGGCCGACGGCCGGCACAAGGTGTACCGGCACGTCGGCGCATGATCAGTGACCGTGATGCATGCCGCCATGGCCGGCGGCTGCGTCGCGCACGGTGACCTTCACGTCCGTCTTGCCGGCTTTCTCGAAGACCAGCGTCACCGGGAAGGACTCGCCCGCCTTGAGCGGCTGCTTCAGGCCCATCAGCATCAGGTGGTAGCCGTCACCCGGCTTCATCTCGATGCGCTCGCCGGCCTTGATCTCGACGCGGCCGACTTCGCGCATCTTCATCACGTTGCCCTCCATCGACATGGTATGGATCTCGACGCTCTTGGCCACCGGCGAACTGGCGCCGACCAGCGCATCGTTCGCCTTGCCCTTGTTCTCGATCGTGACATAAGCGCCGCCCGCCGGCTGTTTCGGCGCGGTGGCGCGCGCGAAAGAATTATGTATCCGCAAGTCGTTCAGCCGGGTTTCCTCGGCATGGGCAGGGATGCTGAAAGCGGCGGCAATGGCGAAGGTGGCAAGAGAGCGCAAAATCATGATGTGGGTCCGTGAAGTCAATGGAAAAATTAGCTGCCGCCCGCAAAACCGTTCTGCCGCCATGCTTCGTAGACGACCACGGCAACGGTATTGGAGAGGTTCAGGCTGCGGTTGTCGGGCCGCATCGGCAGGCGGATGCGTTGCGACGGAGGAAATGATTCCCGCAGCGCGGCAGCCAGGCCGCGCGTTTCGGAACCGAATACGAAGACGTCGCCCGGCTTGAACGCCATGTGGGCAAAGGGTGCCGAGCCGTGCGTGGTCAGCGCGAACATGCGCGCCGGATCGGGGCCCTCGCTGGCGACGAAAGCATTCCAGTCGCGGTGCACTTTCATCGTCGCGTAGTCATGGTAGTCCAGCCCGGCGCGGCGCATCTTTGCGTCGTCCAGCGGAAAGCCGAGCGGCTCCACGAGGTGCAGCTGCGCGCCGGTGTTGGCGCACAGCCGGATGACGTTGCCGGTGTTCGGCGGAATCTCTGGTTCAACCAGGACGACGTGAAACAAGAAGGGCTCCTTCAGTCATTATTGCAGGGTGCGCGCGAACACGAAATTCGTGACACTGGCGGCGCCGAAGCGCTTGAGCGTGGCCGCCAGTTCGTTGAGCGTCTCGCCCGTCGTCATCACGTCATCGACCACGCCCACATGTCGGCCGCGCACCAGCGCCATTGCCTTTGCCGGCACCATGAATGCGCCGCGCACGTTCCTGCGCCGCTGGTCGGGGTGCAGCAGCGACTGCGCCTGCGTGTCGCGCTGCCGCACCACCAGTTCGCGTTCGAGCGGCACGCCAAGCGAGCGCGACAGTGGCTTGGCGATCTCGAGCGCCTGGTTGAATCCGCGTTCGGCCAGGCGTTGCGGCCCGAGCGGTACCGCGGTCAGCACCGCCGGCGCATGCCCGCACCGGGCCGGCGCATCGAGCAGGCGCGCGAGCAGCGGCGCCAGTTCCAGCCGCGTGCCGAACTTCAGCGCCAGCACCAGCTGGTCGGCCGGCGGCGTGTAGTCGGTTGCAACGATTGTCGCATCGAATGCCGGCGGCTGCTTCAGGCAACCGCCGCAGGTCTGTCCATCGTCCGCCGCCTGCAACGGTATCGCGCAGCACCTGCAGCGCGTCCTGGGCGCGGAAAAGTACTGCGAGCGGCATTCGTCGCACAAGGTCCCGCGTTGCGCGCTGCCGCACAATGCGCAGGACGAGGGCAGCAGGGCCGCAACGCCGGACAGCATCCGGTACGGCCAGCGACGCAGGCGGGAAAACATGGAGCGGGCAAACCTTCAAGCGTGTAAACTGCTGCCATTATCGCATTGCCTCGAGAAGATTTCCTCGTGTCCTCCCCGTCATCGCCGCCCGACTCCCGCCCCAGCGCACCAATCGACCTGCACCGCGTGCGGCGGCTGTTCGACGCGCCTGGCCGTATCGCCGACTCGGATTTCCTGCGCCGCGAGATCGCTGCGCGCATGCATGAACGGCTCGGCCTGGTGAAGGCGCAGCCGCAACGCGTGCTCGACCTCGGCTGCGGCGACGGCGCCGATCTTGCCATGCTGCAGGAACATTATCCGCAAGCCCAGGTGCTGGGCCTGGACGCCTCGCTGCCGCTGCTGTCGGCGGCGCAGCGCAAGCAATCGGAGGCGACCTCGTCGCTCAACCGCATGCTCAGGAAGCTGCTGCCGGCAAGGGGAGGCGCCAGGCTGGGCGCCGGGCCGGGGCTGGTGTGCGGCGACTTCGCGCAACTGCCGATGCAGGCTGCCAGCGCCGATCTGGTCTGGTCGAACCTCGCACTGCACTGGCATCCGCTGCCGGATCGCATATTTGCGGAGTGGCGCCGCGTGCTGCGGGTGGATGGCCTGCTGATGTTTTCCTGTTTTGGCCCGGACACTTTCCGGGAGATCCGGGCGGCCTTCGCCGCCGTCGACGGCGCCGCCCATGCGCTGTCCTTCGTCGATATGCACGACCTTGGCGACATGCTCGTCAATACCGGTTTTTCCACGCCGGTGATGGACATGGAAACCCTCACGGTCACTTACGATTCCGTCCACAAACTGCTGGCCGACGTGCGGGCATGGGGCGGCAATCCCTTGCTTACCCGGCGCCGCGGGCTCGTCGGCCGGCGCGACTGGAAGGCGGTGGAAGACGCGCTTGCGGCGGGCAGGCGAGCCGACGGCCGCCTCGCCCTCACCTTCGAAATCGTTTACGGGCACGCGTTCCGCCCCGAGCCAACCAGGACCGCCAGCGGCGAAAGCATTATTCGCCTCGACCTGAACAAGAAACGTTAGCGTGTGCTTGCTTCCGCATCCGGATGACAGACAAAAGCTGGTCCCGGACTGGCCGGTCACGCCTGAAATCTTGTCAAAACCATAGCCCGCGACGGCGCCATGCGCCTTCCCGGCGCGCGCCCACTCGCGAGCAAGCGGGTTTTGTAGGACTATATCCCTCTTGATAACCATCCGTTATCCGACTTATACTGCCGGGGTTTTGCGCAGTGGCAGTGCCGATTCGACGGTGCGGAACGGGGTGTGATGCCGTGACGCGAATCGCTGTGGACGCGTAACTGTACCCTCTGTCCGTACCGGATGGAGGCCGGCCTCTCCCGCAATTTGCGCTACATCATTACTTGTCGCCACGATTCTTGCGGCTCCCGGCGCATGCGTCATCCATGGCTGTCCGATACTAAAGACTCCGTCTGTCAGGATTGCATTTTTGTTGTATGCTCGGCATGCAACCAAAAGGAACATATCGCGCCTATGGCTGACTGCCCGCTTGTCGATGTCATGCAGGTCGAGCAGGTGCGGCAGTGAGGGCTGGACCGGAACGGGCGGTGCCGCCGCGGCCGGGCAGCAACGGTCTGGAACTGTCTGCAGGGGGCGAGTGGTGCCGGGGTTGAGGCAGGCCGGTTCTTGACAGAATGGAAAAGACGCAAGCTCGCGCAGGGGTGGAAAGCGCACTGGCGTTAGAACGATAACCAGAATTCCAATTTTGGCTTTTGAGGAAACTATGAAACTTGCGAAGCGTCTTCAATCCCTGATGCTCGGTGCATCGCTCCTGGCGGCCGGCATGCCGTCATGGGCTGTCAACGACAGTCAGGGCGGCCCGGCTGTGCGTCAGCTGAATTTCCATACGCCGGTCACCAAGATTGCGGAAGAAGTCTACTCGCTGCACAACCTGATGCTGGTCATCTGCCTGGTGATCTTCATCGCCGTGTTCGGCGTGATGTTCTATTCCATCATCAAGCATCGCAAGTCGGTCGGCCACAAGCCGGCCACCTTCCACGAAAGCACCGCGGTGGAGATTGCGTGGACCGTGGTCCCGTTCCTGATCATCATCTTCATGGCGCTGCCCGCTACCCGGACTGTGGTCGCGATGAAGGATACCTCCAACGCCGACATCACCATCAAGGCTACCGGCATGCAGTGGAAGTGGGGCTACGATTACCTGAAGGGCGAAGGCGAAGGCATTTCCTTCCTGTCCGCACTGTCCACCCCGCGCGAGCAGATCATCGACGTGAGCAAGGCGAAGAGCGACAACTACCTGCTCGAGGTCGACAACCCGGTCGTGGTGCCGGTCAACAAGAAGATCCGGGTGGTCACCACCGCTACCGACGTCATTCATGCCTGGGGCATCCCGGCGTTCGCGATCAAGCAGGATGCGATCCCCGGCTTTGTGCGCGACACCTGGTTCCGGGCCGAAAAGGTCGGTACTTACCGCGGCAACTGCTACGAGTTGTGCGGCAAGGAGCATGCGTTCATGCCGATCGTGGTCAATGTCGTGACCGAAGATGAATACAAGAAATGGGTCGACACCAAGAAAAAGGAAATGGCTGCCCTGGCTGACGACCCGACCAAGAGCTGGACCGTCGACGAACTGAAGCAGCGAGGCGAAAAAGTCTATTCCGCCAATTGCGTGGCGTGTCACCAGGCAAACGGCAAGGGCGTGCCCGGCGCGTTCCCGGCGCTGGATGGCTCGCCGGCCGTCAACGGCCCGCGCGCGGAGCAGATCAACGTGGTGTTGAACGGACGCCGCGGGATGCCGGCATTCAAGCAGTTGTCGGATACTGAAATTGCGGCGGTGATCACCTATACCCGCAACAACTGGTCCAACAAGGCCAAGGAAAACATTGTTCAACCGGCGGAAGTGCTGGCTGCGCGCAAGTAATCGAATTAGGAGAATGACATGAGCACTACCGTAGTCGATCACGCCCACGATCACTCTCACGACCACGCGCACGACCATCCGCACGGCTGGCGGCGCTGGTTGTACGCAACCAATCACAAGGATATCGGTACCCTGTACCTCTGGTTCTCGTTCATCATGCTGCTGACCGGCGGCGTGCTGGCGCTGCTGATCCGCGCCGAGCTGTTCCAGCCCGGCCTGCAGCTGGTGCAGCCGGAATTCTTCAACCAGCTGACCACGATGCATGGCCTGATCATGGTGTTCGGCGCGATCATGCCGGCCTTCGTCGGTTTCGCGAACTGGATGATCCCGCTGCAGATCGGCGCCTCCGACATGGCCTTCGCGCGGATGAACAACTTCTCGTTCTGGCTGCTGCCGCCGGCGGCGATCCTGCTGGTCGCCTCCTTCCTGGTGCCCGGTGGCGCCACCGCGGCCGGCTGGACCCTGTATGCGCCGCTGTCGACCCAGATGGGCATCGGCATGGACATGGGCATCTTCGCGATGCACATCATGGGCGCCTCCTCGATCATGGGTTCCATCAACATCATCACCACCATCCTCAACATGCGCGCGCCCGGCATGACGCTGATGAAGATGCCGATGTTCTGCTGGACCTGGCTGATCACCGCCTATCTGCTGATCGCCGTGATGCCGGTGCTCGCCGGTGCGATCACCATGACCCTGACCGACCGCCACTTCGGCACCTCGTTCTTCAACGCTGCCGGCGGCGGCGACCCGGTGATGTATCAGCACATCTTCTGGTTCTTTGGTCACCCCGAGGTGTACATCATGATTCTGCCGGCCTTCGGCATCGTGTCGCAGGTCATCCCGGCCTTCGCACGCAAGCCGCTGTTCGGCTACAGCTCCATGGTGTACGCGACCGCCTCCATCGCGATCCTGTCGTTCATCGTCTGGGCGCACCACATGTTCACCGTCGGCATGCCGGCGGCGGGCGTGCTGTTCTTCATGTACGCGACGATCCTGATCGCGGTGCCGACCGGCGTGAAGGTGTTCAACTGGGTGGCGACGATGTGGAAGGGCTCGATGACCTTCGAGACCCCGATGCTGTTCTCCGTCGGCTTCCTGTTCGTGTTCTCGCTCGGCGGCTTCACCGGCCTGATCCTCGCGATCGCGCCGATCGACATCCAGTTCCAGGACACGTACTACGTCGTGGCGCACTTCCACTACGTGCTGGTCGCCGGTTCCCTGTTTGCGATGTTCGCAGGCGTCTACTTCTGGATTCCGAAGTGGACGGGCGTGATGTACAACGAAACGCTCGGCAAGTGGCACTTCTGGCTTTCGCTGATCTTCTTCAATATCACCTTCTTCCCGATGCACTTCCTCGGGATGGCTGGTATGCCGCGCCGCATCCCCGATTACGCGCCGCAATTCGCCGACTACAACATGCTCGCTTCGATCGGCGCCTTCGGTTTCGGCCTGTCGCAGCTGCTGTTCCTCTACGTCGTGCTGCAATGCGCGAAGGGCAAGGGCGCGAAAGCCCCT
>NZ_DASPLS010000073.1:0-25349 GCF_035627455.1 Noviherbaspirillum sp.
CCGGGAATCGCCGGTGAATTCGATCTGGGAAGGCAGCGGCAACGTGCAGTGCCTGGACATGCTGCGCGCGATGCAGCGTGAACCGGGATCGGTGGAAACCTACATGGCCGAAGTGAAGCGCGCCGCCGGCGCCAACCGCCACCTCGACCAGTTCCTGGCGCAGCTCGGGAACGAATTCGCCGACCTGGCCGACATCGAGTACCGCGCCCGGACCATCGTCGAGAAGATGGCGCTCGCGCTGCAGGCGTCCCTGCTGGTGCGGCACGCCGTGCCGGCAGTGGCGGATGCGTTCTGCGCGGCGCGCCTGTCCGGCCAGGTCAGCGGCCTGGTGTATGGCATGCTGCCGCGCGGCGTCGATTGCGCGGCGATCATCCGGCGCGCGACGCCGCGCGGCTGAACCGGTCACACCGCGAACAGGGTCGGCGGCAGCATTTCGGGTGACTGCTCCGCCGGCTTCGGCGGCGCGATGAAATAACCCTGCATTTCATCGCAGTTCAGCGCCTTCAGGATGCGTATCTGCTGGACGTTTTCCACGCCCTCGGCGACGACGCGCATCCCGAGCGCGTGCGCCATCGTGATGATGGCGGTGAAGAACACGTTGCCCTGTTCGTTCTTCTCGATCTCGGCGGTGAACGCGCGGTCGACCTTGAGCACGTCGAAGTCGAGGCGCTGCAGCTGCGACAGCGAGGAGTAGCCGGTGCCGAAGTCGTCGACCAGCAGCCGGATTCCCATTTCCTGCAAGGCATTGAGCGCGTCGTCGACGTCCTGCGTCTCCGCCATCATCAGCGATTCGGTGAGCTCGATTTCGATCAGGCTCGCGTCCAGGCCGTGCCTTTGCAATGCGGCGGAGAATACATCCGGCATGTCGGTGTCGCCGAACTGGCGCGCCGACACATTGACCGATACCGGCGGCACTTCCGCGCCGGACGCCTTCCAGCGGGCCAGCTGCGCGCACACCTTGTCCAGCACCACTTCACCCAGCTGCGCGATCAGGCCGGCCTGCTCGGCAACGGAGATGAAATCGTTCGGCTGCAACAAGCCCTTGGAAGGGTGCGCCCAGCGGACCAGCGCTTCCATGCTTGCCACTTTTCCGCTGGCAATGTCGACACGCGGCTGGTAGTGGACCACCAGTTCATCCCGTTCGAGCGCCTGGCGCAGCTCCGCTTCCTTTGCCATCCGCTGCTTGAGCGCATCATAAAGCTGTTCGTTGTAGAAGCGATACCCGCCCTTGCCGACCGACTTTACCGAATACATCGCAATGTCGGCATTCTTGAGCAGCGATTCCGCATCCAGTCCGTCTTTCGGATACATGCTGATGCCGATCGACGTGCCGATCGTCGCCGTGCCCTGGGCGAGCTTGAAGTTTTCCTTGAATGCGTGCAGCACCCGCTCGGCGACGTTGCCGGCGTCGCGCGCATACTGGATGCCTTCCACCAGCACCACGAACTCGTCGCCGCCCAGCCGCGCCACGTGGTCTTCCGGGCGTACCGCCAGCGTGAGCCGGCGGGCGGCGAGCTGCAGCAGTTCATCCCCTGCGCTGTGGCCCATGGTGTCGTTGATCAGCTTGAACCCGTCGAGGTCGAGGAACAGCAGGGCAAGGAGCGTCTGGCGCTGCGCCGCCGCGGCGACCGCATCAGGCAGGTATCCGAGCACCCATTGGCGGTTCGGCAGGCGGGTCAGCACGTCTTCGCTGGCCTGCCGTTCCAGTTCCCGGATATGCGCCTTCGCGGCGCTGACGTCGCGCAGGCGCACCGCCAGTTCGCCGTCGGCCCGCACTACCTTCAGGTGCAGCCAGCCGGTGGTCACCAGGCCTTCGGTGCGCACTTCAATTTCATCCTCGAAGGTGCCGTGCTGCTGCGCGTAACACAGGGCATTCATCAGGCGCACAGGGTCGCGGCCGTTGTAGAGAGACTTCACCGTCTGTCCGATCAGTTGACCACGGCTCATGCGGAAGAACTCGGCGCCGCTCTGGTTGCAATCGATCACCGTGAAGTCCTCGATGCGGCCCTCGTCGCCGAAGACCGGACGCGCAATGTAAAACCCTTCGCTGCCTTCTTCCGTCGCGATCCGGTAGGTCGCCTGCGCCAGCTCCATCTCGTGCTTTCGCCATGCAAGACGGGCGGTCAGGCCCATCGCAATGAACTTGAACAGCAGGATGGCGCCGGTGGCCCACCAGGCGCTGCGTATGGCCGCGCGGCGCGTCGCGAAATAGGGCGCCAGCTTTTCCGCATGGTCAAGGCCGACCACGGCCACCAGCGGGTAGGCGTCCACCTTGCGCCAGCTGACGTAGCGGCTGCGGCCGTCGGCGAACCAGTGTCCGCTGGCGAGCCCTGGCTTCGTGCCGTTTGAAATCAGCGCGGTAAGGGGCTGCGCGGCGAGGTTTTCACTCGGCTGCACCACGTTGCCGGAACGCGAAGCCCGCACTGCGCCGTCGGTGCCGACGGCACTCATCAGTCCATGCTCGCCGAGCAACGCAAGGTTGTAGCCGGCGGTCAGCCGGCTGAGCGGGAGGCAGACCATCACCACGCCGGCGAAGCTACCGTCAGGCGCAGTCAGTTTCCTGGTGAAATTTACGACATGCATGTTATCCAGCGGGTTGACGTTCGGGCCAGAGACAAAAAGGAAGTCACCGGACGTCGTTTTATGCGTGTCGAAGAAGCTCTTGCCCGACAGGTTAATGCCGGGCCGCAGCTGCATTCTGCTCGATACCACGTCGCCGTTCGGCGCGACGATCGCCACGTTGAACGGCCAGCGGCTGCGCGCCGCCTTGTCTGCCGCCCAATGTTCGAGATGAAAGGCGCCGCCCGAAGCCTCCCATGCCCGCCTCACGTACAGCGAGAATTCATCGACCGCCTCCATCAGCCGCCCGAGCTGGTCGGCGTATTCCACCGCCGACGAGGCCGCCTCCTTCAGCACGACGTTTTGGGCAGCGGCCTTTTCTTTCTCGAGCTGGGTCAGGAGCAGGGACCATCCGACCGTGATCAGCAGCAGCGCGACGACCGGCCAGAGCGCTAGCAGGCGCCAGTTGCCCCGCAAAAAGCGGAGCCGGTGTATGAGGCTGGACAGTGCCGCCGGCCTTTTCCATGAAAACATGTCTTGGCCTCGCCAACCGGAAAAACAGTTGACGAAAAGTAGGTATGACTCTTTGACAAGGGAGGGTGGAAGACGTTTGCGGTTTCTTTTAAGGGGGATTGCGGCGGCGATTCTGCCATCGCAACAGGGCCGGCAAGGTGCGGCGCCGCTGCCGATTCGCAAGCAAACCTTGCACCGCTTGCGGCGATGCCTGCACGTGTTTCGCGGACAGGCGCGGCGGGTGCGGGGATTGAGCCGGCCGGAGGTTGCGGCCGCCGCGAGCGCCGGTGGAGGGGGGAGCCAGCGCTGCGCGGCTCCCTTCGGACTGTCCTTACCTCAGTGATGCGTTGATCTTTTCCAACGCCGCCGATCCCGGGCACAGCACATCGTCCCCGAGCACATTCAACGGCTTGTCCACCGTATTCAGGTGTTCGTGCAGGTCCGACGCGTTCGGGTCGACAAACAGCAGGCCGGTGACGATTTCGCCCATTGCATGATGCTTCTGCAGATGGTTCATCGCCGCAACCCGGTCGCTCGCATCGTAGTCCTCGTGCAGCTTGCGCAGGCGCAGCACCGATCCGTCGTGCTGCGTCACTTCCTGCACGGTGCCCGGCGCATAGTCGGTCGTGATTTCCTTGCCCGGCACGAAGAAGTCGATGCGGTTGACCGCCTCGTTGTGTTCGCGCACGTAGTCGTAGCTCTTGGTCGAGCCCGCATGATTGTTGAAGGTCACGCAGGGCGAGATCACGTCGATGAACGCCGGTCCCTTGTGCGCCAGGGCCGCCTCGATCAGCGGCACCAGCTGCGCCTTGTCGCCCGAGAAGCTGCGCGCGACGAAGGTCGCGCCCAGTTGCAGCGCCAGCGCGACCAGATCGACCGGCGCATCGGTATTGACCACGCCTTTCTTGGACTTCGAGCCCTGGTCGGCGGTCGCCGAGAACTGGCCCTTGGTCAGGCCGTAGACGCCGTTGTTCATCACGATGTAGGTCATGTTCACGCCGCGCCGCATGATGTGCGCGAACTGGCCGAGGCCGATCGATGCGGAATCGCCGTCACCGGACACGCCGAGGTACATCAGGTCGCGGTTGGCGAGGTTGGCGCCGGTCAGCACCGACGGCATGCGCCCGTGCACCGTGTTGAAGCCGTGGGAGCCGCCGAGGAAATACGTCGGCGCCTTGGACGAGCAGCCGATGCCGGACAGCTTGGCGACCTTGTGCGGTTCGATGTCCATGTTGAAGCAGGCCTGGATGATGGCCGCCGAAATGGAATCATGGCCGCAGCCGGCGCACAGCGTCGACACCGGGCCTTCGTAGTCGCGCCGGGTATAGCCGGCCTTGTTCACCTGCAGGCTCGGGTGATGCAGTTTCGGTTTCGGAAGATAAGTCATTGCGCCACCTCCTTGAGCGGGCTGAACAACGCCAGGCGGGATGCGATGGCCTGGGTGATGAAACGGGCGGTGATCGGCGTGCCGTCGTAATGCACGACCGAGATCAGCTGCGCGGGATCGAGGCCGCACTCGATGATCAGCATCTGGCGCAGCTGGCCGTCGCGGTTCTGCTCGACCACGAACACATGGTCATGCGCCTCGATGAAGTCGACCACGCTGGAATGGAAGGGGAAGCCGCGCACGCGCAGCGCGTCCAGCGGCATGCCCTGGCGCTCCAGCACATCGAGCGCTTCCTGCATCGCCGGGCTGGTGGAGCCGAAGTGGATCACGCCGAACCTGGCCGTCCTGGCGGCTTTGCGCTCGATCGGCTTGGGCACCAGTTCCCTGGCGGTCTCGAACTTGCGCACCAGCCGCTCCATGTTGTCGACATAAACCGGGCCTTCCTCGCTGTAGCGCGCATAGCGGTCCTTGGTGGTGCCGCGGGTGAAGAATGCGCCCCTGGTCGGATGCGTGCCGGGATAGGTGCGGTACGGGATGCCGTCGCCGTCCACATCCAGGTAGCGGCCGAAATCCCTGCCGGCTTCCAGTTCCTCGCGGGTCATCACCTTGCCGCGGTCCATGCGCCGGCTGTCGTCCCACTCGAACGGGTCGCACAGCCGGGTATTCATGCCGATATCGAGGTCGGACATCACGAACACCGGCGTCTGCAGCCGGTCAGCCAGGTCGAGCGCGTCGGCGGTGAAATCGAAGCATTCCTTCGGGTCTTCCGGGAACAGCAGCACATGCTTGGTGTCGCCGTTCGAAACATAGGCGCAGGACAGCAGGTCCGACTGCTGCGTGCGCGACGGCATGCCGGTCGACGGGCCGCCGCGCTGCACGTTGACCAGCGTCGCCGGCACCTCGGCGAAGTAGGCCAGGCCGAGGAATTCGGTCATCAGCGAAATGCCGGGGCCGGAGGTCGCGGTGAACGCGCGCGCGCCGTTCCAGTTGGCGCCGATCACCATGCCGATCGACGCCAGCTCGTCTTCCGCCTGCACGATCGCGAAGTTGTGCTTGCCGGTTTCCGGGTCGACGCGCAGCTTGTGGCAGTACTTGTCGAACATTTCCGGGATCGACGATGACGGCGTGATCGGATACCACGCGCAGACGTTGGCGCCGCCCCAGACCGCGCCGAGCGCCGCCGCCTGGTTGCCGTCGACGAAGATGCGCTTGCCGACCTTGTCGGCGCGCCTGACCTTCAGGCCGATCGCTGCGCAGTCGAGGTTGGCCAGCGCGTAGTCGCGCCCGAGATGCAGCGCCTGGCTGTTGGAGTCGAGCAGTTTTTCCTTGCCGCGGTATTGTTCCGCGAACAGCTTCTCGATTTCCTTCTCGTCGATGCCAAGCAGCGCGGCCAGCGCGCCGATGTAGATGATGTTCTTGAACAGCTGGCGCTGGCGCGCATCGCTGTAGGTGTCGTTGACGATCTGCGTGAGCGGCATCGCGATCACGGTGATGTCCTCGCGCAGGCGCGATGCCGGCACCGGACGGGTGCTGTCATAGAACAGGTAGCCGCCCGGATCGATTTCCTTTACGTCGGCATCCCAGGTCTGCGGGTTCATCGCGACCATCATGTCGCAGCCGCCGCGGCGGCCGAGATAGCCGGATTCCGACACGCGCACTTCATACCAGGTCGGCATGCCCTGGATATTGGAGGGGAAAATGTTGCGGGGGCTGACCGGCACGCCCATGCGCAGCATGGAACGGGCGAACAGTTCGTTGGCCGAGGCGGAACCGGAGCCGTTGATGTTGGCGAACTTGATGACGAAATCGTTGGTCGCCTGGATTTTCTGGGTCATTACATGGGCTCCTGCTCGACGTTCTTGCGCGACATTGCGTGATGCCGGTCGCGGCATTGCGGCCCGGCATGGGTAAGGGTGAGGGTGAATTTCTGCATGTCCCAGGCGCCGGTCGGGCAACGCTCGGCGCACAGGCTGCAGTGCAGGCAAAGGTCTTCATCCTTGACCATCACCCGGCCGGTCTTGAGCCCGGCGGACACGTACAGGTTCTGCTGCGGATGCAGCGACGGCGCCTTCATGCGTCCTCGCAGTTCGGCTTCGGTGCCGTTTTCGGTGAGCGTCAGGCAATCCATCGGGCAGATGTCGAGACAGGCATCGCATTCGATGCACTTTTCTGCGGTAAAGACCGACTGCACGTCGCAGTTGAGGCAGCGCTGCGCCTCCTTCGCCGCAAGCTGCGGCGAAAAGCCGCGCTCCACCTCGATCCGGATGCTCTTGCGGGCGACCGAGAAATCCTCCAGCGGCACCTTGTGGCGGTGTTCCAGCGACACCACGTTGTCGAAGCTCCACTCGTGGATGCCCATCTTCTGGCTCACCATCTGCACGCCGGGCGCCGGCCGCGCGGCAATGTCTTCGCCGTTGCAGAAGCGGTCGATCGATACCGCCGCCTCGTGCCCGTGGGCGACGGCGGTGATGATGTTCTTCGGGCCGAACGCCGCATCTCCGCCGAAAAAGACGGTGGGCAGCGTCGACTGCAGGGTCTGCTTGTCGACCACAGGCAGGCCCCAGTCGTTGAACTGCAGGCCGATGTCGCGCTCGATCCACGGAAAAGCATTGTCCTGTCCGACCGCGATCAGCACCTCGTCGCACGCCACGGTTTCGTCCGGCTCGCCGGTCGGGACCAGGCTGCGCCGGCCCTTGTCGTCGTAGACCGCCTTGACCTTCTCGAACAGCATGCCGGTCAGTTTGCCGTTATCGTGCAGGAAGGCCTTCGGCACCATGTAATTCAGGATGGTGACGCCTTCGTGCATCGCGTCTTCCTTTTCCCATTCGGAAGCCTTCATTTCCTCGAAGCCGGAACGCACGATCACTTTCACATCCTCGCCGCCCAGGCGCAGCGCAGAGCGGCAGCAGTCCATCGCGGTGTTGCCGCCGCCGAGCACGATCACGCGCGGCGCGGACTGCGACACGTGGCCGAACGAGACCGATGCCAGCCAGTCGATGCCGAGGTGGATATGGGCGGCGGCTTCCTGCCGTCCGGGGAGGTCGAGGTCGCGTCCGCGCGGCGCGCCGCTGCCCACGAACACCGCATCATAGCCTTGCGCCAGCAGCGCCTTCAGGCTGTCGATGCGCTCGCCGGCGCGGAATTCCACGCCCAGGTCCAGGATGTAGCCGATTTCCTCATCCAGCACCTCGTCGGGCAAACGGAACTTCGGGATCTGCATGCGCATGAAGCCGCCGGCTTTCTTTTCGCCGTCGAAAACCGTCACCTGGTAGCCCAGCGGCGCGAGGTCGCGCGCCACCGTCAGCGATGCCGGCCCGGCGCCGACGCAGGCAATGCGCTTGCCCGATTTCGCGCCTGCCTTCGGCATGCGGCTCTTCACGTCTCCCTTGTAGTCCGCCGCGGTACGTTTCAGGCGGCACACCGCGACCGGCGCGTTGCCTTCCGTGCTTTCGACGCGCGCGCGGCGGCAGGCGGATTCACAGGGGCGGTCGCAGACGCGGCCGAGCACGCCCGGGAAAACATTGGCCTGCCAGTTCAGCATGTAGGCATCTGCATGGCGGCCGGACGCCACCATGCGCAGGTATTCGGGAACGGGGGTATGGGCGGGGCACGACCACTGGCAATTGACGACCTGGTGGAAATAGTCGGGGTTGCTGGTATCGGTTGGCTTCACTGCGGTCTTCTCCTGGTGGGCCTTCCCGGCGGGCGCCCACGGCTGCCGGCAGGGATTGCGATGTCGAAACGGCGATTCGCCGGCGGCGTCAACGCGACCGGCAAAATGACCATTTCGCTAGCATAGGGAATTGCTGTGAAGCAAAGACAAAGCGGCGCGGGGAAATTTGAATTGATTGACTTGCATCAAGTGCTGTTCAGCGGCAGCGATCCCTGGCGCAGCAGGGACGCTCCGCGAGCGTTGCACTCGCGGAGCGGGTAGAGCGGGGGAAGCGGTTCCCGGATTACTTGCTGGTCGAACCGGTGCCGGAGGTGCCGCTGCCGGAGGTGCCAGTCGAGCCGCTGCCGGAAGTGCCGCTGGAGGTGCTGCTCGGCGACGTGGTATCGGTGCTCGAGCTGCCCGAGGTGCCGCTGCCCGAGGTGCCGGAGGTCGAGCCGCTGCCGGAGGTACCGCTGGAGCTGCTGCTCGGCGACGAGCTGCCGCTGCTGCCCGAACTGCTGTAGGTCGGTGACGGCGAAGTGCTCAGGCTGGAGCCAGTGCCCGAGCCGGAGCTGCCGGAGGTGCTGCCGCCGGAGCTGCCGCTGCTGGTGTCGGTTGTGGTGGTGGTCGTGGTGGCGCCGCCGGAGCCGGAGCCGGAGCCGGAGCTGCCGGAGGTGGAACCCGAACCGGAGCTTGATGCGCCCGCGGCGGACGGGTCGCCGGTGGTCGTCGTGGTGGTGGTGGTTTGTCCGAAGACTGCGGTCGACGTGCCGATGAGCGACAGGAAGATTGCGATAGGTAATTTCTTCATAGCCTCACTCCTTCATTGAACGGTGACATGCCCCGGCAGTTACCGGAGGTTCCATTTAGACTGCATTTTGTTGACAGGTTCACAGCTTTTTCGGTATGAACAGTAGGAACGCGCTGCTTGCCTTACCCACAGCTTGCATCCCGACAACCTTGCGTCCTGTCTTCGTATTACCGGGGTTGCATGGCGCCATCGATATTTGCAGTAGGATAGAATCGCTGTCCGTCGCGCGCCGTCGTATCGGCGGCGCGGTTTCGCTCCGGCCGGATGCCGTCACCGTTGAAAAGGACCAGGAATGCCGCGAATTGCCATCGCCGTATGGACCATGTGTATATCCGATCAGCGGCCGTACCGTGATGCGGGAGCGGCATGAACGGCGTGCGAGCCCTTGCAGCGGAAGCGGCCGCGCTTCCCGAAACCGGTGCGCTTGCAGACGAGGAGCCGTTACAGACGATCTGGGAGACCGACTGCCGTGGCATGAGCCATTACCAGAGCGGCTCCTGGTATCGCTACGTCGGCGAGGGCGTCGGCAGTTCCTTCGGCGAGGACTGGCTGCGTTTCTATCATCCGGACGACCGCGGCTACCTGAAACGGGAATGGCAGAAGAGCCTGGCATCGGGCGGCGCGCATCCCTACGACATCGAGGTCCGGATCCGGCGTCACGACGGCGCATACCGCTGGTTCCGGGTCCGAGGCGTTCCGCAGAAAAGCAGCGACGGCCAGATCGTCAAATGGACCGGAACCTGCACCGACATCCATGACCGCCGGCGCGCCGAAGAAGGCGCCGCCTGCGGCGGCCTGCCGCCCGCCGCCGCTACGCGCGGCGGGTTTTTCTCCGGGCTGACCGCCGGCATGCGCAGCGGGATGCTCGAGCGTCGCCTGTTCTTCGTCGTGCTGGCCGGGCTGCTGCCTGTGGCGCTGCTGGCGTTTGCCACCTTGCTCTCCAATGCGCAGAACCACAAGCGCAAGCTGATCGAAGCCGCCGGCGACACGATGCGCGCGGTGGTGTCCGCGGTCGACGCGGAACTGAACATGTCGATTGCCTCGCTCGATGCGCTGGCAGCCAGCCCGCGCCTGGCGGTGAACGATTTCGCCGGCTTTCACCGGGAAGCCAGGGACCTGCTGGAACGGCGCCCCGGCTGGGCCAACATCGTGCTGTCCGCCCCGGATGCGCGGCAGCTGGTCAATGCCTATCTGCCTCTCGGCGTGCCACTGCCAAACCAGATCGATCCGGATTCGATACGGGAAGCGGTGCAGACCGGCAAACCGGGCGTGGGCAGGGTGTTGTTTTCGCCGGTGCTCGACATGTACGCCTTCGCGGTCCGTGTGCCCATCCTGCGCGGCAATGAAGTTGTGTTCGTGCTGAGCGCGGTGATCCGCCCGGACTCGATGCGCGCGCTGCTGACACGGCAGCGCGTGCCGGAGCAGAGCGTCGTCTCGATCATCGATGCCAGCCATTCCATCGTGGCGCGCTCCCGGGGCCAGGCGGAATCGGTCGGCAAGCGGCCGTCCGCCGGCCTGCTGAAGCTGCTGGCCGAGGGCGAGGAGAGCGGCTGGGGGCCGACAAATACCCTCGAAGGGCAGCCGGTCTACTCGGTATACCACCGCTCCGTCGCCACCGGCTGGTCGGCCGCGCTCGGGATTCCCACCGCCGCCCTCGACCGCCCTGTGCAGCGTTCCTACGCGATCCTCGGCGGCTCAATCCTGCTTTCCGTGCTCGCCGGTTTTTGCGCGGCTTTCCTGGTCAGCCGCTCGATCACCCGGCCGCTGCGCGAGCTCGAACGCGCAGCGCTCGACGTCGGACACGGACAGCCGCCGCTGACGCCGGCCACCGATTTGCCGGAAATCCGCGAAGTGGCGCAGGCCCTGGCTGCCGCGCATGTGGAGCGCGAAAAGCTGCTGCAGAGCGAGCGCGAGGCGCGGTTGCGCGCGGAAAGCCTGAACAAGGCCAAGGATGAATTCCTGGCAATGCTTGGACACGAGCTGCGCAACCCGCTTGCCGCGCTCACCGCTGCCTCGGAAATCCTCGACATCGGCGCCGCCGGCATGCCGCAACCGGCCGCCGGCGCCGAGGCAAGGGCGATCATCCGGCGCCAGGCCGGGCATCTGGTGCGGCTGACCGATGACTTGCTCGACGCCGGGCGCGTCATTCTCGGCAAGGTGCGCCTCGAGCGCAAGCCGGTCGACCTGGCCCAGGTCGTGACGCAGGTAGTGGAAACCCACCGCAACATGGGACGGCTCGCCGACCACGCGCTGACCGTTTCGACGGAAGCGGCCTGGATCGACGGGGATGCGACGCGCATCGACCAGGTAATCGCAAACCTGCTCACGAACGCGATGAAGTACACCCCGGCAGCCGGCGCGATCGACGTGTCGCTGGTGTGCGAGGATGGTCAGGCGGTGCTGCGCGTGCGCGATTCCGGGATCGGACTGGAGCCCGGGCTGCAGGCGCGCGTGTTCGACCTGTTCGTCCAGGGCGAGCGTTCGCTGGAACGCGCGCAGGGCGGCCTCGGCATCGGCCTCACCGTGGTACGCAGGCTGGCGGAGCTGCACGGCGGCAGCGTCGAAGCCCGGAGCGAGGGGCCGGGGCAGGGCAGCGAATTCATCGTGCGCCTGCCCCTGATCGGTGCGCCGGCCGACAAGGGGAGCGGCGCGTCCGGCGCCATCCGCCACGGTACGAGAACGATCGCCATCATCGAAGACAACGACGATTTCCGGGACAGCCTGCGCAGCCTGCTTGAACTGGCGGGCCACCGCGTGATCGAAGCCGCCGACGGCCGTGCCGGGGTGGATTTGGTGCTGCGGGAGCGGGCTGACGTCGCGCTGGTGGACATCGGCCTGCCGCTGCTCGACGGCTACGGCGTGGCGCGCACGCTGCGCGAGCGCGGCAGCTACCGCGGCCGCCTGATCGAGATGAGCGGCTACGGCAGCGCGGACGACATGGAACGCGGTGCGCGTGCCGGATTCGATACCTATCTGGTTAAACCGGTTGAACTGGAAAAGCTGCTCGCTGCCATTGATGCCAGATCATAAACGTGCTGCGCTCCCGGCCCGGCACCGGCACTCACTTTAACTTCCGGTTACTAAACTGGATTTTATGGTTTTTTGATCTACATCAAACTTGCCAGCCCGGTGATATTGACTATTGGAAACAATATTCGCATAGTCCATGCAGGGGAAAAAGCCTCGAAACGCCGGGCCCACGGGCCGGACGGCGAGACAGGCCGATAACAAGCACAAGCGAATCCAGAATTTCGCGCACCGAAAATGACAAAAGAAGTTGCACCAAGGGAGACGTATCTGACGCGCATCCGCCTGCCGCGTCCTACTTCCATCAGTCACAAAGTCGCGGCCGTCCTCGTCCTGATCCTCCTGGTCGCGGTCTCGAATGTTTTCGTCGTACGCACCATCCTCGAGGAATTCCACGGCGTCGCTTCCACCATCAATGTGGCGGGACGTCTGCGCTACCTGAGCCAGCAGATCGCGCTCAGTACCGTTACCGCGCTCAACGGCTGGAGCCCCGGCAAGGCCGCGGCGGAAGCCGAAATCCATGAATATGAAGTTGCTCTGGAGTCCCTGATGCGCGGCGGGCGGGTGCACGGTTTCGACGTGCGCACCGTGGCCATGGACTATTACCTGGAACTGGACGTGATCCGGCGCGACTGGGCGGTCTTCCGCAAGGAAATCGAGGATGCGCTGGCTCAACCGTCCGATCCGTCAGAGAGCCTGGTCAGCGCTGTGCAGCTGGGCAAGATTAACGAAGCGTCCGGCCGCATGCTGATGAACGCCGAGCGCCTGATGCAGTCGATGACGGTGGACGCGCAGCGCCGCCAGGAGCGGGCGCTGAACGCCACCTACCTGCTGCTGCTGGTCGACGTGCTGGTGCTGGCCGGTGTCGCGGTGCTGGTGCGGCGCCAGGTGGTGTGGCCGCTGCGCACGCTGGCGCAGCAGAGCCGCAATCTGGCCGACGGCAACTACGAGGTGCAGGTACATTATCCGTACAAGGATGAAATCGGGGTCCTTGCGGAAACCTTCAATTATTCGGCGCAGCGCATCGGCAACCTGGTCGGCAATATCGAGCAGGAGCGGCGCAACCTGGCGCAGGCCGAGGGCATGTTCCGCGGCCTCGCCGAGAATTCCGTGGTCGGCGTTTATATCGCGCAGGACGGCCGCTTCCATTTCGCCAATGCGAAGATGGCGCACATGTTCGGTTACACGCCGGAAGAGATGACCGGCTCGGTATCGGTGCTCGACCTGGTGCCGGAAGACGACCGGCTGCTGGTGGAAATGAATGTCGAGCGCCGCCTGCGCGGCGACGCCCGGGGGGTGCATTACGAGCGCCGCGCGCGGCGCCGGGACGGTGCGATCTTCGACGTCGAGGTGTTCGGTTCGACGATGGAACTCAACAGCCGCACCGCCACCATCGGCATCATGCTCGACATCACCGAGCGCAAGAAGGCGGAGACCTCGATGCAGCTGGCGGCGATGGTCTACGCGCACAGCAGCGAGGGCATGACGATCACCGATGCGAACGGCTTCATCGTCGACGTCAACCCGGCCTTCACCAAGATCACCGGCTATCCTCGCGAGGAAGCGGTCGGCCGGCGCATCAGCATGCTGCGCTCCGGCCGCCATGATCGCGCCTTCTATGAAGACATGTGGCATGCGCTGACCACGACCGGCCAGTGGCAGGGCGAGATCTGGAACCGGCGCAAGAGCGGCGAGCTGTATGCGGAGTGGCTGACCATCAATACCTCTTATACGCCGGACGGCCTGGTATACCGCCGCATCGCGCTGTTCTCCGACATTACGCAGAAGAAGAAGACGGACGAACTGGTGTGGACCCAGGCGAATTTCGATACGCTGACGCAGCTGCCCAACCGCCTGATGTTCCGCGACCGCCTCGAACAGGAAATCCGCAAGGCGCACCGCGCCGGGCTGTCGATGGCGCTGATGTTCATCGACCTCGACCGTTTCAAGGAGGTCAACGATACGCTGGGGCACGGCGTGGGCGACATCCTGCTCAAGCAGGCGGCGCTGCGGCTGACCAACTGCGTGCGCGAATCGGACACGGTGGCGCGCCTCGGCGGCGACGAATTCACGATGATCCTGGGCGAACTTTCCTCGGAAGCCGATGCCGAACGCATCGCGCAGGATGTGCTGAACCGTCTGGCCGAGCCCTTCGTGCTGGGCGAGGAAATCGCGTACGTGTCCGCCAGCGTGGGCATCACCTTCTACCCGCAGGACGGCACCGAAGCCGACGACCTGCTCAAGAATGCCGACCAGGCGATGTACGCCGCCAAGGAAGAGGGGCGCAACCGCTACCACTACTTCACGCCGTCCATGCAGGAAAAGGCGCAGATGCGCCGGCGCCTCGCCTCCGACCTGCACAAGGCGGTCACGCACCGGCAGCTGCGCGTGTACTACCAGCCGATCGTCGACCTGCGCACCGGCAAGATACGCAAGGCGGAAGCGCTGGTACGCTGGCAGCACCCGGTGCGCGGCCTGGTCAGCCCGGCGGATTTCATCCCGATCGCGGAGGATACCGGGCAGATCGTCGAGATCGGCAACTGGGTATTCTACGAAGCGGCGCAGCAACTGGCGAAATGGCGGCAGGTGATACCGGACTTCCAGATCAGCGTCAACACCTCGCCAGCGCAGTACCGCAAGGGGCGCGTCGGGCATGAAAGCTGGTTCGAGCGTGTCGATAACCTCGATTTCCCGCTTGGCGGCATCATCGTCGAGATTACGGAAAGCCTGCTGCTGGAAACCACCGACGCGATCAAGGCGCAGCTGCAGGGTTTGCGCGACGCGGGGATCAAGGTGTCGCTGGACGACTTCGGCACCGGTTATTCCTCGCTGTCCTACCTCAGCCGCATCGATATCGATTACCTGAAGATCGATCGTGCTTTCGCGACCGGCCTGAGCGAAGGCTCGGAAAACATGGTGTTGTACGAAGCGATGATCGTCATGGCGCACAAGCTCGGGATCGAGGTGGTGGCGGAAGGGGTCGAAACCGAGGAGCAGCGCCGGCTGCTGGAAAAGATGGGTTGTGATTACGTGCAAGGTTTCCTTTTTTCAAGGCCGATTCCCGCCGAGCAATTCGAGCAATTCATCCATGCCGAACAGCAGGCCTGACAGGCGGCCGTAACGTCCCCGGGCCGGGGCATCAACAGAGTGACAGGTTTACATCGTGAGTAGCGAGGCGCGGTTTTCCGGAGCCCGGCCAGGCGGCCAATCTGGCAATGCAATGCGCCGCCACGGTGCGGCCGTGGTGGTTTTCATCATCACTTCACTGTTGTCGGCGCTGCTTCTGTGGCAAACGCAAAAAGCCAGGCTCGAAGGCGAACGCGCGCGCGCCATGCAGGCCGCGGCCAACCACGCGCACCTGTTGCAGCTGAACCTTGAGCAGGCCTTGTCGGCCACCTACACAGTGGCCGCGCTGCTCAAGCTCGGCAACGGCGACATCAAGGATTTCGAGGCGACGGCGCGCACCATGCTCTCGTTCTATCCGGGCGCGTCGGCGCTGGAACTGGCGCCCAAAGGCATCGTCCGGAAAGTCGAGCCGCTGGCGGGCAACGAGCGCGCGCTCGGGCACAACCTGCTTACCGATCCGCAACGCGACAAGGAGGCATTCGCCGCGCGCGACACCGGGCGCCTCACCCTGGCCGGGCCGTTCCCCCTCGTGCAGGGCGGCACCGGGGTGGCGGGACGGCTGCCGGTCTATCTGGAGACGGAGGGCGCGGGACAGTCTTTCTGGGGATTCGTCGTCGTCCTCGTGCGTTTTCCGGAAGCATTGAAAGCGGCGCGTTTCAATGAACTGAGCGCGCGCGGCTACGACTACATGCTGTGGCGGCGACATCCGGATAGCGGGAATCGACAAGTCATCGCGTCCTCCACGAATGCCGAGGCGGTCAAGCCTGTGGAAGTCGAGGTGCGGGTGCCGAACGCAACATGGACGCTCAGCGTCTGGCCCGCGAGCGGCTGGGGCAAAGGCGGCCGGTTCCCGACCAAACTCGGGTTCGCCGTGCTGTTCGTGGCGCTGGCCACGCTCGCCGCCTCGCGCCTGGCGCCGGCCCGGCGCAACACGGGGCGGGACGCCGCGCGGTCCTGAAGCAGAGCGGCGAAAATTCAGCCGCGCGCGGCCGGAAGCGCCGCCAGCATGCCTTCCACCAGTTTTTCGCGCATCTGTTCCCGCCCGAATTTTTCCGCCATCCGGGTCAGGTCGGTGAACGCGGTCACGCCGAGCAGTTCGGCTGCACTGCGAATCCCTTGCACGATGGCCGGGGAGTAGCGGCTGCCGGCGCCGAGGAGGATAAAGAACGGCAAGCGGCGCGTCGCCGGCCGCGAGCGCACCAGGCGCAGCAGGTCGAAGACTTTGCCGTTGTCGAAGTGCACGCCGCATGCCACCAGGCCGATGTTTTTCTCCAGCAGCAGCTCCGCCTCGCGATAGCTGTGACACCAGACCACGTCGAACCGGTCGCCGAGGATCGCGCGTGCCAATGCGTCGTCCTCCGGCCGGATCGCGACCAGCACCCGCTTCGAACCCCCATGCGGCGGGGGGCGAAGCGGCTCGGCCGCCCGAATTTCCTTATCCTGCACCATCGAATAACCTGTTGGCGAAAAGCAATGATGTCCAGGAGTGTAAGCCAGAATCCTTAGTGCGCAGCGTCTAAACCGATGCCGGCGGCAAACACCCGCAAGCGCGCCGGCGGCGGTCCGGCCCCGGGCTGGCGTTCCATTGAAGTGCCACAAGATGTGTTCGATGCGCCCGCCGTATAAATGAACATTTGCCCGGCAAGGGCGGCCGGGCCGCTCCGGCTGCGCCGCCTGCGTTCATCAGTAAACGGAAAGGACCCGACATGGACAGCACTCCCAACTACGAACTGCTCAAGGATGCCTACGCAATCATCGACGGCATCCCGGAGACGGCGATCGACCTCGATGCCCTGTGCAGTGCGCGCGGCGAGACCCTGGAGCAGGGCACGATCTGCTCGCCGGCCGGCTGGCTGGCGCAACACCCGCAGTTCATGGCGCTCGGGCTGGCGCTGGCTGAAGACGGGACGCAACTGACGGTGGACGGCGAACCCGCCGCCGATCCGTCCGAAGCGCTGTCCAGGGTGCTCGGCCTGCGCACCGAGGATGCGCAGCACCTGTTTGGCGACCGCAACACCTATACGCTGGGAGACGACACCGGGTTGAGCGACAAGCGCCTGTGGCAGCGCGAAGTCCGCGAATTCCTGAAACAGCACGGCCAGCTCGATGAAGAATTCGAGGAACACCTGGAAACCCGGGGCCCGTTCGCGGATCCGGCCAATCCGGCGCAAATCCGCGCAATCTGACCCGCTGCCGGCGGCGGAAGGCGGTCTTCGTCCTCGCCCGCACCCCTTCTACGCGGGCCGGCCGATGCGGGCCCGCCTCGGCGATCCAGCGCGCGCACGCGAGTTCGCGCCGCCTGTTGCTTGATTCTCGTCGTCTTCAGGGGCAAGCCCTTGAACTTGACCGCGCGCGTGATGACAAAGCAGACATATGGCAAGCGCAATCCGGAACTGTATTTCCGGAGCACACATCATGGCTCTCCTGAATCTCCTCTTCATGCTCATGACGCTCGATCTCGCCTACCAGTCGTGGAAGGTAGGCATGCGGCAACTGGGCAAGCTGCTAGCGGTCTGCTCGGTCGCCGGCTTCGGCGGCGCGTTGTTTACAGACTCGCTGATACTGCTCATTCCTCTCTTCGGGGTGCTCGTGCTCGGCGCCACCGCGAACCACCAGATGCGCAAATACCGGGTCGGACGCTACCGGCATCTACGCTAACCATCATGCGAGACCGGCACACGGCCTCCGACAAGCGATGAAAAGAACGCCTATCCATTCCCGGTCCGCGCGCCGCCAGCGCGCGGGAGGTCCGCCCGCCCCGGAGGCCCCCGGCACCGCACCTGCGCCCGCCGCGCCGGCGCCGCGCAAACCGCGCTTCGTACGCACCCGGGCCTTTGTCGGCAGGCATGAAAAGCTGTTGCTGGTGCTGTCCTCGGTCCTGCTCAGCACGCTGCTGTTCCTCGCGTACAGTCTCGGCACGCCGGAGCAGCGGCGCTTCACGCAGCGAGACATCGATGCCGCGGTGATGCACACGCTGGAAAAGTCCACTCTGCCGTCGCCGGAGGCGCGCGCGATCGCGCGCATCCGCCCCTCGGTGGTGCGCGTGACGCAGCAGGGCGAAGCGCGCGACGCCGCGCACAAGGGCGTGCTCGGCGTGGGCACCGGCGTGGTGGTGGTGGACAAGGGGATCATCCTGACCAATCTCCACGTGGTCGGCAACGACGACCGCATCCGCATCAAGGTGCAGTTCGCCAACGGCCAGGAATCCGACGCAACGGTACTGCGCCGGCAGCCCGAAAACGACCTCGCGGTGCTGCAGGCGGCGGTGGTGCCGGACGACCTGGTGCCGGCGACGCTGCGCTCGGTGAGCGGCCTGGCCGTCGGCGACCATGTGGCGGCGGTCGGTTTTCCATACAACATCGGTCCTTCCGCATCGTCCGGCATCGTCTCCGGCCTGAACCGGACCTACCGCGGGCCGCGCAATGACGAAGTGCTGCGCAACCTGATCCAGTTCGACGCAGCCGCCAATCCCGGCAATTCCGGTGGTCCCCTGGTTACGATGGACGGCGAAGTGGTCGGCATCGTGACCGCAATCCTCAGTCCGCACGAACAGGGCACCTTCATCGGCATCGGTTTCGCGGTGCCGATCGAAATAGCCGCGGCGGCCGCCGGCGAATCGCCTTTCTGACACTCTTGACCACAACGAAACCCACACATGGATAACATTGAAAAAGGCAGGCCTGACGTATCGCTCCAGATGGAGCGCGTTCTTTACGAAGTGAAACGCGTGGTGGTCGGACAGGATCACTTCCTGGAGCGGGTGCTGGTGGCCATCCTTGCCGGCGGCCACCTGCTGGTCGAGGGCGTCCCGGGTCTGGCCAAGACGCTGACCGTGAAGACGCTGTCGCGCACCATCCAGGGCAGCTTCCACCGCATCCAGTTTACGCCCGATCTGGTGCCGGCAGACCTGGTCGGCACCCGCATCTACAACCAGAAGACCGGTGAATTCAGCACTTCGCTCGGACCGGTGTTTTCGAACCTGCTGCTGGCTGACGAGATCAATCGCGCGCCGGCCAAGGTGCAGAGTGCGTTGCTGGAGGTCATGCAGGAGTGCCAGGTGACCATCGCCGGCGTCACCCACCGGGTGCCGGCGCCATTCCTGGTGATGGCGACCCAGAACCCGATCGAGACCGAGGGCACCTATCCGCTGCCGGAGGCGCAGGTCGACCGCTTCATGATGAAGGTGCTGGTCGGCTACCCGACGGAAGAAGAGGAATTCGTGATCGTCAACCGGGTCACAGGCGAAGACCAGGCAATCGCGTCGGTGACGACGACGGAAGAACTTGTCCATCTGCAACAGCAATGTCGCGCCTGCTACATCGATCCGTCGCTGGTGCGCTATGCGGTGCGGGTGGTCGCCGCCACGCGCGACCCCGACCGCTACCAGGTGCAGAACCTGGCGCATTACCTGAACTGCGGCGCCAGCCCGCGCGCGTCGATCCACCTGGTCGAGGGCGCGCGGGCGCTGGCGCTCCTGCGCGGCCGCAACCACGTGCGGCCGGAAGACGTGGTGGACCTGGTGCCGGACGTGCTGCGCCACCGGCTGTCGCTGTCCTACGAGGCGCTGGCCGACGCGGTGACCGCCGACCAGATCATCCACCGCATCCTGAAACATCTCCCGCCGCCTGAGCGGGTACTGGAAAACCATGTCAAAGTCGACGCAAACGCCTGAAGCCATCCTGCGGCGCATTGAACTGACCGTGCTGCGCCGGCTCGACGGCTTGCTGCACGGCGACTACCACACCCTGTTCCGCGGCCCGGGCGTCGATCTGGCCGACCTGCGCGAGTACCAGTATCACGACGACGTGCGGCATATCGACTGGAACGTCACCGCGCGGCTGCAGACGCCGTATGTGAAGGAATATTACGAGGAGCGGGAGCTGACCGCCTGGTTCCTGCTCGACCTCAGCCCGTCCGAGGATTTCGGTTCGCAAACCGTCAGCAAGCGGACGCAGGCGGTCGAGCTGACGACAGTGCTCGCCAGCATGCTTAACCGGCACGGCAATCGTTTCGGCGCGCTGTTTTACGGCAGCAGCGTCGATACCGTGATCCCGCCATCCACCGGGCGCCGCCAGATCCTGCAGCTGATGCACCGGATGATGCGCCGTGCCGCGCCGGTGCCGCAGTCGGCCGCGACCCGGCTGTACGACCTGCTGCAGACCGGCGTGCATGCGATGCACCGGCGCTCGCTGGTGGTGGTCGTGTCGGATTTCATCACGCAGCCGGGATGGGAGCGGCCGCTCGCGATGCTCGCACAGCGGCATGACGTGATCGCGGTGCGGCTGTACGATCCGCTGGAAATGGCGCTGCCCGACCTCGGGCTGCTGACGATACAGGATGCGGAAACGGCGGAACAGTTGCTGGTGGATACGCACGACAAGGCATTCCGAAGCCGCTTCGCCGCCGCGGTCGAAGCGCGCGAGAAAGCCTTGCATGATGCGTTCACCTATGCGGGGGTGGATGTGCTGGAACTGTCGACCGAAGACGATATCGTCGACGCGCTGTTCCGTTTCTCGGAGTTGCGCAGGCATGCCGCCCGGCTCGCGACCGGCGGCAGCGCGCGCACCTTTGCGGGGCAGGGGAGGCTGTAATGAATTTTCTCTGGCCGCATCTGCTGTGGGGCCTGCTGGCCGTGCCGCTGCTGGTGCTGGCGTACTTGTTCATGGAGCGCAGGCGCAAGAAATACGCGCTGCAGTACGCCGGTCTTGCCACCGTACGGCAGGCAATGCAGGGGGCGAACCGCTACCGGCGCCACATCCCGCCGCTGCTGTTCCTGCTGGCGCTCGCGCTGATGCTGCTGGCCGCGGCGCGGCCGGCAATGGTGCTGACCCTGCCGACGGAGCACAAGACCATGATCCTCGCGGTCGATGTGTCCGGCAGCATGCGCGCCGCGGACATTGCGCCCAACCGGTTTAACGCTGCCCTGGCCGCGGTCAAAGGTTTCGTGCAGCAGCAACCGTCGAATACCCGCATCGGGCTGGTGTCCTTCGCCGGTACCGCGAGCCTGGTGCAGCCGCCGACCTCGAGCCGCGAAGATCTGCTGAGCGCGCTGGCGCGCTTGCAGTTGCAGCGAGGCACGGCGGTTGGCAGCGGCATCCTGGTGTCGCTCAAGGCGATCTTCCCGGATGTCAAGTTCGACCTGAATTCCGCCGATCCGCGGCGGGTCGACACGCGCGAGGAACGCGGCGCGCGCTCGCTCGGCAGCGACGAGCAGCGCAAGGAGCAGACGCCGGACCCGGAACCGGTGCCGCCCGGGTCCTATACCTCGGCCGCGATCATCCTGCTGACCGACGGCCAGACCACCACCGGCCCCGATCCGGTCGAGGCGTCGCGGATGGCGGCGGAGCGCGGGGTGCGGGTGTATACGATCGGCATCGGCACGGCCGCCGGCGAAATCCTGACCGGGGATGGCTGGGCGATGCATGTGCGGCTGGACGAGGATGCGCTGAAGGATATCGCGAACGTGACCAAGGCCCAGTATTTCTACGCCGGCACGGCGGAAGACCTGGCCAAGGTGTACAAGTCCCTCAACTCGAAGCTGACGCTCGAGAAGCGGGAGAGCGAAGTCTCCGCGCTGTTCGCTGCCTGCGCCGCCTTGCTGGCCGTGCTGTCCGGCTCATTGTCGATGCTCTGGTTCAACCGCATCGTGTAGCACGCTTGTATTTGCGTCAATGCTGCTGCGAATACATCTGATGATTCCGCGGCAATCCTGTCTATCCCTGCATCCGGGCGGGTTTCCGCCCATTGGCCGCCGCGTGCGGATCGAAGACATCCAAACAGTATGCATATCGCGAAGAAAGACCTGCGCAAGGCCCTGCTCTGGCCACTGCTGGCGCTCGTGGTCTGCATGCTGGGATGGACCGCGCTGCTTGCACAGCTCGCGCGTGAAAAATCGCAGGCGGAACAGGAAGCATTGCGGGATGCGGAAATCCTGGCGCGCGCCTATGGAACACATCTTTTTCGCGCGCTGGAAGCAGTCGACCAGATCACGCGCTATGTGAAGTACGGCTGGGAGGCGACCGGCGGCGAATTCACACTGGAACAGATGGGGCAGCAAGGCTTGTTTGGCCGGCACTCCGGCTTCTACATCAGCCTGATCGATGAACGCGGCAACCTGATCTCCAGCACGATTCCCGGTGCGCAAAGGGTCAATATTGTCGACGAGCCGTACTTCACGGTCCACCGGCAGGCCGGCAATGCGTTTCACATCGGCGTCGCAAGAATCGGCAATTTTTCTCAGACGCCGGTGGTGCCGTTCTCGCGCCGCCTGACCGACGCGCAGGGGCGCTTTCGCGGAATCGTGCTGGTGTCGGTGATTCCCGAGTACTTCATGTCGAATTATGACGAGATCGCGCTCGGGCGCCATGGCTTCCTCGCGCTCCTGGGCACAGACGGGGTGGCCAGGCTGGAGCGGGTCGGCAACAAGGTATTTCTGCCGCGATCAGGGGACAAGGCGCTGAACATGCAACCCGCGCTGGACATGCGCGCCGGCAGCCGGCTGTTTGGAGCGCAAGACAGCTTTTCCGACCGGCGGCCGCGTTACGTCGCGTGGCAGACCACCTCCGGATATGAGATGGTCACGATGGCCGGCTTCGATCAGGAGGATATCCTGGGTCCGTACCGGGCCAAGCGCCGGGACTGGTTGCGGAGCGCGGCGCTGGCCACCATCCTGCTGGCCGTGGCGGCCGCCGCCGGCGCCTTTGTGTCGCTGCGCCTGACACGCGAGCGGCGCCAGTTCGAGTCGATGCAGGCAACCTACCGCACCGCGACCGAAGGCGGCAGCGACGGTTTCTTCATCGCGCGCCCGGTCTGCGGGCGGGACGGCGAGGTCACGGATTTCACGATCATCGATTGCAACGAGCGTGGCGCCGAATTCCTGCGGCACCGGCGCGAGGAACTGATCGGCGAGCGGCTGAAGGCGCTTTACCGGGGCGAAGCGGCCGAGCGGGCGATGCGCATGATGTGCAAGGCGATGAAGGTGCGCGCCTACGAAGGCGAAGCGGATCTGGAGGCGCTTGGCGTGAGCGGGCCGAAATGGGCGCATTTCCGCGTGTGCCGTCCCGACAACGACCTGGCCGTCACCATGCGCGACATCAGCGGGTTGAAGGCGCATGTCGCAGAGCTGGAGAGACGCGGCAACGAAGATGCGCTCACCCAGCTGCCGAACCGCCACTGGGCCAATGCCTATCTTCCCGAAGCGATCGCGCGCGCGCGGGAAGGCGGCAGAATGATCGCGCTGCTGTTTCTCGATCTCGACGGTTTCAAGACGGTCAACGACACGGCGGGGCATCAGGCGGGCGACGACATCCTGCGGCATGTCGGCAGGCGCCTGCGGGAGGCGGTCAGGCCGAACGACCAGGTGGCGCGCGTGGGCGGCGACGAATTCCTGGTGATACTGCAAAAGCTGGCGACGGCGGCGGACGCCGCCCATGTCGCGCAACGGATACTGGATGCGTTCCAGCCTGCGTTCAAGATCGGGCAAACGTCTTATGCGGTCGGCGTGTCGATCGGCATCGGCATGTTTCCGCAGGATGGCGCGGATGCGAACACGCTGCTCAAGAACGCCGACATCGCGATGTATTCCGCCAAGACGGCAGGAAAACACAACTACCGTTTTTTCGATCCGCGCTTTTCCGAGATCCTGCGCTCCCGCCACGAGCGGGAAGCCGAATTGCGGCAAGCGCTGGAGAATGACCAGCTGGTGATGTATTACCAGCCGCGGGTCGAGCTGCGCACCGGGAAGACCTGCAGCATGGAGGCGCTGGTGCGCTGGCAGCATCCTTCAAAAGGCATCGTCGGACCGGGAGAATTCATCGCGCTGGCGGAAGAAACCGGGCTGATCCTCACGCTCGGCGAACAGGTGATCCACAAGGTATGCGCGCAGATCGCGCAATGGCAGCAACAGTCGCAGGCGCTGGTGCCGGTGTCGATCAATGTGTCAGCAAGACAATTCCAGGAAACCGATGTGGCGGCGCTGGTCGCCAGCTGCATCGAACGCTACCGCATCGATCCGCGCTTCATCGAGATCGAATTGACCGAGTCGTCGATGATCGGCGACACCGAGGATGTGGGGCAGGCGCTGCGCGCGCTGCAAAGGCTGGGGGTCAAGCTGCTGGTCGACGATTTCGGCACCGGCTATTCCTCGCTGTCGCAACTGCAGCGCCTCGATTTCGACGTGCTCAAGGTCGACCGCGCATTCACCGCCGAGCTCGACAAGACGCGCGAGGGCGCGGTGTTCTTCTCCGCCATCATCACGATGGCGCATGCGCTCGGCATGCGGGTGGTGGCCGAAGGCGTGGAAACCCAGGACCAGGTCAGCAAGCTCAAGGCGCTGCACTGTGATGAAGTGCAAGGATTTTTCATTTCCCGGCCGCTTCCGTCCTGGCAAACTCCGGACATCGCGCCGGAGCGTTTCCTTTCTTCCACCGCGTGATGCTGATTTCCCGCAACGTGCAGCAAAGGGCGGGGCGCGCGTAAATAATACGCGCGGCGGCGGCGGTGCCGTCGCATCCCGGGGCGGCAAACGGTGGCGCAGACCTTGCATGAGGTTGGCTCCTTGTCATTTTCACAGAAGGAGTGCTCTCATGAAAAACAAGACCACCGTGATCGCGGCCCTGGTCGCAGCGTCGTTGTATGCCTCCGGCGCCGCCGCGCAGCAGAGCTCGGGCAGTTCGGGCTCGTCCGGGAAGCCTTCCCCGCAGCAGAATGCGGAGCAACAGCACAAGGCCGCGATGGAGAAATGCAACAACATGAAGGAGAACGCAAAGGATATCTGCAAGGCCGAAGCAGACGGGCAAAAGAGTATCGCCGAAGCGCAGGCCAAGGTGACCGAGCGCGACACCCCGAAGAACCGGCTGGAGCTGGAAGAAGCGAAAGCCGATGCGCAGTACAAGGTCGCCAAGGAAAAATGCGACGACCAGGTCGGCGAAGCGAAGAACGCCTGCCAGCAGGAAGCGAAAGCGACCAACGATCTGGCCAAGGCGCAGGCCAAGAAGCAGGCCCAGGCCGGCGGTTCCGCCAGCAGCGCCAGCGGCAGCTCAGGTGGCAGCTCAGGTGGCAGCTCAGGTGGCATGAGCCAGCCGGAGGGCAGCAGCGCTTCGGGTTCGTCATCCGCGCAACCGTCGTCCGCGACACCGCAGACCGCAGGTTCCTCCGGCGCGTCGTCACAGTCCCAGCCTTCCGGCGCGTCGGCTTCCGCATCGTCGCAGCAGCCGCCGCAATCGCCGCCGCCGACGGCCAGCGGTTCGAGCGGCGGGAGCGATACCTCGTCCGGC
>NZ_DASPLS010000074.1:0-39464 GCF_035627455.1 Noviherbaspirillum sp.
CACTAGCCTGAGTACATGAAACGCATGCGCATAAATCATGATTAGAAGCGCCACATCTGAAGATACCCCAGAGATTCTCGAAACCTGGCTTCAAGCATCCCTGCTCGCTCACCCGTTTATATCCAGTTGCTTCTGGAGGAGTCGGCTGAACGATATGGAACAGATTTACCTGCCGCAGGCCGAAACCTATGTTTGTGAACAGCACGACAAAGTCGTGGGCTTTATTTCCCTGGTGGAGAACCATCTTGCCGCCTTGTTTGTACTCCCTATGCTGCAAGGACGTGGTCATGGAAAACAGCTTTTACAGCACGCACAGTCAATCAGGAACGAGTTATCGCTTTGCGTTTACTCCCGAAATACCCGTGCGCTCACCTTCTATAGGCGATCGGGTTTCCGTGAACAACATGAAAGACGTGATTGCCATACGGGAGAATTTGAGCGGCTCATGATTTGGATCCGGGAACCAGAGCACATACTTCCTGAGTAACCTGTGAGCGCAGAAGGCAATTCGGCTGCGCCAAGCGCGGGGCGAGGTCAGAATGGCAGGTTATGGGCGTTGTGCGACATCGCTCAGCGTCTTCTTCTGGCCGGACGCTGCGCAAATGCGCAGCGCAATGGCGGGTTGCTTTATGCCAGGGTCCGGACGTCCCGGACAGGATTGCCAACTGGTGAGATCGACCAGCCCCTTAGCCGTCTCTCAGGCTGAAGGCAGTGACGCCTGCCAATACCCGGCGCATTTAGACTGCTCGTTCCTGCCGATGCAACAATCTCCCGAGGTCTTTTACGTTACCTGCGACCGCGCAGGCAGCGGCAGGCCCTCGGCACGTGCCAGACGCTCCATTGCGATTTCCAGGATGGCGCGTGCGCGCCCTGCGGCGTGGTGCAACTCCTGGTGCAACTGCGCATCGTCCTCGTTGCGGGATGCACACTGTGCACTGTAGCGCTCGAAGCTTCCGACCATTAACAGCAGGTCGGCCAGATGGCGTGGGCATTCGCAGACGAGCCGATTCCCAGCGGCCGTAATTGTGAAGAGGAGCTCCTCGTCGAAGCGCACCTCGGGCACCTCCGACCGCTCCTGCGGCGGAAGTCTCTCGCCTGCAATCGCTAAACGACATAGCAGCACCAGCTCCCCCAGTTCCGCCGGAATACGCGCGACCAGGCAGTTTTGTGCCCGCAATGCGCGGATTGTCGCACTGGCACAGAATCGGTAAAGGACAACAACGGCTGCGGCGCCGCACGCCTCGCGCGCCGACACGATCAACGGCAGCGCGCTTTCAACGAGTTCGGACAACTCCACTAGCAGCAGCTCCACGCCTGCATCCTTCGGTAACGATGTGGCATGCTCAAGCCGGGAGCAACTACATTGAACCGCAAGCTCTGCGCCCTCTCGCCCCGCAGCCGCAATTCGTCTGGCCAAGCCGTCACCGATGACTGCGACCCTCAGCGGCCCCGCTGCTTGCACGTCGCTAGCGCGTGGCCCGGCGAGCTCCTGCAGTTGTTCGATAGGGAGCCTTGCCAGCACGCCGATCGCATGCCCTTGGTCCACCAGTTGCTTTAGCAGCCCGAGCCGCCGTACCTGCTCTGCTGAATACAAGCGCTGACCGCTCGTCGAGCGTTCAGCATCGGACAGGCCATAGCGGCGTTCCCACACTCTCAGGGTTTCGGCGGACAGGCCGGCCAGCCGCGCCGCCACTCCGCTGCGGTAGGCGAGCCGCGCGTCGTCAGCCACGGAATCGGCTGGCCTGTCAGATAATTTCTTCATAGCATGAACCGTTTTTGAACCGTTTAAATACGGATTATAACGGGTCAATTGGTGGACATGGTAGCGTTTAAAGCATAAATTTTGGACATGCCCGGTTCATGCATTCGGGCTCTTTAAGTAGCTCTTCCGGTCCTCCGCATTGCGCGGTGGTTCATTTCACGCATTACAGGAGTTAGCAATGAAACAGTTTCTGATAGGAGTCTCTGTCGCCTTCACTTTTGGTACCGTTCATGCTGCCGACATTGTGGACACTGCCAAGTCAGCCGGTTCATTCAATACCCTTATTGCCGCGGTTCAGGCGGCGGGATTGGCGGACACCCTCAAAGGACCTGGTCCATTTACCGTCTTCGCCCCGACCGACGAGGCATTTTCCAATATTCCGAAAGAGAAACTGGACGCGCTGCTCAAAGACAAGGCCGCACTGACAAAAGTGCTGACCTATCACGTCGTACCTGGCAAAGTCATGGCCGCGGACGTGAAGGCAGGCAACGTCAAGACAGTGGAAGGTAGTGCGCTTTCAGTAAGCATGAAAGGCGGGAAAGTCGGCGTGAACAACGCCAACGTCGTAAAGACCGATGTCGTTGCGGATAATGGCGTCATCCACGTTATCGATAAGGTTGTAATGCCCAAATAAGCTGGGGCGCGGGTCCGTTTCGAGAGACGGACCCGTTTCACCCTCGCTGGCACATATGGTTACGGTCTTGGTATGACCCTCCAACGTCCGCAATTGGCCGATCTCGGCGTCGATGCTCCTCCCGCGGACCGGCTGCTTTATGCCCGGTTTCAGACCATCGATGTTCGACAGCGAACTGGAGCACCCGCCCCCAAAGCGGACGTTCGTGCACCAGCCCGCAGCATGCGGGTTCATTTTCGACTACGTGCATTTGGAGGCCGGGTATTTCCTTCGAATACCCCCGTTAGGAACGAAACGGCGTCTTCAGCCAAGGCATCGACGGCCGTTTTCCCGAGGATTTCCAGTCCCGATAGAAATCGAGCTTTGCGAGCAACAATTCCCTGCTTCGGGCGAGTTCTTCCATCTGTCGATCGATCACCCGCAAATGCTCTTCCAGTAGCTCGACGCGCTTATCGATAGTGTCCTTGCCCCGGCTGACCAGCGCCGCATATTCCTGCATCTGAGCCAAACTCATGCCGGTGCACTTCAACCTTTCAAGTAGTAGCAGCCACTCCACATGTTGCGTATCGTATCGCCGGCGTCCTCCAGCGTCGCGTCCCACGAAGGGGATCAGGCCGATCGATTCGTAATAGCGCAATGCATGGATGCTTTTGCCAGTGCGCTGCGCAAGTTCGCCTATGCGCAAATGTTCCGTCATGTTTATTCCTCGGAGGCCGGTATTTCAAGCCCATCATTTTCTTACCTTCGCTTCTTGTCGGTCCGAAAATCAATGGCCGGACCGTCCAGTGCTGCGGTTACCAGTTCCGTGTCTAAATACTCGGTGAGGTGTGTCAGCTTTCCGGCGGCGAGGCGGCAGACATAACAATAGGTGTTGTTGTAAGGAACCCCCTTCTTCGTCATGACTTGCCCTCGACACTCGACAACCACGTGGTCTCCGTCGGCAATAAAGTTATGGCCGGTATTCCTGTATTGATTGGCGAACTTGGAAAACAGGGGAGCAAAAAGTTCATCAAGCACTGCTTGCTTGCCCCGATAAGTCCGGGACCATTTTGTCGTGCCGGTTATGGTCCAGCAAAAATCGTCCGCTAAGCTATCGACAAACGGCTTGCCATTGCCTTTCGCAAGTTCAACGAACAGGTTTTGCATAATTTGCTTGTTGTGCGCGGCACTCATGAAATGCACCTCTTGAAGTTGGTTGGATTACGGTGCATTAAACTTGCTCGAGTGGGCTCTAGGTCAAGGGAATCTTGCGAATGATGAGCAAGTGCCGTTCGATAATATCCTCAGCATACGTAACAGTATGAACTTCCGCTTCTGGCCGAGCCCGGCCAGATTGCTGTTTGCCGTGACCAGCTGCTTTACTCCTTTAGGTTCTGCCAATGTCCGCCTACTTCTGGGCCAGGCGTGCGCCACGATAGCTTTCTGCCGCCTAACTTGTCACAGGCCGCAAAACACCTGATTAACATCGACACGTGTCGTTTAATAAAGGAAACCGGCTCGCCAGTCACTCGCATGACCGCTGGCTTACCCCCGATTGCCTGTACCGAACACACAGAATCAACAGAACAGACAAACCACGCAATGAAAAAGCGCAAATAAAAGTATTGAGTTTATAACGCGGCTGACTTGCGGAACTGCCTGCTTAGGCGAAAAGGTTTGAACGGCAGCCAATGGCCGATCCCGTCAATGTGCGGCACCAAGACGTCCGGCCGCTGCGCCGGCCTTGTGACGTTCTCTCGATGTAATGGTTACGCATCTGCGGCGCTCCCATGCCACCTGCGTCTAGGCGGAAAGTACCACCACGCCGCCACGACTGCCAGCGTGAAGGCTGTGTATGCAGTGGTGAAAACCCATGGCTGCAGCTCCCAGAACAGAAGAGCCCGGAGCCAATGCTCAATGAAGCTACCGTCATAGGTGACAGCGTTTGCCTTCAACCGGAGCCACATTTCAAGCGTGGTGAGTGGACAAACGAAACCAAGCCATGCTTCTGCGGCTACCACGGTAATGGTGGCTAGATGAGCCAGCCTGAACCACAGCAGGTTCACCCACTGCCACTGGAGCAGATTGCCAGCGACCACGACGACCAGGCCGCCTACCACGAACAGCACCAGGGCGACGTGCAATGCAAGCAATGCGTCTGCCAAGAGCTGGAAAGGCAGCAAACTGGTCATATGAGATACCTGGCGCCGCGTTTAGGCGCGCCGAACATCGGCCCTTGTCGTTTAACATCCCAGATCCATGAGCCGGAAAACGGCTTGTAGCCCGGGCTACAGCCACCGATGCTGCGCACATGTACAGTATTAATACAAGCGCCAAACGGCGCAAGCCGGTTTTGGCCCCTACCCGGCTGCTCGACCAAGTCCGCGAACGTTTGCGCTACATGCATTACAGCTTGCGCACCGAAAAGAATTACCTGTACCGGATCCGGTAGTACACCCAGGCATGGCCTGCGAACCTGCCGGAAGAACGAAGGTCCGGTATTGAGATTGGAGGAACTGACAGCAACGACGGCTGTTTGTCGTTCACTTCATGGCTGAAGAGTAACGGATGCATTGCCGGACTTATTACCTTGATCACTGTTGTCATCGCTACACTACAGCCAGCCTTGATTGATTTGGGTCAGCTCTTCTAGATTGCACCCCTAGCTCCACTAGCGTAAAGCAATGCGCGAGCATGCTGCCCGTCGTGCAGGATCAGATGCATGAGACCTACGTCACTGAGTGATCCATGTGAAATGCACGCCCCGTCACGGCGCAGCAGAGAATTTCACGAGCCGGGCAGCATTCTGTATGGCGGAGGCTCCGCGCTCCCGCATCCAGTGATGGGCCGGGTCGTCGTGACAGCGTTGGTGCCAGAGTAGCCGCAGCGTGAACCCCTCCAGTTCCACCGGCGGGTCCCGCACCTCCAACGCCTCGTGGCGGGCCATGTAAGCGGCGATACGCTGCGGCAAGGTCATGACGAGGTCGGTCGCAGCGATAATGGCCGTCGACGCCATGAAGTGCGGCAGTCGCAAGGCAATGTTGCGCGGTGGCTGACCAAGCCGCTCTAGCGCCGCGTCTACCGCGCTGCGATCGCGTCCCGGAGAACTGATCAGCACGTGGCGCTGCGCAAGGAAGAGATCGAGATCCAATGGCCGTCCCGCCAACGGATGTCCCTGTCGCATTATGCAGGCGAACCGGTCTTCGAGCACCGCGCGCTGATAAATTCCGGCGGGCGCGTCGGTCACCACACCCAGAACCACATCGGCCTCGCCAGCCTGAAGTCGTTCCGGCCAGTCGTCGCCGGCGTCTTCCACCTCCATCCGCATTTCCGGCGCCTCGGCCAGAAGCGCTTCCAGCATCGACGGGAGTGAGGTCAGACTGGCGTAGTCGACCGTCAGCAGCTTGAAGCGCCCGGAAAAGATAGCCGGCTCGAAGGGCTCATCCGTCAACATGTTGCGGACATCATCGAGCACGCGGCTGACCTGCTGTGCCAAAACCCGGCCTCTGGCCGTCACTACCATCTCGGAACCTGCGCGCACCAGCAACGGGTCGTGAAAGGTCTTGCGCAAGCGACCCAGTGCACGGCTCATCGCCGGTTGACTCATGGCAATCCGCTCGGCAGCCCGGGTAACGTGGCGCTCCGTCATGAGGGCATCCAGCGCCACCAGCAAGTTCAGGTCTAGCGAACGAAGATTCGTTTCATGCATGACGGGTATCTCAAGGATGCATTGGAAGCATTTTAACCCGACACCTAGTATGAAACTTCATTCATCACCGAAACCAGGAGGAACGCTATGTATGCCGTCATTGGAGCTTCTGGCAACACCGGCTCAGCCGTGGCCCAGACCCTGCTCAAACTGGGCAAGCCCGTCCGCGCCGTAGTCCGCCGCCCACAGGCGGGCGCCGGTTTCCGTAACCAGGGTGCCGATGTCGCGGTGGCCGACTTGGCGGATCCGAACGCCCTCGCTACCGCCCTCACCGGCGTCGACGGCGCATACGTCATGACGCCGCCGCTCCTGGAAGCTCAGGACCCGAATGGCACCAAACGTGCGTTCATCGGCGCAATTCGGTCCGCCGCCGAACAAGCCGGCGCCCCGCCGCTTGTTGTGCTCTCTTCCATGGGCGCCCATCACCCGTCAGGCACCGGGCCGGTGGTGAGCCTGCACGAGCTGGAGCAGGCGCTGCACGACTATCCTGGCAGTGTGAGCTTCCTGCGGGCGCCCTACTTTCTGGACAACTGGATCGATGCTCTCGAACCAGCGACCGAAAAGGGAGTTTTCCCCTCGCTCATGGCACCCGGTATCCGCATCGACATGGCGTCCACCGCGGAGATCGGCCGTACGGCAGTGCAGCTGCTGCTCGATACTCACGTCCACCACCGCGTCGTGGAACTGCGAAGCGCCAACCGGTACAGCGCACAGGACGTGGCACTCGACCTCGCCCGGCTACTAGGCAAACACCTTGAAGTGGTGTACCCGCCGCGCAGCGAGTGGAACGACATCCTCACGGGCGCCGGGCTCTCGCAGCTGGGTGCAGCACAGATGGCCGAGCTTATCGACAACATCAACGCAGGCCGTATTGGCTTCTCCGGCGAGGGTGAATATCGTACGGCCAGCGAAGGGCCAGCTGCCATGTTCGGAAGGCTGCTGGAGGCGAAAGCCACGTGACGCAAGCCTGGCTATCCTCTTTTACCATCAGCGACAACGCCAATCAGTAGTCGGTGGTAATGGTCAAATGATGCGGTATCGCTCCACAGGCCAACCGGTTTTGCCACAGCACGTTCACCATCGCGTGCTCCGACACTCCCAGATGCTGCGCCATCGCTTGCGTCCCCAGCACTGTCGCAGCACGTATCGCACGCTCCTCGGCGCTGTGACGAACGATGAGCGTGTACCGGTCGATCTTTGCCGCCAGCTCCGGCGAGTAGCGTAGTACCTTGATGGAGCGCATGACACGCGGCATCTGGTAGTTGGCGGCGACGATGACATCGCAGTCGACATCAACGCCTTGATCGATGAGATACCCGGCAAACCACATGACCGCGAGTTGTGCGCGCATGAGGTAGGCGTCCTGGCCATACGCAACCGGGAAGCGCTTTGCCAGCCGCTGCGCATCGCTACAGGTCAGACGGCCGGTGTTGCCTGCAGCGACAAGATCGGCAGCGGCCTGTTCCAGTTGATCTTCGAACAGGACTTCACGCAGGAAATGTGCGCGGCGCCGCGGCATGGAAATGTCGCCGAACGCATCGACGACCGCCTGTTCCGCTCCCGACGCCAGCTGCTCACGCAGCCGGGCCGGTGTCGATGCCTCGCTCCAGGCATGATCAAGCGCGGCTATCAGACCGTCCGCACCACCGGCTCCGCGCCACTCGTAACGTGCCATCCCTTCCGGCGTCGGCGTCCAGAACATGAAGTTAAGGCTGTTCAACACGATGCTGTAGGCCGCTGCACCTTCGCGCGTTTGCCCGGCGGGCTTTCCCGATAGCCCGGTTGTCGCGTGGCTGAACCGGTCGGCGCGCACCGGCAAGCGAGAGATGGCTTCCGGATCGATAGCGACGAGTTCGGGTTGGTAGTCGAGGCGGGCCTGCGCGAGAAGGCGCTCTTTTGCAGACTGTGTTTTCACTGCATTTTCCTCGGACTTACCCCGTAGGTGCGCATTGCGCTCTCAATTTGGGATGCCTCGGTAGTTCCTGGAACGAGCCTGTAGCTCGGCGCGACGATCGGTTCCACCTTCGACACCTGTACCGCAATGATGCTTAGAATACGAAAGGCGCCCTTGGTGATGTCGAATAAAGGCGCTTCGAACGTGGGAAAACGGGGGTCCCCGCGCTCGACAACTTCCGCAACTCCAAGCAGCTTATATCCCTTCTGGGAAAATACATCGATGAAGCTGACGCATACCTTGGGATTGGCTCTTATGTTGCTGATGCTGACCGGCGACGCAATATTTGCGATGACGAGCGTTTGCTGGTCGAACGCTGCAAAGATTTCTTTTGGCGACACGTTGGGGCAGGCTTCCGGATCAACGGTAGCAAGCCAACACAAGACACTGCGGTCGATATATTCGAGTACGTCGTCGGTCAACATAATGGACATGAGAAAGTTACGCGGGCGCTTGCCCGGCACGGATCAATAACGGGCGAACAGACTAATGCTGCCAGTTAACAGTTTTCAAATCAACACTAGCCGTGCCAGCGGGCTGACCGATTATGGCCGCCTGCCGCCCTCCACGCTGCGCCATCGGTTTGCCTGGAGTTCATGACCGGCCGCTCGGGAGCTGCCAAAAACCGGCATCAGCCGAGCATTTCTATTGCTAACGCCCGCCGCAAGCAACTCGGGGGGCAGTATTGGTGAAGCGTGGCCCGAGCTGGCCAAGGCGCCTTTCTATGTTCCCACACCGGTTCAAAAATGGCCTGTCGTACGGCCGAGACTGTACTGGCGCCGATCTGTTTTATAATTAAATCTCCTTTCTCCGAGGAGCCATTCCGATGCGCCTGTAACGTGGCACGCGCCTGCGTGCACCTAGTCCTAGCCCAGCCTGCGCGGCTGGCGGATAAACACGTTATCGATTTCGTTCATGTCGGATACTACTCTCGTGACCCTGAACCGGGTTGCATACTTCTTGCCGGATGGCCGGCCCCTATTCACAGACCTCAGTGTGGCGCTTCCCGCCGAAACGATCGGCCTGATCGGCCGCAATGGCAGCGGCAAGACAATGCTGGGCCGTCTGATCGCCGGCGACCTGCAGCCAGCCTTCGGCCATGTGCAGCGGCACGTGCGTGTAAAGCGCGTGCAGCAGGATGCCGGGCAGTACGGCGCAAGCTCGCTGGCCGATATCGCCGGCGTAACGCCTGCGCTGGCCGCACTGCGCAGGCTGCAGGCCGGCGAGGGCAGCACGGAGGACCTCGAACGGATTGCCGAACGCTGGGACCTGGAGGCTCGCTGGCAGGAGTTGTTGTTGCAGGCTGGTCTCGATGAGACGCGCGACACACCCGATACGCTCAGTGGCGGCCAGCGCATGTTGCTGGCGCTGATCGGAGCGTTCTGCAGTGATGCGCGTTTCCTCGTGCTCGACGAGCCGAGCAATTATCTCGACCGACGCCACCGCGCCCTACTCGCCACGCTGCTGGCACGATGGCGCGAGGCTGGCCATGGCGCACTCGTCATCAGCCATGACCGTGCGCTGCTGGCGCAGACGGACCGTACACTGGAGCTGTCCGCGCACGGCCTGCGGCGGTATGGCGGCGGCTGGGACCTGGTGCAGCAGCAGCGCGAGGCGGAACTGGCCGCCATCGCGGCAAGGCACGAGCAGGCACGGGCAGCACGCCACCGCGGCAGGATACGCATTCAGCAGGAGGCCGAGCGGGCTCTGCGGCGCAACAGTCGCGGGGAACGGGAGCGCAGTACCGGCAGTCAGTCCAAGCTCCTGCTCAACGCCATGCGTGATCGCGCGGAAGGCTCGTCGGGCCGGCGCACCGAACGCCATCGCGAACAGCGTGAGACGCTCGACCGTGAGGTCATGGACAGCTGGAGCAAACTGGAGCAGGCCGTGGAGCGACCGGCGTTTCCGCGCACGGACGCCAAAGTGCCCGCTGGCCGTAACAGTCTCGTGTTCGATGCACTGGTTGCGCCATGGAGTTGGCGGGCGCCGTTCAGCTGGGCGGCCAGGGGCGCGGTGCGCGTTGCCATCGGAGGACCTAATGGCTGCGGCAAGACAACGCTGCTGCGCATCATGGCGGGCCAGCTTGCCGCGAGCTCAGGCAGTTTCCAGACACCACATCGACCCATGCTGGTCGACCAGACGCTCGCACTGATTGATCCGTTGCGCAGCCTGCTCGAGCAGGTTCTGGCGCAGGCCCGGGTGAGCGAGTGCGAGGCGCGCCATTGGCTCGGCCTGGCGGGCATCGGCGCTGACGGGGCACGCCGGCCGGCCGGGACGCTGAGCGGCGGCCAGCAGATGCGCGGCGCGCTGCTGTGTGCCGCGCTGCAGGTTTCTGGCACGGGCCTGCTGTTACTGGATGAGCCGACCAATCACCTCGATCTGGCAGCGACCGAGGCGTTAGAGGCAATGCTGGACAGCTGGCAGGGATTACTGGTGGTGGTGTCGCACGACGAGGCCTTCCTGCGGCGCCTGCGGTTGACGCACCGGATCGAGCGCGACGGCGATGGGTGGCGCGTGCAGGAGGTTTGAAGGCCAGGTGGCCGGGGCGTACATGCCTGATTAGCCGCGCGGTAAATATGACCAAAGAGCGACCATAAGAACGCTATGTCTCCTTTATGAGATTGTGACGGGCGACTGCCGGTCATCCCTGTTCCCTTGGTGGACATGTCGGAAGTGAAAAAGCAAATGCGCAGCTAACATGCATGCGCTTCAGTTGAATGGACCATTTTCTGGAAAGGTGGTCATATTTCAAAATTGACCGTATTGCAGAGGCAACTCCCTTCTATCACGGACATCGTCATACTGGTGAGCGGCCGATAACGTGTTGCTGCGGGCCGACAACCACCAGCCGAACCGCGCCGGCCATCCATTGAACCCGCTTGCACCCCGGCCCAACGCAGATCTTGCGGCATGAGCCCAGTTCGGATCGACCAGCATTTCCCTGCCCACAGCAATAACATCTGCCTGTCCGTTGGCGAGAATTGATTCCGCCTGGTCCGCGCTGACAATGAGCCCGACCGCCATCGTCGCAACCTCGCCGCGCTGACGGACCGCGGCGGCATACGGAGCGAGATAGCAGTAGTCCGGCCGGGGTGCATTTTCCGATGCGGCTCCGACCATGCCACCATAAGAACAGTCGATCACGTCGACGCCAATTCCCTTGAGTTTTCCCGCCAGTTCAATGGTGTCTTCCAAAGTCCGCCCGCCTGCCACGCCGTCCAGCACGGAGAGTCGGACGAAAAGCGGCCGATCGGCCGGCCAGACGTCCCGCACTGCCGCGACCACTTCGCATGGAAAACGCATCCGCCGCCGGGCGTCGCCGCCATAGGCGTCGTCCCTCAGGTTGGCCAGTGGCGACAAGAATGTGTGCAACAAAAAACCGTGCGCCGCGTGGAGCTCGAGAACATCGAAGCCCGCGATGGCCGCGCGCTTTGCGGCCGCCTGAAAACTTGCCTTGATCGAAACGATTTCTGCAATGCTTAATTCGCTTGGTGTCGGCCAGCCATTTGCATGTGGAACGGGGCTCGGTGCCCGCACCTGCCAGGGCGCTTCGCCGTTCTCCGCGGGGGCCGACGCCAGCGGGCTGCCGCCTTCCCACGGGCGTTGGACGGAGGCACGTCGCCCGGCATGCCCGATCTGAATTCCTGCCGCAGCGCCCTGCGCTTTCAACGCAGCGGCCACGCGCGCCAGGGGAGCAACATGGTCTTCGCTCCAGATACCTAGATCGCCATGGGTAATACGCCCATCCATCGTCACTGCCGTTGCCTCTACGAAAACCAGCCCGGCCCCCCCAAGGCGAAGCGTCCAAGTTGCATAAGATGAAAATCGCTCGCAAACCCGTTTTGTGCGGCGTACATGCACATCGGGCTGACTGCAATGCGGTTTCGCAGTACAACGGAACGGAGCTGCAGCGGTTGAAAGAGTTTTGACATACGGGCGAATCTTCGAGCGGATGATCGGAGCAGACGCCGCGACAAGGCGCGGTGGTACAGGTGTTGCTGCCCTACTCTACAAACTGCACGCGCGGCGGTCCAATCAATTGTTTTTCATGTACATCAAAATTGTTGAGGCCACGTCGATGTTGGGCCACCCGCATGCCGGGCGACTGTCGCAGTCGCGAGCTTAAGATATTCGGCAGCCCGCATCGTCGTTTCCGCCATCCATGGAGCATTCGGCCTCGACGAAAGGCCCGCCTCCGCTTCGAATGCGATCAGAAAATACGAAGGCGACTTGAAAAAGGTGATTGGACGGGCCGGCCGCCGGCCCCGTACAGTCAAGGCTCACAAGTTCAAACCGAGGAATCCATGGCACACACAGTCAATATCGTTAACGCTTTCGTGGACGGCGAAAAAGGTGGCAATCCAGCCGGCGTTGTCTTGCGGGCAGACGGCTTGACCGCGGCCGACAAGCTGCGGATTGCCCAGTTGGTCGGGTTGTCGGAAACTGCATTCGTGTCGGCGTCCCGGGTGGCCGACGTCAAGCTCGATTTCTTTACCCCGACCCGCCAGATCGCGCATTGCGGTCACGCCACGATCGCCACCTTCGGCCTGCTTGCGCAGCGCGGCATCATCTCCCGCGCGAATGCATCGAAAGAAACGATTGATGGTACCCGCCAGATCATGCTGCGTGGCCAGTCTGCGTACATGGAACAACTGGCACCAACCTACTTTGACGAAGATGCTTTCTCCGCTGGCATTACCACGGATCGCATCCTGGCCAGCCTGGACATCAAGCGCGATGCCATTGTCGCGGCGCCGTGCGTGGTCGCCACCGGCAACCGGTTCCTGCTGGTTCACGTACGGTCGGGTGCGGTTCTGGCGGGGTTGAAGCCGGACATGAAGGAGGTGGGGCTGATTGGCGAAGCGTTGGGTGTGGTGGGCTATTACGTCTTTACCACCGAAGTCGAGGGGTTTGCCGCGACTACCCGTATGTTCGCGCCGCACTACGGCATTGATGAAGAGGCAGCCACCGGCATGGCGGCCGGCCCGCTGGCGTGCTACCTGCATGACCGGCTCGGGATGAGGATACCGGCGTTCCTGATACAGCAGGGAGCTTTCATGCGCGAGCCGTCGCCGTCGAGGATCACCGTCGAACTTAACATCCGGGAGGGGAAAATCGCGAATCTTTTCGCGGGGGGAAATGCCAAGGTCGTCAGCTCGATCAACATTGTCTTGTAAGACACTTCAGCGCGTCGGCTCAATCTGCCAGGCGCGCTGGACGGCTTGCTGTGCAACGCGCAGCAAGCCCGGTTTTGGAGCCGTCTGGGACATCACAAAATGTACGCCGGCGTCCACGACGACGCCGTCCAACACGCGTACGTCATCCTTTGGATAGCTCTCCAGCATATCGCGTCGAACCAAGGACAGACCGGCTTCCTGGCCGACCAAATCGAGCAAAAGCGCTTCTTGATCGGTCCGAATAGCAGGCGTAAAGTTGCGGCCATGTGCGGCGAACAGCGCGTTCGTGAGCTGGTAGAAGGAGCAGCCGTCAGAGGTGCCAATCCAAGGCAGATCCAATGCACTGGCCAGCCCCCCTACTTCAACCTGGTCGTGCCATGCCGCAGGATAGCCGACCACAAACTCGGCGTTAGTGAGAAGCAAACTGGTTACCGCCTGCCCTTTCAGGTTTCCTTCGACGAAGCCGGCGTCAAATACCCCGTCCGCAATATTTTTCAGGACGCTACCCGATGTCGTCTGCACCAAAGAAATCGTCACCTGCGGTGCCGCTTCGCGCATATGACGCAGGAAGGCCGGCAGGCGCAGGAAGGCCGGATCGTTTACGGTGCCTATCACCAGTTCCCCCGCCGCGTCCCCAATGAGGCTATTGACCTCATCCTTGATCGCCTCGACAGCGTGCAGAATATGTTTTGCGTGCCTGAACACGGCTTCGCCGGTGGCGGTGAGCGTCATTCCCTTTGCGTGTCTTTCGAATAGTCGCGCGCGCAGTTCTTCCTCCAGCAGCTTGATATGCGCGCTGATTGCCGGCTGACTCAGGTGCAGCAACTCTGCTGCGCGGGCGACGGTGCCGCAACGGGCAATCGTGACCAATGACCTTAACTGATTAATGTCCATAGGGAATATGGCGAGGGCCGCTTTGCCGCGGGTCCGGGTTGATCGACAAGTTATATGCGGCGAAGCACTTCATAGCGTTCCTGCACAAAGCCATTTTCACTTACATCAGCACTGATCAACCGAAGCGTCTGTTCCTTTTCACCATGATGAAACAGAGGAATTCCCCTTCCCAGCAAAATGGGAATTCGAGTAATGGTCAGCTCGTTTATCAAACCCGTATTGAGAAAACGCTGAATAGTAATGCCGCCATCAATATACAGGTGGTTAAAGCCTTGCGTTCCTAACTTTTCAACGATCTCGTCTGGCGAACCGGAGCATAAACTGACCTTCCCTTCAAGTTCACCCGGAATGGCCACCCCGCGGCTTGAAAGCACAATCACAGGCTTGCCTTCGTAAGGCCAGAATCCAAACGACAGCGCTTTCTCAAAGGTATATCTCCCCATGACGATCCCGTCGACGGTCGAGATGAAGTCGTCGTAGGAAAGCCCATTCAACTTCGCTTCCGCGTAGTCCGGATGATGCAGCCATTCGATATCTCCATCAGGCCGAGCGATAAAGCCATCAACGCTTGCCGCTATATACACGGAACACTTCATAATGCACCTGCTCCAAATCGCACATAACCGGATCTATACGCCGCGGCGTGAGTGGCGCCTGTATTCCGCAGGGTTTCAAACACGATTGCACCATCTGTTCGGGACACCATGGCAAGCACCTTCCTCGCGCCGCCAAGATATTATCTGATCTCCTGCATGGCCAGCCTGAAATGTCCGCCAGGACTAACTTCTCGCTGTAGTCAGCGCCAATCGTCGATTACGTAGACACCAGATCGGTTATAGCCAGTTTGATTGTTCCTTTGCATGACGACGCCCTGGATCTGAGCACGAAAGCCTCGTGTGAGCATCTGTCTATATGCTTCATGCCGAGCAGTATTGACCCCAGCAGCGAGACGCACAAGTCCCTTCTGAGAAGCCATTGCTTCACATGCCTCGAGCAGATTGCCGAAGTGCTGTTCAACCATTGGTCCGGGTCTTGCAATCCCGAACTTGATGTAACAGGTCCCACTTCCCGCTTCGGTGCCGGGACCAAAGTGGCAAACAGCGACCGCCGCAAGGCCGGTATCATCAAACAGGAGTACCGTCTCGCCCAAGTTTGCACGCGCGCCGGCAAGAACCTCTGACCTGACATCCAGCCCCGCATAGATCTCGTCCGTCAAGTCACGGAAGGCCTGCAGCACCTCGTCCCGCTTGTCTTCCGCGATCTCCGAGAATGTTGTCCACCTCAGATCAGTTGATTCAAGTTCGACACGTTTTGCCATCACCATAGTGAGAAATTGCGGCCAGAATCCGAACTTCTGATAGAGGCCGTGGTGTTTCGCGCTGTTGGGGAAGGTGAAAAGCCCGGCATGAGTAATATTCCACTCGTCAAAGCGCGCGATTACTGGTTCGATGAGGCGAGAGCCTACCTTGCAATCCCAAATGTCCGGATGCGTTGTCAGCGGGCCGAAAAACCCGACGCTGCCCCAGTTCGTGGCAAAGTTCGATCCGACGAGCTTGCCGTCCACTTCGGCTGCAAACGCATTGCCGGGATTGGCGTGCCAGCGCGAATGCACGTAGTTTGCATCTCCCAAGAAATCGGCAGGATTCGGAAGGCCAATGAAGGTACCGAATGCCAGCCGCATGATGTGGTCCGCAGCCTGAAGATCTTTCTCTTCGAGGGGACGAATCGAGATGCTTGCCTGTATTGTTGCCTGCCATGATTGAGAGTCTTTCATACTTATTCCCTTCCTATTGCGTGAATCGCTGGCGCTGAGAAGGAGGTTCGCGTCTTGCGACGATGCGAGCGCGGATTCTTTGGGTTGCTTCATCAGCCCAGGCCTGGTATCCCTGATGTTCAACGGAGATCCGACACAGCGATCGGTGCAGGAGCTTTCCTGCCCCCGACGCTGGTTCCAACCGGCATACAGGGCGTCAGCTGTTGTCGAGTTGCCATTCCCAAACATCACCATCTTCTGGATGATGGACTGTGCCGATACGTTTGAACCCCAATTTCTTGAGGATCCAGGCCGAAGCGTTCGTTTCAGGCAGGGTTTGCGCCTTCACCTGCGTCACACCGTGCTGCTCGGTCAACGCGATCAAGTTCCGAGCCATCCGCGTTGCGACGCCCCTTCCCTCGAATCCGGGAAATGTGAAGTACGCAATCTCGACGCGCCCTGATACAGGCGGCGTCTTAAATGCACAAGTACCCACCAGCATGCCGTTCTCCTCGGCCAGATAGCCCGCCCATGGCATCTCAGGAATACCCTCCGGATACAGGGACAAGGTGGCAATACACAGTCCCGAGAGGAAGTCCGAATCCTTCACCTCAGGACGCGACGCGACTTCTGCAGTAATTGGAATAAGCTTCATTTTTATCGAAGTACCTCATGGGGTAGTTCTTATACCGCAATCTACCGTACGAAGCCGGCGGCACATAGCAGCGCCGGGTCATTGTCGGCCGTGTGGCTGGCGTTGCCGTTGAGCAGGCCGCCAAGCAGCCAATCGGCCTTCCACGGCGCCAGTGAGCGCAATTGATTGTGGGGCGAACCCGCTGGCGCGGCGATGCTTCACCAGCCGGCCTCTCACCTCGGTGACGGTCAGCAACGGTGCTGCCTCCTCCGAGATACTGCCCCCTGCAGCATTCTGCACATATCCGGTGGCACCGACTAATAGCATGCGCCCCTCCTTGCAGCGGAGCGATATCCAGAATGACGTCGCCGTGGTCAACGTGTACCGGAAGGGCCCGCTGGACCAAGGGCGCGTTGGACGGGACGGCAGACAGATAGCCAGTCCAACCGGAACCGTCAGGGGACCGCCCGGTTCATCATTCTGAAAGAATGTAAATTGGCGTTGCATGATAACCAATTCTGGCCAGCTATTTGTCGCAAATGTGTCGCGAATTTGTGGGTAAAGATCCGTTGAGCCAATCATTTGAACAAGTACGATAAATAAGAGGGAATGCTTCAGCAGTAACAAGGTGCGAGCAGGGCAAGAACAGCTTTAATCCCGACATCGGCCGACTGCTTCGGCAATTGCCACCATATGGCCACAGGACGAATAGTGGAGAACGAGGATCCTGATCGTATTCGTTCCTTCGGTGAATGGCCGGCAATAGGGTCAGGGAGGGAAATCATTTCTGCTGCGGCGACGCGGTGGCGGCCAGGACCAGCATGGCGCCCAGCAGCGCGAAATTCTTCAGGAAGTGGTTGAGCTGTTCTGCCGATGCTTCGCCGGACACGGCCCAGAACTGGTGGAACAGTAGTGTTGCCGGGACCAGAAAGGCCGCGAATGCCACGGCGACCATGCGCGTGCGAATGCCTGCGGCGAGTGCAAAGCCGCCCCCGATCTCGAGGGCCAGGGTCGCGACAAGCAAGGCGGATGCGAAGGGCAGACCGCTGGAAGACATCCAGGCGGCGGTGTCCGAAAACGATGCAGCCTTCAGGATGCCCGAGACGATGAAAAGGCTGGCGATGCCAATGCGGCCGACGGTGTATTGCAATGTGGATTGATGTGCCATGGTTTCCTCCAGGCGGTAATTGAACTCGGGGATGGGCCGGCCCTTCCGGCACGTAGCCTTCGGGATCGCCGGCGCAAGCAGTGAAAACATCTTAGGCGTTCCGAAAACGATGATAAATACATAAAATGGCCTTCTTTGTTCCATTTACAGGACAAACCTCATGATTGTCGATGCGCAAGATCTGGTGCTTTTCGCCTGCGTGGCCGAGACGGAGAGCTTCACTGAAGCGGCGGAACGGCTCGGCATGCCGAAATCCACCTTGTCGCGTCGATTATCGGAACTGGAGACCCGGCTTGGTGAGCGCCTTCTCGTCCGCACCACGCGCCGTCTGACGGTTACCGATTTCGGTCGCCTGGTAATGGCGCATGGCCAGTCGATCGCCGCCGAAGCCGAGGCCGCATCCGTCCTCGCGCAAAGCCGCCAGACGCGTCCAACCGGGCGCCTGCGCGTAACGATGCCAAGCGACTTTGCAAACCTGTTGCTGGCCTCCTTCCTGACGCGCTTCTCGGCGCAGCACCCGGGCATCACGCTGGAACTCGACCTTTCTCCGCGCATCATCGATCTCGTTGCCGAAGGCTACGACCTTGCGATTCGCATGGGCGAGCTTGCCGATGACGCGATGCTGGTGGCGCGGCCGCTCGTACGACTGAGCACGGCGTTGTATGCATCTCCAGCTTACGTGGCGCGCAAGGGTTTGCCGGCCACGCCGGAAGCGTTGCAGGCACACGATGGCGTCCACCTGCATGCACACGGCAGTGATGCGGCGGCATGGGAGTTGCGCCGTGGGGCAGAACGGGTGAAATGCGCGCCGGGCGTGCGCGTGCTGATCAATTCGCCGGAGCTGATCCTGCGCATGACCCTCGAGGGCGCAGGTATCGCACCGATCGATGACTACATGGCCCAACCGCATCTGGCGTCCGGACGCCTGGTCCGGGTACTACCGAAGTGGAGTCTTGCACCGGTGCAGGCCTGGGTGGTTACGCCGGGACGCAAACTGCTGCCGTCGCGAACGCGAGCGTTCATGCTGGCGCTGGAAGCTGAATTCGCCGCGAGGCGGTAGTTCGCCGATGCAGGCGGCAGGCAGTGCGTGCTAAAGCGCGCGGAAACACATCGCTGCCTGGGCAGCTGCAAGGTTCTGGGTCTCAAGGGCCGGATGTGTGCGATGCCGGCCTTTAGCGCCGAGATGATCCATTCCATACGGTAATCACTGGATTTCCTGGCGTCCTATCTATCTCACGGCAGGGGAAAAAACATCCTGCGCCCGCGAAACCTCCTCCCGGAGCGGGAAGCGACGGGGCTGGTCAGGGCGGGATGGACTGCCGCGCACTTGACGACCGATGTGCGACGCAGCGATGCCTCCGAGAGTGCAGCTTTCCGTCCTTGTGGCAGCGTGCCCGCCAACTCTACAATGGCAATGCCGGCGACACCCCTTCGCCCGATCCTGCTTTGTCAGCTCAACGGTTCCGATGACCATTCCTACGACGCAATACGCGAAAAGCGGAGCCCACCGCATCGCTTACCAGGTGATTGGAAAGGGACCAATCGATATCGTGCTCGTCCCCGGATTCGTATCGAATGTAGACCTGCAATGGGAGCATTCCGGATTCCAGCGCCTGCTTGAAAATATTGCAAGCTTTGCCCGGCTCGTCGTCTTTGACAAGCGAGGAACGGGCTTGAGCGACAGAGTGCCGAGCAATGCGCTGCCGACGCTCGAGGCGCGGATGGATGACGTCCGCGCGGTCATGGATGCGGCAGGGATGAAAAGCGCCGCGCTGATCGGCGTGTCCGAAGGCGGGCCGATGAGCATGCTGTTCGCCGCGACCTACCCGCATCGCACGCGCGCGCTGGTCCTGTACGGCACCTACTCCCGGTTCCACCCGGACGTGCTCGACCGTACCGGGCTGGCCAGCTACCTCGAGGCCATGGAGAACGGCTGGGGCACGGGCGCAAGCCTGCGCTATTTCGCGCCCAGCCTCAGCGACGACGAACGCATGGTCGGCTGGTGGGCGCGCTACGAACGCCACTCGGCGAGCCCGACCGCCGCCGTCTCGCTGGTAAGAATGAACGCCGAAATCAACGTCGGCGACCTTCTGGCATCGATCCGGGTTCCCACGCTGATCCTTCATCGACGCGACGATACCCGCGTGTCCGCATCTTCCGGCCGCCGCCTGGCCGAAAGCATCGGCGGCGCGCGGTATGTGGAACTGGAGGGGCGCGACCACCTGTTCTTCGCCGGCGACGTCGACGCCCTCACGAGCGAAATCCAGGAATTCGTAACCGGTAACCGCCCTGCGTCCAGCGACAAGACCGTGCTCGTCACGGTCATGGCGGCAGCAATCAAGGATCCGGTCGCCATGGCGATCAAGTGGGGCGACGCCGAGTGGGAACGCAAACTCGCCGACCTCCGGCAGCGAGCGGGCAGCGCAATTTCCTCGAACCGCGGCGTGCCGTTCTTCTCCTCCAATGAAGAAATCTACGGCTGGTTCGATGGTCCGGCGCGTGCCGTGCAATGCGCGGCCACCTTGCTGCAGGACGCGGCGGAACATGGCGTCCCGCTTGCATGCGGCGTCCACATCGGAGAAGCCGAAAAGCGCGGCGACAAAGTCAGCGGCGTAACGGTGCAGCTCGCACGCCAACTCGCCCTCAGCGCCACCACGCCGCAAGTGCTGGTCACCGGCGTGGTGCGGGATCTTACTGTCGGAGCCGGCCTGAGCTATACGGACTCCAGGACGACACTGGAACTCGACAACCGTCAGATTCCCGTCTTCACGGCAGGCAGTGCCGGCCCCGCTGCCAGCGGCACCGAGGAACTGAGGACGAAGTTCGCATCGCTGAGCGCGCGCGAAAAGGAAGTTCTCACGCTGATCTCGCTCGGCCTGACCAATGCCATGATCGCTGACCGGCTCCATCTCAGCGAGCACACGGTCAAGCGCCACGTCGCCAACATCCTGTTGAAGCTCGACCTGTCCAACCGGGCCGCCGCAGCCGCCGTAATGAGCATGCTCGGCGCCTGAACGGCTCGCCTCGCCAGAGCCCTCCCCCTCCCGCTAGCAGAAAGAGCCATTGCGAAATGGCTCTTTCTGTGGATGCCCGCCGGCCCACGATTCCGTATCGTTTGTTCCAACGGGCGGACTCATTCCCTGCCCCGCACCACCGGCACCTACTCTCCAATCTGCAACAGTTTCCGCATAGAGGCATTGCAATGGAAACAAGCACCATTCTCTCGCTGGCGGCGTTTGCCGCGCTCATTACCGCAACGCCCGGGCCCAACACCGTGATGCTGGCGGCTTCCGGCCTGGCGTTCGGCGTGCGACGCTCGCTGCCGCAATTCGCAGGCATCCTGATCGGCTTCGCACTCCTGCTGGCCGCCATTGCCGCCGGACTGCAAGCCATGGTCCTTGCCGAACCACGCATTCTCTGGCTGCTGCGGTTGGTCGGCACCGTCTACCTCCTTGGGCTGGCACGCAAACTCTGGAACGCCGCAAGCACGACCGAGGCAGCATGCGCGGCGCCGATGCCGCTCGCGCATGCGCTGGTATTCCAGTTCGTCAACCCGAAGGCATGGCTGATTGCGATTACTGTCGTCACCGCGGTTGCGGAAAGCGCGACAAGCCATGCGGCCCAGGCCGTCCTCTGCATCTTGTTCATGCTCTTTTCCGCACCCGTCCTGTTCGCGTGGGTGTTGTTCGGCGCAGCCATTCGGCATGCGCTGCGCAATCCGCTCGCGCTGCGGCGAATCAACCGCTGCGTCTCGATCCTGACTGCGACAACCATCTTTATGCTTTGGAAGTAAGCCCCCCTGTTCAACTGCTTGAGAGGACCATCATGAGTACCGGTACCGCTACCGCCACGCCAGCCCGCATCCTCGACATCGGCTTCGGATTCTGGCCATCCAAGACACTGCTCAGCGCCGTCGAAATCGGCCTCTTTACCGTGCTCGGAAAACGATGCATGACAGGAAAGGCGCTGGAAGACGCACTCCGTCTGCATCCGCGGGCCACCCCGGACTTCTTCGACGCCCTGGTTGCGTTGAAGCTGCTGGAACGCGACGGCGAAGGCGCGGCCGCGCGCTACCGCAACACCAGCGAAGCCGCGCACTTCCTGGACCGCGACAGCGCGTCCTATATCGGCGGAATTCTGGAGATGGCCAACGCAAGGCTCTATCCCTTCTGGGGCGACTTGACGGAGGCGCTGCGGACCGGGCGTCCGCAAAACGAAGTGAAGCACAGCGGCAAGCCGATGTTCGAGGAGCTGTATCGTGATCCCAAACGCCTGGAACAGTTCATGGACGCGATGAGCGGAATCTCGCTCGCGAACTTTCAGGCATTTGCAAGCAAGTTCGATTTTTCCGGATACAAAACCCTTTGCGACGTCGGCGGCGCCACCGGTCAGCTATCGCTCATTGTGGCGCGCGAACACGAGCATATGCGCTGCACCACGGCCGACCTGCAGGTCGTGACGCCGATCGCCACGCGAAAGATCGCTGCTGCGGACCTGGACGACCGCGTGAAGGCGGTTTCCGTCGATTTCCTCGCTGAGCCCTTGCCGCGCGCCGACGTCATCACCATGGGGATGATCCTGCATGACTGGAATCTCGACAAGAAGATGCATCTGATCCGCGCCGCCTACGACGCCTTGCCTGAAGGCGGCGCCTTCGTCGCGATCGAGAACCTGATCGACGACGCGCGCCGCGAGAATGCCTTTGGCCTGATGATGTCCCTGAACATGCTCATCGAATTCGGCGACGCCTTCGACTTCACCGGCCGGGATTTTGAAGGATGGTGCCGCAGCACCGGCTTCCGGAAGGTGGAGATCATCCCGCTGGCTGGAGCGGCAAGCGCAGCGGTTGCCTACAAATGAAGTCGGGTTGCGGCAGGATAGCGAGCGGGAAGCGGCATTGACGGGCGGGCACAGTTCGAGATGGGGCGCCCCTCCCATCTCGAACCGGTGCGGCACAAATGTGCCCGCACAAAGGCGGCGGACCTCTCGCCACTGTCTCATCCCGTCTTCAAGGCAACCAGGCTTTTGCCCCTTCCGGCAGTTTCCAGAACTGCATCATGCTGACGTGGCCTACCCAGTGCCCGTCCTTATTCGGCATTTTGCCGGGCGAGACAAAATCCTCCTATCCATGTCAACCTATGCAAGCTCGATGGACCAGCACTGACGGTTGCGCTCGAGCGAACGGTCGAGCTCGTCGGCGCGGATGCCATCCTCCGATATCACGCAATCGATCCGTTCCGGAAATGCGAACTGCACCGCCAGCCGGGCGCGTTGTCCGGCGCGCAGGCGCACACTGCTGCAGAGGTCGGCGTGCCCGGCGACATCGAGCGGCATGTCGGAACGGATGAGCAGGCCCTGGTTGCTGCCGATGGCGGTGTAGAGGCTGTCCCCGTGGCGCACCATGCGCGGGACGATTTCGCCATAGTCGAATCGCGGGCACACCTGCACCCGCATTTCCACCTCGCCGGCCAGGCCTTCCACAATCCGCACGAGGTCGTAGTGCGGATTTTCCGGGGTGTCCATGGCGAGAAAGTCGGTCAGGCGGACCGTGCCGTGTTCGGTCCGGAAGTACGTTTCCAGGATCATCGTGCCGGCGACGTATTGCCGTTCCGAAGTGTATGGTCCCGCCGGCGCGATGCTGCAGTGCCCGCCCTTGTCCCAGTCCAGCAGCCGGCCGAAGCTGGAGTCGTCGTCGAAGCACGGCATGCAGCACCAGTCGACCGAGCCCTGCTTCGAAACCAGCGCGCTGCAGTGGCAATCGCTGAGCAGCCCGTAGTCGGCGATCGCAGGATACCGGTCGTCGGTCATCGTCGTCAGGCGCGCGCATGACGCGGCACATGGAGAGGAACACGCAGCCGCGCAATCCTGTCCCAGCTGCCGAAATGCGCGGCAATGCGTCCGGGCGGAATCGCCATGAAGACCAGGGCAATGCCGAACAACACGGATGCGACCGCCGCCACCCCGGCGTATCCGCCAATGATCCAGGGGGACGCCAGCAGCCAGAGGCCAAAGCCGATATTGACGAAGCGCAGCGGGCGCGCGACCTCGCCCCAGGCCATGATCGAGAACGTCACCACCAGGGAACCGACGATATGGTCGTTATTGGCGGCGGCGCCGGCGGTATCGAACAGCAGCCGGGTGCACATCAGCACGACGCCGACGGCCGTGCTGGCCAGCAGCGTCCACGGTGCGCTGACACCGGTAATGAACATCTCCCGCAGGATGGCACCCGGCGAGGACTCAAAATTGTCCGCATAGTCCGCGCTGCCCCCGGCGACCGTATCGCCGCGCAACAGCAGGTACCACAATGGCCGGCCCTGCCTGCGGCGCGCCTTCAGGAACTGCAGCGTGGCAAGGATCTCGTCGAAGGAATACGGGATCTGCAGCAGCATGGCCAGCGCGCCGACCAGGCACAGCGTGCACCATGTGCCGATCACGATGGGCTGGATGATGATGAAGAACACGCTGACCGCGCCCAGGGGAACGATCAGGATGCCGAATGCCAGCACCAGCCACGGCATGGTCCGCCAGCGGCGCTTGTCGCCGATGATGCCGGTAAGGATTTCGAGCACATATACCGTGGCGCCCAGGCCGGCATCGGCCACCGGCCACGCCTCCGAGACCGAAGAGGTGACGATGCGCTCGGTGCCATCGCCGAAGAACGGATCCCAGGCAGCCTCGATGTGGCCGAGCTGAAACGCGGCCAGATAGCGCGAGATGAACAGGCCGACGAAGGCGAGGATGATGATCGGCAGCCGGTTGGTCCAGCCCGATGGCGTGTAGTCCCATCCGGGCGGCGTGTCCGGTCCCGACACGCGTGCAATCGGGTTGATGCCGGGCGCCGACGGAATCGCCACGGCGAATACGATGACCAGCGCGCCGACCAGCGTATCGTTCGCATAGGCCGCCGCGCTCGGCGTCCAGAACAGCAATGGCGCAAACAACAGCCACAGGCCGAGGCCGGATACGGTCCATCGCGCCCAGCCGGCGTCCCGCGACAGCGACACCAAGGCGAACAGGACGATCAGCGCGCCGGTCGCCACCTCGCTCAGCGTCATCCAGGTGTCGGAGTAGGCCAGGCCGCGGCCGGTCGGAGTGATCGGCGTGCCCGGCACCATCCAGTTCTGCGCCAGTCCGAACACAAAGGGACTGCTCATCAGCCACAGCCCGAGCGCCACGTTGGCGAAATGGCACCACAACGTCTGCTGGTGCTCGAAGCGGTCCAGCGCATGGTACTCCGCAATCTCCGCCGGGCTGGGTGTCGTTTCGTCACGCGTTTCCTCCATCCATAGCGGCAGCGGAATCTTGTTGCGCTTGTACCAGGCTGCAGGGTCATGGCGCAATTCGCCCACCATCAGGGGCAGCGCGCGCCGCAGGCTGTGTTGCGGACGCCAGTCAAGCAGGCGTTCCGCGCGCGAGATGTCCAGTTCGTAGTGGTCGTCGGCGAGATCGACCATGAAGGGCTTGATGAAGGGCTCGATGCCGCGGTCGATCGCGTCCGGGATCACGTCTTCCATCTTGTCCTGCAGCCATGCGCCGGTGGTCGCCACCGGTTTGGGAATCCGGCGTGTCTCCCAGGACTGGCCGTGCACGAGACGGCCGATCAGGTTCTGCAGCGCCTCATAGCTTTCCGTCACCGGTTCGCCGATCAACAATGCCGTTTCTTCCGGCAGCCGCGCGCGCCGGTCCACCGCGGCGCGCACCGCGCCGGCGACGTCTTCGACGTGGACAAACGCTTGCCCGTGGGTCGGGTCGCCGGGGAATACGCGGCTGAGCATCTGCCGTTCGTAAATGCGCTGGATCTGGTTTGCGAGCGACGGCACTTCGCACTGGTCCGTGTAGACTCCGGCAATGCGCAGGATCAGCGCGGGAATATGGCCGCGTTCTCCGGCGACCATGCGCTCGGCATCCAGTTTCGACTGGGGATAGGGCCAGGCAGGCGCGAGCGGCGAGTCTTCGTTGATCGGCTGTCCGGGCTCGGTAGGCGCATGGACCAGCATGGTGCTGGCATAGATGAACTGTTCGACGTCGAAGGACTGCAGGGCCCGCAGCAGGCGGCGTGTGCCCTTGACGTTGACTTCGTCGTACATCGGATGCGGTTCACCCGAGAAATCATAAAAGGCCGCGAGATGGATGACGGACGCAATCCGGTTGCCGTAACGTTGGCGGAGATCATGGCATCCGCTGGCAAGCGCCTCGTCCGAGGTAATGTCGACAGAGATGCAGTGATCGCCCTTGCACTTGCGCTCGAAGCCGACAACCGTGTACTTATCCTCCAGCGCGGCCGCGATCACACTGCCGATGCGCCCTTCGGCGCCGGTAATCAACACGACGGGTTTCTGGGAAGCCATTCTGTCCTCCTGCTGTCGATCACACGGGCCGCAGGCAGAATGCATGCCATTTTGATCGAATGCAGCGCCAGGGAAAGCCGGCACGGCCGCTGTTTCCTTGCTTCATTCGTTTTGCACAAATGTTCCACTCGTTTGCAAGAATTACAGCGTTGCCGCAGCCCCGCGCCGCGCTCGAGTGCCGGAGCGGTGCGCAACGCCGATCGAAGGGAAAACCAAAGCGCGCCCCTTAGCCTTGCCGCCCGTCATTGCGGGAATCGCCTCTACCGCTGGACCGGCCGGAATGCCCTTTCTTCACCCACATTCCCAAGTTCTGCAAGCTGGTCGCGGGCTGCGGTTTCGAGCGTGTCATCGAGCACGTCTGCGGGAACGGCCGGCAGAAGTTTCTGCAGCTCGGCTTCGGGCATCAGCCGGTTCCAGTCCGGGTCCCACTGGCCATAGACCTGCGTGACCATTTTCCAGATCGAACCCTGGGTTGTACTCAGCGTCATGACATCCTCCGTCCAGAACAGTCAGCGTTAGACACCCGTCATCCGCCCGGGTTTGATATTGCCGCTCTGACAGAGCGGACGCCGAGGAGCCGCCTGATGCACTCAGCCTTCCTCATCGAGGATCGCTCCGGCTACGCCTATCACCCGGGCAGCCAGCCGCGCCCCTGCCTTCGCGGCCTCGCCGGGAGATGCGCCGCCGAGCCGGGCGCCGAGATAGGCGGCATTGAACGAATCGCCTGCGGCGGTCGTATCGACCGGATCGACCTTTTCCGCGGGCACGGCCAGTATCCGGTTCATCACGGAAGTTTGCACCAGGCACCCTTCCTTGCCCAGCTTCACGACAACCTCCCCGGGGCCGCCGGCGAGGGTGCGCGCGACCGTATCGGCTGCGGATGCATCTCCATGCAGCAGCGCTTCATCGTCGAACGTGACGAGCGCGTGCGTCGCCACGGCGAGCGCGGAATGGCTCCAATGACGCGCGTCCTCCCTGCCCTGCCACAAACCGGGCCGATAGTTGCTGTCGAAGCCCACCCACCCGCCATTGGCCTTCACCGAAGCAGCCAGTGCGAGCAGCCGCCCGCGCCTGTCATCATCCAGGATCGCGAGGCTGATTCCCGAGAAATAGAACAGGCCGCAGGCGGCGACGCGCGAACGGAGCATGTCGAGATGCGCCGGATCGAGCATCTGGCGCGCGGCGGACTCGGTGCGCCAGTAAAGGAACGACCGCTCTCCGTGCTGCGAAACTTCGATCAGATAGAGGCCGGGCGGTCTGGCGCCGGCGGTTCCGACGTACCCGACGTCGAGGCCGTGCCTGCCTGCCTGCGCGAGCAGCGCCCGGCTCATGTTGTCCGTGCCGGCCGCGGTGACGAAACAGGTGCGGCGGGACGGTGCTGACCGGTGGAAATAGACCGCGGTGTTGTAGACGTCGCCGGCGAACGATTGGCGCAACAGGTCTTCGCCCGCCCGCCGAAGTTCGATCATGCATTCTCCGATAAACCAGCATTCGTTCGCATTCATCTGCTTTTACCCGGTGATATCGCGTCAGCAAGCCGCCCGGCATGGCCGGCCTCAGCGCCGGACTTCAACGCCATGCCAGAACGCGACGAATCCGGCAATCTGGCGCGCGGCCTCAAACGGTGCGCGGTATGTCCATGCCGCGTCCTTGTTGACCTTGCCGTCGATCACCACGTCGTAGTAGTTGGCATTGCCCTTCCAATGGCAGACCGTCACCCTGTCGCTTGGTTGCAGGCACTCCCGGCGGACGGCGCGCATCGGGAAGTAGACATTCCCTTCTACGATCTCGACCGCCTCGTCCGGGGCGTCGGCGATCACGGTTCCGTTCCATGTTGCCGTTGGCATGGCTTCTCCTTTACTGCATCCCTTGTTAAGTTCCCGGCGCCGTTGTGCCTCTCGATGAAGCGCCGGTCGATCCGCTGCTTCCAGCGCCATACCCAGCCGCCCTGCCATCCGAGCACGCTCCAGGACGCGACCGCGTGGCTGGCGCCGGTGCCGATCAATACCAGGTGACGGCGTTGCGGTTGAAAGGTTTCCAGCGGCCTGCCTTCGGCAACGGCGAACAGGTTGCGCGCCAGCACCGGCCCCATCCGCACCGCGTACACGCCGGCTTTCGGCAGTTGCGGCTCCCAAGCGGCGCAGTCCCCTGCCGCAAAGATCGCGGGATGCGAGCGCGACCGCAACGTGCGGTCCACGCGGATGAATCCCTTGACGTCCACCTCCAGTCCGCTTTCCTTCGGCCAGGCATGCGCCTGCGCCCCGGTCGCCCACAGCACCGCGTCGGTCCGGATGGTTTCGCCGGAATCGCTGATCACGCGGCCGTGTTCCATCCGATCGGCTGAAAAGCCAAAGTGGATGGCGATGCCGCGTTGTTCGAGTTGCTTTTGCAGCAGGCGCGCGGCGATACGCGATTGCCCGGGGATCAGCTCCGCGCCTTGCGTGGCCAGAGAAAACCGGAGATTCCGTCCCGGCGCGAGCCGGGTCAGCCTGTACTGCGCGGCAAGCACGCTTTCGACGCCGGCGGCGCCGCCGCCGATCATCAGCAGGCGGAATGGCGCACCGCCGGGCAAGCGCGCGACGATGTCGAGAAGCTGGTTCCAGCGCTGCTTGAGGTGATCGAGCGGCCGCATCGGCAGCGTCAGGAGGCCCTCTGCCGCCGGCGGATGCGAGGTGGAGCCGATATCCAGCGACAGATAGTCGAAATCGAGCCGGCGCCCGCTTGCCAGCATCACTTGCGAGCGCGCGGTGTCGATGCCGGTTGCGGTGTCCAGCACGAGCGTCGCACCGGAGCGCTCGCACAAACGCGCAAAATCAACGCAGCATTCGTCCCAGTCGTAGTGGCCGGCGAGCCAGCCGGGCATCATGCCGGAGTAAGGCGCGGTGTGGTGCGGCGATACGAGCACGATGTGCAGACGGCCGGCGTCGCGGCGGCGCCTGGCCTGCTCCCGTATCACCTCGGCGTGCGCGTGCCCTGCGCCGACAAGCACAAGTCGCGTCATCGCGGCGCCGCCTCCCTCGGGAGGAATTCGATATCGCCGTACCAGGCGGTTGCGCGTTCTCCGGTATTGTCGGTGTCCGTGGCCAGCGCGACTGCCACCACCGCCGGCGGCTCTTCGCCGAACGCCGCCCGGAAATCGGCGGCCAGGTCGCGCGTCTCGGTAAGCCATTGCCCCGCCCGCTCGCCTCCGCTGCGGACCACGATCATGCGGGCACGGTCGGTATAGGTGTTGGGCTGGAGGGTGCCGACCGGCTGCCGGTTATCCCACACATAGTTCAGCGCGGCAGTCGGTATCTTCTGGCCGTAGACGGATTCGGCCAGCCTGATTCCGGCGCGGGTGCCGAAGGGAAGCCTGTCGAACGGATAATCGAACACCACATAGATGCGCGCGGCATAGTCGTCCCCCGCCCTCGTCCGCATATCCGAAGTCTGGAGCGGCGCCGCGATTTTCCAGCGCCAGCGCAGCAAGGGGTAGCGCTGCACGTCGACACGAATGACGTGAAGCAGCCCGGACATCGCCGACTCGGCCTGCGCCTTCAGCACGGTGTGGCCGCCCTCGCGTACCAGCGTGTACTGCGTGTCGTTGGCCTTGGGCGCGGGTTTCAGCGCTTCCCAGCCAAGAACCGGACCGCCCGGGGGCATGGCGGAAAAGCGCGGGACCTCCGGCCCGGCACTCGCAATGATTGTCGTCGTCAGCCCCGTGAAGATGGCGGCTGCACGCAGATAGCCGGTCATCATCCCAGCCATCCCGTCGGCACATGCACAAGATCCTGCGCTTCGTCTACGTCATGCATCAGGGGGAGCTCGGCGGCCGCAATGCCGAGCCGCGCGATCCGCTCGCGGGTGCGCGCCATCACCGCGCCTGTGCTCCATGGGATATCCTGGAACAAGGCGGGAAGCGGCGCGGCCAATCCGACGAGGACGTAGCCGCCGTCCGACGCGGGTGCGAATACCGCCTGCTTTGTCCGTAACAGGCGCGCCGCATGCCGCAGCACCTGCGGATGCAGGGTCGGGCAGTCGGTTCCGATCACGATCGCGCGCGGGTGAACGGCAAGTTGCCGCGCAAGCGCGCGGCACATCCGCTCGCCCAGGTCGCCCTCCCCCTGCGCAGTCAATCCGAGACCGTGCCGCGCCGCCTCGTCCCGGACGACAGCGCTGGTCTGGTCAGGCGTGCAGCACAATTCCACCGGCCCCGCGCCGGCGGCAACCGCCGAGGACAGGGTTTCGCGGAGCATGCGCAGGGCCAGGCGGGCTGCACCTTCGGCGCCGAGCGCGGGAATCAGGCGCGTCTTGGCATGCCCGGGTACCGGATCCTTCGCGAAAACAATGATCGCGCAGTCGTCCTTCATCGGTAGGCCCTCGCAAGGCTGGCCGTATCGGTTCCCATCCAGTAGCGCAGGCGCAGCGACCACATCAGGAAGATCGTGCGCCACACGCCCCTGCTTTCCCAGCGCCGTCCGGACGTTGTTACCTTCTCCTTCAGGCAGAGCGGTCGCGACCGCAGCTTCAGGCGAGCCGACAGTTCAATGTCTTCCATCAAGGGCTGCTCCGGGAAACCCCCGACCGCGCAAAAGTCTTCCCGTCTCACGAAGATGGCCTGGTCCCCGGTTGCGATGCCGCTCAGCCGGGAACGCAGGTTCATGCAGGCGGCGACGACGCGCAGCATCGCGGGCTTGCCCGCAATGCGGACATCGAAGCGGCCCCAGGCGTGCCGGCCGGCCCGCAAACCGTCCATGACAAGCGCCGCGCCCTGCTCCGGCAAAATCGTGTCGGCATGCAGGAACAGCAAGACCTCCGCACTGGCCGCGGCGGCGCCGGCGTTCATCTGCGTCGCACGGCCCGCAGCGGCATGCAGCACCTTGTCGGCAAGCGGCATGGCCAGCGCAACCGTGTCGTCCATGCTGCCGCCGTCCACGACAATGACTTCGATGCTTGCGCCATGCGTAGATCGCTGCGCACGCAGCCGGCGCAGCGTGTGCTGAATCGCGGCCGCCTCGTTGAGCACCGGAATGACGATGGAGAGTGTGGCCATGCTCACGATTTTCCTCCCGCGGCATCGGGAATCTTTTCTCCGCCGGCGCGCAAGACGCCTTCCCCGCGCCGCCAGCCGTGGTACTTCTCGACCCACTGCAGCAGGCGCTGCGGCGCGTGCCGGCGCCGCCACTCGCCGGCCGCATACTTGTTTGCCTCCGACAAAGTCGGGTAGCTGTGCACTGTGCCGAGTATTTTGTTCAAACCCAGGCCGTGCTTCATCGCAAGAACAAATTCCGCGAGCAGTTCTCCGGCGTGCTCGCCAACGATGGTGACGCCGAGAATCCTGTCCTTGCCGGGCGCGGTCAACACTTTGACAAAGCCGTTCGCAGCGTCGTCCGCAATTGCCCGGTCGAGGTCGGCAAGGTCGTACTTCGTCACCTCGTACGCTAACTGCTGTTCCTTTGCATCCTGCTCGGAGACGCCGACGTGCGCCACCTCGGGCGAGGTGAACGTCGTGCGGGGAATGGCGCGGTAATCCGCCTTGAACCGCTTGAACTGCCCGAACAGCGCATTGACCGCGGCATACCATGCCTGATGCGACGCGGTATGGGTGAACTGGTAGGGGCCGGCCACGTCGCCGCACGCATAAATGTTCGGGTACAGGGTCTGCAACGTGGCATCAGTTTCGATGGTCTTGCGCGCGGTCAGCGGAATTCCCAGTTCTTCGAGGCCATAACCTTCCGTCCGGGGAACGCGCCCCACCGCGCACAGCAGCACATCGAATTCGATCGCCTTCTCCGCCTGCCCGGCGTTTACCTTCCCGTCATCGACGCGGCGCACCACAAGGCGCCTGCTGTCGCCTTCCCGTTCGCAGCGGATGGCTTCATGCCCGGTCAGGATCTGCACGCCGTCGGCGCGCATCGAGCGCATCACGTATTCCGCTGCCTCGCTGTCCTCGCGGCTCAGAATCCGGCTTCCGCGTTCGATCTGCGTGACTTGCGAACCGAGGGATGCGAACGCCTGCGCCAGCTCGCATCCGATCGGCCCGCCGCCCAGCACCACCAGCCGCGCCGGCAAGGCCGTCAGCGACCAGAGCGTGTCGGACGTGACGTAACCCGTTTCCTCCAGCCCGGGAATCGGCGGGACGATCGGTTGCGCCCCGGCCGCGATGACGATCGCCCGGGTGGCAATCCGGCGCCCGTTGACGTCCACTTCCCACGGCGAGACGATCGTGGCGCGTCCTTGCACGACCTCGACGCCGAGCCGCGTATAGCGCTCCACGGAATCGTGCGGCTCGACTTGCCGGATGACGCGATGGACGCGCGCCATCACCTCGGCAAAATTCAGATCCAGCTGCGCCGTCGCGATGCCGAGGGAAGCCGCGTTCCTCGCGTCCCGCACGAAGCGCGCCGACCTGATCAGAGCCTTGGACGGCACGCAACCGTAATTGAGGCAATCGCCGCCCATCTTGCCGCCCTCGATGAGGGTCACCTTCGCCTTTACAGCGGCCGCGATGTAACTGGTGACCAGCCCTCCGGCGCCGGCGCCGATCACAACCAGGTTCCGGTCGAAAGCCGCAGGTTTCTTCCACCGGCGATAGAGCCGCCGGCTTTGGTAAATATCCAGCATCTTTTTCGCAATGAGCGGAAACACGCCAAGCAGCACGAAGGAGCCGATCAGGCCGGCGGAAAGCACATCCTGCAGGCGGTCGATCTGGCCGAGCTGTACGCCGGCGTTCACATAGACCACGGTGCCGGCCAGCATGCCGAGCTGGCTCACCCAGTAGTAGGTCCGGGTCCGCATGCCGGTCAAGCCCATGAGCAGGTTGACCGCGAAGAAAGGAAACAGCGGCACCAGCCGCAGGGACAGCAGGTAGAAGATGCCGTCGCGTTCGATCCCCGCATTGATCGCGTCGAACTGCTTGCGGAACCGGGCCGTTACCCAGTCGCGCAGCACATGCCGCGACGCGAGAAAGGCGAGGGTCGCCCCCGCGGCGGACGCGAAAGACACGACCACGGTGCCGAGCCAGAGGCCGAACAGCGCGCCGCCCGCGAGGGTCACCACCGCGGCGCCCGGAATCGACAAGGCCGTGACCAGCACATAGATCGCGAAATACGCCATGACCGCCGCGGCCGGTTGTTGCGCATAGTAGGCCTGGAACGCCTGCCGGCTCTGCTTGAGGTACTGCAGGTTCAGGTACTGGCCCGGGTCGAGGAAAAAATAGAGCCCGATCGCGGCGGCGAACAAGGCCAGCACAATCGGCTTTTTGTATTTCATTTCCTTGCCCTCTGCACGCCGGGCCGCTTATGCGACCAGTGCGCCGCCACAACTGCTGCCCTGCCCCGCGGTGCAGCCGTAGCAGTGGTTCGCAATCGTAATCGGCATCCCTTCGACATCCATGCCGAGCAGGTCGCGCAGGTGCAAGCGCGGCGCGCCGCGCCCGTGCATGTTCATTCCGAGCATCTGGTTGAAGTCGCAGTCGTAGAGAAACCCCTGCCAATCCACGCTGACGAGGTTGCGGCACATGACGGCGTCAAGGTTGCCCGCGCTGAAGTTGTCCTTCAAGAGCTTCATGTAGCCCTGGAACTGACCGTTGGAGACAAGCATGCTGCCGAAACGCTGGATCGGCATGTTGGCCAGCACATAGAGCTGGTTGAACGCGATGCCGAAATGTTCGGCCAGTTCCCGCTTGTAGTCTGCCTGCAGCTTCTGCTGGGCTGGAGGAAGGTAAGGTCCCAGAGGGTTGTAGACCAGGCTTAACCGCAGCGCGCCTTCTTCCCTGCCGTAGCCGAGCGAATTCAGCTTGCGCAAGGCGGCGATGCTTTTCTCGAAGACGCCTTCGCCACGCTGGCGGTCGACGTTTGAAGGGGTATAACAGGGAAGCGAAGCCGTGACCTCCACCTGCTGTTCGGCCAGGAATGCCGCCAGATCTTCATGGCCCGGTTCGAACAGGATCGTCAGGTTGCACCGGTCGATCACGCGTACGCCCTGCTTCCTGGCCTGCCGCACCAGATCGCGGAAATGCCGGTTCAGCTCGGGCGCCCCGCCGGTGAGGTCGAGCGTGGACAAGCGGCGGTCGTGCAACACGCGAAGTACGAGCGCAATCGTATCCGCATCCATCATTTCCTTGCGGTTCGGCCCGGCGTTGACATGGCAGTGCTGGCAGGTCTGATTGCACTTGTAGCCGAGGTTGACCTGAAGCGTGTCGAGGGTCTTGCGGCGGATCGGCGGGAAGTCCGTCTGTTTCAGGAGCGGAAAAGTCGCATGCATCACAGGCTTTCAAGGCAGTCGTCCTACGTTATTCGGAAACGGGCCCGTTTCCTTACACGGAATTGGCCCACGATGGAATTGGCCCAACCCGCGGCCTGTTCAACGTTGCAGGACTTTCAACCAGGATCGCTGCCGGTCGCTCAGTACATGCTCTGGCGTAAGCAAGGCATGCGCCAGAGCGCCGCGGATTTCCGGCTCTTCCGGGGGCAGATTGCCGGCAAAGAGTGCGAGCAGCAAGGATTGGGCCTTCTGGAGGCTTTGGCGGTACAGGGCAAAGATGGAGTTCGCTGTCACGTGCATGGACGGGTCTTCCATCCAGCAGTCGTAGTCGGTGGCAATACCGATCGTGGCGTAGCAGATCTGCGCCTCGCGCGCGAGAAAGACTTCCGGGATATTGGTCATCCCGACCAGGTCGCAGCCGGCCATGCGCAGGAAATGGCTTTCGGCGCGGGTCCCTAGCCTCGGTCCCTCGACGCAGGCATAGGTCATGCCGGCATGAAGGCGGATATCCAGCTTGCGCGCGTGCCCGGCAATCCATTCCACCATGTTGTTGCTGACCGGTTTGGCAGCGGAAATATGCGCGGCGATGCCTTCGCCAAAGAAGGTGGAGGGACGCCTTCCCCTGGTCCAGTCGAAATACTGGGTGGGAACCGCCAGGTCGCCCGGCGCGATCTCTTCGCGCAGGCTCCCCACTGCCGAAATACCGATGATCTGCGTCGCGCCCAGCGATTTCAGCGCGAAGACGTTGGCGCGGTAATTGATCTCGTGCGGCAGATGCTGGTGCCCGGTGCCGTGCCGCGCAAGGAACAGCATCTCCCGGCCGCTTATCGCGCCTCTGACGACCGCCGATGACGGTTCGCCGAAAGGCGTGTCCACTCGCAAGGTTTCCAGCACTTCCATTCCATCCATCTGGTACACCCCGGTTCCGCCTATGATTGCCAGCATGCGTGACTCCTGTGGTTTTCGTCGGTTGATGATCCGCTAGTGACCCTGCCAGTCATTGCACGCAGTCGGTTCCGGTTTCCTTACTGGCATTGATTTCCATCAAACCGAAAGCGCACCCGGCGTTCGCCATCGCGAAGGTATCGCTCGCGCTCATCTTCCCCTCCGAGGTCTTGAAGGTGGTTTCCGGCAGGTGGCGTCGGCCTCGCGCCAGGCCAACAGGGAATCCGCGCCGGCGGGCGCGATCGAAAATTGCCCGGTGCCACGCCGAAAAGCATCGAGGCGCCCGAAGCGTGCGTTCGTCTGGCCGGCTGCGTCTTTATCCGTTTGCATCAGCCGGACCATCACGTCGCGCGGCGCGGAGCTCCTGGCGCAAAGCGGCGATTTCGGCGCGTAATGCATCAAGCTCGCCTTTCGGGGCGGTCCGGACGCTGCTCTCCTCTGCATCCCGGCCGATGAAAAAGGTCGCGATCGTCCCCGTGACATAGCCGAACACGGCAAATGCGTATATCGCGAGAAACAGGCAGAGCGTGCGCCCCTCCGCCGTCTTGGGCCAGGTCTCGCTGCCCATGGTCGTCACGATCATCGCCGTCCACCATAATGCGGTCCAGAAATCGTTCAATCCGCTGCCCGGCGCATCCCGCTCGAAGAACAGCATTCCTGCCGCGCCGGCCAGGGTCACGATGACGGTCAGCGCAAGCACGTAGCCGAATCCACGCCGCTGCATCGTTTTTCCCAAGGCTTTCATGCCCCGGTTGATCGAACTGAGAATGCGTATCAGCTGCACGCTGCGCAGCCTGGCGACAACCCTGAACAGGCGTGCAAAACGCAGCATGCGCAGCGCGGGCAAAAGCAGCGCGACCGCCGTGAACCAGTTCCGCCGGAGGTAGGCCAGCTTGCGGGGCGCCACCACGAAGCGGAGCAGGAAGTCCAGGATGAAAGCGAGCCAGATCAAGGTCACGGCGTTCGCCCCTGCCGGCCCCAATCCCCGGACCAGCTCGACCACCATCAGCCCGAGCCATACGACGCCAAGCAATGCCATCGGCGTTTCCAGCGCCCGCTCCAGCCGATGCAGGATTTGCAGGCGGTTCCTGGCAAGTGCGAAGCCTGCAGTCCGGTTCGCCTTCCCGGTTGCTGGGTCTTTCGCCGAATGTATCTTTCGCGCTTCCACCGCTCCTCGCAGGTTCGACCGGTCGTTGTTATTGGAGCAAAAACAGCTGTTGAAAATCCCTGAAGGTGGATGGCGAGGCGGCGTCGCAGGGTATATGCAGGCCGTCCGCTTCACGCGACGTCAAAAGGGCGTTCTTTACAAAAGACATGTAACTTATATTTGCTCAAAATCGTTTCCCAGCCGCATATGAATGCGGGAAAACAGCCCCCACCTGCGGCGCCTGATTCGAGCTAGCGTGCTGGCATCTGACTTGCAGCCTGCTGCGGTCTGCATCCCGTCCCCGTGCCGGCGGCGGCTGGAACGGGACGACGACGTTCGCTGCTCCCTTGACCAATTTCAGGAAGAACATGATGCGCGGCTATCGTTTTGCCTGCTTCCTTGGCTTGCTTGTCGGCGTGGCGCTCCACGCCGGCGCTGCCGAAAACGCAACAGAATGCCGGCTGGAGAACGGCATGAAGGTCATCGTTAAGGCGGATCATCGTGCGCCGACGGTCGCCCACATGGTCTGGTACAAGGTCGGTTCGATGGACGAGCACAGCGGCATCACCGGCGTGGCGCATGTGCTTGAGCACCTGATGTTCAAGGGAACGAAGAAGCTCAAGTCCGGCGAGTTCAGCAAGCGCGTGGCAGCGCTGGGCGGCCGCGACAATGCGTTCACCAGTCACGATTACACCGCGTACTTCCAGCAGGTGGAAAAGTCGAGGCTGGAACAGGTCATGGCGCTGGAAGCCGACCGCATGTCCAACCTGGTGTTGACCAAGGAGGAATTCGCGCAGGAGATCCGGGTCGTGATGGAAGAACGGCGCTGGAGCACCGACGATCAACCGATCCCACGTCTGCACGAGGCACTTTACGCCACCGCCTTTTTTTCCCATCCGTATCACCATCCGATCATCGGCTGGATGAGCGATCTTCAACACTTGACGGTTGAGGATGCCAGGAACTGGTACAAGCGGTGGTACGTGCCGAACAACGCAACGATGGTCGTCGCCGGCGACGTCGAACCGCGCGCTGTCTGCCGCCTCGCGCGAAAGCATTTCGGCCCGATTCCGCCGCGGGCGCTGCGCGCCGCGCGTCCCCAGGACGAAGCGCCGCAAGCGGGAATAAGGCGCGTGACGGTGAAAGCGCCGGCCGAGAATCCCTATGTCGCGCTGGCGTTCAAGGCGCCCACGCTGCGCGACGTGGAGAAAGACCAGGACGCCTACGCGCTTGAAGTGCTGGCAGCGGTGCTTGGCGGCTACGACAACGCGCGCCTGAATGCGCAGCTCGTGCGCGTGGACCGCGTCGCGAACTCGGCGGAAGTGGAATATGGAAACATTTCGCGCGGCCCCTCCCTTTTCCTGCTCGCGGGCGTCCCGGCCGCGAACGTCACCACCAGCGAGCTGGAAAAGCGTCTGCGCGCCGAAGTCGCCCGCATCGCCAGCGACGGCGTGTCCGAGGAAGAACTAGATCGCGTCAAGACGCAATTGGTCGCCGGCCAGATCTACAAACGCGACTCCACTTTTGGCCAGGCAATGGAAATCGGCGAGATGGAGATGTCGGGCATTTCGCACACCAAGCTGGACCGGATCATCGAAAAACTCGGCCAGGTCAGCGCCGCGCAGGTACAGGCGGTGGCGGGAAAGTATTTCGGCGATGACAGCCTGACGGTGGCAACGCTGGTGCCGCTTCCGCTCACCGAAAAGAAGCCGGCCGCGCCGCTATCGCGGCATTGACAGGCGATGAAACCATTCCAGTCCATCCTGCCGGCGACGATGCTCATCATGAAACTCCTGCTCGTTCTTGTATTCGCCTCTCTCAGCTTTCCGGCGCAGGCCGCGCTCAAGATCCAGGCATGGACGCTGGCCAATGGCGCACGGGTCCTTTTCGTCGAAAGCCGCGCCATTCCGATCCTGGACGTCAGCGTCGAATTCGACGCCGGTTCGCGGCGCGACCCGCCCGGAAAGACAGGCACGGCATCGGTCACCAACGCGATGCTCGCACGCGGCATACAAGAGAGCGCGGGACCGCCGGCGGAACCGGCGATGACCGAGGCACAAATATCCAACGCGTTTGCGGATATCGCCGCGCAGCGGGGCGGAAACGCGGGCAACGACCGCGCCGGCATGACCCTGCGCACGCTATCCTCTCCGCAGCAGCGCGACAAGGCGGTGGCGGTGCTGGGGAGGATACTGGCGCAGCCCAGCTTTCCGCAAAGCCTGCTCGAGCGCGACAAAGCGCGCATCATTGCCGCCATCAAAGAGGAGCTGACCCAGCCGGAGACGATCGCGAACCGCGCATTCTGGCCCCTCCTATACGGCAGACATCCCTACGGCAGCATCCCCACGCCGGAAAGCGTGGCCGCAGTCACCCGCGACGATCTCGTCGCTTTTCACCGCAAGCATTATGTCGCTGACAGGGCCGTCATCTCGATGATCGGTAGCATCACCAGAGACGAAGCCGATCAGATTGCCAGGCGCTTGACCGAACGCCTTCCCCGGGGCGAACCGCTGGAGGCGCTACCTGCGGTGCCGGCGACGGACCGGCAGGAGAAAAGGATTGCCCACCCGGCTTCACAGTCCCACATCCTGATCGGCGCGCCCGCACTCGAGCGCGGCGATCCCGACTACTTTCCGCTCACCGTGGGGAACTACATTCTCGGCGGAGGCGGCTTTGTATCGCGGCTGATGCACGAGGTGCGCGAAAAGCGCGGGCTGGCGTACAGCGTGCACAGCTATTTCCTTCCGCTCGCCCAGCAGGGTCCTTTCGAAGTGAGCATGCAAACCAGCAAGTCGCAGACCAGCGAGGCGCTGCAGGTCGTGCGCGACACCATGTCCGGCTTCATCCGTACCGGCCCGACCGCGGACGAACTGCAGGCGGCGAAAGACAACCTGATCGGCGGATTTGCACTGCGCCTGGACAATAATCTCAAAATTCTGGAGAACATTGCGGTGATCGGCTTCTACAGGCTGCCGCTCGACTACCTGGACACCTGGACCCAGAAGATTGCGCGCGTGACAGCGGCCGACGTCCAGGCGGCCTTTCGCCGGAAAGTCGGGCCGGAACGGCTGGCGACGGTCGTGGTAGGGGCGGAGTAAGCGACACCGACAGGA